>NZ_RQXT01000041.1 GCF_003863365.1 Mesorhizobium tamadayense | reverse complement strand
TTGCGGGGGAGATCAGCTGTGCCGCCGTTCAATGCAGCACGAACTCGCCGTCGACCTTGTGCCACTCGTTCGGCGCGATCAGCTTCTGGTGCGTGTAGGTGACCGAATGCAGCGGTCCGTCGAGCTTGGTCATCCAGAACTCGATGAAGCGGATCAGCACCGGAAACTTCGGAGCGATGTCATAGTCCTGCCAGATATAGCTCTGCAGCAGGTGCGGATGATCGGGAAGATGATAGAGAATCTTGGCCGTGGTCAAACCGTAGCCCCTGAGCATCAGGTCCATTTCAGATTGGTCGCGCATGGCCGTCCTCTGGTCGGTTCTCCTTTCCTCCCAACGCAGGATTCTGCGCTTAGTTGCTTAATTGTCTATTGATTTTTGCTGATCGCAACAAGCTTTTCCTTCGCTAAAACAGTTGGTTAGCAGCGACCGGCAGCGAGTGCTGACAGCGGTTCGCCACTGCCGCTGCGTCATCCCGCCGCGCGAATCCAACGTCTAATATTGCCGTCACGGCGGAACTGTTAATAATGCCCGCGAATTCGCGGCTGCTTCGCCGCGATGCCGCCGGCGCGTCAAGCCGGCGGAACGATTCCGGAGGAAAGCGAAAAAATGTCCGATGTCCATGTCCACCGCGTCCAGCCGGCGTGGAAGAAGAACGCGCTGATCGACAACGACACCTATCTCAAATGGTACGCCGACAGCGTGAAAAATCCGGACAAGTTCTGGGGCAAGCACGGCAAGCGCATCGACTGGTTCAAGCCTTTCACCAAGGTCAAGAACACCTCCTTCGACGGCAAGGTCTCGATCAAGTGGTTCGAGAACGGCCAGACCAATGTTTCCTGGAACTGCATCGACCGGCATCTGAAGAAGCGCGGCAACCAGACCGCCATCATCTGGGAAGGCGACAACCCGTACGATGACAGGAAGATCACCTACAACGAGCTTTATGCGCATGTCTGCCGCTTCGCCAATGTGCTGAAGAAGCACGGCGTCAAGAAGGGCGACCGCGTCACCATCTACATGCCGATGATCCCGGAAACGGCCTACGCGATGCTTGCCTGCACGCGGCTGGGCGCCATCCATTCGGTCGTTTTCGGCGGCTTCTCGCCCGATGCTCTCGCCGGGCGCATCGACGACTGCAAGTCGACCATCGTCGTCACCGCCGACGAAGGCCTGCGCGGCGGCAAGCCGATCCCGCTGAAGGACAACACCGACAAGGCGATCGACATCGCGGCCAAGGCCGGCACCAAGGTCGAGAAGGTGGTGGTCGTGCGCCGCACCGGCGGCAAGGTCCACTGGGTTCCAGGGCGCGACGTCTGGTACCACAACGAGGCGGCGACCGTTAAGGCCGACTGCAAGCCGGAGAAGATGAAGGCGGAAGACCCGCTGTTCATTCTCTACACCTCGGGCTCGACCGGTAAGCCGAAGGGGGTCCTGCACACCACCGCCGGCTATCTCGTCTATGTCTCGATGACGCACCAATATGTCTTCGATTACCATGACGGCGACATCTACTGGTGCACCGCCGATGTCGGCTGGGTCACCGGCCACAGCTATATCGTCTATGGGCCTTTGGCCAACGGCGCCACGACGCTGATGTTCGAGGGCGTGCCAAACTACCCGTCGCAGTCGCGCTTCTGGGAAGTCATCGACAAGCACCAGGTCAACATCTTCTACACCGCGCCGACCGCGCTGCGCGCGCTGATGGGCGCCGGCGATTCCCATGTGAAGAAGACCTCGCGCAAGTCGCTGCGCGTACTGGGCACGGTCGGCGAGCCGATCAATCCGGAAGCCTGGGAATGGTATTTCAACGTCGTCGGCAACGGCAAGGTGCCGATCGTCGACACCTGGTGGCAGACCGAGACCGGCGGCATCCTGATCACGCCGCTGCCCGGCGCCACTGACCTCAAGGCCGGCTCGGCGACGCGGCCTTTCTTCGGCGTCAAGCCGCAATTGGTCAACGGCGACGGCATGGTTCTGGAAGGCGCGGCCGACGGCAATCTCTGCATCGCCGATTCATGGCCGGGCCAGATGCGCACCGTCTATGGCGACCATGACCGTTTCGTGCAGACCTATTTCTCGACCTACAAGGGCAAGTACTTCACCGGCGACGGCTGCCGCCGCGACGAAGACGGCTACTACTGGATCACCGGCCGCGTCGACGACGTCATCAACGTCTCCGGCCACCGTATGGGCACGGCGGAAGTGGAGTCTGCGCTGGTCAGCCATGACAAGGTCTCGGAGGCCGCCGTCGTCGGCTATCCGCACGACATCAAGGGGCAAGGCATCTATTGCTACGTGACGCTGATGGCCGGCTCGACGCCGAGCGAGGACCTGCGCAAGGAACTCGTCGCCCATGTCCGCAAGGAGATCGGCGCCATCGCCTCGCCCGACAAGATCCAGTTCGCGCCGAGCCTGCCGAAGACCCGTTCGGGCAAGATCATGCGGCGCATCCTGCGCAAGATCGCCGAAGACGATTACGGCGCGCTCGGCGACACCTCGACGCTGGCCGATCCGGCGGTGGTCGACGACCTCGTCGCCAACCGGCAGAACAAGAAGGGCTGATGCCGGACCAGGCCACGTTCGGCGCCGTCAGCCAGCTCTGGCGCTATCCGGCGAGCTCGCTCGCCGGCGAGCGGCTGGACGCCATCTCCGTCGGCACATCGACGGTCGACGGCGACCGGCTGTTCGGCCTGGTCGATGCCTCGGACGGCGAGATCGCTAGGCCGGACCGCGGGCCGAAATGGCATAAGGTGCCGTTGATCCGAACCCGGCTGACCGAAGACCGCCGGCTCGAGGTGGCAGTGCCCGGCGGCGACTGGCTGCCGGCGCCCGACCCGGAAAGCGACCGCGTCGTTTCCGGATTCCTGGGCTTCGAGGCCTCGATCCGGCCCTACTTCCGCGAGAACGCGGCGCCCGACTATTCTGGCCCGCTGACCGTCGAACGATACAGCAGGGCGCCGATCCACCTGCTGACCACCGCCTCGCTGGCCCGGTTGAAGGCGCTGCATCCGGAAGGCATGCCCGATCCCCGCCGCTTCCGTCCCAACATCGTCGTCGATATGGACCCCGTCGAAGGCTCCTTCCCGGAGACGGAATGGATCGGCCGCAAGCTCGCGGTCGGCGATCTCCGGCTCACCGTCTCTGAGCCTTGCCGCCGCTGCGGCTTCACCATCATCGCCCAGGACGGCTTCGACAACGATCCCGGCATCCTGCGCAACCTGGTCCGCTACAACGCCCGCAATATCGGCGTCTACTGCACCGTCGACCGGCCGGCGCGGGTCGAGGTCGGCGCGCCGATGCGGTTCGTGTAGGCTATCGATACAAATCCGCCCGCGTCGGCGGCAGACCGCTCGGGCCACGCGCGCGCTTGGTGGCGACGGTCTGGAAAATCTGCGCCGAGGCGCGTTCGAAGGCGATCGAGCAGCCGGCGAGATAGAGCAGCCAGAGCCGCGCCTTCGCCTCGCCCACCTCGGCGATCGCCTCGTCGAAGCGCGCGGCGAGACGCTCCGCCCACAGGCGGCAGGTGCGCTGATAATGCTCGCGCAGGTTCTCCACATCATGGACCAGGAAGCCATGCGCTTCGAGATTGCCGAGCGTCATGCCGATCGTGTCGAGCTCGCCGCCGGGGAAGATGTACTTGATAAGCGCCTTGTATTCCGGCCCCTTGCGCAATGTCTTCCTGATGTCGCCCTTGCTGCGCCTCGTGATGGCGTGGTGCAGATAAATACCGCCGGGCTTCAGCAAGCGGTGGACGGCCGAGAAGTAGGCAGCGTGGTTGGCTAGCCCGAGATGCTCGAACATGCCGATCGACGAGATCTTGTCGAAGGTGCCGGAGAGCTCGGCATAGGACTTTATCTCGATGGTGATGCGATCCTCCAGCCCCTCGGCGCGAATGCGCTCGCGGGCAAGGTCCGTCTGGGCCTGCGACAGCGAAACGCCGTGGCCGACGACACCATAGTTCTTCGCCGCATGGATGAGCATGGCGCCCCAGCCGCAGCCGATGTCGAGCAGCCTTTCGCCCGGCTTCATCCTGAGCTTGCGGCAGATATGGTCGAGCTTGTCGACTTGCGCCTGGTCGATGCCGTTGGCGAAATCCTGGAAGTAGCCGCAGCTGTAGACCATGCGCTCGTCGAGGAAGAGCCGGTAGAAGGCATTCGAGATGTCGTAATGATGCTGGATCGCCTCCTTGTTCGATCCGCTGACATAAGGGTTACGCCCGGAGAGATCGCCGCGCGCCGTCATCTGTTTCCGCGAAAACAACACCATTGGCAGGTCGCGCAGGATTGCCAGCTTGGGCAGCGATTTGAGCTTCGTCTTGAGCTTGCCTTGCGAAGGCATGGCGTAGAAATCGAACAGTGAGCCCTCTTCGATGTCGACGGTCTTTGAAATCCACATCTCGACCAGCGTCGAGAAGGCCGGCCGGCGAACCAGTTGCCAGACGATGTCCTGGTCGTTGATGGCGAGCACCGGGCCGTCGGCGGGGCCGATCCGCTCGCCGGTCCAAAGCTTGACCGCGAAACCCGGCTTCAGCGTCTCGACGACCCTTCGTACGATCCGCGCGGCTCTGTCGGCAGCGTCCACTCCCACCTCCCGATACGTCCAACCCGCCCCAGGCCACTGTCGTCCACCGGCCCGTGGTCCGCAATCCCGATCTGTTGCACAAAAACACCGGGGGAAGATGATTTCCCACCCGAGGCACGGCCATTCCGTGACGTCATCTTGTCTTTTGCTGCGACGCACCCCATCATGATGGCGTGTTCAACAAACCGAAAGGAGGTGATCCGATGTCGAGTGATTTCGTTTTCCATAACGTGAGCTCAGCGGATTGCACTTCCGGGAAGCAGTCTTCCCGTTAAGACGCGAGACGCGCGGCAGGTGACCCGAAGGGGTCGCCGCCAGGAGCCGCGTCATGGACGGAAACACGGAAGGCCGCCTGCTTCGTCGAGAAGCGGCGGCCTTTTCCTTTTTGCGGTCTGATCTGTGAACGGTCAGCGGTTGATGGTGAGGTTCTCGATGTTGCGGGTGATCGCGCCGAAAGCGTCTGACAGTTCCGCCCCGTTGGCGGCCTCGTAGTAATGCTTCAGCGAGGAGCTGTCGTCGGTGGAGCAATCCTTGAGCACTGACTTCGCCTGATCCCTCTCGGTGGTTGTCATCGACGGGTCGTTGAGATCGAAGCCGATGGTGAAGACCTCGATGCCGTCGCGCTTCATGTTCTCGCAGATGGCTTCGGCATTGGAGCGCGACACCTGGCCTTGGTCTTGCGATCGTGACGCGCCGCGACTGCGGGCAAAGGCGGTGTTAAACTGGCCGTCCGTCATCAAGATGGCGATCTTGGCCACTTTTTTCTGATCGAAATTGGTCGGACCGGCACCCAGGCAGGCGTCGGCGATTGCCGAGCGCCACGACGGCGAGAGCATGTAGTAGCCCCATTGCACGGCAATGCCGCCGGCGGTCACGCCTGCGGCTTGGAAATGATCGATTGCCGTGAGCAGTCGGCTCATATCGGCCGTCAGTGGAACGAGAGCTGCTGTGGGGCATACCTTCATGCGGTAGTCGCGGTTGACCTTCGCCTGATAGGTCTTGCCCTTGTTGTCCTGGCGTAGCGTATAGGGGCCGTCGGACGAATAATCGGCATAGCCGTCTTTGTCCTTGCGCTCGGTGGCGCACTTGTCGGTCGCCGTTGTCACGGAAACGGAAAGCGGTGTATCGATCGGCGGCGGCACCTTTGGTCCGCCCTCAGCCTCGACGAAGACGGTATCGGCGAGGCCGCCGGTGTTGACGGCCTCGGCATAGGGGACGATCGCGACCCGAATCCGTGGATCGCCGGGATCCCGGTTCTGTTTCAGAAGATCTTCGACGGTTTGCGACGCGGCGGCCTTCAGGTCACCGATCTTGTCCGTCTTGGAGCGCCAGTTGGGCGCCATCGAGCCGGTGATGTCGAGCATCATCGCCACTTCGATCTTCTTGTCCGAATAGAGAGCGGTGGTCGACGTGGTTACGCGCTGCATGTCGCCGACGCTGAAGAGCGGGAAATAGAGGCCGATATCGGCATGCACGTCCGCCTGCACGGTCTTCGCGGTCCTGTTGATCGTGAGCTTGTCGAGCACGATCTGGTTGGCCTGCAGGATACCGGCCGCGCTGTTGGCATCGAGAAATGCCTGCACCGATGCTTTGGCATCGGCTTCCTTGATGACGCCGAGGGTGAGATCGCGTGCCGTCGAGGTCACAGCCGCGTCGACGACGCTCTGCAGGCTCGACCTCGCATTGTAGAGCTGCGAGATATTGACCGCAAATCCCACCCCCAGCGCCAGGACCGATGCGACAGCCCCGAACAGAACCGCGAAATTGCCTCCGCGATCCCGGGTAAGGCCGTCCACCCCACGAACGAAACCTTTGAACCGCCGCATCCTTCCGCCTCCACTGTCTGCGGCATCGAGGCCGCTCGACGGAGGTGTTGCAGGATTTTGGCCAAACGCGGCCGCCGACCGGTCGAAAGGCGCTTAACTATAGGTTAACGCATTGTTTTTGCTTGATTTCGGCGGACAGGAAGGTGAACGGCCGGTAAACGAAAAGACGGTGGTGAAATGTCGTTCAGGAAGCGCTTACCATGATCCGCGCAGCGACTGCGGTCCTTCCCGCTTCGGCACAGCGCGGTCTGTGCCGAAGCAGGTCAGCAGCGGTAGTGGAGCCGTAGTGAAACAGTCGCCTGGCTTACGCCAGCATCCGCGCGCTTACCGTACGGTCGAGGCCATGATGCGGTGGGTTGAAGCGGTTGCCGTCCTGCTCGTAAGTCCACACCTTGAACAGGGCGAGCTTATGCGGGCCGAAGCTGTGCAGCAGCGGCACATCGGTGGCATCGCGGCCGCGCGCGATCACGACGCGACCTGTCCTGGGGCAGTTGTGGCGCGGGTCGAACGTGTACCATTTGCCGTCGAGGAACACTTCGATCCAGGCCGAGAAGTCCATCGGCGCGGGATCGGCCGGCACGCCGATATCTCCGAGATAGCCGTTCACATAGCGCGCCGGAATGTTCATTGCGCGGCAGAGCGCGATCGCCAGATGCGCAAAGTCGCGGCAGACGCCGACGCGCTCCTCATGCGCCTGTGCCGCCGTGCGGGTGGCGCGGGCATAGCCGTAGCCGAAAGAGAGCCGGCTGTGGACATAGTCGACGATCGCCTGCGCGCGTGCCCAGCCCGGCGGGAGATGGCCAAACAGCTGCCAGGCAAGACAGCCGAGGTGATCCGTCTCGCAGTAGCGGCTGCCGAGCAGATAGACCAGTACATCGTCCGGCAGGTCCGGCACCGGCGTCTCGCGCGCCAAGGCGTTGACCTCGTCCGTCTCGCCGCTGTCCTCGACCGCTGCATCGTAGAGGATGCGGAAGGAGCCGGCCGGCGCCGTGAAACGGCGGCAGATATTGCCGTTGCGGTCGCGGTAGGTCCGTGTCGGCACCGAAGGGGAAGTCAGCACCCGCGTCTGCCGCTTGATATCGGCATGACGATCGGGGTGGATGTCGAGCAGCGAGACGATCGGCGTGGCTTGGACACATTCGATGGCGATTTCATAGCCGAGCCGGATCAGCATCGCGTTCCCCCGTTTTTGTGATGTTGGAAGACTGCCTGGAGAACGCGGCAGCGTGGACGTTGTTCCTACGAAGGATGGAAATGGCGGCTGCGCCTTCTCAGGCAGCGCTCGCGGCATTAAGGTAAGGCTCCGTTTCGCCCTCCCCGAAAACCATTCCCCAGGATATCCAATGTTCTCAGGCAGAAACTTCGCCGCCTTCCTTTTCGACATGGACGGCACGGTGCTCAATTCGATCGCCGCGGCGGAACGTGTGTGGACAGAGTGGGCAAATCGCCATGGCCTCGACGTGGCAAGCTTCCTGCCGACGATCCACGGCAGGCGAGCGAGAGAGACGATCGCCGCGCTGAAACTTCCCGGCGTCGATCCGATCGCGGAGGCCGATGCGCTGCTCAAGGCCGAGGCGGCCGATCTCGAGGGCATCGTTCCGATACCGGGCGCCGTGGCGTTTCTCAGCTCGCTGCCGCCGGAACGCTGGGCGATCGTCACCTCGGCGCCGCGGGAGCTCGCGTTGCTGCGCATCGAGGCGGCCGGCATTCCGGTTCCCGCCATGATGGTCTCGGCCGAGGACGTCACCCGTGGCAAGCCGGCCCCCGACTGCTTCCTTTTGGCCGCAGAGCGTCTCGGCGTCGAGGCGCGCGATTGCCTCGTCTTCGAGGACGCCCCGGCCGGCATCGCGGCGGGCGAAGCCTCCGGCGCCTCGGTGATGGTGATCAGCGCCACGCACGTCCATCCGGTCGTGACGCAGCACGCCTCGATCGCCACTTATGACGGGATCGGCGTCGTGATCGACGAGCGCGGCTGGATTGTCATAGAGCCGGAGCGGATGGCAGCAGCCGCCTGTTAAGTGCTGGCTCTGTGGTCGGTATGAACGCCGTTCAGCCGAGTTCCTTCGCGCCCCCCTCTGTCCCGCCGGCATCTCAAGACTTATGCACCACCGAGACGCTGCAGGCCGGCCTCACTTGAATGTCGGCGCACCTCAGAAATCGCTTGCCAGCCCCTTCGCTTCCCAGTCGCCATAGCGCCCGGGCTCCCTGCCGCCGCGGCCGCCGATCTCTTTCGGCTGGCGGGCTTCCGCCTCGCGGTATGCCTTTCGCCTCGCTTCGGCTTCCGCCAATGCGCGCTGCGCCTCTGGCGTCAGCGTCTTTTGCGGCCTGTCGCCTTCGGCGGTTTCGGTTTTGCTGGGTTGTTCGGTCATGCAATATCCCTTGCCGATTGAAACGGAGACCGGCCTTTCCCATCATATAGCCATGACAATGGCAGGATCGACCCCTATTCGCCACCAACGCCCCATTCGCCACCAACGGAAGAGACGATGAATACGCTTCGCACCGCCATGCTTCTTGCCGCGATGACCGCGCTGTTCATGGGCGTCGGCTATCTGATCGGCGGCTCCGGCGGCATGGTGATTGCCCTGTTGTTCGCCGCCGGCATGAACCTGTTCAGCTACTGGAACGCCGACAAGATGGTGCTGTCGATGAACGGTGCCTTCGAGGTCGACGAAAGGAGCGATCCCCGGTACTACAGGATAGTACAAGGCCTCGCTCAGCGCGCTGGCCTGCCTATGCCGAAGGTGTACAAGATCGACACTCCGCAGCCCAACGCCTTCGCGACGGGTCGCAATCCCGAGAATGCTGCCGTGGCTGCCTCGACGGGCCTCTTGCAACAACTTTCGGACGAAGAGATAGCCGCGGTGATGGCGCATGAGCTTGCCCATGTCCAGCATCGCGACACGCTGACCATGACGATCGTCGCCACGCTTGCCGGGGCGATCTCCATGCTCGGCAACTTCGCCTTCTTCTTCGGCGGCAGCCGCGACAACAACAATCCGTTTGGCTTCGTCGGCGTACTGGTGGCGATGCTGGTCGCGCCCTTTGCCGCCATGATCGTGCAAATGGCGGTGAGCCGCACCCGCGAATACGAAGCCGACCGGCGCGGCGCCGAGATCTGCGGTCAGCCGCTGTGGCTGGCCTCGGCGCTTGACAAGATCGCCCGCGGCGCCGAACGCATTCCCAACCCGGATGCCGAGCGCAACCCGGCGATGGCGCATCTCTTCATCATCAACCCGCTTTCCGGCGAGCGCATGGACAATCTGTTCTCGACCCACCCGAGCACCGAGAACCGCATAGCCGCCCTCCAGCAGATGGCGCGCGGGATGGGCGGCGCCCCGCAGGCTGCACAGCGCCCGGCACCGGCGCCGACGGCCGCTGATGAGCCGCCTGCCGGACCGTGGGGCAAGCCTGCCGAGCCCACGCCCCCGGCCGAGCCGGGGCGGCCGAAGCCCAATCCGTGGGGCCGCAACCCGACCGGACCGCGCGGCGCAGGCCCCAAAGGTCCGTGGTCGTGAGCGGAGCAAAGCGCCAACGGCAAACCCCAGGCAGACGTGACGGCAATGCGGGCGAGCAGATCGCCGGCCTTCCCGCGCGCAAGGCCGCAGCGCGTCTGCTTGCCGCCGTCATCGATGCCCGCACACCGCTCGACGGGCTGACCGACAACGAGCACGGCCATCCGCAATACAGGGCGCTCGACGCCAGAGACCGGGCGCTGGTGCGCGCCATCCTGGTCACGGCGCTGCGTCACCGCATGGCCATTGCCGGGCTGCTGGCCAAGCGGCTGGAAAAGCCGCTGCCGCCCAATGCGACCGCGCTTTCGCACATCCTGCATGTGGCGGCGGCGCAGATCCTGTTCCTCGACGTTCCCGACAGTGCGGCCGTCGACCTCGCCGTGACCCACGCCAAGTCCGACCCGCGCACATTGCGTTTCTCCGGTCTCGTCAACGGTGTGCTGCGCTCGCTGGCGCGCGCCAAGGACGCCGAGCTCGCGCCGGCGCTTGCCGCGACGAGCGAGGCGCCGCAGTGGTTTGCGGACCGGCTGACCGCGGCCTATGGCGCCGACAGGGCGAGCGCCATCCTTGCCGCCCATCGCCACGAGGCGCCGGTCGATTTCACGGTCAAATCCGACCCGGCGCTTTGGGCCGAGAAGCTGGGCGGGATCGTGCTGCCGACCGGCACGGTGCGGGTCGAGAAGCTGCAGGCCGGCGTGACCGACCTGCCCGGCTTCGCTGAGGGCGCCTGGTGGGTGCAGGATGCGGCGGCGAGCTTGCCGGCACGCCTGTTCGGCGACTTCGAGGGGCAGCGCATCGCCGACCTTTGCGCCGCGCCCGGCGGCAAGACGGCGCAGCTCATCCTCGCCGGCGCCAATGTCACCGCCGTCGACACCTCGAAGAACCGGCTGGCCAGGCTGGCACAGAATCTCGAGCGCCTCGGCCTGTCGGCGGAGCTGGTGCAGACGGACCTGCTCGACTACCGGCCGGCGGACCTGTTCGACGCCGTGCTTCTCGATACGCCCTGCTCATCGACCGGCACCGTGCGCCGGCATCCCGACGTGCCGTGGACCAAGACCGAGGCCGATGTCGAGAAGCTCGCAGCGCTCCAGCGCAAACTGCTCGCCCACGCCGTCGGCCTCGTCAAACCGGGTGGCCGGATCGTCTTTTCCAACTGTTCGCTCGACCCGCTCGAAGGCGAGGACCTCTACCGCGCTTTCCTTGCCGAAGTTTCCGACGTGGCCGCCGATCCGATCCGCCCCGGCGAGCTTGCCGGCCTCGATCCGTTCCTCACGCCTGAGGGCACGCTGCGGACCACGCCTGCCGACATGGCGCTGGGCGCGCCGGCAATTTCAGGTCTGGACGGCTTCTTTGCCGCCCGGATGAGAAGGGCGATTTAGAGCGTTATTGCATAAAACTTGTCGACCTTTTTAGGGACGACCCGGCCGTGGCCGCGTGAGATGGTTCACTTTGGCGAAATCCGCCTTCGCATAAGTTCTTGAATCATATAAGCTTGTGCTTGGGTAGGCGGACGAGCAGGAGGGGTTTTGGCACTTGTTGCCGTCAGCACGACGCGTCTTTGGACGCTTGTCGCGAGGGAGTTCTGGCGCAAGACGCGCCGGCGCCTTCGTGCCGGTCCTATCTATCGCTGGCGTTATTCCGGCCGTACGCCCGAGCGCGTCCTCATCGCGCCGCCGGATCTCAGGCTCGCCGATCCGCAGATCGCGCTCGAAATCTATTATGGCCGCTATCCGCTGTCCGGCCACCTGGTCGAGACCGGCGGCAAATCGCCCTTCCAGATCGACGTGCCCAACCGCGGCTGGCGGAAGTCGCTGCACGGCTTCCGCTGGCTGCGCCACATGCGCGCCGCCGGCACCGAGCTTGCCGCCGCCAATGCACGAGCGCTGGTTTCGGACTGGATCGCCATGCACGGCAACCAGATATCTGGCGTCGCCTGGGAGCCCGGCACGACCGCCAAGCGGGTGATCGCTTGGCTGCAGCATTCTTCCGTCGTGCTGCAAGGCGCCGAGTTTGCCTTCTACCGCGCCTTCCTCAAATCGCTCGCCATGCAGATCCGCTATCTCAGATCGATGGCGCGCGAGATGCCCGAAGGTAAGGACAGGCTGCGCGCCCGCATCGCGCTTGCCTTCGCCGCCCTGTCGCTGCCCGCGCCGGCCTCGGCGCTGCGCAGCGCCACGCGCAACCTGGCCGAGGAGCTCGACCGCCAGATCCTGCCCGACGGCGGCCATACCTCGCGCAACCCGATGACGGTGCTGGAATTGCTGGCCGACCTTTTGCCGCTGCGCCAGACCTATGCCAACCAAGCCGAGGCGCCGCCGCCTGCTTTGATCAACGCCATCGACCGTATGCTGCCCGCGCTGCGCTTCTTCCGCCACCAGGACGGCAGCCTCGCCCGCTTCAACGGCATGGGCGCCACCATCCACGACCGCATCGCCACCATCCTGCGCCACGATGACACGGCCGGCGCGCCGCTGCTGCATGCGCCGCATTCCGGCTATGAGCGACTGTCGATGGGCGGCGTCACGGTGATCGCCGACACCGGCGCGCCGCCGCCCCTCGATGTCTCCAACGCTGCGCATGCCGGATGCCTCGCCTTCGAGCTTTCTTCCGGACGTCAGCACTTCATCGTCAATGCCGGCATCGACACCTATGGCGCCGCCGAGTTCCGGCCCCTCGCCCGCGCCACCGCCGCGCATTCGACCGCCACCGTCAACGACACGTCGTCTGCCCGCTTCAGCCATTCGCTGCGGGTCAGCGACCTGCTCGGCTCCCCGCTGATCGCCGGTCCGCAGCACGTGCCCTGCAAGCGCATCGACCAGAAGGGCGTGCACGGCTTTGTCGCGCGCCACGACGGCTATGCCGCGCGCTTCGGTTTCCTGCACGAGCGCGAGCTGAAGCTGACGACCAACGGCAATGTGCTGACCGGCCGCGATCGCTTCCTGCGCCCCGGGAATGCCGCGATCCCCAACAACGGCCGCGACTTCGTCACGGTGCGCTTTCACATCCATCCCGACATCGACCTGCTGCAGGACGAGCAGGACCGCCTCATGCTGACCGCCACGCAAGGCGACACCTGGGTGTTCACCTGCGTGGAAGTGGCGCCGGAGATCGAGGAATCGATCTATTTCGCCGGGCTTGGCGGGCCGCGCCGCAGTCGGCAGATCGTGCTTGCCTTCAAGGCCTCGGAGATCGCCGAGGTGCGCTGGCAGCTGACGCGGACCCGCATCGCCGGCTATCCCGAAAACAACTGAACCGCGGCAGCAGAACCTGCGCTGCGCGCTTGATTTCCGGGCCTCATGTGCTACGGCCCGCGAACGGTTCCCAACCAGCCTCGAAAGGCGTCAGCCATGGCCGTCCCCGCCAAGAACATTCCGGCGCCCGACCTCGTTCCGGTTCGCCGCGCGCTGCTTTCCGTTTTCGACAAGACGGGCCTGACCGACTTTGCCAAAGCGCTTGCCGCCGCCGGCGTCGAGCTGGTCTCCACCGGCGGCACGGCCAAGGCAATCGCCGGGGCCGGCCTTGGCGTGCGCGATGTTTCGGAACTGACCGGCTTTCCCGAGATTATGGACGGCCGCGTCAAGACCCTGCATCCGTCGGTGCATGGCGCGCTGCTCGGCGTGCGCGACGATCCCGAGCACGCGAAAGCCATGCACGACCACCACATCGAGCCGATCGACCTCGTTGTCTCCAACCTCTACCCGTTCGAAGAAGTCCGCCGCTCGGGCGCCGGCTACGCCTCGATCGTCGAGAATATCGACATCGGCGGTCCGGCGATGATCCGCGCCTCGGCCAAGAACCATGCCTATGTCGCCATCGTCACCGACCCTGCCGACTACGCCTCGGTGCTCAACGCGCTGGAGATGAACCTCGGCTCGCTATCGCTCGATTTCCGCAAGAAGCTGGCGGCCAAGGCTTTTGCCCGCACCGCCACCTATGACGCGGCAATCTCCGGCTGGTTCGCCGAGGCGCTCGAGATCGAGCATCCGACCTGGCGCGCCTTCGGCGGGCGCCTCGACCAGGTGATGCGCTATGGCGAGAACCCGCACCAGGGCGCCGGCTTCTATCTCTCCGGTGACGGGCGGCCGGGCGTCGCGACCGCCAGGCAGGTGCAGGGCAAGCAGCTTTCCTACAACAACATCAACGACACCGATGCCGCCTTCGAGCTGGTCGGCGAATTCGATCCGGACCGTTCGGCGGCGATCGCCATCATCAAGCACGCCAACCCGTGCGGCGTCGCGGAAGGCGCGACGCTGAAGGCGGCCTATGCCAAGGCGCTGGCCTGCGATCCGGTCTCGGCCTATGGCGGCATCGTCGCCATGAACCGCATCCTCGACGCCGAAGCGGCGGAAGAGATCGTGAAGACCTTCACCGAGGTGATCATCGCGCCCGAAGCGACCGACGAGGCCGCGGCGATTGTGGCGGCGAAGAAGAACCTGCGCCTGCTGGTCACTGGCGGCCTGCCCGATCCGCGCGCGGCCGGCACGGTTGCGAAATCGGTGGCCGGCGGGCTCTTGGCGCAAAGCCGCGACAATGCGGTGGTCGACGATCTTGAGCTGAAGGTGGTGACGAAACGCACGCCGACGCCGGCCGAGATGGCCGACCTCAAATTCGCCTTCCGCGTCGCCAAGCACGTCAAGTCGAACGCCATCGTCTATGCGAAGGACGGCGCGACCGTCGGCATCGGCGCCGGCCAGATGAGCCGCGTCGATTCCTCGCGCATCGCCGCCCGCAAGGCACTCGATGCCGCGCAAGCGGCACGGCTTGCCGAACCGCTGACCAAGGGTTCAGTTGTTGCCTCCGACGCCTTCTTCCCCTTCGCCGACGGCCTGTTGTCGGCGATCGAGGCCGGCGCCACGGCCGTGATCCAGCCCGGCGGCTCAATGCGCGACGACGATGTGATCGCCGCCGCCGACGAGCACGGCATCGCCATGGTGTTCACGGGCATCAGGCACTTTCGGCACTGAGTGCCGGCAGAGAGACGTTCCGAGAATTCGCTCCGCTGAGTCGGATGGCGTGGTTTTCGAGAACCGGAGCGGAGCGGACATTCAAGTCCGTGAGCACCGGAAGCGCAGAAAACCGCGTCAGGCGGCCAGCGGAGTAGAATTATCGAACGTCTCTCACTCCATCGGCTTGTCTGCCGGATACGGCGTCCTGAGCAGGATCGCGACGCCGAGGCCGAGGAACAGCGCGATCACCGCCATGCCGAGCCGCGCCGAACCGCTGGCGAGCGTGATCGTCGACACCAGGAACGGCGCCAGGAAGCTCGTTGCCCGTCCGGCCAGCGCGTAGATGCCGAAATAGCGGCCGGATTCGGCCGCCGTGACGCTGCGCGCCATGTAGGAGCGCGACGAAGCCTGAACCGGCCCGAAGGCAAGGCCGATCAGCAGGCCGTAGAGAATGTAAGCCTTTTCGGCCGCGGTGCCGAACAGGCCGCCGGAATCGGTGGTCGGCAGCTGTATCAGGCCGAGCAGCGTGAAGCCCGGCCCGGTCGACACGACGCCGGCCGTCGCGAGCAGAAGCAGGACCAGCGCGATCATCACCACGGCCTTGGAGCCGAGCGCGGAGTCGAGCCGGGCGGCGATCCAGCAGCCGAGGATGGCGACGACGTTGAGGATGATGCCGAACATGCCGATCTCGGTGATCGACCAGCTGAACATGCCAGCGGCAAAGGTGCCGCCGAGCGCCAAGAGCGCGTTGACGCCGTCCTGATAGATCATGCGGGCGACGAGGAAGCGGAAGATGCCGACGCGCTTGCGCACCTCGAAGAGAGTGGACTTCAACTCCGACAGGCCTTCGCGCACCGCCGGGCCCATCGAAAGCCCCCTGATGGCATCCGGCGTGAAGAAGAACATCGGCAGGATGAACAGAAAATACCAGCCGGCCGACATGGGCCCGGTGAAGCGCGCGTCCTCGCCAAGCTTCGGATCCAGCCCGAAAAGCGGGTCGATGCCGATGATCGTCTTGCCGGTCTCCGGCGAGCCGGCCAGGAACAGCACGACGAAGATCAGCGCCACCATGCCGCCGAGATAGCCGAGCCCCCAGGCGATGTTGGAAATCCTGCCGATTTCGCTCTTCGGCACCAGGCGCGGCATCATGGAATCGTTGAAGACGGTCGAGAATTCCGCCGCCACCGACGCGAGCGAGAACAAAAGCACGACCAGGAACAGGTTCGATCCGGGTGCGGCGAGCCACAAAAGGATAAGACTGGTGATCTTGATCGCCGCGAAGAAGGCGATCCACGGCTTGCGCGGCCCGGTCTGGTCGGCGATCGAGCCGAGCACGGGCGAAAGCACCGCGATGACGAGGCCCGCCGCGGCGATGCCGTAGCCCCAGGCGGCCTGCCCCGTGGTCGGATCGCTCGCCATGCGCGAGACGAAATACGGCCCGAAGATGAACGTGGTGACGACGGTGAAGAAAGGCTGCGCCGCCCAGTCGAAGAGCATCCAGCCCCAGATGCCGCGCCCCGTTGCCCGCTGCACTGTCTCTACCGCCATGCTGATTCCCCCGGCACCCGCTCCGCCCGCGATCCGCGCCATGTCTGCATGTTTCCGATGCTCATGCAAATGACAAGCGTCGCGCCGCCCCTCATTGTCCTGCCGGACATTTCTCCCCGTATAGTGACGGGGAGAAAGACGCCGTCATCGACGGTTTCGCCTCTAACCAGCGTCGCAGAAAGGGCGCGGCGCCGCAGCAGTCTCCCTTCTCCCCGTCACTATACGGGGAGAAGGTGGCGGCAGCCGGATGAGGGGCCGCGCCAGCCTGATTCAGCTCACATCCCCGTCAGGTCGCTCATCAGTCCCGACGCCACCGAAAGCCTCGACACTGTAATCTCGCCGCCTTCGGTCAGCGCCTGCAGCCGCTCGCGGATGCGCCCGACGCGCTCGCCGCCGGCTTCGAGCCAGGCCGCCACCGGGTCCGCTGCCTTGCCATGGGCGGTCAGCGCCGCGACCGTGATGCCGCGCCTTGCGGCGCCGATCGTGTCGGTCGCGCGCGACAGCGCCAGCTGGTCGTAATAGTCCGACGGCATGATCGAGCGGGCGGCCTCCTCGACGCGCGGGATGCGGAAGGCGTCGCTGACCGCGAAGAAGGCCTTGGCCGCGCTGACGATGTCGGCATTGGCCGTGCGCGCGGTGAGCGCGATGTCCGGGATCAGCTCACCCACCTCGGCGAGCGCGAGCTTCTCGGCCAGTTTCTCGGGCGCGCCGCCCTTGAACAGGCCATGCCGCCGATCCTCGATCCACTCGCGCGAGAAGGCCGGCAGCAACGAGGCGAATTTCGGCTCCAAAGCCTTGCGCGCCTCCTGCAGCTCGGCAATGCGCTGGCCGAGCGGCGCCGAGCCCAGGTCGTTCTTCAGGTACCAGCCGCTGGTCACGAAGATGAGCCGGCTGACCGACTGGTAGAGATCGAGCTGCGTCTGGCCGTCGATCTGGTTGTCGAGCGCGTCGATCTCCTTGTAGAGCCAAGGCAGCGCGAAGCCGTCGCGCACCACGGCGAAGGTGCGCACCACGTCGGCAGCGGTGCGCCCAGTCGCTTCCTGCAGCCGGTTGACGAAGGACGGCCCGCCGCGGTTGACGAGGTCGTTGGCGACGACGCGCGCGATGATCTCGCGCCGCAGCCGGTGGTCGCGGATTTCGCCGGCGAATTTCTTCGCCATCCGCTCCGGGAAATAGCCCATCAGGTCGCGATCGAAATGCGGATCGTCCGGCACGTCGCTGGCGACGATGTCGGAGAACAGAACGATCTTGGCATAGGCGAGCAGCACGCCGAGCTCGGCCCGGGTCAGCGGCTCGCCGCGCGCCTCGCGCTCGGCAAGGGCGGTCGGCGAGGGCAGTGTCTCGACCGCGCGGTCGAGCAGGCCGCGGGCTTCCAGCGCCGTCATGAAGCGGGCCTGGTGCGCGATGTCGGCCAGCCCGCGCTTGCGCGCCATCGAGAGTGCCAGCGTCTGCTGGTAGTTGTTGGACAAGACAAGCGCGCTCACCTCGTCGGTCATCTCGGCCAGCAGCTTGTTGCGCGCCGGCCTCGCCAGCGAGCCTTTGCGCATGGCCGACGCCAGCGCGATCTTGATGTTGACCTCGACGTCGGAACAGTTGACGCCGCCCGAATTGTCGATGGCGTCGGAGTTGCAGCGGCCGCCGTTCATGCCGAACTCGATGCGTGCCCGCTGCGTGACGCCGAGATTGGCGCCCTCGCCGATGACCTTGGCGCGCACGTCGATCGCGGTGACGCGGACGGCGTCGTTGGCGCGGTCGCCGACATCCTGGTTGGTTTCGCCGGAGGCCTTCACATAAGTGCCGATGCCGCCGAACCACAGAAGGTCGACCGGCGCCTTGAGAATGGCGTTCATGATCTCGACCGGCGTCGCCGTGGTCTTCGCAAGCCCGATCGCGGCGGCCGCCTCCGGCGGCAGCGTGATCGACTTCTGGCTGCGCGAGACGATGACGCCGCCTTCCGACAGCTTCGACTTGTCGTAATCCTGCCAGGACGAGCGCGGCAGGGCGAACATGCGCTGGCGCTCGGCCATCGAAGCCGCCATGTCGGGATCGGGATCGATGAAGATGTCGCGATGGTCGAAGGCGGCGATCAGCCTGGTCTGCGGCGACAACAGCATGCCGTTGCCGAACACGTCGCCCGACATGTCGCCGACGCCGACGACGGTGAAGGGCGAGGCCTGGATGTCGTGGTTCATCTCGCGGAAATGCCGCTTGACCGCTTCCCAGGCGCCCTTGGCGGTGATGCCCATCTTCTTGTGGTCGTAACCGGCCGAGCCGCCGCTGGCGAAGGCGTCGTCCAGCCAGAAGCCATGCTTCTCGGAAATGGCGTTGGCGGTGTCGGAGAAGGTCGCCGTGCCCTTGTCGGCGGCGACGACGAAATAGGGATCGTCCTGGTCGCGCCGCACCACGCCGGCCGGCGGGATGACGCCGTCGACGCCGATATTGTCGGTGATCGAGAGCAGGCTGGAGACGAAATTCTTGTAGGCCGAGGTGCCGGCTTCGAAGATGGCGTCGCGGCCGGCGCTCATCGGCAGTTTCTTCGGATAGAAGCCGCCCTTGGCGCCGACCGGCACGATGACCGCGTTCTTGACCTGCTGTGCCTTGACCAGGCCCAGCACCTCGGTGCGGTAGTCCTGGGCGCGGTCCGACCAGCGCAGGCCGCCGCGCGCCACCGGACCGAAGCGCAGGTGGACGCCCTCGACCTCCGAGCCATAGACGAAGATCTCGCGCCAGGGCCGCGGCGCCGGCAGACCGTCGACCGCCTGCGAGTCGAGCTTGATCGCCAGCGACTGGCCTTTCTCCTTCGTATCGGCAACGAAATGATTGGTTCGCAGCGAGGCTTCGATCAGGTTGAGGTAGCGGCGGATTATGGTGTCGTCATCGATGTTGGGCACCGCGTCGAGCTCGTCCTTGATCTTGGCCTTGAGATGCTTGGCGGCGACCACGCCTTCGGTCTCGACTGTCGGCCCTAGGCGAGCGACAAAGAGCGCGTGCAGGCCGCGCGCGATCTCGGGATAGCGGTTGAGCGCGGCGGCGATGAAATCCTGGCTTTGCGGAATGCCGGCCTGCTGCAGGTAGCGGCCGTAGGCGCGCAGGATGGTGATCTCGCCCGACCACAGGCCGGCGGTCTGGGCAAGGCCGTTATAGGCGTCATTGTCGACGTCGCCGCGCCAGACAGCGAGGAAGGCATCCTGGAACAGCGCCCCGCCGTCGGCGAGGTCGATCGGCTTTCCGTAGCTGTTCTCCAGCTCCATGTCGTGGATGAAGACCATGCCGGAGGCTTCGTCGCCGACCTCGAAGGTGCGCTCGCTGATGACGCGGAAGCCGATGTTTTCCAGCACCGGCACGCGCCGCGACAGCGCCACCGGGCTGCCGAAATGATAGATCTTCAGCGCCGCCTGGTGCGGCTTCTGGTCGGCATGGCGATAATAGTCGATGGCGATGGGATTGGCAGCATCGATCCTGGCGATGCGTCCGGCATCCGCCAGCGCCACGGCCGGCGAAAAGGAGTCGCGATAGCTTTCCGAAAAGCGCGACGCAATGGCCGAGAGCGTTGCATCGGCACCGGATTCCGACACTGCTTCGCGTAGCGCGTCGTCCCAGGTGCGCACGATGTCGCGGATCGCCGCCTCGATCGTCGCCGGCTCGACCTTCGGCGTCTTGCCGCCGGAGCGGCCGATGATGAAATGCACGCGCGCCAGCCCGCCTTCCGGGAAGGCCGGGTAATAGGCCGACAGCCGGCCCTCGAACACGGTCTTGAGATAGGTGCCGATCTTCTCGCGCACGACGCTGTCGTAGCGGTCGCGCGGCACGAAGACGAGGATCGAGACGAAACGGTCGAACTGGTCGGCCCGCACCAGCGCCCTGACGCGCGGCCGCTCGATCAGCCCGAGGATGGCTTCGGCGTGCTTCCTCAGGATCGGCACCGGAACCTGGAACAGCTCGTCGCGCGGATAGCTCTCCAGCACGTTGATCAGCGCCTTGCCGGAATGGTCGTGCGGATTGAAGCCGGACTTGGCGATGATGGTCTCGGCCTTCGAGCGCAGGTAGGGAATCTTCATCACCGAACGCGTGTAGGCGGTCGAGGTGAACAGGCCGACGATGCGCAGTTCGCCCGAAAGCACGCCCTTGGCGGTGTAGGTCTTGACGCCGACATAGTCGAGATAGATGCGCCGGTGCACCAAGGACTTGGCATTGGCCTTGGTGACGATCAGCGGTTCCGGTCCATGCAGAAAAGCGCGGATTTCCGGCGTCGTCGACACCGCTTCGGTGCCGCGCCTGAGAACCAGGACGTCGGGATCGGCGAGGATGCCGAGGCCGGGCTTTTCGGCGCGCTCCAGCATGCCGCTCTTCTCGCCGCCGGTGTAGTTGAACTCGCGCATGCCGAGGAAGGTGAAATTGTCGTCGCGCAGCCATTCGAGGAAGGCGATCGCCTCGGTGACATGCGCCTTGTCGAGCGGCACCGGCGAATAGCGGAATTCCGAGATGGCCTGGTCGAGGCGGGCAAGCATCGGCTTCCAGTCGGTGACGGCGGCGCGCACCTGGTCCAGAAGCTTTTTCAAGCGGCCGGCAAGGCCTTCGGCCTGATCGGCCGAAAGGCGGCCGATATGGACGTGGACGACGCTCAGCCGGTCATGGCCGGTTTCGTCCTTGACGGAGCCGCCGTCGCCGAGGATCTCCTCGACGCCGCTCTTGCCGTGCCGGACGACGATGACCGGGTGGGTGACCAGCAGCGGCTCGCCGGCGCTCTCGGTGATCTCGCCGAGGATGGAATCGAACAGGAACGGCATGTTGTCGTTGACGACGGTGATGACCGTCATCGGCCGGCCCTGGCGCGTCACGCCGGACTCCACGTCTATGGCGATGATGCAATCGCCCGTTTTGTGCCTGGCGACCGCGCGGCCGGCGAGATCGGCGGCGCGTTCGAGGTCGGCGACGTCATAGGCGGCGATGTCTTCGGCCGGCGTGCGGGCCAGAAGATAGTCGGCGAGCCTGCCGGGCTTTTCGCCCGCCTTTGCCGCGCCTCCCTTTGCCGGACTGGTCTTTTTCGGCTGGCTTGCGGTTTTCAGGCTGGCCATGATGTGAAGTCCCTCCCGTCATATGCTTTTGCGACTATGGTAGCAGATGAGCGCTATTTGGCGACAAAGGTTTGACGACGCTTTAAGAAAATCGAACCGACGCTCGCCCCGCGAAGGAGAACGACCATGACCGGCAGGATTACCGCGCTCGACCTTGTCCAGGCGGAGCTCAGCGAGGCGACAAGGGCCTATTTCGCCAAATGCGAGGAGAAAGCTCGGCCTCGTGCCCAACGTGCTTCTGGCCTACGCCTTCGACGAGAAGAAGCTGCGCGCCTTCACCGACATGTACAACGACCTGATGCTGGGCGAGTCCGGGCTGTCGAAGCTGGAGCGCGAGATGATCGCGGTCGCCGTCTCCTCGATCAACCATTGCTACTACTGCCTGACCGCGCATGGCGCGGCGGTGCGTCAGCTGTCGGGCGAGCCTGCGCTCGGCGAGATGATGGCGATGAACTTCCGCGCCGCCGATACCTCTCCCCTCGCCAGCGCGCGATGCTCGAATTCGCGGTCAAGCTGACCGAGGAGCCGGCCAAGATCGTCGAGGCCGACCGCGCCGCCTTGCGCAAGGCCGGCTTCAGCGACCGCGACATCTGGGACATCGCCTCGACCGCCGCCTTCTTCAACATGTCGAACCGGGTGGCGGCCGCCGTCGACATGCGGCCGAATGATGAATATCACGCCATGGCAAGGTAGCGGTCACATTATATTAGCCGTTGCGCATTCTCGTTGCTTGTCCGCCGTTTTGGGCCGATGATCAACGATTGCGGCATGGCCGCGTATCGGATTGCGGCATCGCCGCATATCGACGATTGCGGCATGCTGCATATCTGCAAGCGGCGTGGCCGCATGCCGGTTCGACGCCGCCAACAAGGGAGGAGAACATGGCGAAATTTCTCTATGTCTATCATGGCTCCGGCAAGATGCCGACCGACGAGGCCGAGCGGCAGGCGGCGATGGACGCCTGGACCGGCTGGTATGACAAGCTCGGCTCGGCTGTCGTCGACGGCGGCAATCCTGTCGGCATGTCGAAGACGGTGCTGCCCGGAGGCGCGGTCGAGAACAACGGCGGCAGCAATCCGACCGCCGGCTACACCATCGTCGAAGCCGCGGACATCGATGATGCCGTCGCCAAGGCCAAGGATTGCCCGATCCTGATGGACCCGGCCTTCAGCGTCGAGATCGCGCCGATTATCGAGATGATGTGACACCAGAGGTGTGTTGAGATCGCCGCGGCAGTGCCTGCCATTGTCGCGGCGCAGACGCGTTTTGGCGATCCTCATCGAAATAGCGCCGGCAGGCGGATGAGGGGCAGCGCCAGCGTTCGAAAATGAGCCGAGCCGCCGTCCTGTCGGCCGACAGCAGACCCCTTGCCTGCTCGCCGCCGCACGGCTAGAAGAGCCGACCTTTATCCATTTCGAGCTTCACTTTGCCTCAGTAACCGCCGGTCTCGCCTACCCCCCGAAAGCACCGCAGGCGCAGCATTGGCGGCCCCTGCATCATTTTCACGTGTTCTTCAGGCGGCGGTTTCGAGACCGGTTTGGCATTGCTGAGCCGCCGTCGCGCAGCTAGAGCATGATCCCGAAAAGTGGGATCCGGTTTTCGGAAAAGATCATGCTCAAACAAACAGATAGAGCCCCATCCCGATTTCATCGGGATGGAACAGGCTCTACCGCCGACGCCTGACTTCCATCCGCCGCAGCCTTTCGCCACGCCGTGCCCTCGCAGGCATCTCGGACATCGCCGGCCTGACGGACTTCCCGACGGGAAGGGCCTACCGGCATGTCTGGACTGTTGCGTATCCGCTGGGCGATCGCGCCGAAAATCGCGCCTCGGCCTCTCATCAACTGCAATCGCTGCGGCGGCGTCAGACCCTATCGATGCAGCGGTAAATTCCGTGTGAACGCCAACGGCAAGCGCATCGACGCCTGGCTGATCTACCGCTGCGTCGACTGCGACAACTCCTGGAACCGGACCATACTGGAGCGCCGCAGCCGCCGCGACATCGCGCCGGCGCTGCTGGCGTCCCTCGAAAACAACGACCCTGCGCTGGTGCGCTGCCACGCGTTCGATGCCCCTGCGCTGAGAACCTGGATCGGGCGCGTCGAGGAATTTCCCGACGTAGCCGTTCAAAAACAGGTGCTGGATGGCAGCATGGAAAACACCATGGTGGAACTCCAGCTTTGGCTCGAAACGACAACGTGCTTGCGCCTCGACCGCTTGCTCGCCCGCGAGTTCGGCATCTCCAGATTGAGGCTTCAGACCTGGGAGGAGCGGCGATTGTTGGTTGTGGCACCTGACGGCGCCAGGGCGCTACGCAAGCCGGCCCGGACAGGAACCGCAATCCGCATCGATCTGGTTGGCGAGCCCGATCGGGACATCGTCATCTCGGCCGCCGGCGGATAAAAGAAAGGAGGGAGCACGCCCGTGCTCCCTCCTTTGATGACTGCTACGGGAAAGGCGCCTTACGCCGCGCCCATCACCTTGGCCGATTTCTCGAAGCGCTTGCGCTCGTTGGGGTCGAGATAGAGCTTGCGCAGCCGGATGGTCTTCGGCGTCACCTCGACCAGCTCGTCGTCCTGGATCCAGGCCAGCGCGCGTTCCAGCGTCATGCGGACCGGCGGCGTCAGCTTGACCGCCTCGTCCTTGCCGGCGGCGCGGATGTTGGTGAGCTTCTTGCCCTTGAGCACATTGACCTCGAGGTCGTTGTCGCGCGAGTGGATGCCGATGATCATGCCCTGATAGACCTTGACGCCCGGATCGATGACCATCGGGCCGCGGTCCTCCAGGTTCCACATCGCATAGGCGACGGACTCGCCCTGCTCGTTGGAGATCAGCACGCCGTTGGTGCGACCGGGCAATTCGCCCTTGTACGGCTCGTAGGCATGAAACAGCCGGTTCATCACGGCGGTGCCGCGCGTGTCGGTCAACAGCTCCGACTGGTAGCCGATCAGCCCACGCGTCGGCGCATGGAAGACGAGGCGCTGGCGGTTGCCGCCGGAGGGGCGCAGTTCCACCATCTCGGCCTTGCGCTCCGACATTTTCTGCACGACGACGCCGGCATGCTCCTCGTCGACGTCGATGACGACTTCCTCGACGGGTTCCAGCAGTTCGCCGTTCTCGCCCTTCTGCATGACGACGCGCGGCCGCGACACGGCGATTTCGAAACCTTCGCGGCGCATCGTCTCGATCAGCACCGCAAGCTGCAGCTCGCCGCGGCCGGAGACGAAGAAGGAATCCTTCTCCGGCGATTCCTCGATCTTGAGCGCGACGTTGCCCTCGGCCTCGCGCAGCAGGCGGTCGCGGATGACGCGGCTGGTCACCTTGTCGCCCTCGGTGCCGGCGAGCGGGCTGTCATTGACCAGGAAGGACATCGTCACGGTCGGCGGGTCGATCGGCTGCGCGTGCAGCGGCTCGGTCACGGCCGGATCGCAGAATGTGTCGGCGACGGTGCCTTTCGACAGGCCGGCGATCGCCACGATGTCGCCTGCTTGCGCTTCCTCGATCGGCTGGCGCTCGAGCCCGCGGAAGGCGAGGATCTTGGAAATGCGGCCTGTCTCGATCTGGGTGCCGTCATGATGCAGCACCTTGACCGCCTGGTTGGACTTCAGCGAGCCGGACTCGATGCGGCCGGTGATGATGCGGCCGAGGAACGGATTGGCCTCCAGGATGGTGCCGATCATGCGGAACGGACCGGGATGCACGGTCGGCGCCGGCACATGCTTGACGACGAGGTCGAACAGCGGCGCCAGGCCCTGGTCCTTCGGGCCTTCCGGGTTTTCCGAGACCCAGCCGTCGCGGCCCGAGCCGTAGAGGATCGGGAAGTCGAGCTGCTCGTCGGTGGCGTCGAGCGCCGCGAACAGGTCGAACACTTCGTTGACCACCTCGATGTGGCGGGCGTCCGGACGGTCGATCTTGTTGATGACGACGATCGGTCGCAGCCCCACCTTGAGCGCCTTGCCGACGACGAACTTGGTCTGCGGCATCGGCCCTTCGGCGGCATCGACGAGCACGATCGCCGAATCCACCATCGACAGGATGCGTTCGACCTCGCCGCCGAAGTCGGCGTGTCCGGGCGTGTCGACGATATTGATGCGGATGCCGTGCCAGTCGACCGAGGTCGCCTTGGCGAGGATGGTGATGCCGCGTTCCTTCTCGAGGTCGTTGGAATCCATGGCGCGCTCGGCGACGCGCTGGTTGTCGCGGAAGGCGCCGGACTGTTTCAGAAGCTGGTCAACGAGGGTGGTTTTCCCATGGTCGACATGCGCGATGATCGCGATATTGCGGATGTTCATGATCTGGTCTCGGGAGCGTTGCAGGCAGCAGGCCCAAAGGGCGCTGCCTTTTTCGGTTGCGCGGCTCATACAAGGTTTTTCGCATTTGCGAAAGGGGAGGCCGCGCCCCAAATACATGGTCACTGATTCTTAAACGTCTTGGTGTGAAATGATTCCGTTAACCAAGGCGGAACCTTTGAGGGGCCGGGCAGTTCGATGTTCATGACCGATCAGATGTCCAGATTGCGCCCGGTTTTGGCATGGACGGCGCTTGGTCTGCTGCTTGCAGCCGGCGTAGCGCAGTCGGCGACGGCGCTGAGAGAGACCGATTCCATCCAGCCGCCTGAAGCCAAGACCGCGCAGCAGATGTTCGCCGACGCCCCCGACGGTGTCGACCCGATCGTCACCGGCCCGGTCAGCGCCGCTTTCAAGCAGCGCCAGAAGGCGAACAACTGCGACAGCGCGGTGTGGCCGAACGTTCCCGCGGCCTGCTATCCGGATTGAACCAAAGCCATAGGAATGCGGCAAGCGTAGCGATCCTTCCCGCCGGCGTTCGCCTATTATCGAAGCATTCTCCCTACGCCGACCGTACCGGATCGAGCGTGATCTTGTAGAGCTGGTTGTCGTCGCGATCCATCAGCCGCACGGTGAGCTGCTCGGTGGCGCCGGAAATATCCACCAGCCCGAAGAACTGAAGACCGGCTGACGGCGGCAGGTTCTGGCCCTCCTCGGCGGTCGGCGCCTTGATGAACTTCAGCTCCGGACCGAAGGTCTTGTCGAGATCGTTGGGGCCGAAAGTGCCGGCGTGGATCGGGCCGGAGACGAACTCCCAGAACGGATTGAAATCCTGGAACTGCGCCTTGTCGGGGTTGTAATAATGCGCCGCCGTGTAGTGGACGTCGGCGGTGAGCCACACCGTGTTGGTGATGCCGGCGTTCTTGATGTAGCGCAGCAGATCGGCGAATTCGAGCTCGCGGCCCTTCGGCGCGCCATTGTCGCCATTGCTGACCGCTTCGGCGCCGGCCTTCTTGACACTATCGTTCCAGACGACGAGGCCGAGCGGCATGTCGGCGGCGATGATCTTCCAGGTCGCCTTGGAGTTCGCGAGCTCGCGCTTCAGCCACTGCGTCTGCTGCTCGCCGAGCATGCGCGACTTCGGCGTCAATGTCTCTTCCATGCCGGGGCCGTTCGGCCCGCGATAGGCGCGCATGTCGAGGAAGAACACGTCGAGCAGCGGCCCGTGGGCGATCTTGCGGTAGACGCGGCCGGGCTCGGACGGCTCGTAGCGGATGGTGGTCATCTCATGGAAGGCCCGCGCCGCGCGGGCCGCCAGCACATGGATGGATTTTTCCGTGTAGCGGTTGTCGGCGGTCAGATCCTTCGAATCCGACCAGTTGTTCAGCACCTCGTGGTCGTCCCACTGATAGAAGGTCGGGCAGATGGCGGATAGGCCAAGCACGTGCTTGTCCATCATGTTGTACTTCCACTGGTCGCGGTACTCATCCAGCGTCTCGGCGACCTTGCGCTTGCCGTCGATCATGACGACGTTCTTCCACTTGCCGCCGCCCGGCAGGTCGACTTCGTCCTTCATGGCGCCGTCGCCATAGATCGTGTCGCCGGAATGCAGGAAGAAGTCCGGCGTGTGCCTGGCGATGGTGGAATAGGTCTTCATGCCGGTCTCGTCGATGCCCCAGCCCTGGCCAGCGGTGTCGCCCGACCAGGCGAAGCGTACGTCGCGCTTCGAGGCCGGCGCGGTGCGGAAGCGGCCGACGATCGGCTCGGAGACGGCATTGATGTCGGAAAGATCGGCCGCGACCATGCGGTAGAAGATGTCCTGGTCGGAGGCGAGGTCGGTGAGCAGCCGCTTGACCGTGTAATCGCTCGCAGGCGAGGTATCGAGCGGCGCCAGCTTGACGGCGTCGGCGAAGCTTTCCGTCGTCGAGACTTCGTACATCACGCGCGCCGGGCGGTCGGTGCGGGTCCAGACCATGCCGGAGGTGGCGTCGACATCGCCGGACTGGACGCCATGGGTGAAGGCCGGGCGCTGGCTGGCGCGGGAATAGTAAGGCAGCGCGAGACCGGAGGCGCCGACCAGGCCAAAGGCGCTGGCCGAGGTGACGAAAGCGCGGCGGGTCAACGAAAGCTTGTTCATGGCTGTCTCCGGATGGCGTTGAACGGGACCGCCAAACTCCGGCCTCAATGTTTCAGGCGCATCTCGGAATCATGAAGTTTTGATAACAGTGAACAAGGCTATCTCCCCCCTTGAGGGGGAGATGTCGCCGAAGGCAACAGAGGGGGGGTCGTCTCGCGTAGAGCGCCGGCGTCATCTCTCGTAGCGGAAGGTGTTGGAGCTTCACGCGAGGCGACCCCCTCTGGCCGCTTCGCGGCCATCTCCCCCTCGAGGGGGGAGATTGGCGCCTACGCCGCCTGCGGCTCCGGCTCGAATGCCGGCTTGCTCGTATTGATCAGCAGCGAGATACAGGCCGCCGCGATGCCGGTCATGCCGGCGATGAGGAAGGCGAGCTCGTAATTGCCCTGCAATTCCCGCATCGTGCCGCCGAAGGCAGCAGCCGCGGCCGCGCCCACCTGGTGGCCGGCGACGATCCAGCCGAAGACGATCGGGCCGCTGCGGTCGCCGAAGGCTTCGTTGGCGAGCCTCAGCGTCGGCGGCACGGTGGCGATCCAGTCGAGCCCGTAGAGCACGGCGAAGATGATGAGGCTGACCGCGGAGAAGCCGGAATAGGGCAGGTAGATAAGCGACAGGCCGCGAATGCCGTAATAGACGCCAAGCAGCTTGCGCGGGTCGAAGCGGTCGGTGAGCCAGCCCGACAGCGTCGTGCCGATCAGATCGAAGATGCCCATCATCGACAGCAGGCCCGCGGCCTGCACCTCGCCGATGCCCATGTCGCCGCAGAAGGCGATCAGATGCGTGCCGACCAGACCGTTGGTGGTGAAGCCGCAGATGAAGAAGGTCGCGAACAGGTACCAGAACACCCTGGTACCCGCGGCGCGGCGCAACGTGTTCAGCGTGTGCGCCAGGAAATTGCCCTGCGATGCCGGCGATGTCGGCGGCACGTCGTCGGCCTCGGCGCCATAGCGCACCTGGCCGATAGAGGCCGGGCGCTCGGGCACCAGCAGAAAGACCAGCGGCACGAGAGCAGCGGTGGCGATCGCGATGGCAATGGCGACCGGCTTCCAACCTCCCGACTGGGCTAGCGAGGCGAGCAGTGGCAGGAACACCAGCAGGCCGGTGGCGCTGGAGGCAGACATCAATCCCATCACCAGGCCGCGATTGGTCTTGAACCAGCGATTGACGATGGTGGCGCCGAGCACGGTCGCGACCGCGCCCGAACCGATGCCTGAAAACACCCCCCATGTGATCAGCAGATGCCACGGCTTTGTCATCAGCAGGCTGAGCGCGGTAGAGCCCGACATCATCAGGAGCGAGGCAAGCAGCGTGCGGCGCAGCCCGATCCTCTCCATCAACGCCGCGGCAAACGGCCCGGTCAGGCCGTAGAGGAAGATGCCGACCGCTGCCGCTAGAGAAACGACATCGCGGCGCCAGCCGAAGCTCTCTTCCAATGGCAGCATCATGACCGCCGGTGCGGAGCGAAGGCCGGCCGCTATGAGCAGGCAGAAGAAGATGACGGCGACGACGACAAAGGCGTAGCGCTGGCCAAACGGGCGGGACTGAGCTATCATGTTACTGACCGGTACGTTGCAATGGAGTTGCACCATACATACGTACCGGTCAGTAACATTGTCAAGCGAGTTTGGTGAATGTCATCGGACAATAAAATTGAAGCGTCGATCAGCGACACCCACGCCACGCCAGCACCCAAGGCCGCCGACAAGATCCTTGGCGTCGCGCGCGACCTGTTCTACCGCGAGGGCATCCGGGCGATCGGAGTCGACGAGATCGTCAAGCGCGCCGGCGTTACCAAGCCCAGCCTCTACCGCAGCTTTCCGTCGAAGGACGAGCTCGCCGCCTCTTATCTGCGCCAATACGACCTCGAATTCTGGGAGCGTTTCGACGAAGCCGTCGACGCGCATCCGGGCGACCCGCGCGCCCAGATCATCGCCTTCCTCACCCGCGTCGGCAAACGCGCGCAGAAGCCGGACTACCGCGGCTGCGGCATGACCAACGCCGCGGTCGAATATCCCGAGCACGGGCATCCCGCGCGGGTGGTGAGCGAGAACAACAAAGTGGAGTTGCGCCGGCGCCTGCGCGCCATGGCCGCGGCGATGGGCGCGGCGGATGCCGACACGCTCGGCGACGGGCTGCTGCTCCTGATCGAGGGCGCCTATATCAGCGGCCAGTTGTTCGGCCTCGGCGGGCCAGCGGCGTCGGTCGCCCGCAACGCCGATCTGCTGATCGAAGCCAGCTTGAAGAAATAACGATTGGCGCTACGCTCCGGCAGCTTGAAACGGAGTTGTCAGCGATGCGTGTTCTTTTGGTTCCGCTTGCTCTCGCTGGTCTCTCCCAGGCAGCCTGTGCCGGCGACATTTCCAGCGCCTACACCGATCTCGACTGGAAGAAGGACTGCGTCACCTATGCGCAGGCGCAAGAAGGCGACGGCGACTGGGCGAGCCTCGCCTGCGCCGGCTATCGCGGCTATCCGGTGCTGGTCGGCTACGACGACGCCCGCGAATCCGTCTATTACGGCTTTCCCTCCGACGACATGACCGCGGTGTGGGAGAGTTTTTCCGGGCTCAATACCGCGGGTCCGAAAGTCGAGTGGCGCATCGAAACCAGCGGCGATAAGGCGGTACCCTTTGCCGTCATTCACCGCCGCGAGATCAGCAATCCCGAGAACGAGAACAAGCCAACCGAGGTGCTAGTCGTCGCCAAGGTGGCGCAGCCGGAGGAGCGTGAGGGCTGCACCGTCGGCCTGGTGCTCGCCACCGGCAACCCTCAGGCCAACGACCAGGCGCGCAAGCTCGCCGACGAAAAAGCGAAGAGCTCCGCTTGCGGCAAGGACAAGCGCGAGGTTATCGGCAAGGTGCCGGACTTTGGACGGGTGGATAACTGACTACTTAGCTGCCTTCGCCCGCTCGATTGCGTCGACGATCATCTTCTTGGCATATTTGGAATCGTGCCAGCCCTCGATCTTGACCCATTTGCCGGGCTCAAGATCCTTGTAGTGCTCGAAGAAGTGCTGCACCTGCTGGCGGGTGATTTCCGGTAGGTGCGTGTATTCGGTGACGTTCTCGTATCGCAGCGTGAGCTTGGGCGAGGGAACCGCGATCACCTTCTCGTCCTGGCCGGCATTGTCTTCCATGATCAGCACGCCGATCGGCCGCACATTGATGACGCAGCCCGGCACCAGCGCGCGCGTGTTGCAGACCAGCACGTCGATCGGGTCGCCGTCGCCCGACAGGGTATGCGGCACGAAGCCGTAATTGCCGGGATAGCGCATCGAGGTGTGCAAGAAGCGGTCGACGAACAGCGTGCCGGCCTCCTTGTCCATCTCGTACTTGATCGGCTCGCCGCCGATCGGCACCTCGATGATGACGTTGACGTCCTCGGGCGGATTCTTTCCGGTGGCTATCGCTTCGATACGCATGGCTCAAATCCTCTCTCGATTTCGGAAACCGATAGCGGGCGAAGCGTCATGGTGCAATGCGGCGAATGGTGCGGAGCGCCAATGGGACCGCACACTTTGTGATGGCCTGTAACCTGATGCATGTCGCCCAAAAGTGCGCAGCGGTTTTGGGAGGGCCACATGCATCAAAACAAAGACCTAAGGAGCGTCGCCTGCCGCGACGCAACTTAGCCGGGGCCCGTCATTCCCAGACGAAGGCCACCTTCTTCAGCGCCTTCTGCTCGAAGATCTCGACGCCTTCGGCGATGTCGCGGCCGCCATTGCCGGCATAGAAGGCTAAAGCATTGTAGTTGTCTTCCAGCGCCCACACCACCAGGCCCCGGAGACCATGGTCGGCAAGGCGCGCCCGCGCCGCCTTGAACAGCCGGCTGCCGAGCCCGATGCCCTGATATTCCGGGCGCAGGTAAAGCTCGTAGATCTCGCCCTGCTGCCTGAGCTCGCGGGCGCGGTTCTTGCCGATCGTGGCATAGCCGGCGACCGTGCCGCCGATCTCGATCACCAGCACCGTTGCCGCCTTGCGAATCGCGTTCGCCCACCAGTCGGGGCCGCGGCGATTGATCATGGCCGTCAGCGTGCGGTGCGGGATGATGCCGGAATAGGCTCCGCGCCAAGCCTCCTGATGCACTTCCGCGATGGCGCTTGCATCGCGAGGGTCGGCTTTCCGGATGTCGATCGTCAGCGTGTTCATGATTTGTTAACCATAGACCCGCTTCGTCCGCTTGCAAAGAGTCCGCTCTGTCGCGCCGGCGCTTTCGCACAAGGAGACGACACGCTGGTGAGACTAGGTAGAGCCGGCCTGGAAATGCGTTCTGCCGAGGCGGATGACGTGATTTTCGAGAATCGAAGCGCAGCGGACTTTCGGGTCCGTGAGCATCGGAAGCGCAGAAAATCGCGTCAGGCGTCCGGCAGAGTAGCGTTTACAGGCTGGCTCTCAGATTTCGACGAGGTGGTCGTCAAGCTCGTTGGTGTCGCCGGCGGTGACCGGGAAATGCTCGGCGAGCACCGCGCCGACCGATTCGATCGCCTGGACGAAGCCGTCGGCGAGACGGTCGTCGCCGGCGTGCCGGGTCAGCTCGCGCACCACGCCGTCCCAGACATGCTGCCCGACCTTTGAATTGATGCCGCTATCGGCGACCACCTCGGCATAGCGCTCTGCGATGGAGACAAAGATCAGCACGCCGGTGCGCGCGCTCGTGCGATGGACGTTGCGGGCGAGGAACTGCTTCATCGCATTGGCGTGCGCCGCCTGGTAGCGCAGCCGTCTCGGCACAAGATGGATGCGCCAGCCGGGCAGCGCCCATAGAAGCACCAGCACGGAGCCAAGCGCCAGAAGCTGGGCAAGCACGAAATGCGGCAGACGGATGGTCAGCCACGAGGCTTCCAGCCCGTAGGCCACCGCGAGGCTAACGATAAGCGTGGCGAGCGCACCCGCGAACGCGGCCGGGAAGAAATAGCCGTCGCTGGATTGCGCCACGACGCAGTATACCTCGCCGTCGGTCTTTGCTTCCACAACGCGGATCGCCGCGGCGATGCGGTCATGGTCCTCAGGGCTGATCGGTCGCGTTGCCATTGTCCCTCACCAGCTTCCCGAGGAGCCGCCGCCGCCCGACGAGCCGCCGCCACCGGAAAACCCGCCACCGCCGCCACCGGACGACCAGCCTCCGCCGCCCGACGACCAGCCGCCACCTCCTCCGGAGGATCGCCGGCTTGGCCCGAAGGTCATGCCGAGCCAGCGGTAGCGGCCCGGGCCGATCTTCTGGCCGAAGATCGGGGGCAGCACCGTCAGCGCGATGCTGCCGAAGAAGATGAGCACCCAGATGGTGATGAAGATGGCGAAGAACAGGTCGTCGGAGTTGAACGGCGCCTGCTCGTTGCGCTTGCCGCGCGCCTCCAACTCCTCCGGATTGCCCTCCAGCACCATGATCATGTCGTCGACGGCCTTGCTGATGCCGCCGGCGAAGTCGCCGGCGCGGAAGGCCGGCACCATGTCGTTTTCGATGATCAGCTTGGTGTGCAGGTCGGTCAGCGTGCCTTCCAGCCCATAGCCGACCTCGATGCGCATCTTGCGGTCGTTGGGCGCGACCAAGAGCAGGACACCGTTGTTCTCCTTGGCCTGGCCGAGCTTCCAGAACCGGAACAGCCGGTTGGCGTAAGGCTCGATCTCCTCGCCGCCGAGGCTGGGGATGGTGGCGACGACGATCTGGTCGGAGCCTTTCGTCTCGAAGTCGGCGAGTTTCTGCGTCAGCGCCGCGCGCGTGCCGGCATCGATGATGCCGGCATTGTCGACGACGCGGCCGGTGAGGGCGGGGAGATCGGCGGCAGGGGCGGCGAGGGGGAGAAGGAGGCAGAAGAGAATAAGCAAAACGCCGACGAAGGCACTCCGGCCCACCCCCCTCTGGCCTACCGGCCATCTCCCCCGCAAGGGGGGAGATTGGCAGCTTCGTTGCCGGCCATCTCCTTCAGACGCCGAAAATTGGCGAAAGGGCAGATGACGTCCCATCTCCCCCCTTGCGGGGGAGATGTCCGGCAGGACAGAGAGGAGTGTGACGGAACTCAAGGTTGACAGGCTCGATAGGATTCAGTGACGCTCACCCGCCCTGCTTGGTGCCGAAATTCACCTTCGGCACCTGCAGCTTGTCTTCCTCGACGGTGAAATTGGCGAACGGCTCGTTGCCGCGGAACCAGAGGGTCGCCCACAGCACCGACGGGAAGGTCCTCAGCGTCAGATTGTAGTCCCTGACCGCCTGGATGTAGTCGCGGCGCGACACGGCGATGCGGTTCTCGGTACCTTCGAGCTGCGCCTGCAGGGCGAGGAAATTCTGGTTGGCCTTGAGGTCTGGATAGTTCTCAGACACCGCGATCAGCCGCGACAGCGCGCCTGTCAGCCCGGCCTGGGCGTCCTGGAACTTCTTCAGCGCTTCGGGGTCCTTCAGCGTATCCGGCGTGACCGTGATCTGGGTTGCCTTGGCGCGCGCCTGGACCACCGCGTCGAGCGTGTCCTTCTCATGCGAGGCGTAGCCCTTGACCGTCTCGACCAGGTTCGGGATCAGGTCGGCGCGGCGTTGATACTGGTTGAGCACCTCGCTCCAGGCCGCCCTGGCGTTCTCCTCGGCCGTCGGGATGGTGTTGTAGCCGCAGCCTGCAAGCAGCGGCAGGACGAAAGCCATCATCAGCAAGGCGGGCAAGTTGCGGAAAGCGGAGGGCAGAAAAAGGCGCGCGGCGAACATGATTGGTCCCCTCGGATCAAAGTTGCGTGCGAAGCATTACCACAATCTGCGCGCAAGAAAATGACCGGTGACGCCGCAGCCTTGGTCTTGCCGCCCACCTCTGTGAATGCGCGCGCGAACAGGCTAAGCTCCCGCCCCGAAAGGACATTTGCCATGGCTGAGCGCCGGGACGACGAGAACGAATCGCACCGCATCCTGGAGCGCGTCGCGCGTGAGACGACGCCCGGCGCATCGTTCGTCGCCCGCTCCGCGAAGGCAGCGCGCGACCGCGTCACCGCGGCGGACGTCGACCGTTCCGATCCGATCGAATATTGGGGTACCCGCATTGGCCGAACGCTCGGCCTCGTCGCTGCCATTGGGCTGCTCGCCTGGCTGGTGTATGCCGCCATGCAAGGTGGCTAGGAATCAAACTCCATGAATGCTGAAGGAACCGACGCGCCGCGCGCGGTCATCGTCATCTCCAGCCATGTCGCCCGCGGCTCGGTAGGCAACCGCGCCGCGGTCTTCGCGCTGGAGACGCTCGGCTTTCCGGTGTGGGCGGTGCCGACCGTCATCCTTCCCTGGCATCCCGGCCACAGCCGCGCCACCCGCATCGTGCCGCCGCTCGACCAGTTCAAGGCGCTGATGGCCGATCTCGAGCACGCGCCATGGCTGGGCGAGGTCAGGGCGGTGCTATCGGGCTATCTCGGCGAGGCCGGCCAGGCCGAGGCCGTCGCCTCACTGGTCGCCGCCGTCAAGGCCAAGACCCCTGGCGCCCTCTATGTCTGCGACCCGGTGATGGGCGATTCGGGCGGGCTTTATGTGCCGGAGCGGACCGCCATCGCCATGCGCGACAGGCTGATGCCGATCGCCGACATCGCCACGCCCAACCGTTACGAACTGGAATGGATGGCCGGCGCGCCGCTGCCGGATATCAAATCGGTGACGGCGGCAGCCCTGCACGCCGGTCCCTCGACCATGCTGGTCACCTCGGCGCCGTCGATGATGGCGGGCGGCACCGGCAATTTCCTGCTCGACGGCAGCCAGGCGCTGCTGGCCGAGCACCGCGTGATCGAGAAGCCGCCGAACGGCCTGGGCGACCTGACGGCTGCCGTCTATCTCGCCCGCATCCTCGCCGGCCAGCCGCCGGTCAAGGCGCTGCAGTCGACCACGGCCGCCGTCTACGAGATCCTGGCGCGCACGGCAAAGCGAGGCGGCGACGAGCTGCAGCTCGAAACCGACGCGCAGAGCCTGTCGCATCCGATGGCCATGGTGCAGCTTCGCCACCTCCTCCATCCCGGGCGGGACAAGCGGGCGTGACGCCAGGCGGCGTGCTGGCCGGCGTCGACGGCTGCAAGACCGGCTGGATCGCCATCCATCGCGAGCCGGATGCTGCGCCGTCGGTCTCGGTCTTTCCGAGCTTCCAGGCGCTGCTCGACGCCTTGCCCGGCGCCACGATCGCTGTCGACATGCCGATCGGCCTGCCGGATTTTTCCGGCCGAGGCGGACGCGGGCCGGAGGCGCTGGTGCGGCCGCTTCTCGGGGCGCGGCAATCGAGCGTCTTTGCCATCCCGTCGCGCGCGGCGCTCTACGCCGACACCAGCGACTTCACGACCGTCGAGGCCTGGTATGCGGCGCACCGGCGGGCAAGCGCGGTGGCGTTTGCCACCTCCGATCCGCCGCGCGGCGTTTCCATCCAGGCCTTCGGCATCTTTGCGAAAATCCGCGAGATCGATGCTGTGCTGATCGCTCGACCGGATCTGCGCGGCCGCATCTTCGAATCGCACCCGGAAGTCGCCTTCTGCCGGCTGAACGGCGGCAAAGCGATGACGCTGCCGAAGAAGATCAAGGGCGCCGTCAACCCGGCCGGCATGGAGGAGCGCAAGGCGCTGCTTTGCCGGCACGGTTACGAGAAGAGCTTTCTCGACCGGCCGCCGCCAAGGTGTGCCGCGAGCGTCGACTTCCTCGACGCGGCGGCCATGATGCTGATCGCCGGGCGTATCGTCAGCGGCGAGGCTAGACCGTCTCCGGATCCGCCACTGATCGACCGTTTCGGCATCCAGGTCGCGATCTGGGCGTGACCGAGTCATGCCCCTCGCATCGCGAATGCGACGGAGCCATCCGCATTTCGGCATTGCTCGCGACTGGCTTTTGCCGCTAGAGCCTTTCGATCGCAACGAGCTGCCGCCTCCAGCCCCCGGAAAGGCTCTAGCCGCCCATGCCTCACCTCCCCGAGCACCTCCTCGCCGGCTATCGCAATTTCATGAACGGCCGCTACCCCGCCGAAAGCGGCCGCTACCGCTCGCTGGCGCGCGAAGGCCAGGCGCCCGAGACCATGATCGTCGCCTGCTGCGATTCGCGCTCGGCACCCGAGGCGATCTTCGATGCCGGGCCGGGCGAGCTTTTCGTGCTGCGCAATGTCGGCAATCTGGTGCCGCCCTATGCGCCGGACGGCGAGTACCATTCGACTTCGGCCGCGCTCGAATTCGCCGTGCAGAGCCTGAAGGTCAAGAACATCGTGGTGATGGGCCATGGCCGCTGCGGCGGCATCCGCGCCGCGCTCGACACCAATTTTGCGCCGCTGTCGCCCGGCGATTTCATCGGCAAATGGATGAGCCTGATCGCGCCGGCCGCCGAGACCGTGTCGTCCAGCACCTTCATGACGGCGACCGAGCGCCAGACGGCGCTGGAGCGCATCTCGATCCGTTATTCCATCGCCAACCTCAGGACCTTCCCCTGTGTTTCGATCCTCGAGGGCAAGGGCAAGCTCTCCCTGCACGGCGCCTGGTTCGACATCTCGACCGGCGAGCTCTGGGTGATGAACAAGGAGACCGGCGATTTCGAGCGGCCGGAGCTTTGATGGAGGGATAATGCGTCGGAACTGCCGGAATTTCCTTCTCGCGACTGCTTTGCTGCTGACCTCGATCGTGTGCGCCAGCGCCGACGATAGCGCCGTCATCGACCGGTGGTATTCGGCGCTGCTGGCGGCCGACCGCACCGAATTGTCGGCCCTGCTCGCCGACGACGCGCGCATGACGCTCGAGGACCTTGGCGTCGTCCAGAGCAAGCAGGAATTCATCGACTCGATTGACCAGTGGCAGGACGCGGTCGCGGGTGCCGCGATCCGTCACCGCATCGAGAAGAGCGAGGACGGCAAGACTACGGTGCTCGCCTGCTACGACTTCCCCGAGAACGACACGCTGATGCGCGAGACCTTCACCGTCGCCGGCGGCCGCATCACCGCCAGCACCCAGACCGCGATCGCGCAGGACTGCAGCGCCTACTGAGCACCGAGCAATTTCAGGAAAAGCGCATGGCGGTCTTCCGTCCGGAATTGCGCAAACAGTTTGTTGCGCGGTGCGCGGCACCGCCCTACATCCGAGGCAGCCCGCCTCCAAATCAGCCCCCCGGAACCGCTCATGTCATCCTCGAAAACCGTCGACCTCGCCGCCCATCCACTGACGTTCTGGCAGAGGCCGCTCGGCCTGCCGGATTTCACCCGTATTGGCGACAATGATTTCGGCCCCGTCTTCGACGCGGCGCTCAAGGCGCATCAGGCCGAGATCGACGCCATCGCCGGCAACACAGAGGCGCCGACCGTCGAAAACACGATGGCCGCGCTGGAACTTGCCGGCGAGCCGCTCGACCATGTCTCGTCGATCTTCTGGTGCCGGGCCGGCGCCCACACCAACGACGCCATCCAGGCCCTGGAGCGCGACATCTCGCCGAAGATGTCCAGGCATTTCTCGGCGATCTCGATGAACGAGAAGCTGTTTGCCCGCATCGACGACCTCTATCAGCGCAGCGAGAGTCTGAACCTCGATCCCGAAACGCTGCGCGTTCTGGAAAAGACCTGGAAAGGTTTTGTACGGTCCGGCGCCAAGCTCGATGCCGATGGCAAGAAGCGCCTGGCGGCCATCAACGAGGAGCTCTCCTCGCTCGGCACCAAATTCGGCCAGAACGTGCTGGCCGACGAGCGCGACTGGGCGCTGTTCCTCGACGAAGCGGACCTTGCGGGCCTGCCGGACTTCCTGAAAAGCGCCATGGCCGAGGCCGCCGAGATGCGCGGCCAGAAGGGCAGGTATGCCGTGACGCTGTCGCGCTCGATCTACGAGCCGTTCTCGACCTTTTCCGAGCGCCGCGACCTGCGCGAGACCGCCTTCCGCGCCTTCACCATGCGCGGCCAGAACGGCGGCGCCACCGACAACACCGATGTGGTGCGCGATATGCTGAAGCTGCGCGCCGAGAAGGCAAAGCTGCTCGGCTACGAGTCTTTCGCGGCGCTGAAGCTCGACGACACGATGGCGAAGACACCGGACGCCGTGCACGAGTTGCTCGATCCGGTCTGGGAAAAGGCCCTGGAGAAAGCGGCCGCCGACCAGAAGGAACTGCAGCGGCTGGCGACGGAAGCCGGCAGCAACGAAAAATTCGCCGCCTGGGACTGGCGCTTCTACCAGGAGAAGCTGCGCGCCGAGAAATTCGCCTTCGACGAGGCGGAGCTGAAGCCGTACCTCCAGTTGGAGCGCGTCATCGATGCCTGCTTCGACGTCGCGACGAGATTGTTCGGCATCAGCTTCGAGGAGAAGAAGGGTGTCACCGTTTGGCATCCTGATGCCCGCGTCTTCGTGGTCAAGAACGCCGATGGCAGCGAGCGCGGCCTTTTCCTCGCCGATTATTTCGCGCGGCCGTCGAAACGCTCCGGCGCCTGGATGAGCGCGCTGAAATCCGGCTACAAGCTTGGGGAAGGCGCCAAGCCGGTCATCTACAACATCATGAACTTCGCCAAACCGCCGGCCGGCGAGTCCGCGCTGCTGTCGGTCGACGAGGCGAAGACCCTGTTCCACGAATTCGGCCATGCGCTGCATGGCATGCTAACCGACGTCACCTGGCCGTCAGTCTCCGGCACCTCGGTCAGCCGTGATTTCGTCGAGCTGCCCTCGCAGCTTTACGAGCACTGGCTGACGGTGCCGGCGGTGCTGGAAAAGCACGCGCTGCACGTCAAGACCGGCAAGCCGATGCCGAAGGAGCTGCTCGACAAGATGCTCTCCGCCCGCACCTTCGGCGCCGGTTTCGCCACCGTCGAGTTCACCGCCTCGGCGCTGATCGACATGGCCTACCATGCGCGCCCGGATGCGCCGCAATTGCCGCTTCATTTCGAGACCGAAACGCTCGAAAAGCTGCACATGCCGGACACCATCGCCATGCGCCACCGCACCCCGCATTTCGGCCATGTCTTTGCCGGTGACGGCTATTCGGCCGGCTATTATTCCTACATGTGGTCGGAAGTGCTCGACGCCGACGCCTTCTCGGCTTTCGAGGAGACGGGCGACCCCTTCAATCCGGAACTCGCCGTGCGGCTGAAGAAAAGCATCTACGCCGCCGGCGGCTCGAAGGACCCCGAAGAGCTCTACACCGCCTTCCGCGGCAAAATGCCGTCGCCCGAGGCGATGATGGTGAAGCGAGGGCTGGTGTAGCACGGATAAATCTCCCCCCTTGAGGGGGAGATGGCCGCAAAACGGCCAGACGGGGTCGGTCCGACTGGGCTCGACCCCTTATCGCAGGCGAAGGAGGTTGGCGCCCTACGCGAGACGACCCCCTCTGTCGCCTTCGGCGACATCTCCCCTTCAAGGGGGGAGATTATCAGCGCCACGGATCCGCCACCCTTGGCCACATCGGCCGCTTCAGCTTCTTGTAGTCCGTGACCGCCGGATTGCTCGGATAGGAGCTCGGCGCCGTCACATAGATGATCTCGGCGGCGATGGGCGCGAAGCCGGCGTAGAAATGGTTGGTCGACTTGACCAGCAGGATATCCTTCGACAACGGATCGATGCCGATGTTCGAAAAAATGTCCGGCTCGAAGGTCTGCGTGCGGTTGGTGTTGAGGATGACGTCGGCCTCCGTCCCTTCGATGCGCACCACCGCTGACGGCCCCAGCGTCACCCGGCTCGGTCCGAAACTCTGCCAGCCTTCGCTGACGGCCTTGAGCACCGTAACGCGCGCGTCGATCGGCTCGCCGGCCTGTGGGCCGGCCTTGCCGCCGAAGCGCAGGTCGATGACGGCACCCTCGCCGGCGGCGTGGCAGAAGGTCACCGCGATCGGGTCCCAGATCGTCGCCACGCCGACACTCTTGACGCCGCGCGCCAAAAGCTCGCGCAGAACGATGGTGCCGTCGCCCGGCACGCCGCCGCCCGGATTGTCCCAGATGTCGGCGATCACCGCCGGCTTGTCCCGGCGTTCCGCGCGCACGGCAAGCGCCCGCTCGATGCCGGCGGAGGCGGAGAGCATCGTCATCGCGGTCTTTTCGCGCAGGGCATAGAGTTCGCGCCCCAGCTTCTGCGCCAGTGCATCGCCCTTGTCCTTGTCGTTGTCGGTGACGACCAAGATGCGCGTGCCCATCTCCGGCACGTCGGCGGCCATGAAGCCATGGACCACCGAGACCGACAGCACGCCGTCCTTGCCGTGCAACGCCTTGATGCGGTCGACGAAGGAGCGCATCGGCTCGCGGCTCGTCGGCAGCACCTGGATCATGCGGCAGTCGAAGGTCGAGATCACCGGCTTGATGTCGCCGCGTGCCGCGGCTAGGCCGAGGTCGACGACATGCTCGCCGCGCTCGTAGAAATCGGTGTGCGGGAATTCGAGGAAGTAGGCCATGATGTCGGAGGCCGCGACGCGCTTCGGCGTCAGATGGCTATGCGGATCGAACTCCGAGGCGATCACGACCTTCGGCCCGACGATGTTACGCACGCGTTCCAGCAGATCGCCTTCGCAATCGTCATAGCCCTGCGCCACCATCGCGCCGTGCAGACCGAGGATCACCGCATCGACCGGCAAGGCGGCCTTGAGCTGATCGAGGATCTCGTCGCGCAGCGCCTCATAGGTCTGCCGCTGCACCAGGCCGCCGGGCTCCGCCCAGGTGGCGGTGCCTTCGATGACGGTCAGCCCCTCGCCTGCCGCGCGCCGGCGCAGCGCCACGATCGGCGAGGAGCACAGCGTCGGCGTCTCCGGATGCTTTCCCGGACCGGCGTAGAAGGCCATCTCGAAGGAGGCGCGGTCGGTCGGCACCGGCGAGAAGGTGTTGGTTTCCGTCGCCAGCGAGGCGGTGAAGACGCGCATGAACGCTCCGTGCAGTGGACTAACTATTTGTTTTCGCAATTCCAGACGAAAAACCGCTACACACTTTTCCTGGAATTGCTATTTGACTGCCCCGAGCGCCAGCCCGCGGACGAGGTAGCGCTGCAGCCAGATGAAGAGGATCGCCACCGGCAGGGTCGCAAGCAGCGTGGCCGCCATGACATGGTGCCATTCGATCGTATAGCGGCCCGCGACCAGGGAGAAAACCTGGATCGGCAGCGTGTAGCTTTCCTGGCTGCGCAGCATGGTGAGCGCCACGACGAACTCGTTCCAGGCATTGATGAAGGTGAAGATCGCCGTCACCGCGATGGCCGGCAGGCAGAGCGGCAGGAACACTTTTCGCAAGGTCAGCCAGCGGCCGGCACCTTCCATCCAGGCCGCCTCCTCGAGGTCGCGCGGGATCGTGTCGAAATAGCTCTGCAGCATCCACACCGTGAAGGCGACGTTGAAGGCCATGTAGATGAAGCCGAGCGCCGTCGTGCTCTCGACCAGGCCCCAGGTGGCCATCAGCCGGAATAAGCCGAGCACCAGCACGATCGGCGAGATCATCTGCGAGATCAGAAGGAACTGGCGGAAGCCGCCATAGCCGGCAAAGCGGAAGCGCGACATGGCATAGGCCGCCGGCACCGAGATCAGGATGGCGCCGACGGTTGCCAGCGCCGAGACATAGAGCGAATTGAGAAGCGCCTGGCCGAAGCCGGTCGCCACCCACATGTCGGCAAAATTCGACCAGCGGAATTCGCTCGGCCACCAGGTGGGCGCGAGCACTTCGGTCCGCGGTTTGACCGCTGTCAGCAACATCACCGCGAAGGGGAAGATCGTCACCACGATCAGCGGCGCAAGCAGCAGCCAGGCGATGATGGAGCGTCTCAGCTTGCCGTTCCTCATGCGCGTTGCTCCCGCATGGCGAGCCGCACATAGATCATCGTGAAGACGAGCAGGATGGCGAACATCACCAGCGACACCGCCGAGGCCTCGCCGAGCTTGCCGATGCGGAAAGCGAGCTTGTAGAGATGCGTGACCAGGATGTCGGTCGAGTTCGCCGGCCCGCCCTGCGTCATCACCCAGATGATCGGGAAGGAGTTGAAGACGTAGATGGTGTTCAGCACGATCGCGATGTTGATGAACGGCTTCAAGAGCGGAAAGGTGACCTCGCGGAACTGCTGGAGGGGCGTTGCGCCTTCCAGCGCCGCGGCCTCGTAAAGATCGTCCGGGATAGACGACAGGCCGCCGAGGAAGATCGTGGTGGTGAACGGCACCGTCACCAGGATGCCGATCAGCACCTGCATCGGAAAAGCGGTCTCGGCGCTCGCCAGCCACTGGATGTTCTGGCTGATGATACCAAGCTTCATCAGCGCCGAATTCAGCATGCCGCTTTCGCCGTTGAGCGCCCAGCGCCAGACCACCGCGGTCATGGTGAGCGACACCGCCCAGGGCAGCATGATGATGACGCGCGCAATTCCGCGGCCGTAGAAGTCGGTATTGAGGATGATCGCCACGGGGATCGACAACAGCAGCGCGCCGCCGACCACCAGCACGGTCCACAAGCCGGTGCGCCAGAGGGCGGCGACGAAATCGGGATCGGCGGCGAGCGCCCAGAAATTGGTCAGGCCGCTGAAGTCGCGCAGCTGGCCAAAGCGGTTCACATCATGCGTCGAGATCTGGACAAGGTCCCAGACCGGCCAGAAGATCACCACGGCCGCCAAAAACAGGCTGGGAAGCGTCAGCAGATAGGGCAGGATACGGCTTTGCGTTGGCTGACTAGGACCGTTTTGTGGTGGACCTTGAATGGCCTCGAATTCCTTACGCACGTTTTGCGCTGCCCCTCACCTGCTTGCCGGCATCCTCTCCCCGTATAGTGACGGGGAGAGGGGCGCTCTCATCAATGACTTCGCCAATCTCCAGCGTTGCAAGAACGGCGCCGAGATTGCGGCCAGCCCTTTCTCCCCGTCACTATACGGGAAGAAATGCCCGGCAGGGCAATGGGCGGCGCCGAGGTCAACGATCTGTCGCTTGTCCCGAAATGATTGCACACGGACTTCTTCTAACGCTCAAAGGCCGGGAGATGTGTGGCGCGCCCCGACGGGGTGGGGCGCGCCACGGGCGCAGGGAGATACGCGCTATTTCTTCAGCACGCCGTTGGCCTTGGCAGCGGCATCCTTCAGAGCGGCTTCGGGCTCGGCGCTGCCGAGATAGATCTTCTGCATGGCGTCCGAGGTGATCTGTGCAATCTCTTCCCAGCCCGGGATGACCGGCGCGAAACGCGCGTCGGGCAACAGCGCGGTGAAGGCGGCGAGGTCGGCGTTGTTGACGTAATAATCCATCTTCGCCTCTTCCTTGTTCACCGGCAGGAAGCCTTCGCCCTGCGTGAACTTGGCGCGCTGCTCCTTGGTGAACAGGAAGTCGAGCAGCTTCCAGGCCTCGTCCTTGTTCTTGGAGTTCTTGAACATGATGATGGAATCGGTGACGCCATAGGTGCCGCGCGCGCCGGTCGGCCCGGCCGGAATGGCGGCGACGCCGTATTTCAGGCTAGGCGCCTCTTCCTTGATCTGGTTGGACAGGAAGGGCGCGGTGATCATCATGCCGACCTTGCCCTGCTTGAACAGGTTCTGCACGTCCTCGCGGTTGTTGGAGGTGACGCCGGGCTCCGTCAGGCCCTCATCGATCATCGACTTGTAGAGCTTGGCGGCTTCGAGCGCCCCCGGCGTGCTCAAGCCGGACGTGCCGTCCTTGTTGAGGATCTCGGTGCCCTGCGACCACATCGCATAATAATAGTAGACGTCGGTTTCGATCTCCTTGCCCTGCAGGCCGAATCCGAAGGCACCCTGCGCCTTGATCTTGCGCGCGTCTTCCTGCAGCTCGGTCCAGGTCGCCGGCGGCTTGGCGATGCCGGCCTTCTCGAACAGTTCCTTGTTGTAATACATGGCGCGCGCCGAAGCCGCGATCGGCAGGCCGTAGGTCTTGCCCTCCATGATCGAGGGCTGCAGGAAGGTGTCGATGAAGCGATCCTTGAACTCGGGCGTGATGTAGCCGTCGAGCGGCTCGGCGACGTCCTGCTGAACAAAGTCGATCAGCCAGCGCGTGCCGATGATCGAAAGGTCGGCATTGGTGCCGGCGGTGATGTCGGTGGTGAGCTTTTGCAGCAGCACATCCCACGGCACCACTTCATACTTGATGGTGATGCCCGGATTGGCCGCCTCGAACTCCTTCTTCACCTCTGCGAAATAGGGGCCGGTCTTGGCGCTGTATTCGGCGACGGTGACCCGCACCTCGCCGGCGTCCGCCGGCGCGGCAAGCGCCAGCATGCTCATTCCGGCCAACAGGCCGACAGTCCATCTCGCAAGGTTCATCTGATCTCTCCCGTTGATGCGCATTCGCGCCTGGCCGGATGGGGCGCAGTATTTATGTGACTTTCCTACATTATCGATGGCTTTCCGTGATGCAAGCAGTTTATCATGTTGCTTAATTACATTTCGTTGGGTAGCGTTCTTTCGCTATTTGACGGGCGGAGGAGCGCGCATCGTGGCGTCGAAGGCCGATTTCGAGGGCAGGACCGTTGTCGTCACCGGCGCCGGCGGCGGCCTAGGCTCGGCGATCGTGCAGCTTGTGGCCGAACGCGGTGCGCGCGTCGTCGGCTGCGACCAGTCGGCCGAAGCGCTGGCCAGCTCGCATATCGCGTCGCGCCACGTCTTCAACCTGCTCGACCGCGCCTCGATCGAGGCGGCGATCCCCGCTTTGCTCGACAAAGACGGCGTCCCGGACATCCTGATCAACAATGCCGGCTGGACGCGCGCCGAGACCTTGAAGGCGCTGACGGCGGACAGAATAGAGCAGGAGCTCGACCTCAACCTGACCGGCGTGATGACTTTCGCCGATCCGATCGTCAAGGCGATGGCCGCGCGCGGCTCGGGCAGCGTCGTCTTCATCTCCTCGGTCAACGCCATCGCGCATTTCGGCAATCCAGCCTATGCCGCGGCCAAGGCCGGCATCAACGCCTATGCCAAGTCGATCGCCGTCGAGCTCGGCCGCTGCGGCGTGCGCGCCAATGTCGTGTGCCCGGGCTCGATCCGCACCGCCGCCTGGAACCATCGCCTGGCCAAGAACCCTGATATCCTCGGCCGGCTGAAGCGGCTCTATCCGCTCGGCCGCATCGTCAACGCATTGGAGGTGGCTGAAGCCGTTGCTTTCCTTGCCTCCGACCGGGCTTCCGGCATAACTGGCGCGGTGGTGCCGGTGGACGCCGGGCTGACGGCCGGCTACCTGCCTTTCATCGACGATATATTGGGAGCGTGACCATGACCGATGTCCTGTTTCGCAACCTGTCGAAATCCTTCGGCCAGCACGGGATCCTCGAGGACATCAACCTGGAGATCCACAGCGGCGAGTTCGTCGTGCTGGTCGGCCCGTCCGGCTGCGGCAAGTCGACCCTGCTGCGCATGCTGGCCGGGCTGGAGACGATCACCTCCGGCGATCTCATTATCGGCGGCGTGCGCGCCAACGACCTGCCGCCGCAGAAGCGCAACATCGCCATGGTCTTCCAGTCCTACGCGCTGTTTCCGCATCTGAAGGCCGCCGACAATATCGGCTTCGGCCCGAAGATACGTGGCGAGACGCGTGCCGCGATCGACGACAAGGTGAAGAAGGCCTCCGGTGTGCTCAACCTCTTCTCCTATCTCGACCGCTACCCAAGGCAATTGTCGGGCGGCCAGCGCCAGCGCGTCGCCATGGGCCGCGCCATCGTGCGCGAGCCTTCCGTCTTCCTGTTCGACGAGCCGCTTTCCAATCTCGACGCGCAGTTGCGCGTGCAGATGCGCACCGAGATCAAGGCGCTGCATCAGCGGCTGAAATCGACCATCGTCTATGTCACCCACGACCAGATCGAGGCCATGACCATGGCCGACCGCATCGTGGTGATGGACCGCGGCCGCATCCAGCAGGTCGGGCAGCCGCTGGAACTCTATGACCGGCCGGCCAACAAATTCGTCGCCGCCTTCATCGGCTCGCCCTCGATGAGCTTTGTTTCCGGCGCGCTGAGGACCGCCGACGCCAAGTCCTGGTTCGAGACCAAGGGCGGCGGCCGTTTGGCGCTGGCCGGCAAGGCCGCTTCCGCCGCGGACACGGTCGAAGCCGGCATCCGCCCGGAGCATTTCGTCATCGGCGCCGCCGAGGACGCCATCGCGATCGATGTCGACGTCGTCGAGCCGACCGGGTCGGAAACGCATGTCTATGGCTCGGTCGGCACTGATACGGTGCGCGCCGTGTTCCGCGACCGGCTTCAGGTGAAGCCGGGCGACCGCCTGCCGGTGACCGTCGACCCACGCAACATCCATCTCTTCGACAAGGCGACCGGCCTGCCCCTGTGATGATGAAGACATGAGATGACGCCATGAAGACGCCGGCCGACATCATCACCCGCCTGCAATTGATCTCGCAGGACGGCACCAAGTCGGACCGCCGGCTGGCCGGGCTCGTGCTTTCCGATCTCGACTTCGCCTCCAAGGCGGCGATCTCGGAGATTGCCGCGCGCGTCGGCGTCAGCGAGCCGACCGTCACCCGCTTCTGCCGCAATCTCGGCTGCGAGGGCCTTCGCGATTTCAAGTTCTATCTGGCGCAGGCGATCGCCATCGGCGGCCAGTATCTGTCGCCGGAACCGCTGAGCCGCGACGCGCGCGAGCAACGCATCGCTTCGGCCATCACCGAAGCGGCGATCGCGGCGATCCAGCGTGCCAGCGAGAACCTCGACATGGGCGTGTTGGTGAGCGTTGCCGCGAGGATCGCCAGTTCCGGCAATGTGCTTTGCATCGGCTCTGGCGGCATTTCCTCGATGATGGCGACGGAGATGCAGAACCGGCTGTTCCGCCTCGGCCTGTCGGCGCTCGCGCAGATCGACGGCCAGTTGCAGCGCATGTACGCCGCCGTCGCGACGCCCGAGACGACGCTGATCGCCTTCTCGGTTTCGGGCTATGCGCGCTCGGTGATCGAGGCGGTCGAGGTCGCGCAGCAATATGGCGCGGCGACCGTCGCCATCACCGCGCCGGACTCCGCATTGGCCAAGGTCGCCGACACGGTCATCCTGTTGCAGTCATTCGAGGACGGCAACATCTACAAGCCGACCTCGTCGCGCTACGCCCTGCTCGCCATCCTAGACATGATCGCCACCGCGGTTGCCGAATCGCGAGGGCCGAAAGTCCTGGAGAACCTTCGCCGCATCAAGCAGAGCGTGAACACGCTGAAGGTCGATGATCCAAGGCTGCCGCTGGGCGATTGAGCGGTCTTGTTTTTGTCTGCGGCTGGCAAAGTGGCTCGGCCACAAGCTGCTCAATTTCGAACCGCGGCGCTGCCCCTCATCCGCCTGCCGGCACCTTCTCCCCGTAAACGGGGAGAAGTGAGCGGGCCGCAATCTCGGCGCTTTTCCTGCAACGCTGGCGATTGGCGAAATCACACGCGACAGTGTCTTTCTCCCCGTCACTATACGGGGAGAAATGCCCGGCAGGGCAAGGGGCAGCGCCGACCGGCGATATCTGATCGATGCGGTTGAACCGGCCGCCGTAGCGCGAGTCATCTCAGCTATCGGAAAGAGCCTCGACGCCCTTCACCAATACCGCCGCATCACCCAAGATCCGCAGCGTCTTCAGCCTCGATGTGCCGCCGGCGACGACAGACACCGCCGACCCCGGAACGCCAAGCGCCTTTGCCACCAGCCGTTCCAGCGCGGCATTGGCCGCGCCCTTCTCCGGCACGGCGCGCACGCGCGCCTTGAGATGGCTGCGTCCGTCGGCCGCCGTCTCGACCCCTTCGATTCGATCCACCGCCGCTTTCGGCGTCAGCCGCACGTAAAGGTCGATGCCGTCATCGCGCGCACGGAACGGCGTGCTCATCAGGCCCGGTTCAGGCGACCCAAGACCAGACGGTGGTGATCAAAAACTGCCGGATGAAGAAGATGATTAGCAGAAGGATGATCGGCGAGATGTCGATGCCGCCGAGATCGGGCATGAATCGCCGAATCGGGCGCAGCGCCGGATCGGTCAGGCGGTAGAGCATATTGCCGATCGTGCCCACGAACTGGTTGCGCGAGTTGACGACATTGAAGGCATAAAGCCAGGAAAAGATCGCCGAGGCGATGATGATCCACCAGTAGATATCAAGCGCCATGACGATGGTTTGAATAAGGGCGATCATGCCGGTCTCCAAATTGTCGCCGACATGTAGCCATTGCGCGCGGAACCGGCAAGGCCCGGCGGTTTCTGCGCCTCGACGCCAGGCAGCCGTTTCGCCTTGACATCAAACCGCCGCGACCGATACAAGCCCATCCGCTGGAACGGGGCTGTAGCTCAGCTGGGAGAGCGCATCGTTCGCAATGATGAGGTCAGGGGTTCGATCCCCCTCAGCTCCACCAGCGGAATTTTGCGAGCCGCGCCGCCGGCGCCCGCCGCGGCGGACAGGAAAACCCAGCATTTTTTGGCAATTGAGGTGGCCCGAAAGTCACCGTGCTTTTCCGCGCCCGAGTCCGGTGCCAGCGGACGCCTCCACCCCTGTGGCTGGCTCCTCGGCGGGCAAGGTATTCACGCATTGCGACCTCGCCAAACCGAATGGCGGGCTGCGTCGGCTGCGAAACGTCCGAACCAATCGGTCATGAATTTTTGCTGAATGGAGCCTTCAGCCTCCGTTCCGGACGACTTCCCTACAAAGGGCCGTTCAACCCGCGGTCCCCTGCCGCATCGAAGGAGAAGTCCCATGACCCGCTCATCAATCATCGCCGCAGCCTTTGCCGCCGCCGTCGGCTACGCAGCCGTCGCACCCGCCATGGCCAACGACGTGAACATCGAACAATATGGCTGGCGCAATTCCGCCGGCGGCGCCCAGCATGGCTACCGCAACCGCATCCATTTCCACCAGGATGGCCGCTTCAACACGGCGATCGGCCAGCAATATGGTCATCGCAACCTGTCGGTGATCGGGCAGCAGGGCGTCAACAACCACGGCGCGACCTATCAGTACGGCAACCGCAACGCCGCAGGCATCGGCCAGTTCGGCTCGAACCACACGGCAATCCTAACGCAGGACGGCAACGGCAACATCGCCGCCGGCGTCCAGGTCGGCCACGGGTGCAACGCCGACATCAGCCAGGGCGGCAGCGTCAATGTCGCCGCCTTCGTTCAGGACTGCCCCTGAACCATGGACGGCCGGCAATGGCGTTGCCGGCGACCATCCTGACATAGCGAGGAGATCATCCATGACCAGACTGGACAAGCGAACGGCAGCGGCATCGGCCGCGCTCCTGGCTGTGCTTGCCGCCGGCGCGACCGGCGCGACGGCCGGCAAGGACGGCTCGTATTCCGGGCCGCTGCGATGCGAGATACGAGATACGATTCAGGGCGACGCCATCCTGCTTGAGCCCATAGTATATGCCGACAAGGGCACCAGCGGCACCTACACGGTCAGCGTCTCCGGAGGCGGCACGTCCGGCTCCGCCGACATCCGGCAGGGCGGCGCCTTCGAAGCCGGTCCGGGCAATCCCGCGGCGCTCAGCCGGATAAGCGTAGGGGCGAATGGCGCTGCCTACGACGTCGAGCTGATAGTGACCGCGGGCGGGACGAGCATCAGTTGCGTCAAGCAGGTGCCTGGCGCGACCTGAGCGCCGGCTGTCCCCGGCCGATCGAAAGGAGGGCTTCGGGCAACCGGGGCCCTCGGCCGTTTCCGCCATGTCTCGCGCCGTCATCGATCTATCGAAGGCTGAACCGCTCCAGGTCTTGAACGGCTGCTGAACGATCCCTTCCGTCGCGGTTCAGCTTGGCTGTGCGACTGTTCCTCACCAACGGTCGAACCCGCAAGGAGACGTAACATGAACCGCCAGATCACAAAGCTCATCTACGCCACTGCGCTCGCCGCAGCCATCGGCGTGCCCCTTGGTTCCGCTCCGGCAAAAGCAGGCGGTTCGATCGGGTTTTACTACTCGCCTCGGACGACCCGAGATGCGCGAACGCTGGATCTCGGTCTGCGCGCCTATTCATTGTACAACGGGCTGCGCAGCGGCGCCCATATCAGGCAGTTCGGGCGGAACAACCGTGCCGGCATAGGTCAGGACGGTTCCGGCAACCTCGGCATAATCCGACAGGAGGGCAGCGGACACTCCGCTGCCTTGCGGCAGGACGGCAACGATAATTCCTTCGGCATTTTCCAGTTCGGCAGAAATACCGACGCCGACGTCGCGCAGGCCGGCGACGGGCAGAACGGAGCGGCCGTGCTGTTCGGCTGGTAGGCGAGAACTCGCCGGGTTGCGAGCTACGTGGACGGCGGTCCGTCCGATCGCTTCAATCGTCCCAATCGTCCCAATTGTCTTCATCCTGCGGCGGATAGCTGGGAACAACCCGGATGATCGGCTGCGGACGCTGATAGCGCCAATAATACTCGTCCGGCTGCGGCTCATAGGTGCGGTAGATTTGCCGGTAGTGGTGTTTGGGCTTCCAGTATTCGTGCTTCTTGTGCGATCGCACGCAGTAGCCGTCTTCGGTCAGGTACGCGCATGTCACATGCGCCTCTTGAACGAGGATGTCTCTATCCGGCACCGCGATCATCGGCGCTGCCTGGACCGCAGGCATAGGTGCTAGTACGGCGCCGGCAAGGGCAAGAACAGACAATTTCATCGAGCTCTCCATCATCTCCGGGTTGAGACGGAAGAACCTCCGGATTGGGGACGATTTGGGGCGGCCGGCGATCACTTTGATTTTCCGCTGCACATATGAGCGTTAGATCATATTTTTCTGCCGGCATGCTCGGGCCTGTCTGTCAGCCCCCTTAGGCCTGAAATCCACGGGATCGGCCGGCGCCATCGGCAGACCGGCAATCGGCAATGGGCTGCTCCACGGGTTCCCGCGGTTGTTTGCCGAGGCCGACAGTCTTCTCGTCAGCTTGGATGAGATCGGAGTTCGCGGGCTTCGAAGCGGCTCACAAAGGCATGGAGACTCCGTGGCCGACCTGACCGCACTCACCGGGAGACGGCCGTCGCTTTGTGATTGCGCTGGCGGGCATAGGCCACGCAGGCGTCCACCGTGCTGACGCAGAGCGCATCGACGCTGTTAGGCAGATTGTTGTCGCCGGCATAGACCACTTCCGCCACATGGCCGCCGACCATGCGAATCTGCGTGTTGCAATAGCCTCCGGGCGCGACGTTGACGGACCCTCCGACCGCGGGGATCGCGCCAACGGCCATGGTCGGCACCGCGATGCTGAGATTGCCGCGCTGCACGGTGCGCTGATAGGTCCAGATCTGGCCGGACGATCCCGCATCGGCCGTCGCGGTCGGAAAGCCGGCGCACATGCGGACATCGGCCTCGCTGAGACCGACCATCTCCCTGCGGGCGGCAACGGTGGTGACGTCCACTTTCGCGACCCGCGACGTATCGTCGGGGATGACGCAGGACGACAGGACGGAGATGCCTGCCGCGACAAGGGCAAGTTTTCGAATGCGCGAGGATGTCATGCCGTCGGTCGGAGTTGCGTGCCGCCCCAGCGCCCTCCTCCTACCTAGGCAAGCGGGCAAAGGCGTCAACCCGAGGAAGTCAGCGAATTCCAGTCGAAGGCGAGAGCGCCTTCCGCTGCATGCGCTCACGCCACCCGGAAATAGCTCGTCATGCCGGTCTTCTGGTGCTCGACGACGTGGCAGTGGAGCAACCAGTCGCCGAGGTTGTCGGCGACGAAACCCAGCTGAACCTTCTCGTCTGGCTGGATGAGATAGGTGTCGGACACGAGCGGCTGTACCGCGCGCGTCGAGGACGACATCACCTTGAAACTCATTCCGTGCAGGTGGATCGGGTGCGAATGCGGCGTGAGGTTTTCCATGTCGATGACGTAGCTCTTGCCGAGCTTGAGTTCCGCCAGCGGCGCGGTCGGGTCCGGCGTGTCGCCCGGCCACGGCACCTTGTTGATCGCCCAGAAACTGTAGCCGAGCGAGCCGCAGATGCCGTCGCCGGACACGTTTTCGGCCGTGGCGCTCAGCGCCAGCGCGATGCGCTTGGCGCTGCCGAGATCCACTTCGGCCACCGGATTGGCTTCCAGCGGGCCGAGATCGCGAAGATCGCGCTTGAACGATTTGCCGACGGCGCGCAGCGTCGCCAGGACTTTGGGCCTGGTGCCCCGGACGTCGCGCAGGCTGACGATCGCGCCTTCGCTGTCGGGCATGCGGATGGCAAGCTCCAGCCGCTGCCCGGGCCCAAGCTGTAAGGCGTCGGGCGTAAAACGCTGCGGCACCGGATTGCCGTCCAGCGCTATGACCGCGGCCTCCGCGCCGTCGACGCGGAAGGCATAGATGCGGGTGACGTCGGTGATGGCGGCCCGCAGCCGCGCCAGCCCGCCGGCGGGCGCGTCATATTGCGGCTGGTCGAGCCAGTTGGCGGTGCGCACCGTGCCATAGGTGCCGGTCTTCGCCGCATCGCGCGGCAGCAACTGCTCGATGAACTGACCATCGTCGCCGAGGCGCCAGTCGCGCAGATTGATCACCGCTTCGGAATCGAAGACCGGATCGTTTCGGTTCTCCACCACGATCACGCCGGTCAGCCCGTGCCCCATCTGCTCGAGCGTGTTGCAGTGCGGGTGATACCAGAAGGTGCCTGCGTCGGGCGGCGTGAAGGAGTAGTCGAAATGATCGCCCTGATAAACATAGGGCTGCACCAGGAACGGCACGCCGTCCATTCTGTTCGGAACGCGCATGCCATGCCAGTGGATGGTGGTCGGATCGTCGATGCCGTTGATGAGCCGCGCGGCGAAGGGCTCGCCTTTGCGCATCCTGACGACCGGCGGCGGGCCTGCTTTGCCATAGGTGAGGACGTTCCTTGTCGGACCGGCCCCCGTCAGCTTCGCCTCGATGCTGGCCGTCTTCAGTACCACCGGATCGGGCGCGGGTGCAGCGAGGCCGGCCAACCTGCCGATGGTCGAAGCACCGACGCCGGCGATACCGGCAGCAGCGGCGGTTTTGAGAAGAGTGCGGCGCGTGAATACCGTCATATGCTTCTTCGGCGGGCACGATCCCGCTGCATCCCAGAATAAAGCTGAACGTTCAGCCGCCTATCACCATCCGTCTCGCTGGCCTAGTCCCGCAGGCTGAAGACGAATGGCGCCGTGCGGGTGACGCGGGCGCCGAGCTCCGCCGGCGGGGTGGGCACCGATGCACCCTGCAAGGCGCCCAGCGCCGCGCGGTCGAGGTCCGCGTCGCCCGACGACCGCGCTAGCCGGGCGGAGACCACCCGACCCGATGCATCCACCGTGAAAGTCACGTTGGGCGTGCCTTCGGCCCGCCTTGACTTCGCCGCGCTCGGATAGCGCGTGTGACGCCTGATCCATGCCTGCAGGCTGGCATTCCACCGCGATGGGCTGACGCTGGATCGCGGCGCCGCGTCGGAGGACTGCGGCGCGGCGGGCTTCGCGCCGGCCTTGGCGTCGATGCTGGCCGTCGTCACCGCCTTCGGCGGCTCCGCCCTTTCCTTTTTCCTCTGCTTCGGCTTTTCGACCGGCTTCTTTTCCGCTTTTTTCTTCGCCTCGACGGGCTTGCTTGCTTTGATTTCGGTCTCCACAGGCTTCGGCCGCGGCAGTGGAATGACGACGTCGGGCGCGACCGTCTCGACAGGGTCGGGCACAACCTCTTCCACCGGCGGCTGCTCGCTCAGCGCCGCCACTGTCTCCGACGGTTCGGCCTCCTCCGCCTTGTCGGCATCGACCGGCGGCTCGGCGACGGGCTCGACCTTTTCCACGACCGGCGCCGGGTCGGTCACCGGCTTCGCTTCGCTCAGTGTTTCCATCTGCTCGACCGAATCCGGCCGATCGGGTGTCACCGTGTCCAGCATGGCTATTTCTTCCGGCACGGCAGGCGGGATCGCCAGCGGCGCCATTTCGACCGCCAGCGCCGGTGGCGGGCCGCCGTCCGGCACCTCGGCGAAGCTGAGATCCTGCACTGCATAGGCGACCGCCACATGCGCGGCGAGAATGATCGCGGCCGCACTTGTCCACAGACCGGCTTCGCGTATGCCGAGACGCGGCCGGTAGGACAAGGCGGCGATTGCTTGTGTCATGGCGCCGGGCTTCCGCTTGTCGCCGGTGCGAGGGTTCCACCGGTGGCCGGGGCCGCGCCACCGGCGCCCGATGCCGCCTCCAGCCCGACCAGCGCGACCTTGAGGTAGCCGGCGGCGCGCAGCAGGTTCATCACCTCCATCAACTCGCCATAGCCGACATTTCTGTCGGCGCGCAGGAAGATGCGCGTCTGCTTGTCGCCCTTGGTCCTGGAATCGAGCACGGCGGCAAAGAGGGCACGCGGCACGCTGTCATTGCCTATTGCCAGCGTGAGATCGCTTTTCAGCGTCAGGAACAGCGGCGTCTCGGGTCGCGGCGCCGGCGTTGCCGTCGAGCCCGGCAGGTCGACATTGACGTCGACGGTCGCCAGCGGGGCGGCGACCATGAAGATGATCAGCAGCACCAGGATGACGTCGATGAACGGCGTGACATTGATCTCGTGGCTTTCCTCGAGATCGTCGCCGGCCGCCTCACGAATCCGCGCCGCCATCGCCGCTCACTCCGCCGCCATCGCGGTTGCCGGCGGCACCGTTCGGAAATCGAGGTCGCGGCTGACCAGCCGCTCGACGCCGGCGGAAGCGTCGGCCAGGATCTGCCTGTAGCCGGCTATGGAGCGCGCGAAGACGTTGTAGATGACGACCGCCGGGATTGCCGCCACCAGGCCCATCGCGGTGGCAAGCAGCGCTTCGGCGATGCCGGGCGCCACCACCGCCAGATTGGTGGTCTGCGCCTGCGAGATGCCGATGAAGGCGTTCATGATGCCCCAGACGGTGCCGAACAGGCCGACGAAGGGCGCCGTCGAGCCGATGGTGGCGAGCAGGCCGGTGCCGTGCGACATGCGCCGCGCCGCGGCCGCCTCGATGCGCAAAAGCCGCGAGGTGACGCGCTCCTTCAGGCCGTCGCCCGAGGCATGATCGAGCGCGCCCGCCGAAAGCGCGCGCTCTTCCTCCGCCGCGCGCACCAGCAGCGCGCCCGGTCCGCCGCCATGGCCAAGCGCGCGGCCGGCCTGCATCAGCGTCGCGGCGTTGCCGATCGCGGTGGCCGCGCGGCGCGCCCTCAGCTTGCCGCCCAGGATCTCCAGCGACTTGGCGAGCCAGATCGTCCAGGTGACCAGCGAGGCGAAGGCAAGCCCGACCATGACCGCCTTCACCACGATGTCGGCGGCCATGAACATGCCCCAGGGCGACAGGTCATGCGGCAGCGCCAGCGCTATGTCGGCTTCGCCCTCGGCGCTGTCCGCAGCCGGCTGCACGCGCGGCTCGGTTGGCGCGGTCGCGGTTGGCGCCTGGGTCGCGGGGGCCTTTGCCGCCGCGGTCGGAGCCTGAGGGCGTGGCTCGACCGGCACCTGCGCGGCTGCCGGCGGTATCACCGGCGGCTGTGCGGCCGGCGCCGGCGGCGCTGCCGGCTGCTCCTGCGCCAATGCGATACTGGCTGAAGAAATGGGGCCGGCCGCAAGAATGACGAACGCGGCCAGCGCCGCAAGCAATCTGTTCCGGGACAAGGCTCGTCCTCGCTTCATCATTGCACGTAACCGATGGGCTGGCCGCTGACGGGATGCTTGAGCACCCCCATCTCGACGCCGAAAATGTCCTTGAGCACCTCGACCTGCATGATCTCGGCGGGCGTGCCGCGCGTGAGTAGCCGGCCCTGCTTCAGCGCGATCAACTCGTCGCAATAGCGCGCCGCCATATTGGGATCGTGCAGTACCACGACGACGCAAAGGTCGCGCTTGCGGCTGAGGTCCCTGACCAGGCCGAGCACCTCGACCTGATGCGCGATGTCGAGCGCCGAGATCGGCTCGTCGAGCAGCATGACGCCGGCATTCTGCGCCACCAGCATGGCAAGCCAGGCGCGCTGCCGCTCGCCGCCGGAAAGCTCGTCCACCAGCCGGTCGGCGAACGCGCTCATGTCGGTCAATGCCAGCGCCTCCTCGATATGGCTTCTGTCTTGCGGTCCGAAACGGCCAAGCGCGCCATGCCAGGGATAGCGCCCGAGCGCCGCGAGCTCGCGCACGGTGAGGCCGGTCGCAGCCGGAGTGGTCTGCGGCAGGTAGGCAAGCGCACGCGCCAGCTCGCGCGCGCCCCAGCCTGCGAGCGGGCGTTCGGCGAAGCGGATGTCGCCTGAGCTTGCCGGCTGCTGTCGCGCCAGGAGCTTGACCAGCGTCGACTTGCCGGAACCGTTGTGACCGATCAGCCCATAGACGCGCGAGCGTTGAAGCTCGAGGGAGACCGGCCCGAGCAGCGTGCGCTCGCCAACGGCAAAGCGCACCGCGTCGACATGAAAGGCTGTCTGGGTAGCTGCTGCTGTCAACATCCGTCTCCAAGCGGCCGCTGCCTCAGGCTGTCGCCGGGCGGCCAACGCCGGTTGACTAAAAAACATGAGCTTACTAGTCAACTCTAAAGGTGACTTTGCCGATCAACAAATCGCGGTGACACTCCGGCCGCCAGCCTGGGGCGCAATGAGGTCTGGACTGCAACGCCGTCGCTGAGCCACCATGCCAGTCGGCAATCGAGGCAGCAGACGATGATCAAGGCGAGACCATTCGACTTCCCCTATGACGGCAGGTTAGTGCCGCAGAACACCGCCTTGCTCGTCATCGACCTGCAGGAGGATTTCCTGTCGCCGACGGGTTACTTCGCCAGGAAAGGCTACGACCCCTCGCCTCTGAGGGCGATTCTGCCGGCCGTGAACCGGCTGATTGCGGCCGCCCGCGCCGCCGGCCTGACCATCATCCACACCAGGCAAGGCTACCGCGCCGACATGGCCGGCATGACGCCCTACGAGAAATGGCGCCGCCAGCGGGCAGGACTGGAAGGCACCGACATCCTGCTGCGCTCCAGCCCGGGCTTCCAGATTGTCGCCGACATAGAGGTCAGGCCCGACGATATCGTCGTCGACAAGACCTGCAACGGCGCCTTCACCTATACCGATCTGGAACTGGTGCTGCGCGCGCGGGACATAACGCACCTGCTGTTCACTGGCTGCACCACGGACGTCTGCGTGCACACCACCTTGCGCGAGGCCTGCGACCGCAATTTCCAGTGCCTGACGATCGCGGACGCCTCCGCCAGCGGCGACAGCCGGGCGCACGAAGCCGCTCTGCACATGGTGACGGTCGAGGACGGCGTCTTCGGCGCGCTGGCGGACTCGGAGGCCGTCATCGCCGCGCTCTCGCGGCCAAAGCAGGTCGCGTGAAAAAGGATTCACGGGACCTGCTTTAGGTCTTTGATTTCAAGCATGTCTTTGTCCCGAAACCGCTGTACATTTTCGGGAGACATGCTTTAGCGGCGGAAAAGGATTGACGCGGGACCACTCGACCGCAGAGACTTTTTCTCTATTCACCGTTCCGTTTCCGGCATCGCGTTCGTCTTGACGGTTGTGACGATTGCGGAAGCCACAACGGCCTCCGCCACCAGGACAAACGGAGCCAAGCCATGTCGACCGCAGTGACCTTGATCAACGTCTTCACCGCCAAGCCCGGCAAGCAGCAGGACCTCGCGGAGGCGCTGGCCGAAGGGACGCGCAACTTCTTCAGCAAGCAGCCAGGCTCGCTGTCCTCGTCCGTGGTCGTCGGCGGCGACGGCGGCAAGGTGGTCAACATCTCGCAATGGCGCTCGGCCGAAGACATCGCTGCCTTCCGCAGCGACCCCCGCTTCGCCGAGTATATGAAGACGATTCTCGAGCTTGGAACCGGCGAGACCGTGATGGGCCACACCAGCTATTCCCACACTGGCGGGATCGAAGACTAAAGCAATTCCAGGAAAAGTGTGAAACGGTTTTCCGTCCGGAATTGCGTCAGAAAGAGATGGAGACTGCGTGACCGGTTCGCATGACCATGCCGTTGCGCCGACCGAGGCCAGACTTCGCGCCTTCGAGCGCGAAGCCGCCGGCTTGAGAGCCCGGTTGCACCGTTATTGCTCACGGATGGTGGGATCGGTCATCGATGGCGAGGACATCGTTCAGGAAGCCTTGGCCAAAGCTTTCGTGGCGATCAGGAATGGCGACATGCCCGAAAAGACCGAGCCCTGGCTGTTTCGCATCACGCACAATTCAGCGCTAGATTTCCTGCGCAAACGGGCCCGCTCGCGGACGAGGGAGAGCGAGGTCGAGATCGATACGATCGCCGACGAAGGCTCCCCCATCGATGCGCGGATTGCCGCCGAGGCCAGCCTTGCCGAGCTGATGCAATTGCCCCCGGCGCAAAGATGCATCGTCGTGCTGAAGGACGTGCTGGGCCACAGCCTTGAGGAGATCGGCGAGATCCTCGAAACCACCGAAACGGCGATCAAGGGCGCGCTGCAACGCGGCCGTGAGAGCCTGCGCAAGCTCGCCGACGCGCCGCGGGCGGCATTGCCGCGACCGACCCTCAACCAGCATGACATGCGGCGCCTCGGCGACTATGTCGCCGCCTTCAACGCCCGGGACTTCGACGCCTTGCGCGGCCTGCTCGCCGACGACGTGAAGCTGGAGCTGGTCAATCGGCTTCGCGCCGAAGGCAAGGAATATGTCGGCAATTATTTCGGCCGCTATTCCGACGAGACGCATTGGCATTTCACCATCGGCCTGGTCGAAGGCCGGCCCGCCATCCTGGTCACCAGTCCGGATCGTCCGGATGGATCGCCGCGCTACTTCATCCTCATCCATTTGGAGAATGGCCGGATCGCCGGCATCCGCGACTTCCTCTTCGCGGACTATGTCATGGACGGCGTCGACTATGTCTCGCAGCTGCCGTCGCCCGTCGATCCTCGATGAAGACCGGCGGCCGCCGAACCGGTCTCACATCGATCTGCAATGTCAGCGGACGTGTGCCGCGGTGAAAGAGCGCGACGCAAACGTTCCTGGCGGTGGAGTGTCGGCTTCGCGCCGCGCCAGCGAATTCGCGATCAGCGTGACGGTCTCGCGCCCGATCCGGGCAATCTCGCCGGGGCGGTCGATGCCGGTGATCATGAATTCCTCGATGCCCATGGCGGCATAGGGCAGCAGCGTCAGCGCAAGCCGCGCCGGCGGTCCTGCAACCTCGACCGCCTTGTGGTCGGAGGCGCCAGACCAGCCCTCGGGGCGAATGCGGACGGGCAGCGCGAAGCGCAGCTTGCCGGCGCGGCCGTGTTCGGCGGCAGCACCTCGCACGCGCTGCATAAGCTGTCCGATCTCCTCGGGCGAGCCGGCCGCCAGCTCGAAGATGGCGGCATGCCGGCCGGCGACCTTCAGCGCGGTGCCGGACTGCCCGCCGAGACGGATGGTGAGGTCGGCGCCATGCGGGCCCTTGCGCGGCACATAACCGCCTCTCACGCTGTAGAAGGCGCCTTCGTGATCGAAGGGCTTGTCGTTCGACCAAAGGCGCTTCAACAGCACTAGATATTCGTCGATGCGCTGCCAGACCACGCTGTGGCCGAAGGGACGGGCCTCGGCGTCGCTGTCCTCCAGCGGCTCGCTCAGCATCCGGAGCGACAGGCGGCCGCCGCTCTTGGCGTCGAGCGCGGCGAGCTGTCTTGCCGCCACGTTCGGCTCGATCACGCCGGCCCAATGCGTCAGCACGACCTCCAGCGACGCCGTGCGGTCGAGCGTCTGGGCGGCGATGTCCATATTGGTGAGCACGCCGGCCGGATCGTCGACCACTAGCTTGCGGAAACCGGCGTCCTCGATCAGCGACAGCTTGGTCGCGGTCTCGGCGAAATCGTAGAAGAAGCTGCCATTGGCAGGCTTACCGGGAACATGCGTGAACTCGATCGGCATTGCCATCGCCTCCATCACGTTGGGTTGCCCCGCTCCATACCTTCGAACAAGATCCAGCGCGCAGGCGCGCGAACGCGCCCGGCGCTCGGCCAGTCATCTGCTTTGGCTACTCAACTCGGATTGTTGGCAGCGGGGCCTTGGTCCCGATGCGGCAAGTGCCTGATTTGCTGGACCCGACTGTCAGGGCCCGATTGTCAGGGCCCGATTGTCACGGAATGAGACCCAGCACCACCGCGCCGGTGAACACGAACGCCAGCGCGAAGACGAGATAGGCGAAGGTGCCGCCATAGGCGGGCCTCCAGCTCTGGTCGGCGGTCAGCCTTTGGCCTTTGCGCTGAGCGTTCTGGATGTAGGACATGGTCGAGCCTCCGTCTCGGCCATTAATCTATAAAGTTAGTAGACTTTGTCGATTGCTATTTTCGCGGCATTTTTGGGAAAACGTTCTCGGATTCTGGCAGTCAGTAGTTTTTCATGCTTCTAGCAGGGCCGGTATTCTGGCTGCCTGCGCGCGCGACACTGCCTCCGAACGATTTGGAATCGGCCGATCGGAGCGGCCTTCCCAAACCGAAAAGTCCTGTGTCCGGCAGAGCTTGGCCATCTGGAGCGGCAAGGATAGCATTAGGCCGAGCAGACGAGACCTTCAGAACAGAACGGAGAAAAGACATGGCTGGAAGGCTGGCGGGCAAGGTCGCCATCATCTCGGGCGGCGCGACGGGCATGGGCGGGGCGGCCTCCGACCTGTTTGCCGCCGAGGGCGCCAAGGTGGCGATCGTCGACCGCAACGGCGAGGCGGCGGCCGCGACCGCCGCGGCGATCCGCGCGCGCGGCCATGCGGCCGAGCATTTCGTGGCCGATGTTTCGGATGAAGCCCAGGTCGAAGCGGCCGCGAAGGCGGCGGCGGAAAAATTCGGACCGGTCACAGTGCTGTTCAATCATGCCGGCACCATCGTCATCAAACCCTTCCTGGAGACGACCTTGCATGAATGGGACTGGCTGCATGCCGTCAACGTCCGCTCGATGTTCCTGATGACGCGCGCGGTGCTGCCCGGCATGATCGCCGCCGGCGGCGGCTCGATCGTCTGCACCTCGTCGATCTCGGCGGTGGCGGCGACGCCGAATGAAGTGCTCTACGACACCACCAAGGGCGCCTGCCACATGTTCGCGCGCGCCATCGCCGTGGAATTCCGCGACCGCAACATCCGCTGCAATGCCGTCTGCCCCGGCTTCATCCGCACCCCGCATGGCCTGCGCGAGGTGGCCGATCTCGGCAAGCTCGGCGTCGATGTTTCCGACGCCGCCATGGCCGCGCAGCAGGGCCGCATCGGCGAGCCGGAAGAGGTGGCGAAGGCGGCGCTGTTCCTGGCCAGCGACGAATCGAGCTTCGTCAACGGCGCGCATCTCTTCGTCGACAACGCCTTTACGGCCATCTGAGGCGGCGCGCTGGCGGCGGACGAGCCTACCGCTCCTCTCTGCGGAACGGCTTCAGCAGCGCCGAAGGCGCCACCGCGTTGCGCGACATCACCGCCATGGCAATGATGGTGAAGATGAAGGGCAGCATCAGGAAGGCTTCATAGGGGATGTGGCCGAGGCCGCTCGCCTGCATCCTGAGCTGCAGCGCGTCGACGAAGGCAAAGAGCAGTGCAGCGCCCGCCGAGCGCCACGGGTCCCAGCGGCCGAACACGACCAGCGCGATCGCCACCCAGCCGCGCCCCGACACCACGCCGAAGGTGAAGGCGTTGAACTGCGCCATGGTGAGGAACGCGCCGGCGAGCCCCATCAGCGCGCCGCCGAGGATCACCGCCTGGAAGCGCGTGGCGATCACGCTGACACCGGCCGAATCCGCCGCGCGCGGGTTCTCGCCGACCATGCGCACCGACAGCCCCCAGGGCGTGCGGTAGAGCACGAAGGCGGCGAGCGGGATGGCGATGATCGCCAGATAGACCAGCGTGAACTGGTTGAACACTGCCGGTCCCAGGATCGGAATGTCCGACAGCAGCGGGATCGGCACCGGCTGGAAGCCCTTGATGCTCGGCGGCACCGACTGCTGGCCGAAGATCAGCCGGTAGAGGAAATAGGCAAGGCCGGAAGAGAACAATGTCACGCCGATGCCGCAGACATGTTGGCTCAAGCCCAGCGCCACCGTGAACAGCGCATGCATCGCGCCCATCAGCGCGCCGGTCAGCACGGCGATCAGCACGCCCAGCCACAAGCTGCCGCTGAGGCTGGTCGCGGTGAACCCGGCCATGGCCGACAACAGCATGATGCCTTCGATGCCGAGATTGAGCACGCCGGCGCGCTCCGAAAACATCTCGCCGAGCGTGGCGAAGGCAAGCGGCGTCGCGATGCGGATGATGGCGGCAAGGAAGCCGACCTGAAAAATCTGCTCGAACACCGCGCTCATGCCGTCGCTCCCACGCGGCGGATGCGGTAGGCGGTGAAGAGCAGCGCCACCAGCATGGTAAGCAGCGCCGTGCCCTGGATGACGTCGCTCAGGAACGCCGGCACGCCGGTCGCGCGCGACATCGCCTCGGCGCCGGTCATGACCGCGGCCAGGAAGATCGCCGCCGGTACCACGCCGAGCGGGTTGAGCCGCGCCAGCATGGCGACCACGATGCCGGAATAGCCATAGCCCGGCGAGATGTCGCTCATCACCTGGAAATGCACGCCGCCGACCTCGCCGACGCCTGCGAGCCCGGCCAGCGCACCTGACAGCAGCGCGGTGGAGAGCAGCACGCGCTGCACGTTGATGCCGCCATAGCGGGCCGCCTCCGGGTTCTCACCGGTGACGCGTATCCTGAAGCCGAGCGTGGTTCGCGCGATCAGGAACCAGCAAAGGGGTGCTGCGATCAGTGCCACCACGACGCCGAGATGCAGCCGCGTGCCTTCGATCAGCACCGGGAAATTGGCCGAATCCTCGATCGGCGGCGAGATCGGATAGCCGCTGAACGAATCCTTCCACGGCCCCTCGATCAGCGCCATCAGCGCATAGTAGATGACCGAGTTGAGCAGCAGCGAGCTGACCACGTCGTCGACCTTGAATTTGACACGCAGCGTCGCCGGCACCAGCGCGACGAGAGCGCCGGCCGCGGCGCCCGCCAGCGCCATCAGGAGCATGGCGAGGTACCCCGGCATCGGAATCGCGCCGATGGCGCAGCTTGCCACCGCGCCGGCCAGCAACTGGCCCTCGGCGCCGATGTTCCAGAATTTGGCTCGGAAGGCGATCGCAACCGCAAGGCCGGTGAAGATCATCGGGGCGGCGCGCACCAGCGTTTCGGTAATGGCGTAGCTGTCGCCGAGCGAGGCCGAGAACATGACACCATAGGCGTCGATCACGCCGGCGCCGGCCACCGCGATCAGGCCGCTGCACAGCACCAGCGCGACGGCGATTGCCAGCAGCGGCAGCGCGAGATTGAACCAGGCGGGCGTCGAGCTCCGGGCTTCCAGGCGAAACATCAGGCGTGCCCCTCCGCGCCGGTCATCATCAGGCCGAGCCTCGCTACAGTCGCCTCCGCGCCGGAAAGCGTGCCGGCGATGCGGCCCTCATACATCACCGCGATGCGGTCCGAGAGCATCAGCAATTCCTCGATGTCTTCGCCAATCACGATGATGCCGCAGCCCTTGCCGCGCATGGCCAGGAACTTCTCGTGGATGAAGCGTGCGGCGCCGATGTCGAGGCCGCGCGTCGGCTGCGAGACGATCAGCACCTTGGGATCGAAAGCAAGCTCGCGCGCCAAAAGCGCCTTCTGCAGATTGCCGCCGGAGAGCGCGCCCGCCCGGATCATCGGCCCCGGACACCGAATGTCATAAGCCTTGATCTGCGCTTCCGCGAACGTGCGGATCGCAGCCGGATTGAGCAGCCCCTTGCGGCTGAAGGCTTCCGTGCCGATGCGCGGCAGCACCATGGAATCGGCTAGCGGCAGATTGGTTACCAAGCCGGTCGTCATCCGGTCTTCCGGAATGCGGCCGAGGCCGAGCGCCTGTAGCTCGCGCGGCGAGAACTGCGCAACCGCTTTGCCGGCTATCGTCATCGTGCCGGTCTGCGGTGGCAGCATGCCGGAGATCACATCGGCGAGCGCCCGCTGGCCATTGCCCGAGACGCCGGCAATGCCGAGGATCTCGCCCGAACGGACGAACAGCGAAACATCGCGCAGCGGCGTTCCGCCATGGCCGAAGGTGGAAATGCCGTCGAGAGTCAGCACGGAGGCGCCGGCCGTCGACGCCCCCTTTGCCGGCGGCACGATCTCATGGCCGCACATCAGCTTCGCCATTTCGGCCGAGGTGGTGCTTGCCGGACGGTCGACGCGGCCGGCGACCTTGCCATGCCTGAGCACCACGCAACGATGGGTGAGCGCCCGCACTTCGTTGAGCTTATGCGAGATGAAGATGATGCCAAGCCCCTGGGCAGCCATTGAACGCAGAGCGGCGAACAGGCCGTCGACCTCGGTTGGCGCCAGCACCGCCGTCGGCTCGTCGAGGATCAGAAGCCTTGCGCCGCGAAACAACGCCTTAATGATTTCCAGCCGCTGCTGCTCGCCGACCGATAGTGATGAGACCGGCAGCTCCGGATTGAGGTTTAAGCCGTGCTGGCGGCCGATCTCCTTGAACCGCGCCAGCCCGCTGGCGCGGTCGATGCGGCCGGACTTGCCGGGAATGCCTATCAACAGGTTCTCCAGCACCGTCAGCCGCGGCGCCAGATGGAAATGCTGGTGCACCATGCCGATGCCGGCGGCTAAAGCATCGGCCGAGCTGTGGATGGCGACCTGTCGGCCCTCGACCAGGATCTCGCCGGCATCCGGCGCATAGGCGCCGAACAGCACGTTCATCAGCGTCGTCTTGCCGGCGCCGTTCTCGCCCAGCAGGCCGAGGATCTCGCCGGGTGCCACGCTAAGATCGACGCCCTCGTTCGCCTTGACGGCGCCGAAGCTCTTGGTGATGCCGCGCATTTCGATCAGAGGGGCGGACAAAGGAGACTCCAGGATACCCCTCCCCCTCGAGGGGAGGGTGCCGAGCGAAGCGAGGCGGGAGGGGTCGCCTCAGCCGCCTCGACCTGTGATTAACAAGGATGAAGCGCGTCGCGGGCGACCCCTCCCGGCCCTGCGGGCCACCCTCCCCTCAAGGGACCTCAAGGGGGAGGGAAACCCTGGCTTCAATCCGAAACCGGCGTGTTCTCGTCGACGTCGACGCGGAAATTGCCTTCCAGGATCTCCGCCTTCTTCTTCTCGACCAAGTCCTTGACCTCGGCCGGCAGCGTCTTGTCGAACTTGTGGTAGGGCGCGAGATAGGAGCCGCCCTTGGCCATGCGCGAGAAGTCGCCATAGTCCTGCGCGGTAAAAACGCCGGCCTTGACCAGCTTGATCGCCTGCTCGACCGTCGGATACATGTCCCACACCGGGCCGGTGATGACCGTGTCCGGGCCGAGGCTCGACTGGTCGGACATGTTGGAGATGGCAAGAATCTTCTTCTCCACCGCCGCCTCGATGACGCCGAAGCGCTCGGCATAGATGACGTCGACGCCGGCATCGATCTGCGCCACCGCCGCTTCCTTGGCCTTGGGTGGATCGAAGAAGGAGCCGATGAAAGCGACCTTCTTCTTGATGTTCGGGTTGACCTCCTTGGCGCCGGCAAAGAAGGCGTTGACCAGCCGGTTCACTTCCGGGATGCCCATGGCCGCCACGGCGCCGACAGTGCCCGACTTCGACATCTTGCCGGCGATCATGCCGGAGAGATAAGCGGGCTCGTGGATCCAGTTGTCGAAAACGCCGAAATTGGGTTCGGCCGGCCCGGCCCCGGAGCCGAACAGCCAGGCCGTCTTCGGGAACTGTTTTGCCGTGCGGCGCGATTCGCGCTCGGCGGCGAAGGCATCGCCCAGCACGAGCTGGTAGCCGCCCTTCGCATATTCGCGCATCACGCGGCTGAAGTCGGCGGTCTGGACCTTTTCCGACCATTTATATTCGATGCCCAGTTCCTTCTCGGCCTTCTGCAGCGCGACATGGATCTGGTTGTCCCACGGCTCCTCGATCGGCGTGGCGAAGATCGCCGCCACCTTCAGCTTCTTGTCCTTGGCGAAGGCGGCACTGGGCAGCACGGCCGCCGCCAGCCCCAGCGCGCCGAGTTCCAGCACGTTGCGCCGCGACAAGCCGGCGCGTTGCGACTTGTGATCTTTTTCCATTGAAATTCCCCTCTGTTCGACGGCCGTGTCGAGCCGGCCGTTCAAGAAATGTCAGACGCCTGGACTATGGAACGGCGTCCGACTTTTGTCCACATGGTCAAATTTGGTGAGTCGTTCCCGTGTGCCAGCTGGAAACGCATGCGGGACAGCGCCCCCCTCTGGCCTGCCGGC
>NZ_RQXT01000040.1 GCF_003863365.1 Mesorhizobium tamadayense | reverse complement strand
CGCCGATCAACGCGCGCGCCACGACGAATGCGTCGCGGGCGAAGAAATCGTGCAGTGGATCGGAGCCGTCTCTAGGCGGCATGGCGATGAACGCTGGTCAGATAGGCCATGATCATCCTGCGGCACGGGTCGATCGCCTGCTCGCGACGGCAAAGACAATGCGCCCCAAGGCAATCCCTAAGAGGCCGGCCGCCGCTTTCACGAGGGCATCCTGTAGCCGGGCATGCCGGCCGGGATCGAACGCCTGGAGCAGTTCCAACCCGCCGGCCACAGCGCAGACGAACAGCATCGCTTGCACCAGGCGGGCGCGGAATCCGATGGCCAAGGCAAGGCCGAACAGGGCGTAGGCCAGGGCGCGTTCCACATTCGCATCACCCAGGTGCGGCCGCATTTGGATAGGTGAGAGCGTGGCTAACGTGATGGCCGCAAGCAGCACGAGCGAGGCGAAACGGGAGATCAAGGTCATCCCCGCTCATACAAGCGGTGAGCCGGCATAACAATACGGGCTCGCTGTGCGGCGCACCGGCGAGAGATGTCCGGCCGCATCCTGCGCGCTAGGATAAGAGGCATGGATACGCTGTTTGCCTCGCTGCTGTTCGTCGCGGCCAGATGGAACACGTCGGATGCCGACCACTATATGGGCTTCGACAATCTCCGCAGGCCCCCCAAGAGGGAACTGCGCACGCCAGCAAGGACGAGAAAGAGGAGTGAGGGCCGCGTCTTCTTCAAGCCGCTCAGCCCAGCAGGTTGCGCGCCGTGCGCATGAAAATCCGCGAGCCGATCGGGATCAGGTCGTCCGGAAAGTCGTAGTCGGGGTTGTGGAGCGCTGGGTAGCGCTCGCCGGCGCCGAGGAAGAACATCGCCGATTTGGCATTGCGGCCGAAGATGCCGAAATCCTCCGAGGCGCGCATCGGCAGCGCCTCCTCGCCGCGCGAAACACCTTCCTCGTCCAGAGCGCGGTTCAGATGCTCCACCGCATCCGGCGCATTGACGCTGGCGACGAAAATCTCGTGATAGTCGCAGCGCACGGAAAGGCCATGCTCGGCCGCGATCTTTGCCGCTAGCGCCTCCGCTGCGGCGACCAGCTCCGCCATGCGCTCGTCGCGCCGGGTGCGCAGCGTCGCCCACACCTCTGCGTAGCCGGGCGCGATACCGAACACCGCTTCGCCCATCGAGCAATGGGTGACGGTGACCATGCCGAAATCGTCGTCGGCGAAGGTGCCGCGCCCGAGCGCGGGAAGAAGCGGCATCAGCTGGCTCACCGCCGGCATCGGCGACGCGCCGGTTTCGGGCATGGAGGAATGCGCGGTCTTGCCTTCGAGCACGATCCGCATGCCGCGCGAGGCGCAGTTGACCACGCCCGCCTTGAGCCGCACCTCGCCGAACGGCACGCCCGGCAGATTATGCAGCGAGAAGGCGAAATCAGGCTGGATCTCGCCAAAGCGCGGATCGGCGACGACGCCGGCTGCGCCATTGCCGGTCTCTTCCGCCGGCTGGAACATCAGCACGACTCGGCCGCGCGCCGGCCTTTGGCGCCCAAGCTGGCGGCCGAGCGCCGCCAGGATCGTGGTATGCCCGTCATGGCCGCACATATGCGACTTGCCCGGCACCTGCGAGGCATGGGCGACGCCCGAAAGCTCATGGATCGGCAGTGCGTCGAGCTCCGAGCGGAACAGCACCGTAGGCCCCGCTTGCCCGCTGTCATAGACCGCCGCCACGCCATGCCCGCCCAGTCCGGTCAGCACCTTGTCCGGCCCGGTATCGTCGAGGAAGTCGACGACCTCTCGTGCCGTCTTCTCCTCCTCGTTGGATATCTCCGGCTGCCGGTGCAGCTTGCGCCGCCATGCCGTCAGCTCGATGAGGTCTCGATTGGTCAGGGTCATGGTTTTAACTCCGCTTGGCTTGCGGCTCACACAAACACAATAGGGTTTTGCTCGTGCCGTGCCATGCCGCTCAATTCAAATAGTCCATGGGCGAAATTCCCCTGACGCCTGCGCCCCGAAGCGCGACCGCACGAACACTTGGCTGACAGCTTCCGGGCATCGCGGAACGAACAGCAACGCTGAGAACAAGTTCGGCGGGTGGCCGGCCTATACTTGAAATCGGGGCGGCTCACTTCTTCAAACGGGATGTAACATCTAAAGACGGTGATATACTGCCGGTCAGGTCCTTGGGCATAAGGATTTTGAAGCTTCTAAGGCGGAGAGACTCCACCGACGCGATTTCACCCACGCCAAAGTCCTCGTCAGGCCGGGCAAACTCAAAGGGTGGCTAGACGAAAACTCATTTTCGGCCACGGAGCATACGAGACAGCTCTACGCTCAGGAGCGGCTGGATTCAAAACGGGCAAGGCAGGAAGGACGCCGCGAGTTGGAGCGAATACTAATTGCCTCACAGCACCAGCTATTCATTCGGCCGCGACGCGCGGCGTACCATCCACTCAACAATGGCTCATTCGGCCTATTCCATGCCGTTATAGCCGGCTTACTCTTCGCGTGGCTGGCACATCATTGGCTTGGTTGAACATAGTCCCGCGTGCGATCTCGTGAAGCGCCGGCTAGTTTGCAGATTTCAAACTGATGCATTACGTGTGCCGCGAACACACCAACAGAGAAGGAGGTGTGGAGCTGCAAGAGAGATGAGGGCAGGCCCCTCGGAGCCGGCGATCGGGCGCAGGCTCCAAACCACTGTGAGCTGCTGGCGTTAAGAGCGCTGGTGGTGAGCGTCGCAGGAAAAGGCGGGGGTAAATCCCGTCAGGTGAGATCCGGAGAGACGAGCGCAAGCGAACCGCTGATGACGTGCCGAAATTCACAGGGCGATGTCGAAACCAGAGGGAAGGTAGTGGCCTCTGGGACCAGTTTGGGCGGCGCCCTGGAGCCCGGCCCGAGCGGCATCCGGCTTGGAGGCGGCGTGAACCCGGATCAGGCTCTTTTGTGGAACGCGGGAACCTGTCGCCCCGATGTTAAGGGAGAAGCTCAAGCGGGAAATCCCCACAAGGGCGAGAGTACCGATGCGGGGCACAGGGACGGAGCAGTCCGTAGTAGGGGTGAAGGCTCTGTAATGGGGCTGGACCGAAGGGGCTGCAGTATCCCGCCAAGGTCAGGCGGCCAACCGGCGACGGGAGGAGCCGCATGACCAAGGCAAAGCCGTTTGACATCCCGAAGCGGGAAGTCTGGGAGGCTTTCAAGAAGGTGAAGGCCAACCAAGGAGCGGCTGGAGTAGACGGACAGTCGATTGCTGACTTTGAGGTTGATCTAACTGGCAACCTCTACAAGCTCTGGAACCGGCTGTCCTCGGGAAGCTATCTCCCCCAACCGGTGCGGCGGGTGGACATTCCGAAGGCGGCGGGCGGAACGCGGCCGTTGGGCATACCAACGGTGTCGGATCGCATCGCGCAAGAAGTTGTCCGACGGTATCTGGAGCCTCGACTGGTACCCGTTGTTCCATGTCGACTCCTACGGCTACCGGCCCGGCCGCTCGGCGATCGACGCCGTGCGCACGGCCCGTCAGCGCTGCTGGCGACACGACTGGGTGCTCGACCTCGACATAAAGGCGTTCTTCGACACGATTCCACACGATCTGCTCCTCAAGGCTGTGCGGGCACATACCGACTGCCGCTGGGTACTGCTCTATGTGGAGCGCTGGTTGATGGCGCCGGTGCAAAGGGAAGATGGCTGCATCGAGCCACGGGAGGCTGGAACCCCGCAGGGATCGGTCGTGAGTCCGATCCTGGCGAATCTGTTCCTGCATTACGCGTTCGACCTGTGGATGACACGGACCCATCCGGCTGTTCCATTTGAGCGGTACGCGGATGACGTGATCTGCCACTGCCGAACCCAATCCGCGGCCGAAGCCTTGCGCGCCGCTCTAGTGGAGCGGTTCGCGACGTGTGGGTTGGCGCTCCACCCGCAGAAGACAAAAATCGTCTACTGCGCAGACACCAACCGCAGCGAGCGCTATCCCACGGTCCAGTTCGACTTCCTCGGCTACTCGTTCCGGCCGCGGTTTACGGCATGGCCCAATGGGACATACGGCGTCTCATTCTTGCCAGCGGCGTCCCCAGGGGCGCTAAAGGCGATGCGTCGGGAAGTTCGGCAATGGGGTCTCCAAAACCGGACCGACACAGCCCTTGAGGATCTCGCCCGGCGGATCAATCCCTACGTCCGTGGATGGATCAACTACTACAGTCACTTCTACAAATCGGCGCTGTACGACAGTCTGCGCCGGATTGACTTCCATCTGAGAAAATGGGCCCGCCGCAAGTTCAAGCGCTTCAAGCAAAAGCCGAAAGGCGCGCGCGAGTGGCTCGCCCGTATCATCAGGACCAAGCCAGGGCTCTTCGCGCACTGGCCGCTTCTACATGCCCAATGGCCGGATACCGGGAGCCGTGTGAGCTGAGAGGTTCACGCACGGTTCTAGGAGAGCACGGCGGTGAAATTCCGCCGTGCCACTCGACCCACAGTTCGCCCGGTCGCGTCAGACAGGGCTGGTGAGGATCCGCTAATGGCTTCGTCCGATTGAACTCGTGCTCATCGGCGCGAAGAAACACATCCATCTCATCGTGATTTTGCCCTCCCGATTGGTCGGCACCAAGGTCTCGCAGATATGGTACCGGTTATCCGGGGCAGCCTGGACGCGCTCGCTCGGGATAAACCACTCCCCTGTTGGGGGATCGTTCCGATAGTAAGGCTGAGGTTGCTTGACGAAGTAGCCACCTCCCTCGGCCTGCCTTACGTCGTCGGCATGGAGCGCGTGGCAATCTCGTTTACCGCAACATTTCCAATGCAGAACAGGGTCAGTTTTGTCGGTGTACCAATCGTGAGCGTCTGCCCCAACGATCAGAACAAGCCATATCAACGAAGCAATGCCCGTGCGCGAATGCTTCATGGGGGAACCCCTCGCATTCGCTTATAGCATATTAGCAGAGTCTAAACTGCATGGCCTGAAGTCGCATGCGCATAAGTCGGAGTGCTGAAACAATTGCTTCTTCAAAGGATTCTCTTGCGCAAACCGTCGAATAAAAGTCCCTTCATCTTTGGTAAACCGGGAGCACCCATTCCTGACCCCTCTACGACCGCGAACTCATAGAGGTCGTCATCGCTCGATGTTCCCCAATTTTGGCCGGAGCGTTTGACTGAGGCCCGGGCGCTATCGCGCGACCTTGATCTGCGGCAGGTCGCGGGTCAACGCGCGAAAGCCGACGCCGTGATACATGTTGCGGGCCTCGGCGTGCGCCGGCGCGCCGAGGCAGGCGACCAGCATGCGCTTCGCGCCGGCGCTCCTTGCCATTTGCATGCCGTGCAGTTGCAAGGCGGTGCCCAAGCCGCGCCGCCGGAAATCCCGGTGCGTGCCGACGGGCTCGAATTCGGCGGTCTGCGTCGACTCGTCCAGCCAGATGATCGCGGTCGCGGCCAGCGTGCCGTCGGGCGCGGCGACCAGCACATGCAGGTCGGCCCGGTACGGCCAGGTTCGCCGCACCCGCTCGAACGCCGTCTCGGTGAAGCTGGACGGATGCCACGCGTCGCGATGCGCCTTGACCGCAGCCGCCACTGGGACGTCCCCGGCCGCCAGGAACCGGAACTCCTCGGGCAGCACAGGGTCCGGCACGTCCGTCAACTCCCTTATGTTGAACTGCACCCAGGGCGGCCCATCGTCCGACCCGACTTCCGCATCGAAGGCGTAGCCGTGCGCGGCGACAGTTGTTTGCGCATGTAGATCTGCTGACTGCACCGTCAGCAACCGATCGACCCCGCCGGCCACGTCGTCGTACCAGTCCAGGATATCGCTGAGCAGCGCCACGCGATCGGGATGCACCTGCCAGAGCAGGTTCGCCGTCCTGCTCTCGCGGAATGTGCCGTCGCCGCGCGGCGCCCGGTAAGGCAGATGCGCCCACCCCCACGCGGCCAGCCGGCCGTCGGCGAACCACAGCCGATGCCGCCAGAACGGGCTGAGCGCGTCGAAATCCTTGGCCCAGACCCAGGCCAGCTCGCCAACGGTCGCGTCGCCGTTGAGCGGCTCCGGCCGCAATACGGTCACCTCCTGGGCCAGGCCCTGCATCAGCCTGAGTTCGGTCGGACCAAGATTCTCCATACGAGCAGCGTGGCAGGGGCGGACTGTCCTGTCGAGAAGGCGCTATGCTGGCCGGTAACACCAGCATCAGGATCGCCGGACCGGCCAGGCTTGCCGTCGGCCCGAGAGAGCCTGCTGGACTACCGGGCCAGCCCACCTCAGTCACAACAGAAAAGGCCGTGAGTGCAGATGGAACGGCCTTTTCACAACACGGCGGAGCTCAATAGCTTGTTTTGGGCGCTGCCGTTGTCGGCGCCGCTGCTTTAGGCGCAGCAGCCTTCGCAGTGTGCTTCTTGTGCTTCACCGGGCACTTGTGCGTCTTGGTCGGCTTGCAAACCTTTTTGGTGGCAACCTTCTTCGGAGCAGCCTTCGCCGGAGCGGTGGCAGCCGGAGCAGCGGTTGTTGTGGCGGCTGCGTTGCCGAGGACCGGCATGGAGAAGGCGAGAGCAACGGCGAGGCCGAGGGCGGAGAGGAGGGACTTTTTCATGGTTTTTTCTCCTTGCTAAGCAGGTCGGTTTTGGGTGTCACCGCATCGGGATCGATCGGCGTCACGCCAAGCAACTTCAGAGCGTTTGCGAGCATCCGGATTCCCTGCGCCTCCTTCTTTTTGGCGCAGAACCGGTTTCCCTTTCTTTGCAGTGCTTTCGCCGCAGCGACCTGCGTTGCCGCAGCATGGGTTTTGAGGGCTTCGTCAACCTGGCGGTTGAGATTGGCGCAGCGCTCGGTCCGGGTTGTCGCAACCTTTGCCTTGCCGGCTTCAACCGGGCCGATGCCGAGCGAAATGCCGAGCAACGCACCCATCAAGCTGATCGAGAACCTTTGCATCGCTGGTCGCCAATCCGAACAAGTGCTGCATTGCCGCAGCCGACGAACGACCCTCCACTCAATTATACGCTTGAATGATTTCTGGAGTTTTTCTGGTATGTTTCTGAATTGTGTCTGAGGCGCTGCTGGAAGGCAGCGACCTGCAGATGGCTGAAATCGCGGACCGATGTGGCTTCGGCAATGCCGGGCATTTCAGCCGGGTGCTCCGTCAGCACACCGGCATTACGCCAACCCACCAGCCGGTCGGCGAACCGATCGCTCCCGTGATGGAACAGCAGCGCGGCGCGGTCTTACGAAATCCGCTGCCCGCTCTCGTCGAGCAGGACGCAGCCGCCCGGATCGAACCCGACCTCGATGGCCTCGCCTTCGCGAGCGACGCGGCCGTTGATCGGCGCGTTGGCCCGCACGCTCGTCTTGCCGCCGATATCGATCTCGTAGATGGCGCTGCCGCCGAGATAGGAGGTCGAGACGACACGGCCGGACAGCCGGTTTCCGCTCGCCGCCGCGCCGACCGACAGTTTTTGCGGCCGGACCACGACGGTGACCTTGCTGCCGGGCGCCAGCGGCCGCGGCGACATCACGTCGACCGTCTGGCCGGCGGCGAGCGCGACCGCCGTCGTGCTATCGGATCTGCTCACGGTGCCGGCAAGCATGTTGGCCTTGCCGAGGAAATCGGCGACGAAGGCGGTGGCGGGCCGCTCATAAACCTCCTCCGGCGTGCCGATCTGCTCCACGGAGCCGGCGTTCATCACCACGATGCGGTCCGACATGGAAAGCGCTTCTTCCTGGTCGTGCGTCACGAAGATGGCGGTGATGCCGGTTGCCTTCTGGATCTTCTTGATCTCGACGCGCATCTCCTCGCGCATGTTCGCATCGAGCGCCGATAGCGGCTCGTCGAGCAGCAGCACCTGCGGTTCGAAGACGATGGCCCGCGCCAGCGCGATCCGCTGCTGCTGCCCGCCCGACAGTTGCGAAGGCAGCTTCTTCTCGCTGCCCGGCAGCCGCACCATGTCGAGCGCCTGGCCGACCTTGCGCGCGATCTCGGGCTTCGGCACGTTGCGGTATTTCAGGCCGAAGGCGACGTTGTCGAACACGGTCTTGTGCGGGAACAGCGCGTAGCTCTGGAAGACCAGCCCGATGTTGCGCCTATAGATCGGCACGTCGTCGACACGCCGCCCGTCGATCATGATCTGGCCGCCCGAAATGTCGACCAGGCCGGCGATGGAGCGCAGGATCGTCGTCTTGCCGCAGCCCGACGGCCCGAGCAACGTGACAAAGCTGCCCTTGCGGATCGACAGCGAGAAATCGCGCACCGCGACGAACTTGCCATAGGCGATGTCGATGTCGCGGAACTCGACCGCCGGCTTCGCCGCGCCCATGCCGGAGGCAGGTCCGCCGGCGGCGGGGGAGGGTGCCCCGGCCGAAGCCGGCCGGGGGTCTGATGACGATACGCGGCTGTCAGGCACCTTTCGCGATCCTGTCCCACTGCTTGGTCCAAGCGTCCTCGTTGGTCGCCCAATAGACCGGATCGGCGAACGTCAGCGCCTTCATCGAGCCCGTCTTGTCGAAGGCCGGCAGCTTCTCGATCTTCTCGGTGAGCTTGACCTTTGTCGGGTCGAGCGACGGCGGATAGCTCTGGCCCTCGGCCACCGCGATCGAGGTCGCCGGATCGAGCATGAAGTTGATCAGCTCCTCGCACTCGGCCATCGGCGAGCCCTTCAGGATCAGCATGTCCTCCATCCAGGCATAGGAACCGGCCGGATCGAGATAGCCGATCGGATGGCCCTGGTCCTGCAGGGCGGCGACGCGGCCCGACCAGGCATCGGTCACCACGATCTCGCCCTTGGACAGCAGGTCCATCAGCTCCGCACCGGAGCTCCAGAACTTCTTGGCGAGGTCGCGCGTCTCGCGCACCTTGGCCCAGATCGTCTCCATGTCCTTGATGTTGTTGGGGTCCTGTCCGGTAGCGAGGGCCGCGTACCAGACGCGCGTGGTCATGTCGGCATAGCCGCCGACCTTGCCGGCGTATTTCTTGTCGAGCAGCAGGCCCGCACCTTTCTCCTTCGCCTCCTCCGGCGAGATCACCTTGGTGTTGTAGGCGATGCCGGTGGTGCCGTAGTCGTAAGGCACCGCCGAGAGCTTTGGCGTCAGCTTGCGGAACGGCTCGATCATCGGCTGCAGCACATTCGCCATGTTGGGAATGTTGGCCTCGTTGATCTCCGAGTTCATCCCGGCGTTGACGTATTTGATGTAGTAGTTGACGCCGGACGAATGCACGATCTGGAAGTCGCCGGGCTTCGCCGTCTTGATCTTGGTGATGATCTCGTTCTCGTCGCCGAATGTGCCCTGGACCACCTTGATCTTGGTCTTGGCCGTGTAGGGCTGGAAGGCATATTTGTCGATCGCCTCCTGCACCGTCCCGCCCCAGCCGTCGAAGCGCACCTGCTCGACCGCGGCGAGGGCCTGGCTCATCCATGGCATCGAAAGGCCCGCCGAGGCCGCAGCGACGGCGGTCAGGCTCAGGAAAGTGCGGCGGCTGAGATCGCCGTTGGCGTAGCGGTCGTGCAGCCGTTCCAGCCGCTTGGTGGTGGACATTTTCATCGTGCTTCCTCCTTTGGTTCGTCTCGTCTTTTCAATCTGGTCAGGCTTTGTAGGATCAGGCCGCCGATCAGCGGGATGCCGACGGTCACCAGGATCATGACGGTGCCGAGCGCGTTGATCTCCGGGCTGATCGAGATTTTCAGCATCGAAAGGATTTGCGTCGGCATGGTCTCGACGCCGGCCGGCCGCCAGAACAGGCTGGCCGAGGTGTTGTCGAAGGAGATGGTGAAGGCGAGCAGCGCGCCCGCCACCACGGCCGGGATAAGCAGCGGCAGCGTGATCTCGCGGAAGGACGAGAAGCGCGAAGCGCCGAGCGAAAGTGCCGCCTCCTCATAGACGCGCCGGATGCCGACCATGCGCGCCTGGGTGATCAGCACCACATAGGGCACGGCGAGCAGGATATGGCCGAGCACCAGGAGAAGCATAGTCCGCGGCTGGTCGACCGCCTTGATCAGCACCAGGAGGCCGACGCCCAAAATGGTTTCCGGCACCAGCGCCGGCAAGATCACCAGCGTACTCAGCGTCTGCTTGCCGGGGAATTCGAAGCGCACCAGCGCGAAAGACGTGACGACGCCGATCGCGGTGGTGACGACCGCGGTGACCAGGGCGATCCACAGCGACGTGCGGAAGGCGGCCAGCACCGCCTCGTTGGCCATAAGCTTGCCGTACCATTGCAGGGAAAAGCCGGTCATCGGGAAGCCGCCGAACATCGAGGCGTTGAACGACAGGATGACGGTGGCCACGATCGGCGCGAACATGAAGATGTAGACGCACAGCGTCACGAAGCCGGTCAGCCGCCAGGCCCATCTGCCTTCCTTGTTCGGCCGCCCCACCTTCATTCGCCCAACCCTTTCATCCGGCCAATCTCCTCATCTGCCCAATCCCCTCATCCACCGAGTCCCTTGACGATCTGCGACATGCCCATGTAGCGGGTGTAGATGGCGGCGAAGAAGCCGAGCACGACGAACAGCACGATCGACAGCGTGGCGCCCATCGGCCAGTTCAGCTCGCTCATGATGGTGTCGTAGATCAGATTACCGAACAGCGCGTCGCGCCCCGAGCCCAGAAGCTGCGGCGTCACGTAGCTGCCGGCCGCCAGCACGAAGCAGAGCAGCAGGCCCGCCGCGAGACCGGGCAGGGACAATGGCAGCGTCACCTCGCGGAACGCCTGCGCGCTGGTGCAGCCCATCGAGCGTGCGGCCGCAATCAGCGTGCGGTCGATGCTCTCCAGGCTCACATAGACGTTGAGGATCATGTAGGGCAGCAGGAAATGCAGCAGTCCCATGATCACCGCGCCCTCGGTGTAGAGCATCGGCAGCGGCTCGCTGATGATGCCCATTCTTATGAGCGCCACGTTGATGACGCCCTGTTCGCCCAGGATGTTGATCCAGGAAAAGGTGCGGATGGTGAAGCTTATCCAGAACGGCACGATCAGCAAAAGCAGGAGCAGCCATTTGTGCTTGAAGCTGGTGGCCCAGATGAAATAGGCCGGAAAATAGCCGAGCACGCCGCATAGCAGCGCCGTCATGGCGCCGACCCTCAGCGTCTTCAACAGGAAGCCGTGATAGTAGCTGTCGGTGAGGAATTCGTGCCAGTTGGCGGCGGTCAGTGCGCTGGTTTCCACGCCGGCGGTGACGAAGGTGAAGAAGGTATAGACCGCCATCACGGCGATCGGCAGCACCAGGAAGAAGATCAGCAGCAACAGCACCGGCGCGATCAGCATCGAGGCCAGCCGTGGATCATACAAGGTCCATCGATTTTTCATGCTCACCCGAAGGTCCGCGCTTTCTTCGAAGCGCTTCTTGTTCCCGCGGGTCAGATTGGGTGATTGGGAGCGCGATGTCTACAGGCGGCGATTGAGCCAGAGAGACATTCACTTTTTGGCGAGTATTGGCGAGCGCCGCGCCTCCGCTCGAGCTCGCGAAGGCGAGGGTCGACATCGGAAGTGGCCCTTCTCACCTCCGGACATTCGGTTCGGCTGGACCGGCCCTTACTTCAGCCCGATACTCATGCCGCTGAGATCGGCGTTGACTTGCAGGCCTACCTGCCGGCCTGTGAGTTGGAGTTCGGCGCCCTTGTCATTGGTCATGACGATCACCTGCGCGCCTCTGCCGAGCGCGCCGCCCCCGCCCGCCGCGCCGTACACCCCCGCCACGTCGCGGGCGCGGCGAATGTGGCGCACGGTACCTTTGAAATAGGTCTTGGAAGCACCGAAGGCGAGGCCGCCCGAGATGCCGCCGATCGAGATGGGATAGTGGCGACCGTGGAAGGTCAGCGTTCCCTCGCCACCGGAGCCGCCGATGAAGAAGGCCGCCTTGTAGACGGAAAAGCGGATCGTGCCGCTGTCGGCGTGCGCGGCGCTGGCAAAGGTAACGCCCGCGGCCGCGATGAGGGCAACCGCGACTGAACGAAATCTGGACATGATGAAACTCCTCAAGGGCGCCGCTTGCCCAACCGGCCGGGCACGTCGGCGTCGTGTCAAAGCTATAGCTGAACAGTCTCGCGCGTCTTTGGTTCCAAGGCTCGCGGACCGAATCCGGCTGCGAGAAGACGGCCACGAAACGAGGCGGATGGCGAGCATGGTTGCGGCTGTGAGAACGGCGGCCGAACGGTGGGGATCCGCCCGCGCCAGCGATAAAGGCTCGCACCAGAACCTGCGGTGTGGCGGCCCGGCGCTTGCGATCGCGACTCCCGTCTGATCCTCTATCGAAGGCGGAGTTGCTTTGATTCGCTTGCTCCTTGCTCGTGCAAAGGCCGGCATTACGCGCATCCAGATGGAGGATAGCATGACCGCTACCCCGAACATTATCGAGTTGAAGCCCAGGATCGCCGTGATCGGTGTCGGCGGCGGCGGTGGAAACGCCGTCAACAACATGATTGCCCAGAACCTGCAGGGTGCAGAGTTCATTGTGGCCAATACCGACGCACAGGCGCTTGCCATGTCGAAGGCTTCCCGGCTGATCCAACTCGGCGCCGGCGTGACCGAGGGCCTGGGAGCCGGCTCCGTGCCGGACGTCGGTCATGCGGCGGCCGAGGAATCGATCGGCGAAATCATGGACCACCTTGCCGGAACCCATATGTGTTTCGTGACCGCCGGCATGGGCGGTGGGACGGGAACAGGCGCCGCTCCCGTTATTGCGCATGCCGCGCGCGAGGCCGGCATTCTGACCGTCGCCGTCGTCACCAAACCGTTCGTCTTCGAGGGCAGACGCCGGATGCAGGCGGCCGAGGAGGGCATCGAGCGGCTGCGCGAATGCGCCGATACCGTGATTGTCATCCCGAACCAGAACCTCTTCAGGATCGCCGATGCCAAGACCAGCTTCGCGGACGCCTTTGCCATGGCCGATCGCGTCCTCTACGCGGGCGTCGGCTGCATCACTGACCTCATCGTCAAGGAGGGACTGATCAATCTCGACTTCGCCGATGTGCGCTCGGTGATGCGTGGCATGGGCCGGGCGATGATGGGTACCGGAGAATCCTCAGGTGAGGGGCGGGCGAAGGCCGCCGCCGAAGCAGCGATCGCAAACCCGCTTCTTGACGAGGCATCGATGGGGGGCGCCAGAGGCGTCCTCGTCTCTATTTCCGGTGGCCCGGATATGACGCTATTCGAGGTCGACGAGGCAGCAACGCGCATCCGCGAGGAAGTCGATGCCGATGCCGACATCATCGTGGGCGCCATATTCGATGCGGCTCTGGAAGGAAGGTTCAGGGTCTCCGTCGTCGCCACCGGACTGCGGCAAAAGGTACAGGTGGTCGAATTCGAGCAGAGACTAGCCTGAAGGAAAGCTTGCGCATTCTCGGGCACCGCGGCCATAATCATATGGGCGTATTCGCGGTTAGGCCCGTATGGTCCTTATCCCAACGTGTCGTCACCTCGACAGTGCAGGGTTGTTGCCAACCGGCTCGAGCAGCCCCGAAGCCTGTAGGGCAAAATTGCGTTCGGTGGTCGAACGCCGGGTGCTGAAAACAATCGGGCCGATCAGTCACGCGGGTCCGGGTCAGACCCAAGTGGTACGATTGCCGGTTACGCTGAAACAGCGCCATAACAGCTGGAGAGAACACGGTTTCAACCGCGCGTCTGACCCATAGCCCGATCTTGGTAAGCCATGGGTCCGATTGTCTTTTTTCCAGACCGTGTTCGGCAGCAGGCAGGTGCCGTCGCGCAATAGATGGCCTGACGGCTCGGGTATCAGGCACCCAATTCTTCAGTGTGGGCCTTCACGAGGTCAGCCATGCTGTCGAAGCGGAAATCCACCTTCGGCATGTCGCCGGGATGCATCGTGGCGCCGAAGCCTTGATCGGCGTGCCGACGATAGATCCAGCACGACGCGAGACCTAAGCTGTTGGCGGGAGCGTGATCATGGAACATGCTCTCGGCCGTGTGCAGGACCTGCTCATCCCCCACTCCGATTGTCCTGAGCTTTTCGAGCATATAGTCGAAGTTGCGAGCGGAAGGTTTGTAGGAACCAATATCCTCCGCCGTGTATATCGCGTCGAAATCGACACCAAGCTTCTTATTGCTATACGAAAGGCTATAGTTGTCGACGTTGGAAAGGATGATCAGCTTGTAGTGCTGCTTGAGATATTGCAAGGCTTTCGCGGAGTCGGCAAAGGCCGGCCAGTCCTTCACGCTTTCGCCATAAGCCATGCACTCCTCTGGAGTGATGACGACCCCCCATTCCTCCGCAAGCCGCTTATAGACGATCGCCAGAAGGTCGCGGTAGCGTTTTTCGGGAGTCCATTTCTGCTGACTGGATTCGTGCCGAGCGTGCGCCTGCAGTATCTCGTTGCGGCTTAAGCGACGACCAGCCCGCTCAGTCAGCGGCTTCAGGCCGTCGATCATGCCGCTTTCCCAATCAATGAGCGTACCGTAGCAGTCGAATGTCAGGGCCTTGAAATCTGTCAGCTTCATTGGGGGTATCTCCTTGATGTCAATGATTGGATCGACGCTGGAGTAGATCTCGATCGATCATGAGGTCGATTTCATCCTCGGTGATACCGAGCGCCGAGATAAGGCTCCAACGAGCGTTCATCGACTGATTAGCCGATGGTCTGCTCGACCGAGCCCAAACCTGCCCCGGTCCTTCGATGCCGCGCTCCGCGATGAGGTGGCCAGACCCCGAACAGTGTCACCGCAAGGCCGAGGAACATCGCCTCCGAAAGCGGCTCGCCGAACATCGACCAGCCCCAGAGCATCGTCACCGGTGGGCTAAGATAGATCACGCTGCTAACCTGCGCGGCCGGGTAAAGGCGCAGGCTTGCGTAATACGTGCTGTAGCAGAAGAAGGTCGAAAACAGCACCAGCCAGGCGATGCCGAACTCGTAACGGGTGTCGAGAGGCGGCATCAGCCCGCCGTTCCATCCGGCACAGACGGCGAAAGGGATCGCGGCCGTCAGGCATTGAATGCAGAGGCTCTGATGGATGGGCATATTGATCATCCCCATCCGCTTCTGCACTACCGTTGCCAGCGCCAAAACCACCATGGAAGCGACCGTCAAGAGATATGCCCAGGCCGGGGCCGTCCCGAGAGTCAGGCTGTCCAGCGAGACGATGAGCACGCCGGTCGCTCCGAGAGCCATTCCGATCCATTGTCTCCCGCTCAACCGGTGACCCAGAACCGGCCGCGACAAGGCTGCGATAGCGAGAGGGACAAGATCGGAAATGAGAGCGACGAGGCCGGTCGGCACGCGCTGGCCGATGGCAAGCGCGAAGCCGCCCAGATAGAGGAACATCATTGCCACGCCGAACATCATCTGCTGGATCAGGGAGTGCGCGCCGATGCGCGGCCCGATCAGAAGAGCAAATGGCAGAAGGATCAATCCGGACATCAAAGTCCGCCAGAACAGGACCAGCATGACATCCGCGTTCTCGCAGGCGTAGCGGATGCCGACGAAACCGGAACTCCAGCTGAGGACCAGGGCTGTCGCCATGATCGGCCATACGAGGGGATGGGTCTTGTTCTGCAGGAGCGTCATTGGCTTCTTTTTTCAAGCGGCGCCCGTGCTCCGGAAGTGGATCAGGGCCAACGTTCGGCCCAGATTTATGGCGGCATGCACGCACGGTTGCACATGACAAATTTCGATACGTCCATGAAATAGCCATGAAAGATGGCATATCGTTTGCCTTGAAAACCAGTTCCGCGTCACGGGTTGGCGCGTTGGTTTTGTTTCGAACGAGGATTGTCATGGCTGGAGCTATGAGCCGCCGCCTGGATGTCGATGCCTTGCGGGCGTTGCTCGCGATCGAGAAGCATGGCGGCGTGACGCGTGCGGCTGAGATTCTGGGTTTGTCGCAATCGGCTGTCAGCCACAAGATGAGGAGACTGGAAGCGAGCCTCGATTGTGAAATCCTCAACCGGAAGGCTAATGCGCCGATGTTCACCACGGCCGGGCACGATCTCCTGGGTTACGCGCGGCGCATCCTGGGAATCCATGACGAAGCGATCCTGAGCCTCTCGAAAAGCACGCTGCATGGCAAGATCGCGCTGGGAATGACCGAGGATACGACCTGTACGGACCTCTCACGCATTCTTGGCCGGTTTCGCCGGCTCTACCCCGAGGTGAGCGTCCGTACGCAAGTGCGCATGAGCCTCGTATTGCAGGAGCAGCTCAGCCAAGGAACCCTCGACGCCGCCATCGTGCAAGTATTCCAGCACGAGGTCCGCCCCGCTGACATCGTCCTGTACCGCGAAACGCTGCACTGGGTGAAATCTCCCGACTTGGTTCTATCGAAGGAAAAGCCAATCCCGTTTCTCTCCTTCGACGAGAACTGTTTCTATCGGCGTTGGGGGCTCGATCTTGGGCAGGACGAGGGAACGGTGTTCGAGACCGTGTTCGAATGCTCCAGCGCGGCGGGCATCATTGCAGGCGTGACCTCGGGGCTCGGCGTCGCGCTCTTGAGTCAGCGGCACCTGCAACCCGGTATGGAGATTGTCGACAAGGACTTCCCCAAGCCCCCGGATCTGGCTTACGTGGTCAGGCGCGCGCGCAACTCCCGAAATCCCGCGCTGGAGACTTTGGTCAGGGAAATCGAAGCCGAAGTAAAACGTTACGGAGCGCTTCAAATCGCCGTCTGAGTGATGCTGCCGCCGGGAGAGGAACTGTGCGCGCATGGCGGCCCGCCCGCCTACCTCTCCGCAAACGCCCGCGCGAACGAATCCATCATCGGCCGTGCCAGATATTCGAAGAAGGTCCGGTCGCCGGTGTTGATGAAGGCCTCGACCGGCGTTCCGGGATAGAGCTGCTCGGCCTTCACGCCGGGCGGCAGGGCGTCGGCGATCTTCAGCTTGGCGCGGAAATAGGGTTCGTGCGTCGTCTGGTCGATCAGCCGGTCGGCGGAAATCTGCGTCACGGTGGCCGACACCTCGGGCGTCAGGCGCATGTTGAGCGCCGACAGCCTGAGCTTCGCCGGCTGGCCGACGCGGACCTGGTCGACGTCTTTCGGCCGCAGCCTGGCATCGACGTTGAGGCCCGACGCCGTCGGCAGGATCTCCATGATCTTCTCGCCCGGCGCGATCACGCTGCCCCTGGAATTGTAGGTCGACGACACCACGATGCCGGCGGCCGGCGCCTTGATCGTCGTGCGCTGAAGCACCGCTTCGGCCGCCCGCATCTGCTCCTCGATGTCGGCGAGGTTGGTGCGGACCTCGTCGAGCTTGGTCAGCGCTTCCTCCACGCGCTGCGTGGTCAGCCGCTCGACTTGCACCTGGGCTTCGACGATCTGGGAGTTAGCCGCGGCGAGATTGGCCTCCAGCGCGCCGGCCTGGCCGACGAGGTCGGCCTCGCTGCGCAAAAGCTGCGAATATTCGGTGCGGTTGGTGAGGCCTTTGTCCAAAAGGCCGGTCTTGATGCCGAGCTCCTTTTTCACCACCTCGGACTGCTGCTCGATGGCAAGCTTCTGGGCGTTCAATCCCACGACCGACTCGCGATGCATGGCGACCCGCTGCGCCATGATCGATTGCTCCGACCGGAACCGGGCAAGCCTGGCGTCGAACTCCTTCTGCTGTTCGCGAAGCAGATTCTGGAAATCCTGCTGAAACGGCGCGGGTGCCGCCTCGGCGATCGGCGCCAGCCTGTCCAGTCCGTCGCGTTCGGCCTCCAGTCGCGCCGTCGTGGCCCTGAGCGCGATCGACTGCCTCGTCAGCCGGTTGAGGTCGGCCTGCGCGGCCGTCCGGTCAAGAAGGATGAGGTCCTCGCCCTGCCGCACGCGGTCGCCCTCGTGGACCAGCAGCTGCTGGACGATGCCGCCCTCGGGCTGCTGGATCAGGATGTTGCCGCCGGTCGCCGAGATCGTGCCTTGCGTGATCACCGCGCCGGACAGTGGCGCGCTCATCGCCCAATAGCCGAAGCCGCCCGCGAAGACTGCGATTGCCGCATATCCCGCAAAGGCCACGCGCCGGAAATCGGTGCGTGGCTGGCCGTTCCAGGCGAGGCTCTCGACTGTCATCGTCTATGATCCGAAGCGGATGCCGTGCGCGCGGATCGTCGGCGCGAACGAGCCTGTCACCACCGTGCCCTGCTGTGCGGGCACACTTTTGCCGGCGCCCTTGCCGGTGCCTTTGTCGGGTGCCGGCTGCCGCAGCACCTCGCTGCTTGGGCCGAAGGCTTCGATCACGCCGCCGCGCAAAAGCATCACGCGGTCGCAGGCGGCGGCGATGGAAGGACGATGCGTGATCACGATCGTCGTGACGCCCGCGGCCCGCGCGGCGGCAAGCACCGCCTCGAGCGCCGTTTCGCCGCTGCCGTCGAGATGGGCGCTCGGCTCGTCGAGGACGAGGATGCGCGGATTGCCGTAGAAGGCGCGCGCCAGCCCGATCCGCTGGCGCTCGCCGCCCGACAGCGTCCTGTCCGACGGGCCGATCCTGGTCTGGTAGCCGTCGCGCTGCGCCAGGATCAGCTCATGCGCCTGTGCGCGCCTAGCGGCCTCGATGATCGCGGCATCGTCTGCTTCCGCCTCGAAGCGGGCGACATTTTCCGCGATCGATCCGGGAAAAAGTTCCACCTCCTGCGCCAGGTAGCCGATCTTTCTTCCGAGCTGGCTTTCGTCCCAGCTCCTGAGGTCGGCGCCGTCGATCCTGACCGAGCCGCCGGTCGGCTGGGCGGCACCCACGAGCAGCCGCACCAGCGTCGATTTGCCGGCGCCGCTCGGACCGATGATCGCCACCGCTTCGCCGGCGCCGATTTGGAAATTCAGCCGCTTGAGGATGGGTTCGGTGCCGGGCTGGGCATTCGGCGCCATGAAGAAGACGTCCAGCACGGAAATCGCGCCCGACGGATCGGGCAGGGCCAGTTTCCGCGCCTGTGCCGGCTGCGCCGCAAGCGCCTTTTCCAACCTTGTCCACGCTTGGCGAGCGTCGACGATCTGCCGCCAGGAACCGATCAGCTGGTCGAGCGGCTGCAGCGCGCGCGACGACACCAGCGAGGAGGCGAAGATCATGCCGGCCGTCATCTGCCCTTCGACCACCAGCCATGCGCCGGCGCCGAGGATCGCGAGCTGTAGCATCATGCGCAGCGCCCGCGAGGCGCCGCTGAAGATCGCGTTGGCGCTCGCGGAGCGGTCGTGCAGGGCGAGCGCTTCGGCGACGTGCCGCCCCCAGGCCCGCGCGGCGTTCTCGACCATGCCCATGGCGCGCAGCGTGTCGGCATTGCGGGCGAAGGCCTGCTCCGCCTGGCTGGCGACGGCCGAGCGTTCCGCGGACAAGGCATCGTTCCTGCCGATGGCAAGCTGGTTCGCTGCCACCAGGAGAACGAGCAGCACCGTGCCGGCGAGCGTCACCCAGAACAGCACCGGATGGATGAGATAGAGCAAAGCGAGGAAGACGGGAGCGAAGGGCAGGTCGAACAGCACCGCCACGCCGCGCGACCGGATGAAGGCGCAGACCGAGGCGAGGTCGCGCAGCGGCGACAGGCCGCCGGCACGTTTGGGCGCGAGGGACGCGGCGAATGTCGTCGCGCCCAGCTTCTCATCGACGGTCGCCGCGACGCGCTGGGTGTAGACGGCGCGCACCGCGTCGAGGAAGCCGAGAAAGGCGAGCGCCATCACCGCGATGGCCGAGAGGTAGAGCAGCGTCTCGACGCTGGAGGAGGGCAGCACGCGGTCATAGACCTGCAGCAGATAGAGCGGGATTACCAAGAGCAGGATGTTGATCAGCAACGAGAAGACGCCGACATCGGCAATGGCGCGCCTGAACACCGGCCGCAAGCTCGACTGCCTGGTCATTCCCGCATTCCCGCCCGTATTCCCGCGAAGTGATCCTGAAGCATGGGCGGCTGCTATGCCGTGTGCTCGCCCGTGACGTTCAGGTGGCTCTGCTGCAGATCGTTCAGCGTGTAGGCGTGGATGTAGTCGATCTTCATCTGAGCCGGCGTCGCGAGATGGTCCGGCGGCGCGCCGGCCTGACCGCCGATCGCAAGATCGACCAGCATGTACATAGGCTTGTTCATGTCGGAGGGCGTCGCCGCTTCCGCGACCTGCACGCCGTCATAGGTCCACACCAGCTTATCGGGCGTCCACAGCAGGCCATAGGTGTGGAAGCCGGCGGTGTCCGAGACGTTCACCGTCGACCCGACCTTGGTGTGCGTTCCCGTCTCATTCGTGTGCGCGGTCATCAGAAGCGAGTTCGGGCTCTGGCCGTACATTTCCACGACGTCCAGCTCCGGCGGCCAGGAGCCGTCTTCGGGCAGCAGCCAGAAGGCCGGCCAGGCGCCGGTATTTTCGGGCAGGTCGGCTTTCATTTCGAAATAGCCATAGGTCTGCGAGAAGCTATCGTGCGTCGTCAGGATGCCCGACGTGTACTCGTAATTGTTGATCAGCGGCTTGATGTCCGCCGGCGCCTGCGCCGCGGTGATGGTGAGCACGCCGTTGTTGACGCTGAACGGATGGACGGAACTTGTCGGGCCGTAATTGGCGTCGATATACCATTGCAGCTCGTTGTTCTGGGTCAAGGTGCTGCCGTTTGGCGCCCCCCACCAGAAGTTCGTATCCCAGGTGCCGCCTTGGGCGTTGTGAAGGTTCAGCGTGTTGAACTCGTCTGAGAAGGACAGCGTCATTCCGGACTTGTCGATCGGCAGCTCGAACTGGCTGGGCTGCAGCTTGTCGATGGTTGTGTCCTTGAACTCGAGGATCTCGCCGGATCCGAGGTTCAGCATGACGTTGGGTCCCGCCTGGATCATGTTCGAGTGGATGGCGTCGAACGATGCGAACCCATAGCCGTTAAGGCGCACGGTATCCGTCGCCGCAAAATTGGCGATCAGGTCGCTTCCGTTGCCCTTTGAGACGATGAAAGTGTCGTAACCGCCGCCGCCGTCGATCAGAACGTCATTTCCCGCGCCGCCGTCCAGCGTCTGGTGCCCGGCCTTGGCGGTGATGATGTTGTCCAACCCATTTCCGAAAGCATAGTTACCGGCCTTGGTGACGACGAGATTCTCGACGTTGTCGGGGAGCTTGTAGCTCATCCATGTGCTGATTGTGTCGATACCTGCACTGCCGGCCTCCGCCACCTTGTTGCTCGCCGCATAGAGGTAATAGATGTCGTCGCCGTAGCCACCGTGCATGGTGACGTTCACACCGGATGCTCCGTAGAAGGAGTCATTTCCGGAGCTGCCGTACAAGTCCGGTCCGGAGCCTGACGCCGAGTACCAATGGGTGGAAGCGCCGCTATAGGGAAGAGCAACGCCTACTGCGTTGACGATGGTGGTCATCGGTCACTCCCTCCGTGCTGCCTGGCTCCTGGAACACGCTATGCGCGTTCCGTCGACCAGTTCCAACCAACTTCTAATTCAAGTGATAGTTCCAAGGAATAACCAAATAGTACAGAGGAAAAATTTTCCTTTATCGATTAATTCTTCAGAATAGATAGAATAAGACAGCGCTAATGCAATTTTAACGTGAAGCCTAGTCAATTTTATACAATATTGCTGAATTCTGCCGAATTGTTAGGCAGACCGTTGCGGACGAATGCATTTGCTGCGGGCTCGGCCGTCTCATCTGAGCAACGGTTCGAAATCGGCGGATGGATGGCTGACGTGGCGGACCGTCACCCGCTCACGCCTTGCCCATCGCGATCGACTTCAGGAGCGCCGCCGCCAGCCCCTTCGCCACCGCCTCGTCGAAGCCCGCCTCCCGCATCGTCTCGATCGCGGCCGCTGTCGTGCCGCGATAGCCGAGGAAGGCTTCCACCGTGTCGGCGGGAGAGGTGTCGTTGAGCTCGAGCAGCCGGCCGGTTCCGGCAAGCACGGTGTTGACGGCGCGCCGCGCGACGTCGGCCGACAGGCCGAAGGCAATCGCGTCGCGCATCATGGCGTCCGCCAAGAGGGCGGGGAAGGCGGGGCCGGAGCCCGTGAGGCCGGTGAGGTAGTCGATGTCGCGCTCGGTCGCCACCTCGTCCTGCACCCCGCAGGCGTCGAAGATCGCGCGCAAGATGGCGCGGTCCGCTTCGGTCGCATCGCTGCTCGCGATCCACGGCGTGTAGGATTTTGCGACCTCGGCCGCCGCGTTTGGCAGCGTGCGCGCGACGCGGCTTGTGCCGTGCTTCTCGCCGATCTCGGCCATACGGATGCCGGCCATCACCGAGATGACCAACTTGCCTGTTGCGTCCAGCCCGAGCGACGGCCAGTCCTGCGGCCGCACCGAAAGCATGATGACGTCCGAGCGGTCGGCGAGCGCCTGGTTGTCGTCGGTCAAGAATGCGCCGGAGAAGCGGCCGGGCTTGGCGCTGCGATAGGACAGGGTAAGGTCTTCCGCCCGCACCACCCCGGCCGAAAGCGCAGCACCCGCGATGGCGCCGCCCAGCCAGCCCGCGCCGCCGACAATGCCCAGCTTGAATGAAGCGTTCATGTCGCTGCTTCCCGGTGTTCTTCTCGCCGAACCTCAGGGTAGTAGAGGCAGGCCGCCATTCAAGCGCTCAGAACCCCCGCATCAGGCCGCCGTCGACGCGGATGTTCTCGCCGGTGATGTAGGCCGCACCTTCTGAAGCGAGGAAGGAGATCGTCGCCGCCACTTCTTCTGAAGTGCCGTAGCGCTTCATCGGCACGCTCCGGCGACGCTCCTCGGTCGCCGGCAGGCTGTCGATCCATCCCGGCAGCACATTGTTGATGCGGATGTTGTCGGCCGCATAGGTGTCGGCGAAGATCTTGGTGAAGGCGGCGAGCCCGGCGCGCGCCACCGCCGAGGTCGGGAAGGCCACGCTCGGCTCGAACGCCCACGCGGTCGAGATGTTGATGATCGCGCCGCCCTTTTGCTTCTGCATCACCGGCGTCACCAGCCGCGCCGGGCGCACGACGTTCAGGAAATAGGTGTCGATGCCCTTGTGCCAGTCCTCGTCGCTGATCTCGATGATTTGCGCGCGCGGCCCGTGGCCTGCGCTGTTGACCAAGACGTCGATGCGGCCCCAGCGCGCAATCGCGCCGTCGGTGAGGCGCTTCAGGTCCTCGTTCGACTGGTTGGAGCCGGTGACGCCGAAGCCGCCGAGCTCTTTCCCCAGCGCCTCGCCCTTGCCGGAGGAGGAGAGCACGCCGACCTTGAAGCCGTCCGCCGCCAGCCGCTTCGCCGCCGCCGCCCCCATGCCGCTGCCGCCCGCCGTCACCAGAGCTACCTTTTCCGCTGCCATGTCGCAATCCATTCGTTGGGGCGGGGAGGCCGCCTGTTGATGAATGCGCCTCTGTTAGCACGGACCGCTGCGAGGCACGAACCCGTTTGGATTGCGCCACGACGGTGATTTGGTGAAAGCGGCGGAGCGCGTGATCTCCCCCCTTTGTGGGCCCGTGTGGGGGAGATGCCCGGCAGGGCAGAGGGGGGCGCTGTCCCGCCAGCGAATGCGCACCTGGGTTCCTCTCCCCACTTTGTGCGGGCGAGGAAACCAAGTCTCCCAATGCCCTCAAATCTTGAAAACACTCATCAGCGCCTTCGACACCACCGCGCAGCGGCCGGGCTTCACATCGCCTGTTTTCAGCAGCACGCCTTTGCCCGCCGGCGGCGCCGGCGCGTACCAGCTCCGCAGCGCCTGGTCGCTGGCGCAATAGCCCCAGTTCACCAGGTCGACCGTTTCCTTGGCCCCGAGGAAATGCAGCGACGTGCCGATATCGGCGGGCGCGATTGCCGCGCTCTGCACGAATGTCGGCTCCGCAGTGTCCGGCTTGCTGGTGATCGACCAGTAGACGCCGCGGGTGGCGGCATAGTCGGGCCGGGCCGCGTCATTGGGCAGGGCCTCGGCATCCTTCGCCGCCTGGAAGCGGGCGACGAGATCACGCCGCCGCAGCGAGCGCACCTGGTTGTCTGTGGTGTCGAGCACCCGCTTCAACTGCGAGAACCAGTTCCAGTAGCCAGAGCCCGACGCCTGCCAGGGCGCGCCGGCGTCGCTGACCAGCAGCCAGCGGCAGCGCTTCAGCGCCGGCTCGATGCCGTGATTGTCGTAGACGCCGCCATCGGTGAGCACGGCGCGCCCGGCCGGGATCGGCGGGCCGACGCTCGCGTCGAGCCTGTCGTTCTCCCACTCGAATTGCGTGAGATCGAGCCTGAGCGGCGACAGGAACGGCGGGAAGGCGGATGACGCCGCGACCGCGGTCGCGACGGGCAAGTCCGCATGCTTGGCCACGCCGATCCGATAATCGGCGATGTAGCGGTTGGACATGCGAAACAGCGAGCCGGTGCTGAGATTGCTGGAGCAGAACACGAACCAGGGACGTCCGATCAGGCTCTTCAGCGTCGGCCCCGAGCCGTCGAACAGGTGGCGCTCGTAGGAGGCCGCGACTTCGCGCGCCGCGCTCGAAAACGGGTTGAGCACGCCCTTGAGGATCGAAGGCGCGTCGAGGAAGACCTGCGAGAAAGCGAGGATCTTCGTGAGGTAAAGCTCGTGGAAATTGCTGGCGACGCCATTGGCGAAGGTGAGGCGCGGCCAGAGAACCGCCAGCAACCCGGCGGCGATCGAGCCGCCGGAGACCGAGCTCACCATGTCGATTTTCGCAAGCAGGCCTGCCTCGTTCAGCCGGCAGAGCACGCCGGCATGGAACAGCATGGCGCGATAGCCGCCGCCCGACAGGCAGAGGCCGAGATCGTAATGCTCGATCTTGTCGTCGCTCGGTGATGATCCGGCCGGATTCGGCTCCATCGCGGCCCCCCTGCCTGTCCGTTCGGCGCATTCGAGCTCGGCTTTGCTCAATCCAGCCCAACGCAGCCATTCTGGCAAGCGGGGGAAACGCGTAACTTCACAAATTGGAAATCGGGCCGCGTGCCGGCCGGGACATACTTCGATGTCGCGGCCGGCCGCAATAGGCATCGCAACCGGTTGTTACTGATTGATCTCCGGCTCGACGAGCCTTGCCAGGTTCTTGAGCGATTCCTGCCAGCCGAGATAGCAGGCCTCGGCCGGAATGGCGTCCGGTATGCCGGCCTGGGTGATCTCCATCTCCGTGCCGACCGAGACCTTCTTCAGGCTCACGGTCACCTGCATCTCGCCGGGCAGGTTGGGATCGTCGAACTTGTCCGTGTAACGGACGAGCTCGCCCGGAACCAGCTCGACATAGTCGCCGCCGAAGGCGTGGCTGTCGCCCGTGGTGAAGTTGCGGAAGGACATCCTGAACGTGCCGCCGACCTTTGCTTCCAGGTGATGTACCGTGCAGGTGAAGCCGTTCGGCGGCAGCCATTTCGCCAGCGCGTCCGCCTCGATGAAGGCGCGATAGACTTTCTCGGGCTTGGTTGCCAGGACGCGGTGCAGGCGGACGGTGCTGGGCATATCGTTTCTCCTCTGATTGCCGGTCTATGTTCCTATGACGAACGAGGCTTGGCCAGTCCGACAGCGATGGAGAACTTTTTTGAACGCTGCTGCCGATCTCCCTCTCGCGGCAAGATTACCCAAACCGATTGCCCGGCACGCCCCGCACTCCCGGACGTAGCGCGAACAGGCCGCCCTCGTGCGGGTTTGCGCCGAGATGCTCCGCGCTCATCGTGAAGCGGGCGGAGGTGACGAACAGCGTATCGAGGTTTGGGCCGCCGAAGGCGCAGCTCGTCGGCCAGCTGCAGGGCAGCTCGACAATCCGGTCCAGCCTGCCGTCGGGCGCGATGCGGGCAAGGCAGCGTCCGCCCACCACCCGGCAGTTCCAGACATAACCCTCGGCGTCGAGGCAGGAGCCGTCCGGCAGGCCGCGCTCGAAACCGGCGAAGAAGGGGCGCGTTTCGCCGAGCCGTTCCGCCTCCCTGTCCCAGTCATAACTATAGAGCGCGTTTTTCATCGTGTCGGCGGTGATAAAGCGCCCGTCAGGCAGCCACACCATGGTATTGGTGATGCCGAACCGGTCTTCACTCAGGCTTCTCACATTGCCGTCCGGATCGACCCGGTAGAGCCGGCCCTCATCGCTTGTGATCGCCATCGGCGCGTCGTCCGGACCAATGTTGTTGGCCATCGTGCCGATCCAGAACGAGCCGTCCGGCGCGACCACGCCCTCGTTGAGCCGTGTTCCCGGCCGGTCGGGCTCGATCGCCGCGATCGTCTGGAACGGCCCGCCGAAATCCCACAGTGCAATGTCCTTGCGCAGGCCGACAATCGCGCCGCCGTCCTTGCGCAGGCCGACCGAGGTGACAAGGTCGCTCGTCGCCCAGCTTTCATGTGCTCGGCTCGACGGGTCCAGCTGATGGACCCTGCGGCCGATGATGTCGACCCAGACCAGCCTTTCACGGCGCTCGTCCCACACCAGACTTTCGCCGACAACGTCGCGCGCGTCGAAGATCAGGCTGGCTTTCATTTCGAGCATGAGGGTGCCTCCGGGCACACATCCAGAAATCGGCTTGACATATATCTTTTGCCTGAACTATGAGCAATTCAATAACAACCTGTCATACAGGTTTTCGAGGGAGCGGAATGCAAGAGCAGACGGACCCACCGGGTGAGCCGAGTCCTGGCCTGGTCAGCACGGCGATCCAGGCGATCACCCAGCACATCCGCTCGGAAGGCTTGGCGCCGGGCGATCCGCTGCCCAGCGAGGCTGCCATGACGCGCCAGCTCAACGTCTCCCGCACCGTCGTGCGCGAGGCCTTCCGCTCGCTTTCGGCCATGCGCCTGATCGACCTGAGCGCCGGTCGCCGCGCCACCGTCGCCAAGCTCGACACCGGCGCCATGTCGATGGTCATCGAGCACGGCATCACCACCCAGCAGATCAGCGTCCAGCAGGTCTATGACGTCAGGCGTACCATCGAGATGCGCACCGTCGCGCTGGCGGCGCTCCGCCGCACCAAAACGGAGGCCGCTGCTATCGCCGACGCAGCTCGGCTGATGCGCGAGAATTTCAAGAATCCCGAGACCGTCATGGAGCACGACATCGCCTTCCACGAGGCGATCGCGGCCGCCTCGCACAATCCGGTGTTTTCGCTGATCGTCACCGCCTTCAGCGGCGTGACGCGACGCACCTGGGTCATCGGCTGGCGCACCCGCTCGTCCGACGAGGACCAGCTCAAGATGATCAAGGGCCACGAGGACATCGCCGACGCTATCCTCAAGGGCGATCCGCGGCTGGCGGCCGAGCACATGGCGCAACATTTCGACAAGAGCGTCAAGGCGCTGCTCGATGCGGGGATTGCCTGACATGAAGATCCGCGCCATCGAGACCGTCCGCATCGAGGAGCGGCCCAACCTGCTCTGGGTCGAGGTCCATACCGACGCTGACATCACCGGCCTCGGCGAGACCTTCTACCTGTCGCGCACTGTCGAGGAATATCTGCACGAATATGTCGCGCCCAGGGTGATCGGCCGCGATCCGCTTGCTATCGACCTTTTGGCCGCTGATCTGGTCGGCTATCTCGGCTTCCGTTCCAGCGGCGCCGAGGTGCGCGGCAATTCCGCTTTCGACATCGCGCTGTGGGACATTTTCGGCAAGGCCACCGGCCAGCCGATTGCCCAGCTTCTGGGCGGCTTCAGCCGTCGCTCGATCCGCACCTACAACACCTGCGCCGGCACCGAATACATCAAGGACGCCAAGGGCCAGACCACCGCCAATTACGGCATCGGCGCGAAACGGGACTACGACGACCTCAACGCCTTCCTCACCCGCGCCGGCGAACTGGCCGAGGAGTTGCTCGAGGACGGCATCACCGCCATGAAGATCTGGCCGTTCGACCACGCAGCCGAAAAGACGCGAGGCAACGACATCTCGGCGGCCGACCTGAAGGCGGCGCTCGAACCCTTTGAGAAGATTCGCAAAGCCGTCGGCGACCGGATGGACGTCATGGTCGAGTTCCACTCGATGTGGCAGCTCCTGCCGGCCATGCGGATCGCCGAGGCGCTGAGGCCCTACGCCACCTACTGGCACGAGGACCCCATCCGCATGGACAGCCTCGGCGACCTGAAGCGCTATGCCGCGGCGAGCCCCGCGCCGATCTCGGCCTCGGAGACGCTGGGCAGCCGCTGGGCTTTTCGCGACCTTCTGGAAACCGGTGCTGCCGGCATCGTCATGCTCGACATCTCCTGGTGCGGCGGCCTGTCAGAGGCGCGCAAGATCGCCGCCATGGCCGAGGCCTGGCGGCTGCCGGTGGCGCCGCATGACTGCACCGGTCCGGTCGTGCTCGCCGCCTCGACGCATCTGTCGCTGAACGCGCCCAACGCGCTCGTCCAGGAAAGCGTGCGCGCCTTCTACCGCACTTGGTACCGCGACCTGGTGACGGCACTGCCCGAGGTGAAGGACGGCATGATCACCGTGCCGCCGGGGCCGGGGCTGGGGCTGGCGCTCAGTCCCGATCTTGGCAAGGCCTACACCGTCCACCGCCGCGTCAGCGACAAGGCGGACATCTAGAAAGATCCAAAGGGAGGAACAGACATGAGAAAACTGACTGCAATGCTTCTGCTCGGCGCAGCCCTTGTCGGCGGGCAATCCGTGGCCAGAGCCGACGGCCTCAACATCGTCTTCACGCATCATTCGTCGGCCTCGAATACTTTTTGGCAGGCGGTGAAGAAAGGTTTCGACGATGGCTGCGCCAAGGTCGAGGCGACCTGCAACATGGTCTTCACCCAGACCGAGGGCTCCATCGAGCAGCAGGTCGCCAACATGCGCGCCGCCCTTGCCGCCAAGCCCGACGCGCTGCTCACCTCCATCGTCGACGACCATGCCTTCGACGACGTCATCAAGGAGGCGCGCGACGCCGGCGTGCTGGTCATCGCGGTCAATGTCGACGACACCGAAGGCGCCAAGGGCAATGCGCGCCTGGCCTTCGTCGGCCAAGGCTTCAAGCCCGCCGGTTATTCGCTCGCCAAGGCGATTTCCGAGAACTTCCCGAAGGACGGCCCGATCAAAGTGCTGGTCGGCATTTCGGCTCCCGGCCAGAACTGGTCGGAAACCCGCGGCGCCGGCGTCATGCAGTTCCTCGAGGAATACAAGGCCGCCCATGCCGACCGCGATGTATCGTGGGAGCGCATCGACAGCGGCACCGACCTCGCCATCACCTCCGACCGCGTCGGTGCCTATCTCAACGCGCATCCCGACACCACGGCCTATTTCGACACCGGCTTCTGGTGCGCCGGCGTGGCGCGGGTGCTGGCTGATCGCGGCGTGGCGCCCGGCAAGGTCCTGCTCGGCGGCTTCGACCTCGTGCCCGAAGTGCTGCAGCAGATGCAGAAGGGCTATGTCCAGGCGCTGGTCGACCAGCAGCCCTACATGCAGGGCTTCATGCCGGTGATGGAGGCCTATCTCAACAAGAAGGTCGGTCTGGCTCCTTCCGACATCGATACCGGCCAGGGCATCGTGCGGCAGAAGGACGCCGACGCCATCATGGCGCTTTCCGCGCAAGGCATGCGCTGAGACCGTTTGGAAACTCCACTCCTGCGGCCATCTGAAGGCGTTTCTGCGCTTCCGGTGCTCACGTACTCAAATGTACGCTCCGCTCCGGTTCTCGAAAACACCTTCATATGACTCGCAGGAGCGAGTTTCGAAACGGTCTCCGAGCGTGAGAGCAATTCCAGGAAAAGTGCGCAGCGGTTTCCCGTCCGGAATTGCGTAGAACAAGAACCTCAAGCCTTTGATCGGCGTTGCCGGTCATCTTGGAAATCTCGAACCGCCGGAGCCCCTCGTTGAAGCGCCTGTTCAAGACCTATCTCGAAAAGCCGGAGCTGGCCGGGCTGATCCTTCTGGTGCTGCTCATCGCCCTGTTCCAGGTACGCTCGCACGGCGTGTTCCTCAACCAGGACAACCTGCGCGGCATCCTCGGCATCCTGCCGGAGGCCGGCCTCGTCGCCATCGGCGTCACCATCCTGATGATCAGCGGCGAGTTCGACCTCTCCGTCGGCTCGGTCTTCGCGCTGATGCCGATGACGATGGCGGTGCTGATGGTGCACGGCGCACCGTTCCCGCTGGCGCTGCTCGCCGGGCTGCTCGTCTGCGCGGCCATTGGCTTGATCAACGGCTACGTCACCATCCGCTTTGCCATACCGAGCTTCATCACCACGCTCGGCATGCTGTTCATGGCGCGCTCGCTCACCGTCGTCGTCTCCGGCGGCTTTCCGCCGCTGCTGCCTGCCGACCTGCCCAACTGGCTGTTCACCTCCTTCGTCGGGCCGGGCAACATGTTCCGCATGTCGTTCCTGTGGTTCGCGGCGGTTGCCGTGCTCACCTCGCTGATGCTGTCGCGCACCAATTTCGGCAACTGGATAAAGGCCACGGGCGGCTTCCTGCCTGCGGCCGCCGCCATGGGCATCCCGACCGCCAGGGTCAAAGTCGTCTGCTTCATGCTCTGCTCTGTGCTCTCCGGCTTCGCCGGCATGTTGCAGGTGCTGCGGCTTGGCTCGCCGCTGCCCTCGATCGGCGAGGGGATGGAACTGCAGGCGGTGGCGTCCGCCGTCATCGGCGGCGCCTCGCTCGCCGGGGGCATCGGCACCGTCATGGGCGGCATCATCGGCACCACGCTGATCCGCGTCATCGACAACGGCCTTGTGCTGAGCCACGTCGATGCCAACTGGTTCAAGTTCGCCATCGGGTTCCTCACCATCTTCGCCGTCGTTGCCAACGCCTGGATGCGCAAGCGCGCCAAGGCCATCAAGATGGAGGGCTGAAGCATGAGCGACGCCATCATCTCCGTGCGCAACCTCCACAAATGGTATTCCGGCGTGCATGCCCTCAAAGGCGTCACGCTCGACTTCCGGCGCGGCGAGGCGCTTGGCCTCGTCGGCGACAACGGCGCCGGCAAGTCGACCCTCATCAACATCCTGTCCGGCGTCCACCGCGCCGACAAGGGCGAAATCCAGGTCGAGGGCAGGCCGGTCAGCATCGCGACGCCGCGCGATGCGATGGCTCTCGGCATCGAGACCATCTACCAGTACAACTCCATGGTCCCCACCATGTCGATCGCCAGGAACCTGTTCATCGGCCGCGAGCCGACGCGCTTCTCGGTCCTCGGCGTCGGCATCCTCGACCAGAAGAAGATGGCCGAGGAGAGCGTACGCGCGATCGCCAATGTCGATCTGCATCTGCGCTCGCCCGACGCGCTCGTCGGCGAGCTCTCCGGCGGCCAGCGCCAAGGTGTTGCGATTGCGCGCGCCATGCATTTCAAGTCGAAGGTGATGATCCTCGACGAGCCGACCAACCACCTTTCGGTCAAGGAGACGAACAAGGTGATCGGCTTCGTGCGCGGCCTGAAGGAGCAGGGGGTGACGGGCGTCTTCATCAGCCACAACATGCACCACGTCTTCGAATGCTGCGACCGCATCGTGGCGATGGCGCGCGGCGAGATCGTGCTGGATAAGCGCATCGAGGACACCTCGATCGACGAAGTCCACGGCGTATTGTGAGGTGGCGGCGATGAAGGTGCTTGGCGATCGTATCGTGCTGTTGACGGGCGGGCTGGGCTCGCTCGGCCGGGCGCAGGCGGTGACGCTGGCGCGGGCCGGCGCGCGCGTCCTGGTGCTCGATCGACCGGACATCGGAGACGCCGCGCAGATTGTGGCCGCGCTTGCCGGGCAGGCCAAGGGCGATATCGCCTTCGTCGGCTGCGATCTCAACCGCCTTGCCGAAGCGGAAGCGACTGTTGCGGCGCTGGCGGCGAAGGAAGGCGGCATCGACATCCTGATCAACAACGCGGCGCTCATCATCAATCGGCCCTTCGAGGAGTTTTCGCTCACCGAGTATGAGGAACAGATCCGCGTCAATTCCTCGGCCGCCTTCGCGCTTGTGCGCGCCTGCGCGCCGGGCATGAAGGCCAAGGCCTACGGCAAGATCGTCAACTTCTGCTCGATCACGCTCAACGGCCGCTGGGACGGTTACGTGCCCTATGTCGCTTCGAAGGGCGCCATGCTCGGCCTCACCAAATCGCTGGCGCGCGAGCTCGGCCCGCATGGCATCAGGGTCAACGCCGTGTCGCCGGGCGCGGTGGTCTCGGAGGCCGAGGAGCGCGTCTTCGGCGACCGGTTGAAGCAGTACAATGACTGGATCCTCGAGAACCAAAGCCTGAAGAAGCGCATCGAGCCTGAGAATGTCGCCGAACTCGTGCTGTTCCTGGTCTCGCCGGTCTCCGACATGATCAGCGGCCAGAACATCGCCATCGACGGCGGCTGGTGAGCATGGCCGGCGCGATCGAGCTGAATGACGGGCAGTCAAGGCTGGTTTTGGCGCCGGAGAACGGCGCGGCGATCGCCCGTTATGACGCGCTGGTGATTGGCAGCGCGCCGGTTCCGCTGCTCAAGCCAGGCGACGGCACCGGCACGTCCGGCTGCCAGCTGTTGGTGCCGTGGTCGAACCGCATTTCCGGCGGCGGCTTTTTCTTCGAAGGCCGTTTCCATGCCGTCGAGCCGAACGTGCCGGGCGAGACCTTCCCGATCCATGGCGACGGTTTCCAGAAACCGTGGCGGCTTGCCCACCGCACCGACACCGAGGCGGAGCTGGTGCTCGAAGACGGCGCGATCGGTCCTTACCGCTACAGGGCCACCGTCACCTACGCGCTGCGCGACGGCGCGCTCGACGCGTGGCTGACGGTGGAGAACCGCGCCGGCATGCGCCTGCCTTACGGCCTCGGCTTCCATCCCTGGTTCCCACGCGGCGACACAACCCTGCTGGAGGCGAAGGCCAGGCGCGTCTGGCTGGAGGACGAGCGCCATTTGCCTGTCGGCGTCGTGCCGGTGAGCGAGCATCCGGCTTGGGATTTCGAGCGCCCTATCCCGCTGCCGCCGGATTGGGTGAACAACGCCTTCGACGGATGGAATGGCCACGCCAGGATCGTGCAAATGGAAGAGGGGATCGCGATCACGCTCACCGCCCCGCCGGAGCTTGATGTCTACATCCTCTATTCGCCGTCGCCCGATGCCGGCTTCTTTTGCTTCGAGCCGGTATCGCATCCCGTCGATGCGCATCACGGAGAGGGGCTGACGGAGCTCGACCATGGGCAAACGATGAGCGCGGCGATGCGGCTGGATTGGGCGGTGATGGGATGAGCGCGCTCTGAGGACGCAGGGCGGCGGAGCGTAATCTCCCCCTCAAAGGGGGAGATTACGCGCGCCCGCCGCCTTCGCCAATTACAACTCCTTCTCCGCCAACTCCCGGAATGCATCCGGCACCGAGCGCGCCGCTTCCAGCGCCACGGTGCCGTAGCCGACCGCCTCCTTGCCGAAGCGCCGGCGGATCTTGTCGACGGCGCGGTCGGCGCCGAAGCGGGCCAGCCCCCGGCGGCTGCCCGGCTTCAGCTTTTCGTCCGCGAGCCCGAGCGGCAGCTCGAGCTGCAGCTCGGCATGCTCCTCCAGATGCGAGACCGAGATCGCCAGCAGCGAGATTTCCCTCTCGCCCGGATGGGCGGCGAGCACTCCGCGCACCAGCTCCTCGGCGATTTCGGCGAGCATCGTGGTGGCCTGGATCGGCTGTTCCAGCGTCACCGAGCGTGTGACCGCGCGCATATCGGCAAAGCGCACGCGCACCGTCACCGTGCGGCCGGGCCGGTCCTTAGTGCGCAGGCGGCTGGCGACGTGGTCAGCCAGATGCAAGAGCGTCGGCACGAAGACGCCGGGCAACGCGGGCTTGCGGCCGAGCGCCGATTGCGCGCCGGCGGAAATCGCGCGGCGATGCGTCTCCAGCCGGCGCGGGTCGCGGTTCCAGGCGAGCGCTGCAAGTTTTTGGCCGGCGGCGTGGCCGATCAGCCGCTCCAGCACGCCGCTATGCGTGCGCGCCAATTGCCCGATCGTCTCGACGCCGATCTCGGCGAGCCTAGCCTTGGTCGCCGGCCCGACGCCCCACATCAGCGACACCGGCAGGTCATGCAGGAAGGCGAGCTCGGTGCCGAGTTCGACCACCACCAGCCCGTCGGGCTTGGCCACCTGCGAGGCGATCTTGGCGAGATGCTTCGTCCGCGCCACGCCGATCGAGATCGGCAGGCCGAGCTCGGCCTTCACGCGACGGCGGATGGTTTTGGCGATCTCCTCCGGCGGCCCGAACAGATGCGTGCAGCCGGCGACATCGGCAAAAGCCTCGTCGATCGAGATGCGCTCGACCACCGGCGTGAAATCGTCGAGCACCTTGATCGCGGCATCGCCGAGGCGCTGGTATTCGCCGAAGCGCCCGCCAACGAAGATCAGTTGAGGGCAAAGCTCGCGCGCCTTGCGGCCGGGCATGCCGCCGCGCACGCCGAAGATCTTGGCCTCATAGGAGGCGGCAAGCACCACGCCGCCGCCGACCGCGATCGGCTTGCCGCGCAGTGACGGATCGAGAAGCTGCTCGACCGAGGCGTAGAAGGCGTCGAGATCGGCATGCAGGATGGTGGCGGCAAAAGCAGCGTCCGTTGCGAGCATCCCGCGCTCCCGTCTCCGGCCCGATACCGCGCCGCAGCATTAGTAAAGGCTTTTGTAAGAGGTGTTTGCCGGAACATAAAGAGAACAAAACCAGTCTCTTGTCAACCCGCCGCACTGGGCGTGAGAACGGTTGCAACCGCACGCAACCGGCGCGTTTTGAGCGGTTGCGTCGCCGATCTCCCCTCGAGGGGGAGATTAGCTTGGCTACGCCGGCTTGGCATACTGCTCGGCGCTGAGCACCTCGATGCACTGGAACGGCTGATTGCCTTCCACCCAGGCGTCATGGCCGGGCGGAATGGTGTAGGACGTGCCGGCCTCGATGGTCTTCTGCGTCCCGTCATCCATGCGCACGGTGATCGTCCCGGACACGCAATAGCCGACATGCGAGACCTGGCAGCTCTCGGTCTTGACCACCGGCTTCACGCATTCGGACCATCTCCAGCCCGGCTCCATGTTCATCCGCCCGAGCGTGAAGCCCGGCAGCCGCACGATTTCGACACGCGTCTTGGCGGGCGAGCGGACCTCGTCGGGATTGTTGTGCGACTTGGATTCGAGTTTGGTGACGTTCATTGCAGCTTCGGCCATGACATCCTCCCTTGCTTCAAGCGGAGCCCGACGCTGCGATCGTCGGCGACCGCTGCCGGATTCATACGCCTTTCAATGAGGGATTGCTAATGTGATTGCCGGGCGCAGCAGGAAATCGATTTTGTCGGGTGACCGGTATTGCAAGCATATCCTGCCGGTGATTTGCTGTTTTTTGCGCTGGCACGACGGTGACTGAGGGGTCACCCCGTTTCTCGCCCCATTGGGGAGAATCCTATGAACCCTCGGCAACTTGTCTGGACGATCTCGTCATCGCCGTCGCGATACCCAACCGGAACAATCTCGAGTTCGCTCACGTGCGCGCCGCACGCCGGGCGGGCCGGGACGTAGCCGCGGCGCGGGAGGGCTATCGGGCGGAGGCAATCAACTAAAAAAGGGAGGAAACCGATGCTTCATCAGGGTGTAAGAACGCAAACCCGTCCCCCGGTCGGGGCAGTGCGCGGCACGCCGCCGTCGCTTCGTCCGTGCTGCGACAGCTATGTCTGTCCGGTCTGCGAGCAAGTCGTCGAACTGACGGATTTTCGCCAGGTCGTCTGGCATCAAAGGCCGGGCCATCAGCCGATGGAAATGAACGACTGAGCGGCCCTGCCGGCGAGAAAAAGAGCCCGCGCCTTTCTGAAAAAATGCGCGGGCAGTGTTGGAGTAGCCACTCAGTCAACGCGCTCCCGGGCAACTGGTTGCGCCTCGCCGAAGCGATCGGCCGTCGCCGGCGTGCAGGGCCAAAGGCGATCGTTTCGCCACTGGGGCTACGGTCCCATGGCGCAGGTGGGACTGAGGTCTCACCCTGCGACGCAGAGGCCCGAACCGTCAGATTTCTGGAAACAAGCACGGCGGGCAATTCATTGCTTCACAGGCCGTCGAGCAAAGTCCCTTCATCGGCGGTCGACAACGGGGTGACCCGCCATCTCCTGCGATGTGGCGGGCGCCTCCCGAGCAATTCCAGGAAAAGTGCGCAGCGAACCGCTCTGGGAGACATCCATCAAGCCCGGCGAATTCATCGCGAACCTGTTCGCTGCTCTATTGCTGGCAGGATTGATCGCCGGCGTCTTCCTCGTCTTCGGCAGGCCGCTCTGGCCGGAACGCCAAGCCTCGATGGTGGTCCTTTTCCCGGTCGATGCGACCACGACCGGCTCGGTGCGCGGCGCCTGCTTCGAGCCTTGCCTGCCGCTCCGCTTCGATCTCAAGCGGGCGCCGCCCAGGCCGTCGTCGAAATCGTGACCGCGACGACGCCGGGCGGAACCCGGCCGCCCGTCACGTCGTTGATTCCCGCGAAGGGATGCCGCGGGCGGAGGCCGTTATGGACAGCTTCGAACTCATCGATCTTCTCTGCGTCGTCGATGCCTGCGTGAGCGATCGCGCGGCCGGGCACCTCATCTCGATGTCGAAAGCCGTCGAGGAACTGCGCGTTCTGACCGGCGACTTCGTCTCATCGGACGAAGCGGCGGCGAACGCCCTGAGCCAGGTGGCGCTGGAGCGCGGCTGCGCGGTGCTCTTCGACGAGCAGCCGGGCGCCGATATCGTCGGCGAGTTGTGATCTCCCCCCTTGAGGGGGAGATGTCGCCGAAGGCGACAGAGAGGGGCGCCGCGCGTGAAGCGCCTACCTCTTCTGCGACGAGAGATGGCGCCGGCGCTCCATGCGAGACGACCCCTCTGGCCGCTTCGCGGCCATCTCCCCTGCGAGGTCCCGCGAGTGGCGCTATTTCACCAGGGTGATCATCCTGCCGGCATACATCTCGCGATTGCCGAGTTCGGCCGTGCAGTCCGATTTGACGGCCGAATTCCCCGTCATCTCCACGGTTTTGCCGACCAGCCGCAGGCAACTGCCTTGCGCATTCATGTCGGAGTTGCCGGCGTAGGAGATGGGCGCGTCGGGGGCGTAGATGAAGCCGCTCACCACCGAGCCGGATCCGCCGTTGATCGTCAGCGCGGACGTGTTGCCGTGGTCCTGGAAGATGGTGATGCCCGCATAAGGGCCGCTGGTCGGCGGCGAGAGATCCACCTGATCATTGGCGTTGATGTAGAGCTGCGAGCCTTCCATCAGGAAGATCGTCACGCCATGGCCGGTGAGGCTGCCATTGCCGCCGGGCTTTATGGTGACGTTGCGCATGAGGTAGACGCCCGGGTTGAGCGTGATCTTTCCCGACAAGGTCTTGTCGCAATAGGTACCCTGCGAGAGCGTGATCGTCTTGCCGTTGGGCATCGACTGGCAGAGCCCGTAGGCGGGCGGAGTGACGTTGGCCAGCGGATCGAAGGAGGCGTACTGGTTGGTGAGCGGTGCGTCGCATGAAAGCGTGGCGTTGGGTGGTGTGATCCCCGAGGTCGAGCCGACCGTCGAGACGCATCCGGCGCTGACGATCGCCGAGCCGCCGCGGTTGACGGCGTCGGCCGCGTCCGAGTTGGCCGCGATCACGCAGCCGTTCATCGAGACGTTGGTCGAGCCCTGCAGGTTGACGGCGGCACCCACATGCGGATCGAGCGCCAAGACGCATGCCTGCGCCCCGGGCTTGACCTGGATGGAGGCGGAGCGGATCGCTTGCCAGGCGGGCGCGCCGCTGACGAAAGCTGGGCGGGTGATGCTGGACGACAGCGAAATGGTGTAGGCGCTGGGATTACCGCTGGCCGTTGCCTGGAAGGCGGCGAGGCTGCCCGAATATTCCCCGGCGTCGGCGGCGCTCATATTGGCCGCGAAGAAAGTCAGGCCAAGCTGGCGCACGTCGCCGGCCGACATGCTCGGCTGGTATTTCGTGCCCACCGCGAGCCCGGCCGCGTCCAGCGAGTTCTGCAGTTGCGCGGCGTCGTCGCTCGTGCCCGCCACGTCGACGGCGCCGGCCACGACCAGCATCAGCGGCACCGCGGCGATCGCGGTCGCCAGCGCGAAGTTACCGCGCGTCGAAGCCCAGAACCGTCCAATCATAGCAGCACCCTCGCCGGAAATGGCAGAGAAATACCGCAGCCGTCTCTACGACCGATTTCCGAAAAAGATAAAATGCAGCAAATGCTAAAATGGCAGGCTTCTCCGCAGATTGCGCCTTAAGTCTGATGAGTATTGGGCCTTAAGTCTTAGCTCGGTCACCGCAGGAGGTGCGAAAGCGCTTTCTGGGGTCCGAAAATCGCAAGTCGAGCGAAAAAATTATCCATTCGTTTATCGGCGGGTGCTGAACGTGACGGCTGGGATAGCTTGGGTACGCTCCGCCATGGCCTTATTCGGTCGAATTTTCGGACAATTCGTCTCTCGTCGCCTGCGAAGCGGCGAGGGCGGCAATGTCGCCATCATCTTCGCGCTCGCCTTGCCCATTGTCGTCGGCGGCGCGGGGCTCGGCGTCGAGACGTCCTACTGGTATTATTCGAGCCTGAAGCTGCAGGCGACGGCTGACGCCGCCGCCTATGCCGGCGCGCTGGAGAAGATCGCGGGATCCGATACGGCGGCGATCACCACGGCCGCTACCCAGTCGGCGACCGAGAATGGGCTTGGCACTGGCACCATCGTTGTCCACACGCCGCCCACCTCGGGGCCGAACGTGGCCAACAAGGCGGTCGAGGTGATCCTCAACCAGAACCTGGACCGGATGTTCACCTCGATCTTCACGCAGACCAAGGTGCCCGAGCAGGCGCGGGCGGTGGCGCTCATCACCGATGGCGCCTATGCCTGCAACACGGCGTTCAATCTGTCGGCCGCGCAGGCGGTGAGCATTTCCGGCAACACCAGCCTCAAGCAGATCGGCTGCGTCATCAACGCGAATTCGAACGCCAACGATGCCATCAAGGTGCAGGGCTCGGCGACCCTCCAGACTGACTGCCTGATAGCGGTTGGTGGCGTTTCGCTTGGCACCACACCCACGATGGTCTGCAAGGCACCGATCACCCAGGCCCTGCCGGCGGCTGATCCTTACGCCGACCTGCCGTCGCCCGCGGCCTCGAGCCAGTGCTCGAAAGTCAACGGCAGCAAAACGTCGCAAACACTCCAGGCCGGCACCTACTGCAACGGCATGGACCTCAAGGGCAATGTCACGCTTTCTCCCGGCGTCTATGTCGTCCAGGGCAATTTGAAGATCAACGCAGGCGCGGTCGTTTCAGGAACCGGCGTGACCATCTTCATGGCCGGCAGCAACACCGTCAGCATGAACGGCAATGCCACGGTGACGCTGAGTGCGCAGACCTCGGGCACCTATTCCGGCGTGCTGTTCTACGGCGACAGGACCGGCACCAGCGCGCAGAGCACCTTCAACGGCACCGCGGACTCGCTTTTGACCGGCGCCATCTATTTCCCCAAGCAGCAGGTCAGCTATCTCGGCAACTTCTCGGGGACCGGCGGCTGCACGCAGGTCCTCGCGGACACGATCCAGTGGTCCGGCAGTACGACCATCAAGCAGGACTGCACCAGCCTTGGGATGAAGAATATTCCGGCTGCCCAAGCCGTGCGGATCGTCGAGTAGCGGCATGAGCCCATTCGTGATCCGCTTCCGCAAGAACCGCTCCGGCGCCGCCGCGGTGGAATTCGCGCTGGTGCTGCCGATACTGTGCACCGCTCTCTTCGGCATCGCTGATGGCTGGTCCTATGTCACCAGCTCGATGGCGATGCGGGCGGGCGTGAAGACGGCGGCAAACTTGCTGCTGGCCGGCGCCACCGACGACAGCGCCGTCCAGGCCGCGGCGGTGGCGAGTTGGGAAAAGAAACCTTCCGATGCGGCGATCGTGGTTACCCGCAGCTACAAGTGCGGGACGACCATGGTCACTTCGACGGACATATGCGCTGGTCCGAAGCTGCCTTCGATCTACGTTCAGGTCCAGGCGTCGGGCACCTGGGTTCCGCCCTTCACCTTCGGCGTCTTCCCGCATAACAGCGCCCTCGGCCATCAGCAGGTGGTCCGTGTTCGCTAAACAAGGACCTCGGGCTTTCGCCGGCAGTGCCTCGGGCGGAGCCGCGATTGAATTCGCGCTGATCGCGCCTTTCCTGATCATGCTCCTGTTCGGCATCTTCGCCTTCGGCTGGTCGATGAACAGCGAGTCCAGCGTGCGCTACGCGCTCGAGGCGTCCGCGCGCTCCCTGCAGCTCAACAACACGCTGACCCAGTCCCAGATCCAGGCGATCGCGACGCAGAAGCTGCAGGCGCTTGGCCTGCAGAACGTCAGCGTCACCATCACCACCGATCCGTCGAGCGGCGGCTTCAAGATGGCGCATGTCAACGCCAGCTACGCCTTCGTCATCGCCTTTCCCTACTTCAGCGATTTCCCGATCAATTATTCGACGACGGTGACGGTGCCGCTGGTCGGCAGCTAGTTCCTCGACACAGGGATTTTGACAGGTTGCAGGCTTGTCGGCGGGCAAGATTTTCACCGCTCTTTTTTCGTGAAATCATCGCAAGCGCAGGCTGAAGCCTCTCCAACCTCGTCATCCCAGGGCGAAGCAGGAGCGAAGCGACGCGCGCAGACCCTAGGATGCCATGCCGTGATCTCGACCGAAGGGTGCAGCGGGGGCAGAATTCTGCATCGCAGCGGCGCTCTGAAGTCACGGCATGGATCCTTGGGTCTACGCGGTACGCTTCGCTTCCCGCTCCGCCCAAGGATGACGACGGGTTGGGCCTTTCGGCCAATCACCAAGGCATGCGGTCTGCCAACGCAAGCATAGCCGACCGGTCAAAATTTCTGTGCTAGGGAACCAGAGCATTTCCAGGAAAAGTGCGGAGCGGTTTTCCGTCCGGCGTTGCGTAAGGCAAAGAGCAGTCCCAAGAAAGATATATAAAAGTATATATTGGTGTTCGTCCGGGATTGCCTGAAGACAAACCGTTTGTGCGCTCGATCGGCCAGAAGCTGACGGCTCCCATGCTCGACGCCCAAAAGCGGCTCAGTTCTTTGCAAAAACCAATGCATAAACAAGGATCTGAGTCCCTTCGGCCTCGCAGGCCGCACGGCGCTGGGCCCATGGTCCGATGAGGCATGGGCCTTCATTGTTCCAGAGGGCGGGCCCGGGCTTAGCCCTTTTATTTATGAAATGATTTCAATAAGTTAATGCGAGATTTCGGCCAAAACCGCAGCGGTATGCCCGGTTTGCTCCCTTGCCGCGACGGTATTTGTCTAAAAGTTACTCCAAGCCATTAGGAAATTCTCATAAGACGCGGCTTAGCGGTTGGGCAGTGATGGCGATTCACCTGCGGAGAAACACGATGACGATCCGAAAGACACTTCTGGCTTCACTTGCCATTCTGGCGCTCGCGGCTGCTCCAGCACTTGCCGATGCCGGCGGCAATGGCGGCGGCCACGGCAATGGCGGCAGCCATGGCGGCGGCAACGGCAATGGCGGCGGCAACGGTGGCGGCAATGGCGGCGGCAAGGGCAACGGCGGCGCCTCGCACGGCAAGTCGGCGTCGGCTAAAGGCCAGGTGGCCAAGGCGGACGACACGACCGACGAAACCACGGATGACACGGTCGCGGCCGCGACGCCTAAGGAAAAGAACATCCATGCCAAGCTCGGTCGGCTGAACTCGCTGCAGCGAAACATCAACGCCTACATGAACTCCAAGAGCAAGAAGTTCGCCTCCATCCAGGCCTATGTGACGCAGGCGGCCGCAGCCCAGAACGCGCAGGCCAAGCTCGACGCGGCGAACGCCCAGCTGGCCGCCGACCAGGCCACGCTCGCCGGCCTCACTACGCAGCTCGCCGACCTCAATGCGACTGACACAACCGGCTTCACGCCCGAACAGCAGGCGGCTCTCGACGCGCAGATCGCCGACGTTCAGTCGCAGATCGACGCCCAGAACACGACGATCACCGGAGACACCCAGGCAGTCGCGGATGCCCAGGCCGCGGCAGACGCCGCTGTCGCTCCCGATGACGCCTCGCTCGACGCCGCCCTGCAGGACATGGCCAACAAGCCGGTCGATCAGGAGGTGACGGACTGGGCCAAGGGCGTGCTGGCCGACAAGATCGACCAGGCCGCCGCGGCGACGTCCACGCCGTAAGGCGAGAGGGTGGACTGCCCTGCCGCCGGGCATCCGCTCGGCGGCATTTTGTTTGGACGGGATGGCAATCCGCGCGTGTGGCGCTTGCCGCCAGTTCTAGGCCTTCTTTCGTCTCAGGAGCGTTACCAGCACGGTTCGCATTGACGAATGCTCCGGGCTGTCAAGCTCCACGATCCAATCGTTATCGCGTTTGTGCCAGGGGAATTTCGCGCTCCGCAATGCTTGCCGAAACGCGTCAGGGTCAACGCCGATGGACCTGGCCATATCGGCGGCGTTTGTCAGCTTGGGCATGAAGCCTCCTGTGCTGTCCGTCAAGCATAGGCGCTTTCACCAACGGGTTCAAACGATGGCCGGCCGATCGGCAAAAGCTGCGCCTCCCTGGCTGCCACTCAAGGGTTTTTCAGAAACGTCGTATTACGATATAATTCGTTGCAAAGGGGCATGCGATATCTTTTGATATGCGGTCGCGCCTTGTTGGAGCCTCAATAGCGTCATGGCTAATATGCCTTGTTTCGTGTAGGCTTAGCAGAGTCGGGTAACAAGGGCATTGGGAGAACAACAACATGCCACGGGTTTCGGAGCTTTTCTTCAAGACGGCCATCGTCTTTCTCATCCTGGGCGTTGCGGCCGGGCTGCAGATGGCGATTTCGGGCGACCACGGCGCCTTCCCGGCGCATGCCCACATCAACCTTCTCGGCTGGGTCACCAGCGCGATCTTCGGCGGCTACTATGCGCTCAATCCGGCCAAGGCCGAGCGCCGCATCGCCGTGATCCATTACGGTCTCTATACGGTCGGCATCGTGATCATGCTGCCGGCGCTCTACTGGATGCTGGCGGCAGGCCATCCGGAGATCGAGCCGGTCGTGGCGATCGGCTCGCTGATCGTCGCCGCCGCGGTGCTGATCTTTGGCTTCGTCGTCTTCTCGTCTTCGGAGACGGTGCGCTCGGCCACGGCCGCTCCGGCGCGTTGACCCCGCACGGCAAGCGCGTCGCCCTGTTTCAGTGCGGCGCGCTAAATTGCTCTAACCGATCGCACGCGTTGGAGATTGGCCAAAACGCCTCTTCCGTCAATCCTGGGGCGGAGCAAGGAGCGAAGCGACGCGGCGCAGACCCCAGGATCCATGCCGTAACCTCAAGGCGTTGCAACGGCGCAGAATTCTGCTCCGCTGCATTCTTCGGTCGGGGTCACGGCATGGATCCTTGGGTCTTCGCTCCGCTTCGCGTCGCTACGCCCAAGGATGACGACGTTGGGGAGGCTTCCGCCGGATACCGGAACTGCTTTACGGCATCAGTGTCGGGAACAGCCGCGCAAGCAGCGCGTGGATGATGCCGTCGCGCTCGAACGGACCGGGCAGCTCGGCCGGCGCCGATGTGGTGCCGGCTTTGGCCTCGTCCGTCACGCGGGTCTCACCGTGCACAAGCCATAACACGGCCACGAAGTAGCCCGCTTGCAACGCCACGCCCGCCAGGAATGTCCAGCCCAGCGACTCCCAAACCGACCCGGTGGATGCGTAAGTCCAACCGAGAACCACCAGGAGCGTTGCCGTCATTCCCACAAGAAACTGCGGAAAATACATTTGCCCAACCGAGCGCCGCGACCGCATGCGATCATCGGCGATCTCGCCCATTTGTCTACCCGCCCCGACCCTTGCACCTTTTCCGGTGGGATCGCAAGACTGAACAATACTGCAAGGGAGCCTCCATCTTATGGGCCTTTCGGCCGATGCCGTACGGACCTGCGGCCCCCTGGCTACCGCTTGAGAAACCATGCCGGGACCGATCGGTTCCCGTCATCGCATTGATCAACGATTTGGACCACGGCGCCTGCAAGGCGCGCGCCCGAAGGTGGTGGGTTTCATGACCCGGGCTCCCGTGCATTTCGCCCGAGGCAAAAAGAGGCCGCCGAGCCTTGCGGCACGGCGGACTTTTTTTCTTCGCGATAAAGCATGTCTCCCGAAAGTGTGCAGCGGTTTCGGGACAAAGACATGCTTAAAATCGAAGACCTAAAGCAGGTCGCGTGAATCCTTTTTCACGTGACATGCTTTAGGGTCCGGGATCAGGCCTCCAGGATCACCACGATCTCGTAGCTGTCCGGATCGACGATGACGATGCGTCCGTCGGCCAGCACGAAATACAAGTAACCTTCGTAGGCCGGGACGATCTCGACGATGCGGTGCGGCAGTCGATGCAGGCGGATCTTGTGCCGCGGCACCTCGACGCCGATCGAGATGTTGAAGCTGACATCGCGAACCGGCTGCACGTTGGTCTCGTGGATGATCTGCGTGATCTGCGTCTTCTGCTCGACAGTCACGTTGTTGATCGAGGCCGTCTTGTCCTGGTCGGTCTGCACGTTGGTGTTGCCCTGGGCATTCTGCTCGGTAGTCTTACCGGTCTTGCCCTGGGCATTCTGCTGGGTCTGCATTTTAGTGGTGCCCTGGGCGTTCTGCTCAGTGCTGGTGCCGGTCTTGCTCTGGGCATTCTGCTCAGTGGTCTTCATCTTGGTCTTGCCCTGGGCCTGTTCGTTCATCTTGGAACCCTTCGGGCAGTTGGTCATACCAGTCGGGCACTTAGCCTTGCCCTGCACCTGTTCCTCGGTGCCGGCCTGACCCTGAGCCTGCTCGGTGGTCTTCATCTTGGCCTTGCCCTGCGCCTGTTCCTCGGTGCTGGTGCCGGCCTGACCCTGAGCCTGCTCGGTGGTCTTCATCTTGGCCTTACCCTGCGCCTGCTCCTCGGTGCTGGCGCCGGCCTTGCCCTGGGCATTCTGCTCGGTCTGCGACTTCATCTTGCCCTGGGCCCGCTCGCCTGCCTTGCCGCCCTTCTGGCAGTCGGCCTGGCCGGCAACACAGTTGTCGCCGCCGCTCGGCTGCGCGGACTCGGTCTGGGCCATCGCGGCGCCGCAACCGACGCCGAGCGCGATCATGCTTGTGATCAGAAGATGTTTCATCTGGTTTCTCCTCGGAAAGTCGGTCCCTTCGTTCCCGTAAACCCGAGGTGAAAAACATTGTTCCGAATTTTTGCCCCGCAAGCCCGGGTTACGTTTTGTGAAAATGCCGACGGCAATTTTGCAGGAACAAGGCTTGGCTGTCGGCGTTTGGCCAGTGCCGATTGCTGTGGAGATCGCAGGCGCAGCGTAGAACTACTCACGTCACCCACGAAAGGAAACGACCATGAAGATGCACATCACCACAGCCGCCGCGGCCCTTCTGCTTTTGGCCGGTGCTGGGGCCGTGGCCGCGCAGGACGTTGTCATCGAGCCCGAGCAGGAAACCGTCATCAAGGAGTATGTGCACAAGCAGCCGCTGGCCTCGGTGAAGATTCCCGGCGTTGAGCTCAGCATAGGCAGCACCCTTCCCGACACGGTCGAGCTGCACGAAGTGCCGAACGTCAAATACCGCTACGTCGTCGTCGACAACCAGACGGTCATCGTCGACCCCGGCACCCGCAAGATCGTGAAGGTGCTGCAGTAACCGTCTGGCAATTCCGCTAACCGAATGGTCCCGTCGCCCGGCTCGGCGGCGGGCCATGAGCAAGTATTATTTCGTTACTATACGCTAACGGAACCTTCCGTCCGGGTACGCGTTGCCGCCTCTGGGTTCGCGGTGCCTCATAAGCAACATAAGCCATTGGCAGGATGCGGATTCGGGCGGCGGCAAACAGGCATGGGCTGGGGGAGGAGGACTGACCAACATGTCGAATCGAGAAATCGGAACATCCCGCTCGCTCGGGATGCGTGTCGCCGATCTGAAAGCCAGGATGCGGGACGCCCGGATCACCGAACACGAGATGAAGACCTTCCAGAAGGTCGCGGCCATCATGGGGGGCGGCGATGGCTCCCTACGCATCGATGCGGACGACCTGATCGCCGCATCCTTCGTCACCGAGGCGCTCAGCGAAACGTCGCCTAACTGACGCAGCTTCCCCGCCATTCGATATCGACCGGCTGCCGTCCAGCGCGTGGACGGCAGCGCGCGCCGTTGCGCGCGAGCCACATCGGTGCCGCAAACTCTGGGATCCGACGCCTGCCGATCTTTCTCACGGCCGCGGCCGGTTCTCGCGCCTGGCCCTGACGCGCCTGATCTTGGCTTCGCGCAGCGCCGTCACCGGATCGATGCCGGTCCACAAGATGCCGGCTTTCTCTGCGAATGACAGGAAAGCCTGCCGTGTTTCCGCGAGTTTCATCTCTCCGGTTCGCGCCGCCTCGCAGGCCTGCACCGCCGCGACATAGCACTCGCCGCGCATTGCCGGCGGCCATTCCATGAGGAAATTCTCCATCGCGGCCAACGAAGCGATCTCACGCTTGAAACCGGCGCCGACGGCGATCGCAACCGGGCGGCGAAGGGGCATGTCGCTTCTGACGAGACCTCCACTCATGGCGGCCTTCAGCTTGTCAAATCGTGCAATGCAAATAATGCGAAAGCCGCCGCAACAGTTCCCGTCGATTCCGCGCGCAGGATCGATTAGCGTCTGCTGTCGGAACAAGAGCGTTGCGCACGCGTTTGTTCCGGGAGCTCCTATTTTCGATACGCCGATGTTTCCGCTCTTCGCGGAGGCACTGCGGAGCTCGCCAACGCAACAGGAGATTTACGATGAAAACCACCCTTATTCCTGCTGTCGCCGGCCTAGCTCTGGTGGCCGGCATCGGCTTCGCGGCTGCGGACGAGATCATCGTCACCCCTGAGCAGCAGACAGTCGTCAAGGAGTACGTCCACAAGCACCCGATCGCCTCGGTCAATGTGCTGGGGCTGGAGCTTGGCGTCGGCTCGACGGTGCCTGACACCGTCGAATTGCAGACGGTACCGGACGTTCAGTACAGATATACTATCGTCAACGACCACACGGTTCTTGTCGACCCGGGCACACGCAGAGTGATACAGGTTATCGAGTAGCCTTATGTGCTTACGAGCCCCCGATCCTCCCGCCATGCCGGCGGGGGGATGCCGGCTCCTTGAAAGGAGTCGCAGCCATGCACTATCCCCATGTCGAATTAGTCGATTGCGCAAAAGCCGTAGACAAGCTTCTGGCCGAACATCGCACAGGTCTGCTGTCGATGAAGGAGGCGGTCACCATCCTGCGCGAGCGCACCGGAACTGAACGCTCTGACGCCGATTTGGCCGCATTGATTACAAAAAAGGCAGCGCATCTGGGCATCGCCGTCGTCGTCGACGAGCACTGAAGAAATCACTGCAGAAGTTCAGGCACCCATGCGTCGATGCGCAAGACGCCACCGGAAAATTCGGCTAATGTTTCCGTCGGGGCAGGGCCCTATGCAAAGGAGGCGACAGTGACGGACGACAGGCAGGAACGCATTCGCCGGCGGGCGCATGAGATTTGGGAACAGGCAGGCCGGCCGGAAGGCTCGCATATCGAGCACTGGGAGCAAGCGATCGCCGAGATCGATGGCGAGAAGCCGAAACCCGAGGCCGCGCCGAAGAAGGCGGCTGCCGCCAAGGCAGACAAGCCGAAAGCGGTGAAGGCGGAAAAACCCAAGGCCCCCGCCAAGACAGCCGCCAAGCCTAAAGCCAAAACCTGATTTCCGGCGGCCCGGGCGGCCGCTGGCTCACCCGACAACCAGGTGAAAGAGCGCGGAGAGCCGCACCCTTTCCTTCCCTTGTGGGAGAAGGTGGATCGGCGCGAAGCGCCGAGACGGATGAGGGTGCTCCAGCTTGGCAATTATGCTTGAAATTGCCCCAGCCTCATTCCTCCCAAACCCTCATCCGTCGCCTTCGGCCACACCTTCTCCCACAAGAAAGAGAGAAGGGGAGATTCTAGCGCACCCCTTGCTTCCTGGCGAATTGCGAGACCGCGCAGAGGAAGGCCAGCGCTGCGGTATCGCAGGCAGCGCGCGACGGACCCTTGGCGAACAGGACCGCATCCGCGACCGGGATCGGCAGGCCATGTTTCCTGGCGAATGAGGCTACTTCGTAAGGCTGATCGTCGGGCTGTATGCCGATGTCGATTTGCTGGTCCATCAAACGAGTTCCTCCCTGGAATGCGACTATGCCTCCTTACCCGAGCGGAATTTAACTACCGGCCGCTCGCCCACGTCCACCAATTGGCAATTGTGTGAAACGATGCATTTTTCGAGCCACCGAGCCGAGGGTTGCAGAGGGTATGATTATTCGCGTTTTGGGAGCGGCGACTGTGTTTCGCCGCGTTCCTTCGCGCCCTGTCCTGCCGGCGTTCGGTCTTACCTTCTCTTGGAGAAAGGGAGCGCTCACTCCCAGGCATCGCTCGACGTTGCAAACCGCACGCCGGCCGCAATCATCGCGCACTCGCATTCGCTGATCAGCCTGAGGTTCCTCAGATACCGCGTTTCCGGCAGCCAGGCGGCGCATGCCTCGACATAGGCGCGGCCGTGCACCAGCGTGCCGGTCGACAGACGCTCCTCCTTCTCGGCGATCACCTTGAGATATTGCCGGATGAAGCGGATGTCGTCGGCGATGTCCTGGCTGGCCATGCGCCAGGCGCCGGCCAGGCGCTCGCGCTCGGCGGACGGCAATGGCGACACAATTGGACGGGAAAGGTCGGCGAAAGCGGCATGGTTCGCGGTGTCCAAGCAAGTCTCCTCAAGCAAGGGCAGTATCGTACTTTATGTACGAATGGCGGTCAAGCAGGACTCGTACAATTTGAACGATAACTCACTTAAAGCTGCACCGTGAAACCGTCGAGGTCGATTTGCGCTTCGTCGAGCGCCTTGCCTAGGACAAGGTCCACCATCTCGCGCCTGTCCGGCTGAAGCAGTTGCAACCCTTTACGCAGCGCCTCACGCCACGCCTCGCCCCGTTCCCACGCTTCCGCGAAGGCATGGGCGAGGTCGTCCCGCCGACGCGTAACGTCGAGCGCCTCGACCAGCAGGCTCGCCTGATGCAGGTCCTTCTCCCGCTTCGCAGCGGCGCTTCGCTCGCGTCGCGCCGCGACGATCAGCTTGTGGACGGCGAAGCGCTCGGGCGAGGGGACAAGCAAGGGCACGCCGGAGCGATGCAAGAGCACCGTCCTGACCGGATCGCGGATCAGGAAATCGAGGAAACGCAAGGGCTGCGCCGAGGCGCCGCCCAGCGACGGCATCGGGCTGGCATGGTCGGCATGGTCGTCGCTTCCGCGGTTCGGAGTCAGGAATTCTATCCGGTAGCGCGAGGCGTTCTCATACTGCGTCGTGCGCCCGGCATCTCTCCGGTGCGGGATTTCGCGGAAAGTCGGATCGACTGCCTTCAGCACATCGATGACCGGCGGCAGGCTGTCTTCCACTTCGCTCGAGACGGAATGGAATTTTGCGAAGTCGGCATCGCCCGTCTGCAGCGCGGCCCCGGGCAGTTTGACGCCGAGATGCCCGGCATAGGTCTGGAAGGCGACGGTGCCGATGAGCACCGTACGCAGGCGCAAGAGCCCGGCCTTTTCCAGCGCCTCGACGACATCGCCGGTGAACGTGTCGGGTGCCGTCAGGCCGGCGTCGCGCACCAGCGTGGAAACCAGCTTGCGGCGGCTCCTGAGATCGCTCTTGATGTCCTTGAAGGCCGCGACGCGCTTGGCGATTTCCGGGTCTTCGGCGGGGCCGACATAGCGCCTGGACTTCTGCGGGCGGGTCTCTTCGAAATACCAGTAGTCGCGGCCCTTGACCGGCACGCGCACGAAATTGCCCGCCGTCGAGAAATCGGTCTCGAAGGAAGCATCCAGGCTGCGCTGCACCAGTTCGGCATAGAGGGTGCGATAGGCGAGATCGATCGCCTTCATGACCTGCTCCCTGGGGAGATGGAATTATAAGATTTTCAATATTTTCTTATAACTATATTCTGTCAGGCTGATGCACAAGGGTGTTATAAGAAGATTGTGAAAGCCTTATAATGAGAATGCTCCACAAGGGGAGGGAGGCTGGCCCAATTCACATTTCCTGCCACACCGGCAAAAAAGACTTCCCCCTTCGCCCGAACAGTGGTTTAACGCGCCCATCCACAGGGGTGCTCCGTACGGTCGGGGCTGAGATGGAGGCGGCAAGCCTTCGGACCCTAAAGCTGATCTGGATAATACCAGCGGAGCGAGGCGGGCCATGTTTTCAGGCGCACAGATTTCCCTTTATCCCATGGCCGACGATTTCGTCGGCGTCATCCTTGGCGCGCTCGGCGCGCTCGATCCCTACCGCGACAGGCTGAGGATCGAGACCGACGACATCTCGACGCTTCTGGTTGGGCCGCCCGAAGTGCTGTTCCCGGCCATGCGCGACCTATTCGTGGCGGCGGCCAGGAACGGCAGGCACTGCGTGCTCTCGGCCGCCGTCTCGCGCGGCTGCCCTGGCGAGCCCGACGATCCGATCTGCCGCTCCGACGAGATCGCCGGCCCAGCGATCCCGCTGGACGAGCGCAAGGTCGCGGCGATCCGCGCCGTCCAGGCCACACCTTCGACCGGCCAGCCGGCGACGGCGCAGTTCTCGCTCTATGTGATGGGCGCCGGTGACCACATGGACGAGATCTACGGTTGCATCGATTTTCTAAAACAGTCCGGCGTCTTCGAGCGATCCAAGCATTTCTGCACCAAATTGCGCGGCGATGCCGGCGCGATCTTTGCCACGCTCGCCGAAGCCTTCTGCCGCTTCGGCCCCGGCGCCGGCCACGTGACCCTCGACATCACCATTTCGGCGAACAGCCCGACCGCGGTTTGAGCCGCGTTTAGGCGCCGTCGAGGATATTGTCGTGGCTGTTTCGTCTGAACCGTTGCGTGGGAGAGATATCGCTGGTCCCATCTCACAAGAGAAAGGGGAACCTTCGGCGATTGGCGAAAGCCGTGGTGACGGCCGATCTACCCCCTTGCGGGGGAGATGCCTGGCAAGGCAGAGGGGGGTGCTGTCCCGCCGGCTTGGCAGGTGGTTGCGTGCGCGGCGTTCGTCCATTGCTCCCCGCAAGTCTCGCAAGACGGCGTTCCTTCGCGCCCCCCTCTGTCCTGCCGGACATCTCCCCCGCAAGGGCCCGCAAGGGGGGAGATCGGCTGTCGCCACCGCCATCACCAAGCTGGCCCCCGCCGTCCTCTCCCTCGCGATGCTCCTCACCGCCTGGGAGCTCTACGCCCGCTTCGGCGATATCGCCCCGACCATCCTGCCGGCGCCGTCGCGCGTGCTGGCGCAGGCCTGGGAGAGCCGAGCGGCACTGGCCGAAAACACGCTGCCCACCATCAGCGCCACGCTCGCCGGCTTCGCTTGCTCGCTCCTCGCCGCCTTCGTGCTTTCGGCGCTGGTCGACTTCCTGCCGAGGCTGCGGCGCGCGTTGTTCCCGATCCTGATCGCCAGCCAGACCTTGCCACTGGTGGCGATCGCGCCGCTGGTGGTGCTGTGGTTCGGCTTCGGGCTCTTGCCGAAGATCCTGCTGATCGCGCTCGTCACCTTCTTCCCGATGATGGTCGCGCTGGTCGAGGGCTATGCGGCGACCGAAAAGGAGATCAGCCAGATGCTCGCCGCCATGGGGGCGGGGCGCTGGCGCATATTTTGGCTGGCGCGGCTGCCGTCGGCGCTGCCCTATTTCTTCGCCGGCTTGAGGATCTCCATCACCTATGCGGTGGTCGGCGCGATCTTCGCCGAATATGCCGGAGCGGCGAAGGGGCTGGGCATCTACATGCTCAGCGCCAAGAACAATTTCCGGCCCGACCTCGTGCTTGCCGCGGTCGCCGTCAGCTCGGCGCTGACGCTCGCACTGTTCGGCCTCGCCGTGCTGGTGCAGCGCCTCGCCATGCCCTGGGAAAACGCAAAGAGCGAGAGGGCGGGGCGCGACGATAAGGCCGAGCCTTCCGGGGAGGGCCGGCCATGACCCGGCTGGAACTCCGCGACGTGCGCAAAAACTTCGGCGCGCTCGAGGTGCTGGCCGGAATCTCGCTTGATGTCGCTGCGGGCGAGTTCGTCTCGATCCTCGGACCGTCGGGCGCCGGCAAGTCGACGCTGTTCCAGCTCCTCACCGGCGCGATCCGCGGCGAGGGCGAGATGCGCTTCGACGGCGCGCCGCTCGATGGCGCCCGTTTCGCCTTCATGCCGCAGCGCGATGCGCTGATGCCGTGGCGGCGCGTCATCGACAACGCCACGCTGGGGCTGGAGGTCCAGGGCATGAAGCGGCGGGCCGCGCGCGAGCGTGTCGCGCCTATGTTCGCCGAGTTTGGTCTTGCCGGCTTCGAGCGCGCCTGGCCGGCCGAGCTTTCCGGCGGCATGCGCCAGCGCGCCGCTTTGCTGCGCACCGTGGTGCAGCAGCGCGACATGCTGCTGCTCGACGAGCCGTTCGGCGCGCTCGATGCGCTGACCCGTGCGGCCATGCAGCGCTGGCTGGAGACGATGTGGCGAAGCCATCGCTGGACGGCGCTGCTCATCACCCATGACGTGCGCGAGGCGGTGCTTCTGTCCGACCGCATCTATGTGCTTTCGGCGCGCCCCGCCCGCGTCGTCAGCGAGGTCGCGGTGCCGCTGCCGCGCCCGCGCACCGAAAGTGCCGAGCTTGCCCGCGAGGCCGCCGCGATCGAGGCCGGCATCCTCGACACGCTGCTTGGCCTGGCCGATCCCAATTCCCGATCATCTGATGGAGAGACGAAATGACCGACTTCACCCGCCGCCAGGCGCTGCTTCTGGCTTTAGCCGCCGGCCTGCCGCTTCCCGCTCGCGCCAAGGCGGTCGCCGCGCAAAAGATCACGGTGGCGCTCGACTGGACCGCCAACACCAATCATGTCGGCCTGTTCGTCGCCCGCGACAAAGCGCTTTACCGGGATGCCGGGCTCGACGTCGAAATCCTGCCTTATGGCGACACCGGCTCCGGCACGCTGGTTGCCAGTGGCATTGCCGATTTCGGCATCTCCGGTTCGCTCGGCCTGTTCACGCAGAAGAGTGCCGGCGCCGACCTCAAAGCCGTCTACGCCGTCGTCCAGTCGGAGACCGGCCGCGTCGTCTTCAACGCCGACCGCGCCGCGATCAAGAGCCCAAAGAATCTCGACGGCCTGACCTATGGCGGCTTCGGCAGCGCCTGGGAGAACGCGCTGATCTCGACCATCATCCGCCACGACGGCGGCAAGGGCGTCTTCAACACGGTGACGCTCGGCACCTCGGCCTATGAGGCGCTGGCCAACGGCGCGGTCGACTTCACCCTCGAAGTCTCCACCTGGGAAGGCGTCGAGGCGGAGCTGAAAGGCCTCAAGCAGCGCAGCTTTCGCTATGCCGATTACGGCGTGCCGGACGAGCACACCACGCTGATCGTCTCCAGCAACGCCTTCCTTGGCGCCAACCCGAGGGTGGCCGCTGCTTTCGTCGAAGCGACGCGGCGCGGCTATGAGTTCGCCGTCGACAACGCGAAGGAGGCCGGCGACCTTTTGATCGCCGCCAACAAGGACACGCTCACCAACCCGGCGCTGGTGCACGCCTCGCTGAAGGCGCTGAACGACGGGCATTTCCTGAAGAGCGCCGCGGGCGCCATCGGCACGATGGACAAGGCCAAGATGGAGGCCATGGGAGGGTATCTGTTCGCTTCGGGGATACTGCTCGATGGCAACGGCAAGGCGCTGAAGGAGAAGCCGGATTTCTCTGGCTATTTCAGCAATGAGTTTTTGGTGGGGTAGGTGAGTCTAGGAAGCCATAGGTCGGCAGGACAGAGGGGGCGCGAAGGAACGCGAGCTTGCGGGCCTCGCGGCGCGCTACTTTCCTTGGAGGCCGACCGCCATCTTCCGGTCCGCCTCGGCGCGATCGCGGTTCCCCTTCGCCTTCCAGGACTCGCCTCGGGCGTTGTAGAAATCGGCGGATTTCTGGTTGAGCGCTATCGCCTGGTCGTAGTCGACGATGGCCTGGTCGTGGTCGCCCTTGTGCGCCCAGGCGCGGCCCAGCGCGTAATATGCATCGGCCAGATTCGGATCGAGGTCCACGGCGAGTCGTAGTCGGCGATCGCACGGTCGCCGTCGCCCTTGAAAGACCATGCAAGACCGCGACCGAAATACGCGTAGGCGGTACTCGGATCGAGGCTGACTGCCACGGTGAAATCGGCGATGGCGTGGTCGTAGTCGCCCTTGTGGAGCCAGCTCAGGCCACGATTTTCATAGACCCGGAAGAGCGTCGCATCGAGGTTGATGGCCTGGCTGTAGTCGGCGATAGCGCGCACGTAATTGCCCTCGGATGCCCAGGCAACGCCTCTGTTCTCGTAAACACCGGCGCCGTTGAAACCGAAGCTGATTGCCTGACCGAAATCGGCGATAGCCCGTCTATTGTCACCCTTGTCCGACCAGAAAATGCCGCGATTGTAGTAGGCGACGGCATATTTTGGATTGATGTTTATCGCAGCGTCGCTATCGCTGATGGCGCGGTCATAATCACCTTTTGCCGCCCAGGCATAGGCGCGCTTGAAGTAAGCGATTGCGCGTTTGTCGGGACTGTCAGCCCTGTCCTCGACAATACGTGTGCAGGCTTCTAGCCGGCGGGCCGGGTCGGCCGGATTGCCGATGCAGGCTGCATAGGTGAGATTGGCGGCGATCCCCATGGCGCCACGGACGTCGAGCGCGACAAGGCCGGCCAGCAGCAACAACAACGGCAGGCGCCATCTTCGCACAAGCCGTATCAGCGGGCTTTCATCCGCCCGGCTTGCCATTTGCCGGCCCAGATCAGCTGTCAGCCTTGTTGCGGCTGAACAGTTTTTTGAGCCAGATCAGCGGCAGCAACAGCAGCAAGGCACCCTTCTTCAACACCACCAGGACGAGCGCGATGAGGCCGATGCCGGCGGCCTTGCCGAATTTGACGCCGAGCATCGCCGCCAGAACGCCGAGCGCGCCGTAGCCGGCCACTTTGTCGCCGCTGGAATGTTCGAAATAGGAGGAGCCGGCCTTTGGCTTGTAGGCGGCGGCCGATGCCTCGACGATCTTGTGCACGGATTCCGCTGCTATGTTGCCGTTCACCGGCACGATCTTCATCGGGACATAGCCCTGCCTGTCGAAGATCGAGACGGAGATGTTGATCGTCCTGTCGCCGCCCCAGTTCAGGATGTTGGCGTAGTAGAGAATGTTCCTGGCCTTGTCGATTTGCGGATAGACCAGCCAGCCGTCGAAACGGATCTCCTGTCCGCTCCGCTCCGCCGGCCGGAGTGATCGTGCCCCTGGCGGCGCTCAGCGGCTGGCGAAATTCTGCGGATGATAGTCCGCATCCTCGGCATTGACGACGGCCGGCTCCGCCAGCAAACAGGCCTGCGCCAACAGGACGAAATGCAGATTTTCCCTGATCGATTTGTTCATAACCCCCTCCCGGCAAACGGAACCACATCCCACGCATCCGTGATCTAAGGGGATTTTGACAACAAGTACAAGTCCGAAAGTTCTTTTTTTGTTCTTCGCGGAAGCGGCGACGCTACTGCGAGGCGCTTTCTCCTCCTCGAGGGGATATTATCCCTCACATATCGATCATCGACCGCTTCACCCGCCCGATGATCGTGATCGCGCCCTCCAACTCCGGCGGCGGGATGTCGAGATAGGACGCCGGCTGGAAGGGCGGGATGTCGTTGGGGCGGTAGCGCTTGTAGGTGGCGCGGCCGGTCTCGTCCGAAATGACGTAGCAGCCATTGGTCACCAGCCGCTTGTCGCGCAGGTTGACGAAGATGATCGAATCCGGCGGCGAGATCTTGTTCATCGACGGCCCATCGACGCGCAGCGCGATCCACTCGCCTTCCTCGAGATCGGCGGTCGGAATGGTCGGATAGTCGGAGAGGTTGACGACGCTGTCCTGGCTGCCGAGCTCGCCGGCGCTGATCCATGAGACGATCGGCACGTCGATGGTGACGGGCGAGGGGGCAAGGTGCGCCGGGCTGGCCTCGGCGCTGTCGCCATCGAACAAGAGCCAGCCGGGGTCGACATTGAACAGCCGGCCGTATTTCTCCGCCGCCTTGCGCGACAGCGGCCGGTTGCCGTTCTCATGGCTGATGAGCGTGTTCTTGTTGATGTCGCGCAGCGCCCGCGCCGCATCGCTGGGCGAGGCATAGCCCGCCTGGGCGCGCGCCTGCTGCAATCTGTGCCGGGAATCCATCATCGTACAAAATGCCTGAAAATTTTGGTCCAAAGTGTACGATATTGCTTGCGCGCTTTTCGTACATAACGTACGCTTAGCGCATGAATGAGAATCCCGCAAGCATTTCCGCATTGCCAGTGATTCCGGCGCAGCCCACGAGCATCTCGGGACCGCCCACGAATATTTCGGGGCTGCCCACGAGCATCCCGGGGCTTATCGACCGCTGGCAGAGCATCGGCGCTTTCGCCGCCGATGTCGGCTGCGGCTACGAGGCGGCCCGCCAGATGCGCCGTCGCGGCCGCATCGCGCCGCAGCACTGGCCGAATGTTGTCGCGGCGAGCCGCAGGCTGGGCATAGCCGGCGTCAGCTACGAATGGCTGGCCGGCCATCGTGCATCGCTGGAGGAGGCGGCATGAACGCGCTTTCCTCGACTTTCGAATTTGAATCGTCCGGGCCGTCCTCCTCCCCGGTCCGGACGCATTCCGGGGCGCTTGCCCCGGATCCGGTCGAACCGCCCGCACCCCGGTTCACCGGAACGGCCGGAGCCGTTCCTCCCCCGGCTCCGGCCCCCAATTCGGGCGGCACAAGCGGCATCCGCACCGAGGACGGCACCGTCATCCTGTTCGATCGGGCGACGGGCCGGGCGGTGTCGGGCCTGACGCGGGCTGCGCCGAGGCCGCTCTTCTTCGACTGACCGGCGCGGCGCCCGGCGCCGCCTGACCTCAACCCTTTCCCTGACCTCAAGATGCGGCCTCGCGGCCGAACCCTCGCGCTTGGCGGAAGCCAAGCCCTTCGCAAGCCCAAGCCTTTCGCAAGCAACTGGAATGAGACATGGCCGCTGCCTACACTGAAAAGGAAATCGACGAGATCGCCGCCTGGCTGAAGGAGGGGCTTTCGGCCTCGCGCATCGCCGGCCGCTTCAGCGCGCTGCGCGGCAGCCCGGTCTCGCGCAACGCCATCATCGGCATCGTGCACCGCAACGCCGGCCTGCTCGCCATCGGCTTCGCCAACCCCAAGGGCGGCCGTGCCGGCGGCCGGCCGCGGAAGCACGCTGCGCGGCCGGATCGGCCGGGCCGGCGGGGCAGGGTGACGGCTGCAGGGATCACGCTTTCGGAACCGGCGGCGCTTTCCAGACACGCCGAGCTGATGGAAGGCGCCGGCGCCGCAGCCGCCAATCTCCCCCGCAATCTTACGCGAGAAAGTGGGGGAGATGCCCGGAAGGGCAGAGGGGGCGCTGTCCCGCCGGCCTGCCGGTCAATGGAGCCTCAGCGAAGGCGGATGACACCATCGAGGCCCGCGTCGCGCTCAAACCCAAAAAGCCACGCAAACCCGCGCGCACGCTGCCGCCGGCTTGGCTCACACCGGGCAACCGCGAAAAATCCGAGGCCCAGCTCTACAAGCTGCCTGCACCGCCGCCCCCGGTTGCGCCCGGCCGTCAGCCGCATGTCGCGGCGATGCGCTTCCTCGATTGCCTCTTCGGCCGCTGCCGCGCGCCGGTCGACCTCGCTCTGCGGGATCCGGAGCATGATCCGCCGGGCGCGCGGCCCGGCCCAGACATGCTCTGCTGCGGCCTACCGACATCGGCCACGCGGAGTTATTGCGCGCATCATCATGCGCGGTTCCACGGCCATCGCGGGAGGGGGATGTGAGAGGCGGGGCGATGAACGCGCCGTCGGCGAAGTTGCCAATCTCCCCCCTTGCGGGTCCCTCGTGGGGGAGATCGCCGAGCCTCGTCAATAGCGGCAAACCCGCACGCGTTCCAGCACGCGGTGGTGATGGTGCCAGTGCCTCACCCACCTCACATGGCAATGGCGGTAGTGGTGGTGCCGGTAGTAGCGGTACGGATAACGCATCATGTAGCGGGGATAGTGGCCGCCGTAATAGCGCGGGCCGTAGTAGCGCGAGCCGTAATAGCGGCCGCCATAGTCGTAGAACGGATCGCCGTAATACGGGCCGTAAAAGGGGCCGAAGCCGCCGAACGGACCGAAAAAGCCGCCGCCAAGACCGAAGAACTGTGCATCAGCAGGCGCGACCGTGGCTGCCGCGGAGGCGATGGCAATCACCGTAGCGAGTAGCAGTTTTCTCATGGCAACCTCCTCCTAAGGCTGATCATCGGATAAACGCCCCGCAGGAAGCCTATGTTCCCGATCGCTAATATTCCCGCCCGGCGTAACTTCCCACTTAGGGAAGATGGCCGTGAAGCGGTTGCCAGTAGAGAGCCAACCGAGGGCTAATGCATGTCGCGCAAAAGTGTGCAACGGTTTTGCGAAAACGACATGCATAAAAAACAAAGGCCTAAATCGCGTCGCCTGAATCCGTTCCGTGCTTTAGAGCGCCAGGGTTGCACCGATAAGCGGTTCGGGCGTGTGGAATGCACCTCGCGCACGGCGACATCTCCCCTGCAGGGGAGATGAGCCGGTCACAGCGCTAGTCGGTCAGCGCTCGCAGATGCGGATTTTCTCGATAACGCGGCGGTGATGGCGCCAGTGCTTCACGATCCTGATCCGGCAATTATCGCCATAATACCGGTTATGATAGCGAACCACATAACGCTCGCGATAGGGAGTGTAGTAGTCGTCATCATAGACGTCCCGGTAATAGCGGTGAGGGTAATACCCGCCATAGTAGTCTCCGTAATAAGGATCGTAGGACGGGCCGACGCCAATGCCGAACTCGACACTACCGGCACTCGCCGGCGCGATCGCAAACGCCGAGGCGATGGCGATCATCGAAGCAAGCAGAAGCTTTTTCATCGCTGCCTCCTTTTCGATGCATGCCCCTTCAGCGTATTAACGGTTTCGGGGCAGGCGATGTTCCCGGGAAAAGGTGCGCGGGTTATCTCCCCGTAGGGGGAGATGTCGCCGAAGGTGACAGAGGGGGCGCCGCGCGTGAAGCGCCAGCGCCTTGCGGCGCGTGAAAACGCCAGCGCCTTCCGCGACGACGAGAGAGGGCGTCGGCGATCTACGTGAGACGACCCTCTGGCCGCTTCACGGCCATCTCCCCTCGATGGGGGAGATCAGGCGCCTACCTCCCCACCTTCGAAATCACCCTTTTCTCTACCTCCGGCTCCAGCGATTCCGCGAACGGCGTCGCCAGGTGGTGCTGGTCGCGGAAGGCGAGCTTGCCGTCGATGAAGACGTGGCAGGTGGTGGTGTTGCAGAAGCGGTCGGTGAGGTCGACGTAAGATGCATTAGGCACGCTGGTGACGATCTCGCGCTCGACCGCGGCCATCGCGTCGTTGGCGGCATAGCTGCGCGTCTGGTCGCAAAGCGAAGGCGCCTTGTCGCGCCACAGCGCGCGCGCCACGCAGGTGTCGACGTTCTCGTCGTTGAACGGCACGTCGCGGATGAAGGCGATCTTGAGTCCGGCCTTGCTCAAGGTCGTCAGTGTCGAGCGCAGGCCGGCCCGCCACACGGCGTCCGGCGTGTCCGGCTCGCCCTTGCCGGCCGCCATCTTGCGCGAGGAGGTCAGCGACAGCTCCGAGATCACCACCAGCGAAGGCTTCGCGGCGATGATCTCCTTGATCGCCTGCTCGCGCCATTGGTCGCATTCGCGGTAGTTGCGGTTGAGCTTGGTGACATAGAAGGAGAAGCGCGAGGGCCGGCACGAGCTCTTCAGCCAGGTCTCGACGCGGTAGCCGTTCTTCTTTCCGGCCTCGATCAGCGGGGTCGACCAGTGATCGGCATGGGAATCGCCGAACAGCGCGATCATGCGCCGGCCGTTGCCGAACACGCAGGGCTTCGGCGTCACCGTGTCATAGCCCTCCACGCAGGCCTTGGCGCGCGCGGTGGCGGGTTGGGCCGCGCTAGCCGCGATGCTGCGCTGCTCGGGGTCGAGGTCGCGCACGGCGAACGCTGCGTTGCCGTAGGCGGCTGCGACGCCGGTGCCGGTCAGGAGGAGGGCCGGCACCAGCGCCCGCGCCGCATTGGCCATAAGCCAGCCGTTGCGGCGGATCGGATTCTCGATGAGATGGTAGGTGAGCGCCGAAAGCGCCAGCGTCAGCCCGAGGCAGACGAGGCGTTGGGGAAAAGTCAGCTCCTCCACCAGCATGCCGGCATAGACGATGACCGGCCAGTGCCACAGATAGAGCGAATAGGAAAGTTTTCCGATCCATTGCAAGGGCGGCAGCGCCAGGGCGGCATTCACGCCGTCCCTGACGCCGGCCGCGCCCGCCAGCAAGAGGAGGACAGTGCCGGCAACCGGTATGAGCGCCAGGAAGCCGGGGAAGGGAGCCTCCTCGCTGAAGGTGAGGTAAGCGAAGCCGATCAGGGCCAGCCCGCAGAGGCTGAGCGCCAGGGCAAGCCGCGGGTGCTTCTGGAGCAGCCACGCCGGGGCCATCGCAGCCAGCCCGCCGGCGGCGAACTCCCAGGCGCGCAGCGGCGCGAAATAAAAGGCCCAGGGCTGCGACACGGTCGTCAGCCAGGCGCAGACCGCGAAGGAAACGAGGCCGGCAATGCCGATCGCAAGCATGATTGCCCGCTTGCCGGGCCTCAGCCAGGTCGCCAGCATCAGGAGCGCCGGCCAGGCGAGATAGAACTGCTCCTCCACCGACAGCGACCAGTAATGGATGAAGGGGTTGTTGGCGGCGTCGTTGGCAAAATAGTCGAACGACCAGCGGATCAGCCACAGATTGATCACATAGGCCGACGCCCACATCGCGCCCTTGGAATAGAGCGCCTGCTCCTCCGGCGAGAGGATGATCGCGCCCGCAGCAAGCGTCGCGGCGATGACGAAGAGCGCCGCCGGCAAGAGCCTGCGCGCTCGCCGGGCATAGAAGCGCAGGAGGTCGAGCCGGCCGGTCCCGGAGATCTCGCCGACCAGATGGCGGGTGATCAGGTAGCCGGAAATGACGAAGAAGATGTCGACGCCGGCAAAGCCGCCGGGCAGCGCGGTGAGGCCGAAGTGGAAGGCGACGACACCCGCCACGGCCAGCGCGCGCAACCCTTCGATGTCGGGCCGAAAATCCGGCGATGGTGCTGACACGGAAGACGAACCTCGCAATGGTCGTTCGTATCCCGCCTTGCGTAAAGAGTTGCCGCTATGCCTCCATATCGCAATGCAACAAATCTAACGCAGTGCAACATAAGGGGAGGTGGTGAGGGCGACGAGAAAGGGTGGCGCGGCGCCGAAGCTGCCGATCTCCCCCCTTGCGGGGGAGATGCCCGGCAGGGCAGAGGGGGGTGCGAAGGAACGCCAGCTTTCCTGCTCTGCCTGACAAGATCCCATGTCTCAGGAAGGTATGTCGAATGCCGGTAGGCTGGCGGGACAGCACCCCCCTCTGTCCTGCCGGACATCTCCCCCGCAAGGGGGAGATTGCCCGTCGCCCGCGCCGCGCCAATCGCCAGCGCTGCGCTGGAAAATCACCACCTCGGTCCCGGCCCGCAATCACGCCTTCTTCAAAAACTCCGTCTTCAGCACCAGGCCCTTCACCTGCTTGGTGTTGCATTCGATCTCGCCGGGGTTGCCGTTGAGGCGGATGTTCTTCACCAGCGTGCCGCGCTTGATCGTCTCGGACGTGCCCTTGACCTTGAGGTCCTTGATCAGGGTCACGGAGTCGCCATCCTTCAGCGGCGTGCCGTTGCTGTCTCTTACGATGGCGTCTGTCATGGCGGGTCCTTCATCGGTTGGATGGCCTGCGCCCGCCTATCGCGCCGGCGATGGCCTGGTCAAGCCGCTCTTATGGATCGCGCTTTCTTCAAAGACCGGTGGGTCGGACGAGGAAGACGCCCGCGTTCCTTCGCACCCCTCTGTCCTGCCGGACATCTCGCCCTCAAGGATCAATGCCTTGTCTGGCCGGGCGTAGAGCTTGTCAACAAGCAGACCGTACCCCTTGGGCCGAAAGCACAGGAAGGATCGCCATCAGCGAGATGCGATCCGATGAAGCGACCGTACCAGGCCAAGAACGCGACGAAGACCAGCATAAAGGCAACTGCCAGCGCGATGCCACAAGCATCTCCGCGTTGCAGACGTGGCCAGATAAACCTTCGATAACGCTGCACGGCAAGATCCCTCTCGCCGAACATGTAGGTACAGGCTTGGTGGCCGCAAGCGGAGCAGAGCGACACGGTTTCGGGATCATTGCACCGAGATATGGCGCATCACCCCTCGATCATCACCTCGGCCTCGATCTCGACCGGAAGATCGAAGGGCAGGGCAGCAACACCGATTGCCGTGCGGGCGTGGCGGCCGACTTCAGGTCCGAAGACTTCGAGGATGAGGTCCGAAAAGCCGTTCATCACCGCGGGCGTCTGGGTGAAGCCCGGCGCCGAATTGACCATGCCGTGCACGCGGCACCAGCCTGTGATCCGGTCGAGGCTGCCGAGTTCGCGCCTGAGGCTGGAGAGCATCGACAGCCCGACCTTGCGGGCCGATGCCTGCGCCTCTTCCAGCGACACGCTGTCGCCGACGGCACCGAACGGGCCGGCGAGCGAGCCGTCCGGTTCCTGCGGCCCGTGGCCGGAGATGTAGGCGCGGTTGCCGCGCACATTCACCCAGGGAAAGGGCAGCACCATGCCCGGCGGCAGTTTCAGCGGCGGCGGCAAGGCGATACCGAGCGCAGTAAGCTTTTCCTCGGCACCCGGCATGGCACGGCCTCCCTCAGAGCCTTGTCGCGCGTCGCGCCCGGCCGCGACCGCGCCGACCTTTCCGGGTCACCGTCCTTTCGTCAAGAGTGACTTGGCCCGAGACATTGGAGCTTGGCCCGAAAAACTTGGCCCGCGCGGGCCGCAGCTTTGCGATCCGCGCGAGCGGGCGCCGGCCCCCGCCGGCGGCGCCAAGCCACCCGACCCTCAGGCTGGCCGGTGCGGCTCGACCAGGTCGGCCTTTGCCGGCCGTGTCTTTTTCCTCGCATCCTCTTCGCGGATGACCGCGATGCGGCATGCTGGAATCACCCCGAGAGCATGTCTGCCGAAAGTGCGCAGCGGTTTCGGGACAAAGACATGCTTAAAAATCAAAGACCTAAAGCAGGTCGCGTGAATCCTTTTTCACGCGACCTGCTTTAGAAATGCAGGTCCAATGGCGGCGGATAGGCCTGACCCGGTTCGGCGGCATTTGCCGTCCGGCCGGCCAAAGGCACGATGCCGCCGGTGGCCTTTTCATCGAGCAGCGGCCGGTGTTTCTCGGTGCTGGACTTTGTCGTGGTCACCAGGATCTTCGTCTCGGCCTCCGCGGCTTGCGACAGCCCAATTGTGAGGAGAAGCGCCGATAGCGCTGACAGGGTGATTTTCATGACAGTGTTCCCCTTGGTTCTGTGGCCTCCTCATCGCTTGAAACCGGACGCGTCGAGCAGGGCGACCTGCTTGCCGTCGATATAGAAGCGTATCGCGTGCGCCTCGTTGTCTATGGCGATGCGCGTGGGCTCGAGGGCCTGCGGCGCGGGCGCCTTGACATATCTCGACGGCGATCCTCCGGCCGGCGCATATGCGAAGAGCAGCGCCAATGCGATGCATCCCGCGGTAAATACAATGAAGGTGAGTCTGGAAGAGGCGGTTGAGGTCATCTGATGATTCCTTCTTGATGAGGTGGCATTACGGTTCGGTTGTTCCCGTCTTTCGAAGCCGGGTTTCGCCGTTGCTCGGCATCGAGCGTGTCACTGCTCTACGAAGGAAGGGGAGCTCAAGCCCCACATTCAGCGCGTTTTCCTGACGGTCTGCCCCTTGCCCATGGCGAGCTTAGCGCTGGTCGATGGCGCGAAAAGGGGCTACATGCGGAACGGCATGGAATTCTCTGGAATTCCTGGAATATTAGTCGGTAGAAATAAAGCGACAAGGCGCGGACCCGGCGAGATGGCTTGCCTGGTCAGGTTGCAGCCCACAGCGAGCTTGCGGCGGCCATGAAAGCATGATCTTCGCTCGAACAAGAGGCCGATCCCGATTCCATCGGGATGGAACAGGTGCAGCCGGATGGCACTGAACATCGCGCAGAAGTTACGACTGACTTCGGTCGTGCTGGGAACCGCCAGCCGCAAGGACCTGGCGGCGGCGTTCCGTGCCGTCAACCCGAAGACGGCTTTCGATGTCGGCCGCGCCGACAAATGGCTGCAAGGCCGCGCGCAGCCTCGCGAGCACAGCGTCTATGACGATTGGGCGAAAGTGCTGCGCCTCGAGCAGCCCGGCGCCTGGATCGCCGAGAGCGATCTGCCGAGCTTCGCGGCCGCGATCGCCGCCCGCCACGGCATCGAAGCGGCGGAGCTCGAACGCCGCGCCCACGCGCAGTCCGAGGCGTCGCCCGGGCATGACGACAAGGGCATCGGACTGGCGCTCGCCGGGACCTATGCCTGCTATTCGCGCGCCTGGTCGCCCTATTATCGCGGCCAGCTCATCAGGGGCCGCCTGTCGATCGAGGCGGGGCCCGGCGCGCATGCCTTCACCGCCACATATCGCGAGACCTTGCCGACCGGGCAGTTGCAGCTCGGCGGACCGGTCACGCCGGCAAAGCGCAGCCTCTATCTGCACCTGAAGGAGGTGGGCGGCGAGTCGCAGTTCTTCCTTTGCCTGTTTCCGCATACGCAGCCGGTGAGCGTGCTCGGCGGCTATATGGTCGGCACCGCCATCATCGGCCCGGAGGCACAGCCCTCGCTCACCAGGATCCTGTTGGTGCGTCTGCGCGATGCGCCCGCCGCCGAACAATGGGGCGGGTACCTGCCGCCCGGCACCTCGATCGCCGCCGACCTTGCAAGCCTCGGCATCGTCATGGAGCATCCGGAAGCGATCGACAGCCAGCTCGGACAGTTCCTCAATGCCGACAGCGACGGCGGCGTCAACCAGATCCCGCCGTCCGAGTACCGCGCCATCCTCGACGTGTTCGACCGCCATTGGCTGCAGCACGCGGGCTAAGAGCGTGGAGGTTGACAGCGCGGCCGGATCGCGCTCACCTCGACCGATCGTTGGGCCACACAGGAACGGACGATGAAGAAGCGTTACGAGAAGCCCAGGCTGCGAAAGCGCTACAAGCTCTCGGCGGCGACTGCAGCGGTGCCGGCATCAGGCTTCACTTTTTGAGGCTTCGTCGGGTGCTGGCTTAGGTGACGTAGACCCGGCCTTCTTCTCGCGTCGCGCCCGGCCAGGAGCGGGCGGCACACCACGCAGGTGCCCGCCCGTCCGGCGCCGCCGCCAAGCTGCTGAAACCCCGTCCCGTCCCCAACAGCAACGGTCATGGCGTGACCAGTGCTTTGCGAAGTGCCATTGGCGGGCCTTGCTGTCAACGCCGCCCGGGGCGCCTCGCGCAGTGGCGTCTTTGCCGTTGCGCTAGGCCCGAAATCGGCCTGCCGCGATCACACCATTTGCCTTTGGAGGAAGCCCGAAAATGGCGGATTTCCGGGCTTTTCGGCCCTTGCGGAAGGCGACGCCGGCTTTGCCGCCTATGCATTTGAATAGGCTCGTTTTTCACCGGTTGAGGCTTTTTGAGGTTCCCCTTTTACCCCTGACTTTTTTTGGGTGTATTTCCGTAGCGCAACGTCGGCGTCAAATCGCCCCTTCGAGGACCCCTCTGTGAACCGCTTCGTGATACCCTGAAGCCGGCATGCTATGATGCGCCATGCCAGCGGAGGAGGGTGCGATGGGCGATCGGTTGCTCGAAGTGCTTGCCAGGCGCAAGTCCTGGCTGGACAGGGTGGCGCTCGGGCTTCTCATCTTTGTCGCGACGCTGATTGCCGGTCTTATGGGCGGCGCCGGCGCGCAAGAGGTGACGGTGCGCAACCTCGAGCCCTTGTGCGATGCTCCGCGATTTCATTTGTCGATAGGAGCGGATCGCGACGGGTCAAAGTTTCCAGTGCCGCCCGCCGCAGACCTCGCGCACAACACCCCGCAGCCAGCGATGCGCGGGGTCGGCGTCGAGGCGCGGGTGCCATAGCAGCGAGATGGTGAGCTCGGCGAGCTTCACCGGCAGGGCGAAGGTAAACAGGCCTTCGCGCAGCTTGCCCGTATAGCGCTCGGGCACGGTGGCGATGAGGTCGGAGCCGCGCGCCAGCGCCAGCGCCTCCGAAAAGCCCCCGACCACGGTCGCGATTGTCCGCGTCAGCCCGGCGGGCTCCAGCGCGTCGTCCACCGGCCCGCGGTCGAGGCCGCGGCGCGAGATCAATATGTGCCGGCCGGCGGCGAAGCGGGCGGCGGTGATCTTGCCTTCGCTTATAGGGTGGCCCATGCGCACCACGCCGACGAAACGGTCGCGGAACAAAGCCTGCGCCCGCACCTCCGGGCCGGTCGAGCCGCCGATCACGCCGGTCTCGAGGTCGGCGCCGCCCTCGCGCATCGGCGCGCTGTCCTTGTCGGGTTTCGGCACGAAGCGGATCTGCACGCCGGGCGCTTCTTCGGCGACGCGCGCGATAAGGGCAGGGCCGAAATTCTCGACGAAACCGTCGCTGTTGCGCAGCGTGAAGCAGCGCGCAAGGCGTTTCAGGTCGAGCCCCTCGGCGGGACGCAGCACGGCTTCCGCTTCCTTCACCAGCCGGCCGGCTTGCATACTGAGCTCGATGGCGCGCGGCGTCGGCACCAGGCCGCGCCCGGCGCGCACCAGCAGCGGATCGCCTGTCGCCTCGCGCAGTTTTGCGAGCGCCCGGCTCGTCGCCGAAGGGCTGAGCTTCAGCCGCCGCGCTGCCTTGGCGACGCTGCCTTCGGCAAGCAGCACATCCAGCGTGACGAGCAGGTTGAGATCGGGTCGGGACATGGCGCGACCATAGCACGGTCCAGGCTTTGTGACATGGCGTTTGATGCACCGATGAAGTGCAAATGCTGCGCGTTCCGCCATATCAGGCAGGCGCCTATCTTCCCGGCAGGTTTCACCCGCGCCGGAGAACGACCATGGCCGACATCGCAGACCCACGCATCGCATCGGCGAGCCGCTCGGCAACCGGCGCGCTGGCCAGCCTGTCGCTTGCCATGCTCTTGTCCTCGCTCAGCACCAGCATCGCCAATGTCGCGCTGCCGACGCTGAGCACCGCCTTCGCTGCGTCCTTCCCGGCGGTGCAATGGGTGGTGCTTGCCTATCTGCTCGCCATCACCGCGCTCATTGTCAGCGTCGGGCGGCTGGGCGATCTCGTCGGGCGCCGACAGCTGCTGGCGGCGGGTCTCGCGCTGTTCAGCGCCGCTTCGCTGGCAGCGGCGCTCGCGCCGACCCTGCCGCTGCTGATCGCCGCGCGCGCCGCGCAAGGCCTCGGCGCGGCGGTGATGATGGCGCTGACCATTGCCTTCGTCGGCGAGACGGTGCCGAAAGAGCGCACCGGCAGCGCCATGGGCCTGCTCGGCACCATGTCGGCGATCGGCACCGCGCTCGGGCCGTCGCTCGGCGGCGTGCTGATCGCTTCCCTCGGCTGGCGTTCGATCTTCCTCGTCAACGCCGCGCTCGGCGTCGTAGCTGCATTTGCCGCCCAGCGCTTTCTGCCAGCGGGCGAGGCGAGAGAAGATCGCGGCGCGATGAGGGCCGGCGCTCGCTTCGATACGCTCGGCACGGCACTGCTTTCGCTGACGCTCGCCGCCTACGCGCTGGCGATGACTTTTGCGCGCGGCCATTTCGGCGGCCTGAACACCGCGTTGCTTGGGATGGCCGTCCTCGGCGCCGGCCTGTTCCTCTATGCCGAGGGCAAGGTGGCCTCGCCTCTGGTCAAGCCAGCGCTGTTCCGCGACCCGGTGCTGGCGCCGAGCCTTGCCATGAACGTGCTGGTCTCGACGGTGATGATGGCGACCCTTGTGGTCGGACCGTTCTTCCTGTCGCGCGCGCTGGGCCTGGGCGAGGCGCTGGTCGGCGCCGTCCTGTCGATCGGCCCGGTCGTGTCGGCGCTCTGCGGCGTGGCGGCGGGCCGCGCCGTCGACCGGTTGGGCGCATCCGCGATGGTCGTCGCCGGATTGGCGCTGATGGTGATCGGCTGCATTGCCCTGTCGGTGCTGCCCGCGCTGTTCGGCGTCGCCGGTTACGCCACAGCGATCGTGCTGCTGACGCCTGGCTACCAGCTCTTCCAGGCGGCCAACAACACCGCCGTCATGGCCGATGTCGACAGCAACGAGCGCGGCGTGGTCTCGGGCATGCTGAGCCTGTCGCGCAATCTCGGCCTGATCACCGGCACGGCGGTGATGGGCGCGGTGTTCGCCTTTGCGGTGGGCACCGGCGAGGTCGGCGGGGCGGCGCCTGAAGCAGTCGCCGGCGGCATGCGGGTTACATTCGCCGTGGCGGCGGGATTGGTCATGGCGGCGGTGGCCGTTGCGTTGGTCGGCGCGCGTAATCTCCCCCCTCGAGGGGAGATGGCCGGCAGGCCAGAGGGGGTCGTCTCACGTAGATCGCCAGCGGGCAGTGCATCAGTTTGAGCAGAGTAGCGATTCGCCCCTAGATCGCGAACGGGCGATTGAGGCTGCAGCGGGCATTTGCGGAAAGCCGCCGGGAGGCCATGCTAGCGGTTGAAGCGGCTTTCGAGCGGCATATGGCTTGTAATCCCATCCATATATGAGACAATGCTAATATAGAGCCGTGCGTTTTGCACTCCTTTCGGGTCACACGCTATGGCGCGGTACTCCGCGCGGTAATGTCGCAATGGCATAGCCGCCACGCTCGCCCAGCAGCAGGAGGCAACTTCGATGCGCGCAGGGATGCTGTTATTGATATGTTTCTGTTTGATCCCGCTGACATCGCAGGCGGGAGCCATTCATGACGCTGCCAAGAAGGGCGACACGGTTGCCATTACGGCGGCCCTTGATGCGGGCGCGAACGTCAACGACCCTGATGGCTATGCAACGCCGCTCTACTATGCAGTCAGCAGGCAGCATCTCGATGCAGCCAAACTGCTGATCGAGCGCGGTGCAGACGTCAACGCCGGATCGAAGATAGGGGGGGCCCCCTTGATGGCGGCCGTTGCAAAAAACAAGCTCGAATTCATCACGCTGCTGTTGGCGCATGGCGCCGATCCCAACTCAACTCAAGGAGATCAGGCTGCCATACACGTGGCCGTCAAGCATGGCTGCCTGGACTGTGTCAAGGCACTGGTCACAGCGGGGGCTGATGTCAACGCCCGAGGCACGGACCTCGTCGCACGGACACCAATCCATCTTGCCAGGTTCTTCGACTATTCCGAGATATCTGAATATCTCATGGCGAATGGTGTCGTGCTGCCGAAGCCCGGACCGATTGCTCCAAAGTTGGCTTCCGCCGATGTCGAGAAGGGCCGGGCATACTTCGGCAGAAATTGTGACGGGTGCCACAGCAGCGAACCAGGCCAGGGTGCCAAGCAGGGTCCAAACTTGTGGGAGGTCGTCGGCCGCGACAAGGCATCCTCGCCCGAAGCCAAATACTCCAAAACGCTACTGGCTTGGGCGGGCGTGTGGACCTACGAGGACCTGAACACCTACCTTTACGGCCCCACGCTCACCACGCCTGGCGTGTTCATGGAAATATCCGGTGTTCCCGACGAGACCGAGCGCGTTGATCTGATTGCCTACTTGCGAACGCTCAGTGACAAGCCGCTCCCTCTGCCCTAAAGTCTCATGCAAATCCGCTCCGTCAACCAGATAATCGCCACCAAAGAGGAAGCGCTCAAGATCATCAAGGATGCCCAGCCTGTTAAACTGCCGGCCCGTTCCAGTGATCGCTTGAAGCGCCGCTAGGCTCAGATTTCAAACTGATGCATTACGTGTGCCGCGAACACACCAACAGAGAAGGAGGTGTGGAGCTGCAAGAGAGATGAGGGCAGGCCCCTCGGAGCCGGCGATCGGGCGCAGGCTCCAAACCACTGTGAGCTGCTGGCGTTAAGAGCGCTGGTGGTGAGCGTCGCAGGAAAAGGCGGGGGTAAATCCCGTCAGGTGAGATCCGGAGAGACGAGCGCAAGCGAACCGCTGATGACGTGCCGAAATTCACAGGGCGATGTCGAAACCAGAGGGAAGGTAGTGGCCTCTGGGACCAGTTTGGGCGGCGCCCTGGAGCCCGGCCCGAGCGGCATCCGGCTTGGAGGCGGCGTGAACCCGGATCAGGCTCTTTTGTGGAACGCGGGAACCTGTCGCCCCGATGTTAAGGGAGAAGCTCAAGCGGGAAATCCCCACAAGGGCGAGAGTACCGATGCGGGGCACAGGGACGGAGCAGTCCGTAGTAGGGGTGAAGGCTCTGTAATGGGGCTGGACCGAAGGGGCTGCAGTATCCCGCCAAGGTCAGGCGGCCAACCGGCGACGGGAGGAGCCGCATGACCAAGGCAAAGCCGTTTGACATCCCGAAGCGGGAAGTCTGGGAGGCTTTCAAGAAGGTGAAGGCCAACCAAGGAGCGGCTGGAGTAGACGGACAGTCGATTGCTGACTTTGAGGTTGATCTAACTGGCAACCTCTACAAGCTCTGGAACCGGCTGTCCTCGGGAAGCTATCTCCCCCAACCGGTGCGGCGGGTGGACATTCCGAAGGCGGCGGGCGGAACGCGGCCGTTGGGCATACCAACGGTGTCGGATCGCATCGCGCAAGAAGTTGTCCGACGGTATCTGGAGCCTCGACTGGTACCCGTTGTTCCATGTCGACTCCTACGGCTACCGGCCCGGCCGCTCGGCGATCGACGCCGTGCGCACGGCCCGTCAGCGCTGCTGGCGACACGACTGGGTGCTCGACCTCGACATAAAGGCGTTCTTCGACACGATTCCACACGATCTGCTCCTCAAGGCTGTGCGGGCACATACCGACTGCCGCTGGGTACTGCTCTATGTGGAGCGCTGGTTGATGGCGCCGGTGCAAAGGGAAGATGGCTGCATCGAGCCACGGGAGGCTGGAACCCCGCAGGGATCGGTCGTGAGTCCGATCCTGGCGAATCTGTTCCTGCATTACGCGTTCGACCTGTGGATGACACGGACCCATCCGGCTGTTCCATTTGAGCGGTACGCGGATGACGTGATCTGCCACTGCCGAACCCAATCCGCGGCCGAAGCCTTGCGCGCCGCTCTAGTGGAGCGGTTCGCGACGTGTGGGTTGGCGCTCCACCCGCAGAAGACAAAAATCGTCTACTGCGCAGACACCAACCGCAGCGAGCGCTATCCCACGGTCCAGTTCGACTTCCTCGGCTACTCGTTCCGGCCGCGGTTTACGGCATGGCCCAATGGGACATACGGCGTCTCATTCTTGCCAGCGGCGTCCCCAGGGGCGCTAAAGGCGATGCGTCGGGAAGTTCGGCAATGGGGTCTCCAAAACCGGACCGACACAGCCCTTGAGGATCTCGCCCGGCGGATCAATCCCTACGTCCGTGGATGGATCAACTACTACAGTCACTTCTACAAATCGGCGCTGTACGACAGTCTGCGCCGGATTGACTTCCATCTGAGAAAATGGGCCCGCCGCAAGTTCAAGCGCTTCAAGCAAAAGCCGAAAGGCGCGCGCGAGTGGCTCGCCCGTATCATCAGGACCAAGCCAGGGCTCTTCGCGCACTGGCCGCTTCTACATGCCCAATGGCCGGATACCGGGAGCCGTGTGAGCTGAGAGGTTCACGCACGGTTCTAGGAGAGCACGGCGGTGAAATTCCGCCGTGCCACTCGACCCGCCAGCGTCGTCTCTCGCAACCGAAGACGCCGGCGCTTCACGCGCGGCGACCCCCTTTGGCGA
>NZ_RQXT01000004.1 GCF_003863365.1 Mesorhizobium tamadayense | reverse complement strand
CCTCAAGGGGGGAGATCACGTTCTCATTCCGCAATCCCTTCCTCATACTCCGCCGACATCGCCAGCCACTTGTCCTCGTTCTGCGCCAGCGTCTGTGTCAGTTGCGAGCGCTCCTTGGCCAGCCGCGTCGCGGTCGAGGGGTCCTTCTCGTAGACGGCCGGGTTGGCGAGCTCGTCCTCGATCAGGTCGATGCGCTTGCGGATGCGGTCCATCAACGCCTCGGTGGCGCGGATTTCCTTGGCGAGCGGCTCGAACGCGGCGCGGCGTGCTGCCGCCTCGCGACGGCGGTCGGCCTTGGAGGCCTTGTCCGCTTCCTTCTGCTCGCGGTGATTGGACGAGACGCCGGTAACCAGGGTCTTATAGTCCTCCAGGTCGCCGTCATAGGGGTTGACCGCGCCGTCCTTGACCAGCCACAGCCGGTCGGCCGTTGCCTCCAACAGATGCCGGTCGTGCGAGATCAGGATCACCGCGCCCGGAAAATCGTTGAGCGCATGGATCAGCGATTCACGGCTGTCGATGTCGAGGTGGTTGGTCGGCTCGTCGAGGATGAACAGGTTCGGTCCCTCGAAGGCCGAGAGTCCCATCAGGAGGCGCGCCTTCTCGCCGCCCGACAGATCCTTGGCCGGGGTATTCATCTTTTCGGTCGACAGCCCGAACTGAGCGACGCGGGCGCGCACCTTGGCTTCGGGCGCATCCGGCATCAGGCGGCGCACGTGCTCATAAGCGCTTTCCTCGGGACGCAAATCGTCGAGCTGGTGCTGCGCGAAGATCGCAACCTTCAGCCCCGGCGCGATCGTCATCGTGCCGGTCTCGGCTTTCAGGCGGCCGGCGAGCAACTTAGCGAAAGTCGACTTGCCGTTGCCGTTGGCGCCGAGCAGCGCGATGCGGTCGTCGGCATCGATGCGCAGCATCATCTTCTTCAGCACCGGATTGCCTTCGGTGTAGCCGACATTGACGCCGTTGAGCGCGATGATCGGCGAGGCCACCGTCTTCACCGGCTCGGGGAAGGAGAACGGCCGCACCGTGTCGTTCACGATGGCCGCGATCGGCTTCATCTTCTCCAGCGCCTTCAGCCGCGACTGCGCCTGCCTGGCCTTGGAGGCCTTGGCGCGAAAACGCTCGACGAAGGATTCCATGTGCTTGCGCTGCGTTTCCTGCTTGGCGCGGCTCTTTTCCTGCAGCTCGCGCTGCTCGGTGAGCTGGCGCTCGAACTGGTCGTAGCCGCCGCGCCAGAAGGTCAGCTTCTTCTGGTCGAGATGGACGATCGAGTTGACGGCGCGGTTGAGCAGGTCGCGGTCGTGCGAGATGAGCAGCACGGTGTGCGGATATTTTGAGACGTAATTCTCCAGCCACAGCGTGCCTTCGAGGTCGAGATAATTGGTCGGTTCGTCGAGCAGCAGAAGATCGGGTTCGGAGAAGAGCACGGCGGCCAAAGCCACGCGCATGCGCCAGCCGCCGGAGAAGGACGAGGCGGGACGCTTCTGCGCGGCATCGTCGAAGCCGAGGCCGGCCAGGATCGTGGCCGCGCGGGATTCCGCCGAATGCGCGTTGATGTCGGCGAGCCGGGTGTGGATCTCGGCGATCCGATGCGGATCGGTGGCTGTCTTTTCTTCTTCAAGAAGCGCCTGGCGCTCGACATCGGCCTTGAGCACGATGTCGATCAGCGGCTCCTCGGTGCCGGGCGCCTCCTGCGCCACCTGGCCGATGCGGGTGCTTTTCGGCAGGCTGATCGAGCCGGTTTCCGACGGGGAATCGCCGGTGATCGCCTTGAACAGCGTCGTCTTACCGGTGCCGTTGCGGCCGACAAGGCCCGCCTTGGTGCCGGCCGGCAAGATCAGCGAGGCATGGTCGAGAAGCAGGCGCCCCGCCATGCGCAGCGAGAGGTCATTGATGATAAGCATGGGCGGGCTTTTGCACGGGACGTCGGCGCTTCGCAAGAGCCAGGCCCTGCATCAAGCTCGCCGCGTGCAGTCTCCGGCCGTTCGGCAAAAAGCCCGACGGGCTGGAACCAGGGGCCTCCCTGAGCGTTTGGAAGCCCGTGATCCGCTATTTCGCCCTCGCCTTCATCTTCTTCCAAGTCGCCACGACGGCCGCGCTGGCGACGCAGCTGGTGTTGTTCGAGAGCGACACGGCTGAGGTGCCCCCCTTCACTGAGCCAGCAAGCGCGGCGCTGACACTGCCAATCTCCCCCCAAGTTGGGGAGATGGCCGGCAGGCCAGAGGGGCGCGCGACAGGACACTTGCTCATCCAGATTGATACCGGAAAACAATCTCAGGCGTCGCCTATGAACGACTGAGAGGCCGGCGGGACAGCACCCCCCTCTGTCCTGCCGGACATCTCCCCCGCAAGGGGGGAGATTGGCTGTCATCTCTGCCGGCTCTCAACCATCCATGCCACTCACACTTTGCTTGCCAAGTCACCGGTTTGACGTTGATGGCTGCTATTGTCTCAACCTATGCTGGCGCGAGCGGCTGGGGCCTATCCACGCAAAGGACAGATCCGATGACGTGCAAGACCATCCTTTTCTCGGCCGCGCTGGCCATTGCGGTTGCCGCCATGATGGCGGTCCCTGTCCGGGCCGCAGACTGCGCGGCGGCGAAGACGCAGGCCGACTTCGCCAGTTGCACCGCCAAGGACGCGGCCTCGGCCGATGCCGCGCTCAACGCCGTCTACAAGGCGCTGGCGGGACGCCTCGCTCCCGCCGACCAGCAGCGCCTTCGCGACGCGCAGCGTGCCTGGATCCCGTTCCGCGACAAGGAATGCGCCTTCCGCACCCAGCCTTATGCCGACGGCTCGGTGTATTCGAGCCTGGTCGAGACCTGCAAGGCGGAATTGACCAGGACGCGGCTGACCCAGTTGCAGCACCAGCTGCAATGTCCGGAAGGCGACCTCTCCTGCGTGCCGCAGGCCAGCGGCGGCGCCGCGCCCGCCGCACCTGTCCCTGCCGCGGCGAAACAGGACGACGCGAGGCCATGCGTGCAATCGGCCGGCAAGGCGAAATCGGACCAGTATGTCTCGCAGTGCATTCAGGTGTCGCCGGCGACACACCCGCCCTGCAATGGGCAGAATGCCTGCAGCATGATGATCGACGAGATCAAGAGAGGCTGCGCCGTGATCGGCAACGACAATCCGCCGGCCTTTTGTTCCGCTTACAAGGACTGAGCAACACGGCGGGGACTGAGCAACATGGAGGGCTTGGCCGTTCGGTCCGGCCCGCCTGCCGCAATCGGCGGACAACGACCGTTCCGTCGCGGAAGATGAAGCCAGCCACCAAGACAACCGCAAGTTCCGCTTTGGCTTATATTGGTGCGACTGGCATCGATACCGCCAAAAAAAGCACTGAAATCTTTTAAGCCAGGCATGATGCTTGTCGAAAAATTGATTTCAGTTTTGCGTCGATCCTGCGAACCTATCAATGCGCCGTGAGTCGCGCGTTGACGCCAACTATAAATTGACCGGGTCAGGAGTTCACGATGGACGCGTCGGCCAACGATCTGCGCATGCTGAGATATGTGGCGGAGATCACGCGCAGGCTTGCGAAGATGCTTTCACGCACGCGCTATCAGATGCTGGTCTATTTTCTGGAGATGACGGCCGTCGAGGCGGACAGCCTCGCGGCCGAGCAGGACCGCAGCGCGGAGGCCGGCAAGCCACCTCGCAACTGAAGGCGGCCAGGCGGCTTCCTCGCAGAACCGCCGACCCGCGCTTCATGCAATTGCGGACGAAAACCGCCACGCCCTCACGGAATTGCCGTGAACGCGGCACGCCTTTCATTCGCCGATGATGCCATCCAGGACGGCTAGGCATCTCAGCCGCCGCGCAGCGACGACCAGCCGGTCGTCGTGCTCGACGATGGCGCGCTCGAAATTGTCGAGCGCGCCGAGCGCGGCATGCATTTCGACAGCCGGCAGGTCCAGTGAGAACAGGACGCGCCGCGCCTTGATCCCCTCGGCGGCGTCGGCGGAAGACTGGATGGCCACCCTGCGACGCAATGCGTCGAGCGCGGCCAAGCGATCGGCCGACGGCGCCGCGCCGTCCGTTGCGGGCAACATGGCAGGCTGGCCTCAGGCTTTGGTTTTGCGCTTGCCCTTGCCGGTATCCGCGCCGGGCTTGCGGCCCAGGCCGGAAGACTTGGCCAGCGCCGAGCGGGTGGCCGAATAGCTGGGCGCCACCATCGGATAGTCGGCCGGCAGGCCCCATTTGGCGCGGTATTCGTCCGGCGTCAGCCCATGGTCGGTCGACAGGTGCCGCTTCAGCGACTTGAACTTCTTCCCGTCCTCCAGGCAGATGATGTAGTCGGGGAATACCGAACGCTTCGGATTGACGGCCGGCGTCAGCGGAACACTCTCCTTGACGGCAGCGGCGCCGGCGAGCTTGCGCACCGACGCGCTGACGCTGGCGATCAGATCAGGCAGGCCGGAGGCCGGAAGCGGATTGTTGCCTACATAGGCCGAAACAATGTCGGCGGTCAGCTCGATTGCAGTCTTGTCATCGATATTGGACAATTTTTTCACCCTTTGCTGGCTCTCAAATGACCAGCTGTTTTTAAGACTTTGGTCTAGGTATCATATCGGACCTGTCCCCCAACGGACCGTCCAGAGTCAATAAACGCACGAGACTCAATACCGGAGATACGTTTTCACCGCGGCTCGCAATCGCGCAAGTTAGGAATTCTAATACCTATAACAAACACTTTACAGCGCCAAAGACTGGCGCGAGACCGCAAAATGCGCGGCAGCACTTCGATTTTGCGAATACTCCTGCAAAAATCGAAGTCCAGGACCGCGACACCGGCGAGCAGCGCCGGCGCTCGGATGGCCGATCATGCCCGATTCGATGACGTCACCGCGAGTCGCTTATTTCGCGGCGCGCCGCGCCGGAGATCCGTTGTCGGTCAGGATCTCCAGCACGCGTTTCCAGCGGGCGCAGCGGCCGAAATCCTTCTGCTCGATGGCCTTCTCGGCCTTCATGGCGGCATAGAGCGGCGCCTCGGCGCCAAATTCCTTCACCAGCCAATGCGCCTCCTGTCTGGCGCGGCGTTCGTCGTCGTCAAGCCCGCTTCCTGGCATGTTTCCCGGCATGATCCCTGGCATGGTGTTCAGGCCTCCGAACGTTCGATGCCGACAGCAATGCAACTGCCGATGACGAGGACGGCGCCGGCAATGGCCGTCATCGACAGGCTTTCGCCCGACAGCGCCAGCAAAAGCGTGGAAGCGATCGGCGTGAGATACGCCACGATCGCGAGCCTGCCGCCTTGGTCGAGGCTGAGCGCCCGCGACCAGAAGTAATAGCCCAGCCCCATCGGCCCGGCGCCGAGATAGAGGCCGAGCAAAAGGTGCGCGCCGCCAAGGCCGGCGACGCCGTCATGCAGACACCAGGCGAAGGTCAGCGCGACGCCGATCAGCGCCGAGGGCAGCAGGAGCCGATCCGGCGGCACGGCAAGGCGGCCGACGGCAAGCGAGTAGAAGGCCATGCAAAGTGCTGAACCAAAGGCAGCGCAATAGCCGGCGAGGCTGCCTTCGAACCAGGCGTGCGGGCGGCCGCCGGAGATCACCAGCGCCACGCCGGCGAAGCCGAGCGCGGCGGTGAGCCCAAGCAGCAGCGGCCGCCGCGGACGGCCGAGCACGATGACGGCGGCAGCGACCATCAGCGGCCAGGTGTAGGCGACGAGATTGGCCTCGATGACCGGCATCGAGGCGAAGGCGATGTATTGCAGCACCATGGTGCCGACCAGGCCGATGAAGCCGACGACGTAGGCGGCGAGGCTGCCTCGTAGCGCGAGAGGACCGCGCTCAAAAGCCCCCCTCACCCGGATTGCCAGCCGAATTGCGAAGGGCAATTCGGGGCAATCCGACCTTTCCCCGGGGGGAGAGCAGTCCGGCAGCGCCGGCGCCAACCTCTTCTCCCCACTGGGGAGAAGGTGGCCGCGCAGCGGCCGGATGAGGGGGCGAAGCCCAGTCGCCACTGTTTGGTCAGCAGGCATTGGGCCGCGGCTCATCAACCTGATCAGCGCAAAGACCAGCGCGGCGCCGCAGAACTGCAGGAACTGCACATGCGAAACCGGATGGCCGGCGAGCAGCGTCTTGCCGACGAGCGCGTTGGTCGCCCACAGCGCCACCGCGCCGAAAGCGAAGGCCAGCGCCGCCGAGGAAGCAGCGCCGATGCGGCTCTTCCGCCTTTCTGCCATGTCCGGGTCGAGGCTCAGCGACGCTGAAGCCAGTTGGCGCTCGGCTGGATCATCAGCCACTACCACGATTCCCTGACTCCGCCGGGGACCGGCTCGGCAGCCGGCTTCGGCACGGGATGCTCTTCGGCATAGCGGCGATAGGCCGGCAGCTGGTTCGTCCAGACGTCGTCGGCCAGCTCGTTCACCCAGGTGCGATCCTGGTCGTTGTCGGCGGCGAGGTAGAACATGCGGTTGTCGTCGACATAGGGCTTGGCCACCGAACGCTGGTTGAGCACCAGGGTGATGCGCGAGCCGAGTTGGATCGGCGCGGTGCGATGGAGCACGCCGAGGAACTGGCCGAGCGTGGCGTAATTCATCTTGTGGTCGATGCGAATAACCTTGTTGCGCGGCAGGTCGCGGCCTGATTCGAGGATGGCGCGGCCGGTCTCAGAATCGTCGCAATAGATTTCAAGATGACCGCCGATCAGGGGATCGCTGATCGACAGCGGAATGAGCTCCGTCACCGGAACGCCGTCACAGTGCCATTCGACGGCGCCATCCTTGGGGCTCATGAAGGTGACGGTCGAGCCGACGATCGACAGCGGATAGGGTTCGAGCTTGGTGCCCATCATGTCGGACAGCCGTTCCAGTCGCAGCTTGTCGTTGACCAGCTCCTTGATCTCCGGAATGTAGCGGTCGGCGCCGGTGATGAAGGTGAGGTCGAGATGCTTGTGCACGGCATGGCTGGCCTTGAGCTTCAGCGCGGCCTCCTCGATCGCGGCAAGCAGTTGCGGATCGTAGCCGTGAAGATACTGGGCGACGCCGAACCTCGACACTTTCCACGCCGTATCATGGCCGATGATGGCTTCACGGCTCATCGCATAGCGCAGTTCGGGGATCGTATGGGCGTTCATTCTACTTCTCCAAGATGGGGGCAACACTTGGTAAACAGTCGATTAACACCCCTGCCCCTGTAAATTTAGGAATGCTGGTGCTAGCGTAAGCCCAGCTTAAGGTCCAAACCCGGTGCGTCTGCTCAGTCAGGTCAACCTAAACTCGCTGAAAATTGTCGAAAGTGCCGCCAGGCACCGCAATTTCACGCGCGCCGGCGAGGAGCAGTTCATCACTGCATCCGCCGTCAGCCAGCGGGTGAAGAGCCTGGAGGACCAGCTGCGCTTCAAGATCTTCCAGCGCGGCGGCAATGCGGTGTCGTTGACGCCGGAAGGCGAAACCTATGTGGCGCGCGTGCGCGAGGCTCTGGAGCGGATCGTGGCGGCCAGCATGGAGGCCACCGGGCAATCCCAGGCGCATGTGCTCAAGATCTGCGTGCTGCCGACCTTCGCGGCGCGCTGGCTGTTTCCGCGCCTTGCCACTTTCCAGCGGCAGTATCGGGACATCGAGATGCGGGTCTCGACCTCCTATGCCACGCATGAATTCTCGGCCTCCGAATACGATCTCGAGATCCGCTATGGCGACGGCGACTTCCCCGGCCTCAATTGCGAGCTGTTGTTCAAGGAGGACCTGACGCCGGTGTGCAGCCGCAAGCTGTTCCACGAGGTGCTGGGCGACAAGCCGATGTCCAAGGTGACGCCCGAGGACCTCAAGCACTTCACCCTGCTCCACTCCGACACCTGCACCCAGAACTGGCAGTCGTGGCTGGGCTTTGCCGGCGCCAGCTTCGTGCTGGGCGAAACCAGGAGCATCTATCTCGATTCCTGCATGATGTCCTACGAGGCGGCCAACGCCGGCATGGGCTTTGCCGTCGCCAACCGCGCCTATATGGCGAGCGACATCCGCGCCGAGCGGCTGGTGGCGCCCTTCGCCGTGCACCACCCCAACACCGCCGGCTGGTATTTCGTCAGCCCCATCAAGGCGCTCGGCGCGCGCAAGGTGGAGTTGTTCAAGCAGTGGATCATGGCCGAGGCGGCGCTGACGCAACGCCAGTTGGACCTGGAGATCGAGGGCATACCGGTGAAGCGGGCGGCGATGGCCTAGCGCAATCCGTGAGCCTTTTCCGTGAAATCAGCGCAAGCGCGGGCTGAAGCCTCTCCAACTCGTCATCCTAGGGCGAAGCAGGAGCGAAGCTCCGTCGCGGAGACCCTGGGATCCTGTGACCTTGATCGAAGGGTGCAGCGGGGCGAATTCTGCATCGCAGAGACGCTCCGAAATCACGGCATGGATCCTTGGGTCTACGCGGTACGCTTCGCTTCCCGCTCCGCCCAAGGAACGATCGCGATGGGGTTTCGGCCAATCGCCAAGGCATGCGACCTGCCAACGCAAGCATAGCCGACCGGTCAAAATTTCTGTGCTAGGATCAATCAACCTCTTGAACAACAGTCTGTGGATGATCAAACGACTGTACTCATTCGAACAATGACGCAACGCAAAGACTCAGCTATCGTTTGTTGTGCGGCGGGCCTGATTTCCCGCTTGGCCGGCGCTTTCAGCTTCCTCCCAAGCAGCGCCGGCCTTCTTCTGTAGCGGCGCCGCTTCATTTCCCAATCCCGCCTGTTTCCGGGCCGAGCATCCTGCCCGCTTCGGCGCCGTCACTGCGCCGGCGGTGTGCCCTGCTGGTCGCCGCCGGTGGTCGATTTCGGCACCGGGTTCTTGTCGACCTGCGGGTTCTGGTCGGCAGGCGCCTTGGTGGGCGGCACGCTGTTGTCGCAGGCGGCGAGCGCGAGCCCTGCCGCGAGAGCCAGCAGCACAGGAAGCTTCTTCATGACGACCTCCTCTCGATTTCCCCTTCCATGGCGCCCCTTTCTTCGGGCAAACGAGGCGGCGGCGGTTTGGTTGCGTGGGCGGGCGGGAACCAACCGGCCTCTTGTCCGGTTGAAATCGATCGAACCGCACGAGGAGATGGTCATGATCCGTCTGCTGCTTGTCGGCCTGTTCGCCTACACGGCCTATCGCGTCACGATGAGGATCATCGAGGAAATACCCGGCGATGTCGCCCCGCTGGACATGCCCGGAGATGAAAGGCGCGCGCTCCGGCGCCAGTCGGCGGCGATGGGGGTGGAGCCGAAAAGGTAGCTACAGTCGATCTCCCCCTCGAAGGAGATGGCTGGCCAAGCCAGAGGGGGCGCTGTCCCGCCGGCGCTTCAACACCTGGTTCTCCGCCTCCGCCGGCGCTTCGTCCTCGGGCTGTGACCCCGAGGATCCTGTGTGACGCTTGCCGAAGAATGCGACAGATCAGGAGATCTGCACCGTTGCGGCGCTCGAAAGTAACGATATGGATCCTAGGTGTCTGCGCGCGTCGCTTCGCTCCTTGCTCCGCTCTAGGACGAAGGCGATCCTTCGCGCCCCTCTGCCCTGCTGGGCATCTCCCCACACGGGGAGATTGGCTGCGCCCCCGTTGCGAACAAAGCGGAAACGATGCTTGATGGGCGATGAACATCGCCGCTCGTGATTCGTCCTTCGAAGCTCCCGCCTATCTTGCCCGGCTAAATGACGAGCAGCGGCTGGCGGTGGTGCATGGCGACGGCAAGGTGGCAGCACCTCTGCTGGTGATCGCCGGCGCCGGCTCCGGCAAGACCAACACGCTGGCGCATCGCGTCGCGCACCTCATCGTCAAGGGCGCCGACCCGCGCCGCATCCTGCTGATGACCTTTTCGCGCCGCGCGGCGTCAGAAATGGCCAAGCGCGTCGAGCGCATCGCCGGCGAGGTGCTGGGCCGCGATGCCGCAATCATCGCCGACGCACTCGCCTGGGCCGGCACCTTCCACGGCATTGGCGCCAGACTCTTGCGCGACTATGCCGAGCAGATCGGCCTCGATCCCGCCTTCACCATCCATGACCGCGAGGATTCGGCCGACCTGATGAACCTCGCCCGCCACGAGCTCGGGTTTTCCAAGACCGAAAGCCGCTTTCCGACCAAAGGCACCTGCCTGCAGATCTATTCGCGGGCGGTGAATGCGCAGGCGCCGCTTGGCGAGGTGCTTGGCGCGGCATTTCCCTGGTGCTCAGGATGGGCAGAACAGCTCAAGGAGCTGTTCGCGGCTTACGTCGAGGCCAAGCAGGCACAGAACGTGCTCGATTACGACGACCTGCTGCTCTACTGGGCGCAGATGGCGGCCGAGCCGGAGATCGCCGCTCACCTCGGTTCCCGCTTCGACCATGTGCTGGTCGACGAATACCAGGACACCAACCGGCTGCAGGCCTCGATCCTCACCGCGCTGAAGCCGGACGGCGCCGGCCTTACCGTGGTCGGCGACGACGCGCAGTCGATCTATTCGTTCCGCGCCGCGGAAGTGCGCAACATCCTCGATTTCCCAAAACAGTTCGCGCAAGGCGCCGAGATCGTCATGCTGGAGCGCAACTACCGCTCGACCGAGACGATCCTTGCGGCCGCCAACCAGGTGATCGGCGAGGCAAGCGAGCGCTTCACCAAGAACCTGTGGACAGAGCGCAGGTCGTCGCACAAGCCGCAACTGGTCAGCGTGCGCGACGAGGGCGAGCAGGCCAATTATGTCTGCCAGGCGATCCTTGCCGAACGCGAGGCCGGCACGGCGCTGAAGGCGCAAGCCGTGCTCTTCCGCGCCTCGCACCACAGCGGGCCGCTGGAGGTGGAGCTCACGCGCCGCAACATCCCCTTCGTGAAATTCGGCGGGCTGAAATTCCTCGACGCCGCCCATGTCAAGGACCTGCTGGCGATGCTGCGCTTTGCCGAGAACCCGCGCGACCGCGTCGCCGGTTTTCGCGTGCTGCAGCTTATGCCGGGGATCGGGCCTTCGGCCGCCTCGCAAATCGTCGAGGCGATGGCGACGTCTCTGGACGAGACGCTGGGCCTAGCCCGCTTCCGGCCGCCGCAGCGTGCGGCTGAAGACTGGCCGGTCTTCCTCGACATCTACACCGGGCTGCGCACCGGCCCGAAATGGCCGGCCGACCTCGAACGGGTCAGGCTCTGGTACGAGCCGCATCTCGAACGCATCCATGAGGATGCGATCACGCGCCGGGCCGACCTTCTGCAACTCGAGCAGATCGCGTCGGGCTATCCGTCGCGCGAGCGTTTCCTGACTGAACTGACGCTCGATCCGCCCGACGCCACCAGCGACCAGGCCGGGCCGCCGCATCGCGACGAGGATTACCTCATCCTGTCGACCATCCATTCGGCCAAGGGCCAGGAATGGAAGAACGTCTTCGTGCTAAATACCGTCGACGGCTGCATCCCGGCCGACCTCGGCGTCGGCACCAAGGAGGACATCGAGGAGGAGCGCCGGCTGCTCTATGTGGCGATGACGCGGGCCAAAGACAGCCTGCATCTGGTGGTGCCGCAGCGCTTCTACCCGCACAACCAGCCGACGCGCGGCGACCGCCATGTCTATGCCTCGCGCACCCGCTTCATCCCGGCTTCGATGCTGTCGGCCTTTGAGCAGAAGTCGTGGGCAAGCGCGGCCATCAAGGACGACCCGCGCCAAAGGCCGGGCGTCAAGGTCGATCTCGGCGCGCGCATGCGCGGCATGTGGAAATAGGCCGCATCCGCGCTCGCGGCCGGGTCCGGAAATCGACGGCGGGGCGGGTCCGTCGGGCTTCGCCTGTGTGGCCGGTGGGAACTTTCTACCGCGAAACGGGTTTTCTTTAGCAAATCCTGATGAAAAGGAGGCGGAGATGAGAAATCTGATCCTCGCCGCTATGCTTGGTGTGTCCACTCTGACACCGATGGCGGTTCCGGCGCAGGCGGTAAGCCTGACGATCACCACCGATAACGGCCGGTACGACGACGACTACTACTGGCGCCGTCACCGGTATGACGATGATTACTCCTGGCGCCGTCATCACTATGGCATGCGCGACTACGGCGAGCATCGGCGCTATTGGCGTCATCACGATCGCGACCGCTGCTATGTCAGGGTGCACAGACGCTGGCACCATCACCACTGGGTCGTGAAGAGAGTCTGGAGCTGCGGCTGGCATAGAGGCTGGTGAGGCTGGCTGACGGCCCGCGCCGGCTCGGAACGGCCGCCTTCGGGCAGGCCGGCGCAATAAGGTTCCCGAACATGGAACCTCGCACCGCAAGGCGCGTTGTGAGGCGTCCTACCCCAGTCCTACCCCAAGACTGAAGGATGGCTGCTCCGCGATCCTTCACCCCAGCTCGAGAGGTCTAAATGCACGACAGGATGCTTTTCACCCCCGTCGCGGTCAGCGTCGGCGGCGGCCACAAGCGCATGATCGCCTCGTTGTCCGACATGCATGAGTTCCTGACCGAATTCCCGCCGTCGCGCCGACGGGTAAGCTACGGGGCGGCAGTGAAGGCCTGCGAGGCCGCGCGGGCCGGAGAAATCTCCGCCGAAGCAGCGCGCGACACGCTGATCGCCTTCGCGGTGACGGCTGGCATCGTATGGCCGCAGGATCAGCCGACCGTCTCGGTGAAACCGGTCGCGCGCGGCCAGAGCGGCTTCGCCGCCTGAGATCAGCCGGCCCCGGCGCGGTCGACAGAGGCCTGGACAAACCCGGCTGAGAGAGGTCTCGGGCGGGTTTTTTCGTACCACCTAGCCTTCCGACTGCCTGCCGCCGCCTCGGCCGGACTGCGCGAAACTTTCCCGGAGCTGCGTGAGACATCGCATAGAACAGGCCGCCGCGTGAAACGTCGCACAGAAACAGCCCGTTGCGTGAAACACCGCACAGAACACTCGCCTTCCCTATGCAGGTTTGCGGACAGGCAGCAGGGGGCCGATGTTTCTCGATCGCGACAAGTTCAAGCCGGCGGCGGAAATGAGGCTTGCCCGTGACAAGTCCTCGATCCGTGTCATGATAACCGACCAGAAGGTGTGCGAGCTCGGCGATGCCGTCTATGCCTGGATCACCGCCAATGGCAAGCCGGTCAGGATCGGCACCTGCGGCTCATCGGCGGGAAAGCACCTGCTCTCCTATCCCGGATACATCAACCGGAGCCTGGCCGGACGCGGCGGCGCGACGCCGAAATGGGAAGCGTTGAAGTGGCTGGGCCTGCTCACCGCGCATGGCACGCTGACGGCGGTTGTCCATCAGCCTGAGCCGACATTGACGGCGGCGGGCCCGATCAGGCCCTGTCTCGACGTCGAGCGCCAGCTGATCCGCCAGCATCGGCCGCTGCTCAACCGCAGCCACCGGTGAGAGCGTTCAGCCTTAATGGAACGTGTTGGCGGCCTCGCCGGATAGCGCGCTGCGCGGGCTTTCGAAGCTCACCTGGTCGCGTCCGTTCGACTTCGCCTTGTAGAGATGCCTGTCGGCGACCTGGAACATGTCGTGATAGGTGGTGGGTCCGTTGAAGGCGATGCCGCCGATGCTGACCGAGAGCGGGCATGGCTGTCCGCCCGGCGTGAACTCGGCCTCGCGGATGCGCAGCCGGATTGACTCGGCGACCAGGAAGGAGCGCGTCGCGTCGGCGCCCGGAAGGAAAACCGCGAATTCCTCGCCTCCGATGCGTCCGACGATGTCGGCGCGGTGGAGCTGGCCCTGGATCGTCCTGGCGATCAACTTCAGCGCCTGGTCGCCGCAATCGTGGCCGAGACGGTCGTTGATCGACTTGAAATGATCGGCATCGACGATCAGCAGCGCGCCGGCATCGGCGGCGGCGCGGCTGCGGGCCTGGTCGAGATAGGCCTCGACCAGCATCGAGAAGGCGCCCCGATTAAAGACTGCCGTCAGACTGTCGGTCGCGGCGACGATGCTGAGCTCCTTCTGGGCGACGGCCAGCTGGCGCATTTTCCACATCAGGAAGAGCAGGAAGGAGCCGCCAAGGACAAGCGGCAGGAACAGGTCCGTGAGCTTGGCCCAGAGCAACGCGTCAGGCGACAGCGAGGGAAAGTTGAAGGAATCGACGAAGAAGGCCGCGGCAATGAAGAATGCCGTGCCGGCGACGGTGACCAGCACGACCCTGCCCCAACTGGTGGGGGACAAATCAATGCGCATGGCACTGCTCCACTGCAACAGCCTTATTGTGCAGCGCGTGCGCAAACGAAGTCCTAATACATTAGCTTCAATGCAAGTTTGGTTAACCGGCAGCCAAGCGCCAGAAGATGCGGCACGGTTCAAGAAGCCCGTCGCCCGGGGGCGGCGGGCTTCTCGCCCCGGGCCGTCTGGCTCGGACTCATGCCAGAGCATTTCCGTTCAAGATCGCCGAATCTGCTCTAACTGTCTGTTTTTCGCGCGATTCCGGAAGGAAAGCCGCGCTTTCCTGAAATTGCTTTTTAGGGGACGGTCGTGCCGCCTGAGCCGCCCAAGGCGCCGCCACCGCTGAGGCCACCGGCCCCGCCGAACATGCCAGAACCAGTGGTGGTACCCATGGAGCCGCCAACCGAGCCGCCGGTGCCGGCGTTGAAGCCGCCAGAGCCGCCCACGGTGCCAGTGCCGCTGACGCCGCCCGTTGCGCCGAACGAGCTTCCGGTGCCGGTGGTTGTGCCTGTGGTGCCGCCGATCGAGATGCCCGTGCCGGTGTTCAAGCCACCAGAGCCGCCCACGTTGCCGGTGCCACCGACGCCGCCCGTTGCGCCGAACGAGGTGCCTGTGCCGGTGATTATGCCTGTGGCGCCGCCAATCAAGCCACCAGTGCCTGCGTTGAAGCCGCCCGTGCTACCCACGCCGACGCCGCCGTTATCGATGCCAAAGCCGATGTCGAGACCAGCAGCATTCGCCGGCACGGCGAGAATGGCGATGCCGCCGACCAATGCGCTGGCGATTTTTTCTGCGATACCATTCATGGCGTACTCCTTCGTTGCCACATTTTCCGCACCGCATTGCCGGAGCAATCTGTCCGTGCGCATGCTTGTGCGAGAGGGAACGAGGGGAATACGAACGGAGTCCGTCAGGGTTCCCATTTTTTCAGGGAAAAGTTCGTTGTTTCAAAATGATATACGAGTTTTTCTTAATGTTCGATCTTGATCAACACTGGAAAACCGTAGACCCATGCTGCGCCTCAGGCGTATGCGCGGCCTTCCTCGGAGCGCTGGAACAGCATCAGGTCGAGCGGCACCGAGGGCCTGCCGAGCACGGTGAGGCACATATGCGCCTGGCCGCGGTGGTGGGTCTGGTGGTTGAAAAGATGGCTGAGCGCCGGCGCCAGCCGCTGCGAGACGGTGCGCATGTCGGTCGTCATATAGGAAAAACGTCCGGTGAAAGCCTTGTCGGTCATGCCGCTCACCCAGTCGACGATCCTCCGGTCCTCCGCCTCGCGTGCCAAGCGCAAGCCTGGGAACGCGCGATAGAGGATCGTCGCAAGGTTTGAGGGCGCGTCGCCCTCGCCCGTGAATCGCTTCATCCAGACGCGGTCGGTGACGAGCAGATGATTGAGCGTGCCCAGCAGCGAGCCGAAGAAGGCGCCGACATCGCGGCCGAACTCTTCCTCGTCGAGACCGGCAGCGGCATCGTAGATGCGCGCGTTGGCCCATTGATTGTAGGCCGCAAACATCATGAAATGCTGTTTCATTCTTTCATCCGGCTCAGAGCGAATCCCGGCTCTTCGTAACCCGCAGGAACCTCAATGACCATTCTGTTCTATGATCTCGTCGGCCACGACACCCAACGTCCGTTCAGTCCGCATTGCTGGAAGACGAAGATGGCGCTGGCCCATAAGGGGCTCGACGCCACCAAGGTGCCGACCCGCTTCCTGGAAGTGCCCAAGGTGGAGGGCGGCGTGTCGAAGACGGTGCCGGTGATCCGCGACGGCGACCGCGTGGTGGCCGATTCCTTCGCCATCGCGCTCTATCTCGACGAGACCTATCCGGAGCGGCCGACGCTGTTTGCCGGCGAAGGCGGCAAGGCGACGGCCCGCTTCATCGAGCGCTGGTCGCAGCTCACCATCCATCCGTACCTCACGACGGTCCTGCTCGCCGACCTGCATGGCATGCAGGACGAGGCGAACCGCGCCTATTTCCGCCAGAGCCGCGAGCAGCGGCTCGGCAAGCGGCTGGAAGAGGTGGTGGCCGGCCGCGACGCGGGGCTCGCCGGCTTCCGCGCCTCGCTGGAACCGCTGCGCTCGATGCTCGGCTACCAGCCCTTCATCGGCGGGACATCGCCGCTGTTTGCCGACTACATCGTGTTCGGCGCGCTGCAATGGGCCCGCGTCGCCTCGCCCTACCGGTTGCTCGAGGCCGGCGACAGCGTCGCCCAGTGGTTCGAGCGCTGCCTCGACCTGCATGGCGGGACCGGCCGGCAGGTTGCAGCGGCGGCGTGACGGAATGACTTCGCGAGGCCGCCAGCGGCAGGATCGCCATGTTGCGCTATGAGATGCAGGCCGAGATCTGGGTCTATCCCGGCAAGGGCGGCTGGCATTTCGTGACGCTGCCGGCCGAATTCGCGGCGCGGATCAGCGCGGCGATGGCGGGGCTGACGCGGCCCTGGGGCTCGCTCGGCGTGACGGCTGTCATCGGCAGGACAAGATGGAGCACGTCGCTTTTCCCCGACAAGGCGTCCGGCAGCCTGCTTCTGCCGCTCAAGGCCTCGGTGCGGCAGCGCGAAGGGCTGAAGGCCGGCGACATGCCGGCATTGACCATAGAGGTCGAGCTATAACCCTATTTGGCTTCGCCCTTCTCGACCAGCCTGACGCAGATCGGATCGCCCTTCTCCATGCGGGCGCATTGCCATTCCGGGCCGAAGCCGAAATTCTGCTGCCCGCGCTGTGGAAAGAACAGCAGCACGAAGACGAGCACGGCAAGAACCACGGCCATCAAGATAATGCCGGCGAGATCGCCGCGTCTGAGGTAAGGCCAGTTCATCGCCTTAGGCTCCGCTGCGGCGACGCCCGAAGCGCGCTCGCAGCCGTCCAATTATCCCGCAAACAGCTGGCCTTGACCAGAAGCCGCCTCCCCTTGGCAAGCCGCCGGGCGGCTTGTATAGAGCCCGCCACTCCAATTTCCATTCCCAGAACAAGGACGACCCAATGGCGATCGAACGCACCTTCTCCATGATCAAGCCGGACGCGACCAGGCGCAATCTGACCGGCGCCATCACCAAGATGCTGGAAGACGCCGGCCTGCGCGTCATCGCGTCGCGCCGCGTGTGGATGAGCCGCCGCGAGGCCGAAGGGTTCTACGCCGTCCATAAGGATCGCCCGTTCTTCGGCGAGCTTGTCGAGTCCATGTCGTCGGGCCCGACAGTCGTGCAGGTGCTAGAGGGCGAGAACGCCATTGCCAATAACCGCGAAGTGATGGGCGCCACCAACCCGGCCAATGCCGCCGACGGCACTATTCGCAAGGTGCATGCGCTGTCGATCGGAGAGAATTCGGTGCACGGCTCCGACGCGCCGGAAACCGCCGAGCAGGAGATCCGCTACTGGTTCTCCGACACCGAGATCGTCGGCTGAGCCGGAATTTCGCCCAAGCAATGAAGGCGGCCTCGGTCGCCTTTTTTTGTCGCAGCGAGGTGGGCAGGCCGGCCGAATGCCCTAGATCGGCGTCAATACCAACAAATGACAAGGGTGTTTTGGCGGCTGTGAGCGACCCATCGCCCTTCCGCACGAAGACAGGGAGGGAAGCATGATCGACAACCATGTTTCCAAGAGTGGCGTTGCATATCCGGACGATCTCGTCCTGTTGAAGCGTATCTATGACCAGGTTTGCGAAGAGCGGGGCATCGTCCCCGGCAGCTCGGAGGCATCGGAGCTGGCGATCCAGGCCATGCAGCTGTTTTCGGCCGGCATTTTCGACGAAGACACGATAGGCCGCAGTCTTCGCCACCGCTGATCGAGCCGTCCAGGTTCAATCCTTGTCGCCGTAACGGATGACCTTGACCTTCTCCCTGGTGATCAGGCAGCTGTTGGTCAGCGCCTTGATCCGAGGGATCAGCGCGTCGATCTTTTCCGGCGCGTCGACGATCTCGACGACGATAGGCAGGTCCTGCGACAGCCGCAGAATCTTGGCGGTGTGGAGCACGCTCGATCGGCCGAAGCCGAGCGGTCCCCTGAGCACGGTCGCGCCCGCCATGCCGGTCTCGCGCGCCTTGATGACGATCGCCTCATGCAGCGGCATGCCGTCGGCAGCCCTGTCGTCTTCGCCGAAGAAGATCCTTAGCAGCACGCATTGGCTGGGAAGTTCCATGTTCTCCTCCCTGATTATCGACTGATCCTGATCGCCACTGCATAGCCAAGCCAGGCGGACGCCAGCGACAACACGACCACGCTGACAAGATAGGTCGTGGCCAGCCCGAGGTCGCCTCCTAAAAGCAGGATGAAGGTGTCGAGGCTCATGGCCGAGAAGGTGGTGAGGCCGCCGCAGAAGCCGCCGGTCACGAGCTGGCGGCCGGCCGGGCCGACCATGAGGCGTCCATCCGGCCGGGTCATCGTGGCGAAGAACATGATGACCCAGGAGCCGACGACATTGACGAAAGCCGTTGCAAGAAGCGCGCTCAAGCCCAGCAGCGAGACGATTACATAGCCGCACAGGAAGCGTGCCAGCGAGCCGACGGCCGCGCCGCAGCCGACCGCGAGATAGAGCCGCAAGGCCGTCTGTCTGTCGTTTGCGGACATCATCCCTACCCTGCCACCCGCACGACCGCCAAAAAGCCGAGCGCGACGGCAAGCACGCAGAGCGCAGCCGAGGCGACGATGTTGAAAGCGGCGAGCCGCCGTTCGCCATCGAGCGCAAGGTTCAGCGTCTGCAGGCAGAAGGACGACACCGTGGTGTAGCCGCCGAACAGGCCGACCACGATCAGGTCGCGCACCAGCTCGGCGGAAAAGACGCCACCGACCGACCGGGCCGCGCCGGCGAAGGCGCCGATGGCCAGCGCGCCGGAGACATTGACTGCCAGCGTGCCCCAGGGAAAAGTCTCGCCGACGCTGCGGCCGACAAGGCCCGAGAGGAAGAAGCGGGAAATGCCGCCGAGGAAGCCGCCGATCAGGACCAGGGCGCAAGCCGCAAAGGTCATCGCTTCATTGCCTCTCCAAATGCGACCCGTTGTGGGAATCGCGCCACCAAGACAGGCATGAAGCGAGCGGAAAAACAAATCCTGCCGCGCGAAAGCACGCCTGGCAGGAGTCATCAGCCCAGATACGAAAAAGCTTGGGCGGTTTCGGGGGAACCCATCCCCATTTTTGGCTGAGCCTAGGGGTTGGCGGCGGCGCGGTCAATCGAGGTGGTGGTGGTGGTGGTGGTGAATAAGTGAATGGTGAGCGCCGTGAAACCCGCCGCCCCCCGCGGCGGGCTTTACGTCACTTCGCTTGGCGCTCTTTCACATTCGCATGATCGTTCGCCGCTGCCGTGTCGGTCGCCGGCGTCTTGGTCTCCTCGCCGGTGAACGGACTGCCCTGCCCAGGCGCGAGGTCGCCGCTATGGCCGGCCTTGTTGGTCTGGAAAGGCTGGCTGTCGGGGCTGAGGCCATGCTGGGTGGCATTGAACAGATGGTCGTCCGCCCTGGCGAGGCCGGCGAAGGCAATCAACGATACGCCTACGGCGGCGATGATGAGCGCGTGTTTTTTCATATCTGGTCTCCTTTGAGTGGCCAGATCGATCCGCGCATTCGGTCCGGCGGTTTCAGTGAAGGGACTTCTCTCCCTTTTGCCTGCCCGCCATATGAAGGGTTAACGCTCCCGCCGGGTGGATTATTCCCGGTGTTTGCAGCTGAATCAGACGACCGAAAAGTCGTGATCCTGCCCACCCCCCTCTGGCCTGCCGGCCATCTCCCCCGCAAGGGGGGAGATCGGATGTCACAGCTGCTTTCGCCAATCTCTGACGTTGCAGGATAGAGCAGGCGACCGGGGTTATTCGCCCGACGTCTTCCAGCGGCCGGCCGCCTCGTCGTCGGCTTCCTTGGCTTCCACCCAGCCGCCTTCAGAACCGTCGGCGCGATGCTCCTTCTTCCAGAAGGGCGCGCGCGACTTCAGATAGTCCATGAGGAAATTCGCGGCCTCGAAGGCCGCCTGCCGGTGCGCGGAGGCCGCCACCACCAGCACGATGTTCTCGCCCGGCGTGATCTTGCCGTGGCGGTGGATGACGGTGAGCCCCTGCAGCGGCCAGCGCTCAGCGGCTTCAGTGGCGATGCGGCCGATCTCGGCCTCGGCCATGCCGGGATAGTGCTCGAGCTCGAGCGCCGCGAGCGCGCCCTCTTCGTCGCGGCAGAGGCCGGAGAAGGTGACTACGGCGCCGATGTCGGCGCGGCCCTTCGTCAGGGCGGCGATCTCGTGGGCGACGTCGAAGTCTTCGCGCTGGACGCGGATGGCCGGCACGACGGCGCTCGCCATCTCAGCCCCCGGTCATCGGCGGAAACAGCGCGATCTCGCGCGCGCCCGCGATCTTCTCGCGGTGGCCGACATGTTCCTGGTTGATGGCGACGCGGATGACATCCGGATATTGCAGCGCGTTTTCGTATTCCTCGCCGCGCGACTTCAGCCAGCGCAAAAGATCGGCGACGGTCTCGATGCCGGCCGGCAGCTCGATATCCTCTTCCGGCTTGCCGATCCGCTCGCGCACCCAGGCGAAATAAATGAGCTTCGTCGACATTTCACTCGTCCATAATGTGCTTGAGGCCGGCGCGGAAATAGTCGTAGCCGGTGTAGAGCGTGACAAGCGCCGCGATCCACAGCAGCACCAGGCCGATCTGGGTGGTCGGCGGGAAGATCTTGTCGCCGGCCGGGCCGACGAGCAGGAAGGCGATGGCGACCATCTGGATGGTGGTCTTCCATTTGGCGAGTTGCGTCACCGGCACCGACACTTTCAGCGCCGCCAGATATTCGCGCAGGCCCGAAACCAGGATCTCGCGGCACAGGATGATGATCGCCGCCCATAGCGACCAGCCGGCGATGCCGGCATGCCGGTCGGTGTCGGCGGCTAAAAGCAGCAGGCAGGTGGCGACCAAGAGCTTGTCGGCGATCGGGTCTAGCATCTTGCCGATGTTGGAGGTCTGCTGCCAGGCGCGCGCGAAGTAACCGTCGAAATAGTCGGTGACGGAAGCGAGCAGGAAGATGACCAGCGCCGACCAGCGGGCGAAGTCGGAGGACTTTAGATGGCCTTCGAGGAAAAAGCACAGCACCACCAACGGCACCGCGACGATGCGGGCGTAGGTGAGGATGTTAGGCAGGTTGAAAGCGCGCTGGGCCATGTCTGATCGGGAACTCTCGCCTCACCTACTCAAATCAGAAGCCAATGTGGGGGGTCAACAGGCGAGATTCGATTGGCCAGGTAAAAATAGCGCTGGGTGTGTCGAGATTGGGGTGATGCCGACGTTATCTGAAGTCCGAAATAACCCCTCGTTCCACTTAGCGGAGGCTTCCCGACCTCGTCATCCTTGGGCGGAGCAAGAGCGAAGCTCCGTCGCGAAGACCCGAGGATCCATACCGTGACCTTGCGCGAGGAGTGCGGCGGAGCAGAATTCTGGACCGTAGTGACGCTTCAAAGTCACGGCATGGTAACTGTGTTCATGCGAATGCGGTTTTATCCCTGATGATGGCATTGAGGACGACCAGGAGCTTCCTTGCGACAGCGATGATGGCCAGTTTCTTGGAGCCTGAGCGGGCTGCGAGTTCGGTGTAGAATTTTTTAAATCGGTCACAGGTTCGAATGGCACTGAGCGCCGCCATGTAGAGGGCGCGGCGCACGCGTGATCGCCCGCCCTGGATCTGGCTCCTGCGGTTGAGCTTGCCGCTCTTGTTATCGAATGGGGCAAGGCCGGCGAGCGCCGCGATCGACTTGGGCGAACGCTGGCCGAGCTCGGGCAGGTGCGCCAGCAGCGACAGCGCGCTGACCTTGGAGACACCAGGCACGGAGACCATCAGCGCGTGGTCGCGAGCGGTGTCCTCGGCTTGACGAATGACTTTGGCAATCAGGCTCTCGAGCGCTTTGATGCGGGTGTCGAAGCCGGCGATCGTGTCTTCCAGATCGGCAACGACAGCCTCGTCGAGGGCCTCACCGAGGAGCTTCTTCAGCGTTGCCCGCATATCGACCAGTTGGTCGCGGTGGCGGGCAAACGATTGAAGCCGCTCATTTTCTTCGCGCGGCGCCGGCTCGGCCGCAGGCTGATAGCGGCGGCCATAGTCGCTCAGCATCCTGGCGTCGAGACGATCGGTCTTGGCGCGCCGTCTTGTCGACTTCGCATAGTGGTGGGTGTGCGCGGGGTTGTGCCGCGAGAACGCAACCCCTGCCTTGGCCAGCGCGTGGCGCAGCAGCCGGTCATGGACCCCTGTCGCCTCCATGACGACGAAGTCCCGACCGGGTTGAAGGCCCGCCACATAGGCGGCGATCGCATCGGCCTGGTTGTCGATGCGCCGGTAATGGCCGCTTGCCTCATCAAAAAAATCGAGCCACTGCTTGGAGATGTCGCAGCCGACGTAATTCTGCACTATCATGTCCATGCCTCTTCCTGTGGTTCGGGGTCTGCTTGGAACAGCCCCGTGCAACTGTTCAGGTTGATGGGTCACCGGTGGGAAGGGACCGAGCCATGCCACGGCCTGTCCGAAAGGACGACCAGGATCCCCTCGGCCTCCTTCCCACTTCAACCATACACCGGAACCAACACACAGGATCCTATGGTCTGCGCCGCGTCGCTTCGCTCCTTGCTTCGCCCGTGGATGACGACGCGATGGGCCTCTCGGCAAATCTCCAAGTACAGCACCCCTCGACATGTGGCACCGACGTCAAAGGACCCGCCATCAACTCTCATGGAAATGGTTGTAGACCAGCTTCGCGACATGCTCGGAAATGCCGTCGACCTTGACCAGGTCCTCGACCGCGGCGCGGCTTACCGCCTTGGCGGTGCCGAAGTGGTGGAGCAGCGCCCGCTTGCGGCCGGGGCCGATGCCGACGATCTCGTCGAGCGGACTTTTCACCATCTCCTTCTTGCGGCGGGCGCGGTGCGAGCCGATGGCGAAGCGGTGCACCTCGTCGCGCAGGCGCTGGACGAAGTAGAGCACCGGGTCACGCACCGGCAGCATGAAGCTTTCCCTGCCCTTGACGAAGAAGCGCTCGCGCCCGGCGTCGCGGTCCTGGCCCTTGGCGATGCCGATGGCCACGACCCGATCCTCGATGCCGAGATCGGACAGGATCTTGCGCACCGCCGTCATCTGGCCCTGGCCGCCGTCGATCAGGATTACGTCCGGCCAGGCCGGGAAACTGCCGTTCCCCTCAACAAGGTCCTCGGCCGCATCGTCCTCGGCTGCCGCGCCCGCGCCACGCGAAGGCTGGGCGTCGCCGTGTTCCCGGAGCAGCCGCGAGAAACGCCGCTCCATCACCTCGCGCATCATGCCGAAATCGTCGCCGGGCGTGATCTCGGTCGAGCGGATGTTGAATTTCCGGTACTGGTTCTTCACAAAACCTTCCGGCCCGGCGACGACCATGGCGCCGACCGCATTGGTGCCCATGATGTGCGAGTTGTCGTAGACCTCGATGCGCACCGGCGGCTTTGCCAGGCCGAAGGTCTCGGCGAAACCCTGCAGCAGCCTCGCCTGGGTCGAGGTTTCGGCCAGTCTGCGGCCGAGCGCCTCACGGGCGTTCTGCAGCGCGTTGTCGGTCAGGTCCTTCTTCTCGCCGCGCTGCGGCACCGAGATCGCCACCTTGCGGCCGGCGCGGGTGGAAAGCGCCTCCGCCAGGAGATCCTGGTCCTCGACAGCGTGCGAGAGCAGGATGGCGCGGGGCGTCGGCTTGTCGTCATAGAACTGCGCCAGGAACGAGCCCAGCACTTCCGATCCTTCCAGCGTCGGATCGGCCTTGGGGAAATAGGCGCGGTTGCCCCAGTTCTGGCCGGTGCGGAAGAAGAACACCTGGATGCAGGTCTGGCCGCCTTCCTGGTGGATGGCGAAGACGTCGGCCTCCTCGACCGTCTGTGGGTTGATGCCCTGATGCGCCTGCACATGCGACAGCGCCGCGAGGCGGTCGCGATAAATCGCGGCGCGCTCGAAGTCGAGTTCCGCGGAAGCCTGCTGCATGGCGGCCGAAATCTCGGTCTTCACCTTCTGGCTGCGGCCCGAGAGAAAATCCTTCGCCTCGGCGACCAGGTGGGCATAGTCCTGGTGCGAGATCTCGCCGGTGCAAGGGCCGGCGCAGCGCTTGATCTGGTAGAGCAGGCAGGGCCGAGTGCGGTTCTCGTAGAAGGAGTCCGTGCAGCTTCGAAGAAGGAAGGCTCGCTGCAGCGAATTGATGGTGCGCCCGACCGCGCCGGCCGAGGCGAAGGGGCCGAAATAGTCGCCCTTGCGCGAGCGCGCGCCGCGATGCTTGTAGATGCCGGGCGAGACATGGTCGCCGGTGAGCAGAATGTAGGGGAACGACTTGTCATCCCGCATCAGCACGTTGAAGCGGGGCCTCAGCCGCTTGATGAGGTTCGCCTCAAGCAGCAGCGCCTCGATCTCGGTGCGGGTGACGACGAACTCCATCGTCGCGGTCTCGCGCACCATGCGGCCGATGCGGGCGGTGTGGAAGCGCCCTTGCGCATAGTTGGTGACGCGTTTCTTCAGGCTGCGCGCCTTGCCGACATAGAGCACGTCGCCGGCGGCGTTCATCATGCGGTAGACGCCCGGCTGATTGGGCAGCCGCTTGACCAAAGTCTGGATCACCTCGGCGCCGACCATGCCATCGGCGTCCCCGGCATGCGGCGTCCAGTCGATCGCGGTGAAGGCGACGTCCGGTCCGGCTGCGGCAATCGGCTCGACGATCTCTTCCACCGCCTCGTCCTCGAGGTCGATCTCGGGAGGCAGGTCGTCGGCGGCTATGCCGTTTCGTCTGTCTTTTTGGTCTGTGGGACTCATTCCACCATGCCTGTCACATCGGGCGTCTGCCATGCAAGATGCTGGCCGCCGTCGAGCGCGATCATCTGGCCGGTGACGGAGCGCGCTTCCCATAGGTAGCGGATGGTGGCGCCGAATTCCGGCAATTGCGGGCCGCGCTTCAGGATCAGGCCCTCGACCTGCTTGCCGAAATCATCGTCGTCCTGGCGCTTGTTCTTGAGCGTCGGGCCGGGGCCGATGGCGTTGACGCGAATGCGCGGCCCCAGCGCCTGCGCCAGCATCTGGGTCTGCGTCCACAGGGCCGATTTCGACAGCGCATAGGAGAAATAGCGCGGCGTCGGCCGCCAGACGCGCTGGTCGATGATGTTGACGATCAACCCTTCCTCGCCTTCCGGCAAGGCGCGAGCGAAGTTCTGCGCCAGGAGCGCAGGGGTCTTCACATGGATGGCGAAGTGGCGGTCCCAGGCCTGCCAGTCGAAATCCTCGATACGGTCGTCGACGAAGAGCGAAGCGTTGTTGACGAGCAGCGTGACCGGGCCGAGGGCGGCCTCGGAGCGGCCGACAAGATCGCCGACGGCGTCCATATCGGTAAGGTCGGCAACGACCACGGCAGCGCGGCCGCCCTTGTCCCTGATAGGGCCGGCCAAAGCCTCGGCCTCGGCTCCGGAACGGTTGGCATGGATGGCGACGGCAAAACCATGCGCGGCCAGGTCCTCCACGATCACCTTGCCGATCCTTCTCGCACCCCCCGTCACCAGCGCCACGCCAGCGGCTTGTCTCATGTTGTCAATCCTCAATCGGCTTCACGATTCCGGGAAGCCGGCACAATATGACAGGCCAAGCGTTAAATGCCATTTCCACCTGGGGCAGGAATGTGGCGAAGCGGCCCGTACGCGCCCTTGCCGGCCGGATTCGGGGGCGTTCTCATAGCGTAATATATGCCGCCGGACCCCTTGAACCAAGCGGTGTGCAGTGCAACATGATTAGCGTGCTGACATTCGCTGTTGCGAAGATGCAACGTCACCTTTCAGCCTCATTCGTGCCGGGGAATGACCCAAGTTCAGGTTCGCTTCAGCCGTATTTCAGCACGACATTTGGAACCGTTGAGCGCCAGGCCCGTTTATCCCCCCGGACGGGCCGGGGCATTCGTGAACATAAAAAGCCTAGTGTCTTGTGGCTTAAGGAGTAAACAACAATGCAAGCTAATCTCAAGTTTGCGCGGCCGTTGGCGGTTGCGCTCGGGCTCTTCGCCCTCGGCGGTAGCGCCTATGCCGCAGACGTCGTTTCGGAAGAGCCGCCGGCACCCGCCCCGGTCGCTGAGCTCCCCGTCGCCTCCTGGGCCGGCCCCTATGCCGGTATCAGCCTCGGCTACGGCTTCAGCGGCCATGCCGATGCCCGCGACGCTGGCGTCAATGTGAAGACCAAGGGCTTCATCGGCGGCGTCTTCGGCGGCTATCAGTGGCAGCAGGAGAACTTCGTCTACGGCGCTGAAGCCGATATCGGCTACAATGGCGTCAAAGGCGACAGCGCCGGCATCGAGGCCAAGGGCGGCCTCGAAGGCTCGCTGCGCGCCCGTCTCGGCTATTCCGTGACGCCTGAAATCCTGCTCTATGGTACCGGCGGTCTCGCCGCCAAGAACCAGAAGATCACGGATAGCTTCACCTCTACCGACGAAAGCAAGGCGATGCTCGGCTGGACGGCCGGTGTCGGCACCGACATCAAGATCACCGACAACGTGTTCGGCCGCGTCGAATACCGCTACACCGACTACGGCGACAAGGATTTTGGCGCTCTTGGCAACGTCAAGTCCAAGGACAACCGCGTCACCTTCGGCGTCGGTATGAAGTTCTAAGTCGTCCAAGCCACGACACGGAAAAGCCGGGCCTCGCGCCCGGCTTTTTTTGTGGCTGGCGTCTGGACGACTACTGTTGGCGACCAGCCGGAGCCTCTCAACAGAGGGTTAGTCCGCCGGATCCCGCTGGAAACCTTCATGGACCGGGATCGACTGCAACTGGTCGAGCCATTTCGCCCGGGAGCGCATGACGACCTGCGCGTGCGGCTGGTATTCGCCCGGGTCGGTCAACGTGGCCGCATGAACATGGACCTCGTCGAGCCATTTGTTCGAGCGGAAATAGAGCCGCGTGCCGCAGGACGGGCAGAATCCGCGAAACGTATTCGGGCTGCTTTCATAGTGCCTGATGTCGCCCGTCCATCCCAGTTGCTCAGGCCTCATGCCCAGGAAGGCCGTGAAGGGAGCGGATGTCGCCCGCTGACAGTCGGCGCAGTGACAGACCAGGTTGCGTGTGACATCGCCCGAATAGGTCCAGGTCACGGCCCCGCACATGCAATGTCCATCGAGCGCCATTGCTTCCTCCCCTATCCTTGCGTTCGCCAAAGCCAGCTCGACGAATACTGGCACATCACAGTCCAGAAGGTGGCGGGCCAGCGGCTTACGCGCGCTTCTTTGCGACCTTGGCGGATTTGACCTTCGGCGGCAGTGTTTCGACGAAGGCGAGCGCACGGTCGAGCCAGCCGGCGAGATCGGCTTCGCTCGCCGTGCCTTCCGGCGCGACGTGGAAATAGCCTTCCATTGAGCGCCCGCCCATTTCCATCGGCCGCGCATGGGGACGAGCGGCGGCGGCCGCATGCGCGTCCTTGCCGACACGCACCAGCAAGCCTCGCTTCGAGGTGCCGATCAGCATATTGCCATTGATCATGAAGCAGGTGCCCCCGAACATCTTCTGCTCGGTGAAGGCGCGCTGCCCAAGGGCGGCGCGCAGGCGCTCGACCATGGGATCTGGCGCGCCGGTGGCGACTGACTTTGCCATGCTCAGCCCTCCGCGATTTGCCCTCCCTTCTCCCCTTGTGGGAGAAGGTGGCCGAGCGAAGCTCGGTCGGATGAGGGGTGTTGGACGGATCGCTGCCTTGACGGGGTGGCGATCAAAACCCTTCCACCTTTTAACACGCCTCATTGCTTCCAGCACCACTCATCCGTCTCGGCGCTATCGCGCCGATCCACCTTCTCCCACAAGGGGAGAAGGAAAGAGGCGCCTCACCCCGGCACGCATCCCTTCAGCTCCGGAAACTTCTCGTCGAAGCGCGCGGCCCAGCGGACCAGCCGACTGCGGCCCTTTTCCCACTGGCCGCCGAAGCGCAACGCCAGATAGCCGAGGGTGGCGCGCAGCGCCATCTGGCCGGCGGTGATCTTCTTGGGCAGCTTCGGCGGGTTGGAGTTGATGAGGTCGAGCGCGGCGGTGATCTTCGTCCACTGCCGGTCGAGCCAGGGCTGATAGACCATCGCCTCAGGCCGCGTGCGCCGCTCATAGACCATCGACAGCGCGCAGTCGCAGATGCCGTCGGCCAGCGCCTCCAGCACTTCGGCCTCCAGCCGCTTGTCGGGATTGCGCGGGAACAGCGCGTTCTTCGACAGCCGGTTGAGATGCTGGGTGATCGCCCGGCTGTCATGGATCGCGCGGCCGTCCTCCAGCACCAGCACCGGGATCTTGCCCAGCGGATTGGCCGAGATCAACTCCGCCGGCTTGTCCTCCGTCCTGACCGGCACGAGGTCGACGGCGATGCCGGCATAGGCGGCCGCCATGCGGACCTTCGAGCTGTAGGGAGAGGTGGAGGCATAGAGCAGCTTCGGCATGATCGGGTTCCTGATTGTCCGCGCGCACTGTTGACCGAATGTTTTTGCCAGAGCAACGGCCAGGGGCCCGAAACCGCACAGCCAATGCCCCGGCAACAACGCGCTGGGGAGCCAGACATGAAAAGCCCTCGGAACTCTTGCCGCTGGCAAAGTTCCGAGGGCTTTAGGGGGAGCGTTTGCTCCAGCTTCGCTGGCCGCGAAGCCGAACTGGCGAGAGGGGCGCCTCCACGGCACCCGCCCTCACCTGTCTTGTTCCGGCAAGCGAAGCTACACGATTACTTCTTGCCGGCCGGCTTCTTTGCAGGCGCTGCCTTCTTCACCGCTGCCGTCGACTTGGCGGCAGCTGCTTTCATCGGAGCCTTGGCCGCGGGCTTGGCCGCTGCCTTCGCTGCCGGCTTCTTGGCGGCGGGCTTGGCTGCCGCCTTTGCGGCGGGCTTTGCTGCTGCCTTGACGGCGGGCTTGGCTACTGCCTTCGCTGCCGGCTTCTTGGCGGCGGGCTTCGCCGCTGCCTTGGCCGGAGCCTTGGCGGCAGCCTTCGGCGCTGCCTTCTTCACTGCTGCCTTCTTGACTGCTGCGGGTTTCGCGGCAGCCTTCGGTGCCGCTTTCTTTGCCGGCGCTTTCGCCGCCGGCGCCTTGGTTGTTGTCTTTGCCATGCGATGCCCCTTGCGTTTTGCCCAAGGTCGTGAGTGACCCGGCGTGCTCATGCATATCTGACTCGCGACTATCTAGCCAGCGAAGCAACACAATGATTTTCAGTTATTGAATTTTGGTTACACCAGACGCGCTGACAAGGGCATCGACGCAAAAATCGACATCGAATCTTTGCCTGTCGAAGTGAAATTGCCCCGTCGAGAGTTCCCGATGCTCTCTATCGCAAGTTCATCCAGACATCTTGGCGCCGCGTAGAGCGTAGAATGTGAGCACATTGCTCATAATAGGAAATACACACCAAACCGCCCGCTTCATCTTGTCCAGTGGAAAGATCTACAGGTCAAGGCGGAGCAGAGCCGAACCGGAGAAAGCAGCGACAGCTTGCCTTCTCAAAAGCGAGCTTTTCGCTCGCATTCAACCACTTGAGGCACCAAGCAGCTCAGGCTAGCGCTGCAGGCGGCGCGAAGGTTCCGCCCGGTGCAGATGAACGGCATAGGTGTCCCAGGGCGGCGCGACCGCGATCCCGGCCAGCATGCGGCCGATCTCGCCGCGGTGATAGCTGCCGTGCAGGACGACATGGGTCAGCATCTCCTGCCTGGTCATGCAGCCCTTGTCGCCATCGGTGAAGGTGAAGGCCACCGGCTCCGAAAGCTGTCGCTCCAAAACGGTTTCGAGATAGTCGAGATACCAGCGGTCGCCCTCCACCATGGCGGCGCGCAGTTCCGCGGGCTCCGGCGTCTCCTCGGTGTTGTCGCTGGCATAGCCGTGTGCAACGCCGGTGAGATGCGCGGCAAAGATCCGCGACACGACATGGATGTGGTTCATCAATCTGAGCGCGGCATGGCGTTCCTTCGCGTTGCGGCGCGGGTCGAGACAGCCGAGCTTTTCCAGCAGTTCGTCATTGGCCCAGGCCTGGTAGGCAAGCAGGCTCTTCAGCAACGTCCTGGCACTCATCTGTCCGAGCTCCATTTGCGTTGGAGTTAAATGTGAGTATCTTGTTTATATTCTCGGGAGACCCGGTCCGGATGTCTACTCGCATTGCAAAGCCAGCTCCGCGCATGCGCAAGGAGCCGCGCCAGGCGCGCTCGGTCGCGACCGTCGAGGCGATCATTGAGGCAGGTGCTCGCGTTCTGAGCGAGATCGGCTGGGCAGGCTTCAGCACCAACAAGGTGGCCGAGGCTGCGGGTGTGAGCATCGGCTCGCTCTATCAGTATTTCCCCGACAAGCTCGCCCTTGTCGATGCAATCCGGCGCCGCCACTTCGACCATGTGCTGTCGGTCATCCGCGAAGCCGCGGCCGAGGAGAAGCCGGTCCGGCAATTCGCGCGCGAGCTGGTGCGCGGCATGATCGCCGCGCATAGCATCCACCCGACGCTGCATCAGGTGCTGCTCGACGAGGCGCCGGGCGACCGCGGCTCGCGCGCCGCACATGCCTCGTTCCAGGCCCGCTACCTCGAGCATTATGCGGCGGCCGTCGCCCAATACCGCCGGCGCCTGAAGGATACCGAGACCGTGGCGCGCGTGCTCTCCTCCGCCGTCGAGGGCGTGATCCACAATGCGGCGCGGCGCAACATGCTCGATGCGCCGGAGCTGCACAAGCAGCTCGGCGAGCTGATCTGCGCTTACCTGTCCGGTCAGGGCGGCGCGCGAGTGTGATGATAGCCAGCGGCCGACGCCGTCAGGGCCGATAGCCGAGGCAGATCGCTCCGAGCGCGACGACGGCGCAGGCACCGACCCGGCGCGGCGTCAGCGCCTCGCCGAGGAAGAGCCGGCCAATGAAGGCCGCGAAGACGACGCTGGTTTCACGCAAGGCGGTGATCGGCCCGGCCGGCCCCAGCGCGAAGGCAGCGACGACCGCGCCATAGGCGAGAAGCGCGAACACGCCGCCGCCCAACGCCTTCCACGTTGCCAACGAACGCAGGTCGACGGCGAGCCTGCCGCGCAGAGCGACAAAGGTCGCCGACAGCAAGATGCTGTAGATCAGCAGCACCCAGGCGGTGTAGGCGGCGCTGTCGCCGGTCGCCCGCACGCCGATGGCGTCGACGGTCGCATAAGCGGCAATGATCGCGCCGGTGGCCAGTGCATAGAGGATCGATGTCGCCGATGCCCTGCCCCGCCCGAGCGACAGACCCATGATGCCGCAGGCGACAAGCACGACGCCGATGAGCTCCGGCGCGGCAAGTCGCTGGCCGGCCAGCAGGAAACCGCCGAGCGTGACCAGCAACGGCACGCTGCCGCGCACGATCGGGTAGACCTGCCCCAGTTCGCCATGCCGGTAAGCGGCGACCAGGAACACGCTGTAGCCGACCTGAAGAGCGGCCGAGAGCACGATATAGAACCAGGCGGCCGGCAATGGCAGCGGATGGAAAACCACGAAAGGAATGGCGGCCGCCGCGCTTGAAAAGCTCATCACGGTAATCGTCCATAGCCTGTCGGCCCCGGTCCGCAGGAAGGCGTTCCAGCCGGCGTGCAGGATGGCCGCGAACAGCGCGAGCCCGACGACCGTCGCGCTCATCGCGGTAACCGCGCGCCGGCGATGATGGCGGAGGCCGCCTTGCGGGCGTTGTCGACCGCCGCATCGACATCGCCCATCTGGGCCATCAGTGTGGCGCCCTCGATCAGCATCAGCAGCGCCGCCGCGGCGGCCTCGGCCCGCTCCGGCGGCATCTCAGCTTCCAGGAAGGAGCACATGCGCGCCCGCAAGCCGTTCTTCTGGCGGACGGCGGCCTTGAACACCGGGTGATCGGGATCGCCGAACTCGGCGAGCGCATGCGCGAACAGGCAGCCGTGAAAATCCGGATCGCGAAACCAGCGCTCATGCCAGTCCAGGATGGTCGCGATCTTCGCCTCCGCGGTGTCCGCCGTCGCCCTCAGCCGGTCAAGCTGGCGTTCGAAACGCGCCGCGCGGTGCTCCAGCACGGCGACGATCAGCTCGTCCTTCGCCGGGAAGTGGCGGTACATCGTCATCTTGGCAATGTCGGCCTCGGCGATTATGCGGTCGATGCCGGTGGCATGAAAGCCGTCGCGCCTGAACAACGCATAGGCGGTATCGACGACGTGCTGGCGCTTGGCGGAAGGTGATGAGGACGTCATGCTGCCGCCTTGTGGTGAGACAGGTCTGTCTATATCTAAGGAGTAGCAGAGTGTTTTGTCAATCGGCTTAAATTTTCGCGCCAGCGTCGATTCCGCCGACCTTCGTTCGTCATATGCTAGCCGGCCGTCACCGACGGCCCCTTCGCGGAGATCGCACGGCTGTCCGGGGAAGGTTATTCATATATGAAGGCCATCTGATTGGGAGAGGCTCGGTCTCTTGGCCGGCTTGGATTGACCGGTGGCGGCTTGTCGATGGTGTGCATTTTGCGCCGCCCGAACAAGTATTGAGCGACCAGTTCTGTGAACCTCAAGATCGGAATAGGGACACGGCGGGTGCGCGCGACAATGCGCAGCAGCGCATAGGCGATTTAGGTGCAAAGCGCATGCCCCGTTCCTTTTCTGAGTCTCGACAACCAGAGAGAAGACGGACAAAGCCCGCTTTACGGGGCATGCACATGCGGCATTTCGATTCACTCAAAACTTTCCCCGGACAGCCCTGCGGAGATCGAGGAAGTGCTAGGCGGCTACTGGGTGATCGATGTGCGCTCGCGCGAGGAGGCCATCGAATGGGCGAGGCGCTGCCCGGCCGGGGAAAATGACGTCATCGAGGTCCGCCGCGTCCTGGAGATGAGCGATCTCCCCGAGCACGTCCAGAAGGTGGTTGAAGGCTTCAGCGAGCTGAAAGATTGACCGCAACCGCGACAACCTCAAACCACCTAACCGCCCAGCAAAAACTACCGCAGCACCCGGCAGCGGCCGTTATAGACCATCCAGCGGTCGAAGCCCGAGACGCAGAACTCGACATTGTCGCCGATCGAGGCGAAGCCCTGGCCTTCCTCGATCAGGTAGAAGATCGAGCGGTCGCGGCCGTCCGACAGGCTGACGGTGGCGCGGCAATAGTGACGGCCGATCGGCCATTCGTCGCTCGACGGCTGGTAGCGATGCTGGCGGATGTTATGGAAATCGGTGATCGCCACATCTGGCAGATGCGGCACGTTATGGACCTGATAGTTGAAGCGGTCGGTGATCTTGCTCAGCACCCAGCTTTCGCCGCAGACGCTGCCGTCATCCTCGGTGTAAACGGCTAGATCGGCGGCGTGCGCGGCCTGGGTGAAGCCAAGCGACGTGCCAGCGGGCGTCAGAAGCGAAATCAGCGCGGCAAGAGCGGAGCGGGCGAAACGAGTCATGACAGCCTCTCAAGGTCGATTGCGCGCACTGTGCGGATTCGCTTGACGGCGGTCAAGCGGTTGCGAAGACAATGGTTTCCCAAATGATGGTTGCAGGCGCAGTCCGGTTGTCAGACCGTTCCCGCCACCAGCAGTCCGCCGACGACGGCGACGTTGATCAGGAAGGCATTGCGCAGTACCTGCCGCTCCGGCTCCTCGCAGGCCCAGAAGCGCAGCAGCATGACGTTCGTCGCCAGCGTGAACAAAACCAGCGCGCCGGCGGCGAAAGGCACTGCGAAGCCGAGCGCCAGCATCAGGCCGGCGACGATCTCGAGCGCCGAGCCGGCGGCCAGCATGAGCGCGGGAGCCGGGAATTCCCGGCTCGCCAGATAGTCGCTCATCGCCTTGAATTTCAGGAAGTGCTCGATGCCGGCGAAAACGAACACGCCACCGATGAGAAGCGCGCCTATCGCCTGAACGGTATCAATGGGCATGTCGGCCTCCCGCGGGCTTTCTCGCAGCTCAGTCTTTGGGAATGAATGCGGGGTTGTAGACGACCTCCCAGAGATGATCGTCGGGATCCTGGAAATAGCCGGCATAGCCGCCCCAGAAGGTTTTTTGCGCCGGCTTGACCACGCGCGCGCCGGCCTTGACGGCCTCGGCCATCGCGGCGTCGACCTCGGCCTCGCTCGCCACATTATGGCCGATGGTGAACTCGGTCGGGCTGCGGCCGCTCTGCGGAACCGTGGCATCATGGGCGATGTTCGAGCGCTCGAAGATCGCGAACTTCAGACCGCCGGCGAGTTCGAAGAAGGCGACCGCGCCGTGCTCGAACTCGCGGCCGATGATGCCTTCGGTCGGTAGCCCAAGCCCGTCGCGGTAGAATTTGAGCGATGCTTCCAGATCGTCGACGCCAAGCGTGAGGACGGTGATGCGAGCTTTCATTTCTCTCACTCCTTTCTATATTCGTGACCACATCCGAAACCGGATGCGGCGCGGTGGAGGCGCTGGGCGCGCCAGCAGGCTGTATCTGTTTTGCCACGGCCGAAGCCACCGGCATTGAAGATTTCGGCCAAAATGGCCGACGGGTCGATCCGCCAGAGAGTGCCAGAGCAGATCGGAAAAAACATGGAAGCGGTACTGGCTCAGTCCACCGGCTTCTTCAAGGAAAGGCCCGTAGCCGCGGGCCTTGCCGGCGCTTTTTCCGCGGTCTGGGTCCATCGCATGGGGGAACGCGATGCTCCGCCGATCGTCATCACGCCGGACGCGACCATCGACCTGCAGTGGATCGACGGGCGGTTCCGTATCGCCGGCCCGGACAAGGAGCCGCAGATCGAGAAGCCGCCTGCCGGGACGGTGATCATTGGCTTCCGCTTCCGATCGGGAGCCGCCGCCGGCTGGCTCGGCGTGCCGGCTGGCGAGATCGTCGGCGGGCGTCTCGACCTCGGCGAGCTCCGGGGCACGCGCGCACGAGAGCTGTTGGGCCGCATCAAGGCCGCGCCCGACCTCGCCGGCATGGTTCGGCAGCTGGAAAATGTTGTCGGCATGCATACGGAGGGGCGCGATGCGCTCGATCCGCTGATGGGCAGGGCCTTCCACGTCATAGATCAGGGCCTGCCTCCGGAAACGCCGCTGATACCCTTCCTGCTTCGCCGCCTCAACATGAGCGAGCGGACGCTGAGACGGCGCTTCGAGGATGCCTTCGGCTACGGCCCAAAGACGCTCGACCGCATCCTGCGCTTCCACCGCTTCCGGCGCCTGCAGCAAAAAGCCCGCGATGCCTCAACCGCCGTGCTTGCCATCGAGGCCGGCTATGCCGACCAGGCGCATCTGATCCGCGAGAGCCGGCGGCTGACCGGCGTGACGCCATCGGCGCTGGCGTAAGATAACGCGAACGTCCTACTCGCCAGCCAGCCAATCAATCGTCCAACGTGACCGCTGATCCACCGCGAGCAGCCGGTGCAGAGCCGGCAGCATGACCCGCAATTCGCCCTCCAGCGTGAAAGGCGGGTTGACCACCACAAGACCGCTGCCGTCGAGGCTGGGTTCGCTCGAGGCCGGCCGGATCTCGAAGCCGATGTCGAGCAACCTTGGAATACCCGTCTGCTTCAGCGCGGTGCGAAAGGCGGCGACCGCCTTGCGGTCCTTGATCGGATACCAGAGCGCATAGATGCCGCCCGGCCAGCGCCGGTGCGCGCGGCGCAGGTTCTCGACGAGACGTGCGAACTCGCCCTCCTCCTCGAAGGGCGGATCGACAAGGACCAGGCCGCGCTTCTCCTTCGGCGGCAGCTGCGCGCCGAGCGCCAGCCAGCCGTCGAGCTCGATCACCCTTACCTGGAAGTCGCCGGCGAAGACGGCTTTGAGCCGCGCCGCATCCTGGGGATGCAATTCGATCGCCGTCAGCCGGTCCTGCTTGCGCAGGAGATGGCGCACGATCAGTGGCGAGCCGGGATAGCGGCGGACGCCGCCATCGGGATTCTCCGCGCGCACCGCTTCCAGATAGGGCCGAAGGAGGGCTGCCGCCTGAGATTCGAACGCGGCCTCGAGCAGCCGGCCGATGCCGCCCTGCCATTCGCCCGTCTTGCCGGCTTCGGCCGAGGCGAGATCGTAGCGGCCGATGCCGGCATGGGTGTCGATGACGCGGAAGGCCTTGTCCTTCTGCTTGAGATAGTTGACCAGCCGGCTGAGCACGGCATGCTTGACGACATCGGCGAAATTGCCGGCGTGATAGGCGTGGCGATAGTTCATGCCGGCCTCACCGCGGCGAACCGTTGCGGCCCCAGCGCGGCGGTGGCGGCTGCGAGTTTGGGTTCTGCGGACGACCTCCGCCGCGGCCGAAGACCAGCGAGAGCACCAGCCCGGCAAGTCCGACGCCCATCAGCGCATAGGCGGCCGGCCGCGCCCTCTCGTCGATCGTACCGGTGCCGGCGCGCAAGATCAGATCGACGGCGCGCATGTCGATGCCGTCGGCATCGCCCGGACCGACGGTGAAGACGTAAGGTCCGGGCGTGACCTTCCCGATCACGCCGGCCTCGTCGCGAAAGATCTTGTCGGGCAGTTGCGGGCTCACCTGGCGCGGATTGTCGGTGTGGTTGAAGGACAGCGTCGAAGCGAGCGTCGTGCTGCCGCCGCTTGCCGCGGTCAGCGTGAGCACCGTGCGCTGCTGCGAAGCGACGCGTTCGGCCCGCGCGGTGAGGTCGACCAGCACACGGACAGGCGCATCGCTTGCGGTGAGTTGAACGGTGACCGGCCGGAAGCGGCCATCCTCGTAGACACGCCAGGTGCCGATCGCGTGGCCGGAGAAATTGCTCATCGCCCAGGGATAGAAGATGCCGATGGCGGCACCGGCGATGAGAACGAGAACCGAGAGGAAGCGCATCGCAAGTCCTGGTTATTTCTTCGTCTGACCGCGATCGCCGCCACCTTGCGCGGTTTCGCTTCCGGCAGCTTCGCGGAGCCGCTCCATCTCGTCCAGAAACATCTCCAGGCCAAGCTCGAAAGTCTTGTCGAAGCCGGCGGCGCCGAAATAGGCGCCGGCGGCCGCGACACTGGGATAGTCGCGCGCCAGGTCTTCGTCGCTGACCGTGGTGACCGCCGAAGGCCCCTTGGCGTAGCCGGCAGTCTCGTCGAGGATCGCGCCCATCAGGTAGTAGCTGGCGGCGCGGAACATACGAGCGCTGAGCTCGGGCCCGAAGTCGCCGTCCTCGAACAGGCCAATGATGGCGTTCAGCTTGGCAAGGCAGGGCGGCGAGTTCATGCGGTAAACGACGATGAACGGCGCGAAGGCCGGATGCTCGGTCGCCACACGCCGGAATTCCTGCAGGCCGATGCGGGCCCGCTCGCGCCAGGGCAGGCTGTCATCGGGGATCACGAGCCCGCTCATCTGGCGATCGACCAGCGCCTCGTAGAGATGCGCCTGCGAGGGGAAGTGATGGTAGATGCTCATCGCCTCGCAGCCGAGCCTGGCGGCGAGCTTGCGCATCGAAAAGCCGGAGAGGCCTTCGCTTTCGATCACCTCGAAGGCGGCGTCCTCGATCATCTCGCGGGACAGTTTTCCGCGTGCTCGCTTTTTCGTGATCGGTTTGTCCATGGCGCTGCTTGACCACTTACACTGTAAGGTTCAATTTTTCCAGATACCTTACATCGTAAGGCTAACAAAGACCAGAGGAGAAAAACCATGTCAGTCATTCGCATCGTCCGCAGCGCGCATTCCTGCCTTCGTTCCGCCTCGCTGCTCGCCGCCGTCGCCACGTTTGCGGCCATGTTGACCTCGGCGCCTGCCCGCACCGACGACTACGACGCCGCCATCAAGGACATCCAATCGACCATGGGCGGCGTGCCGAGCTTCGTCAAACAGTTCCCGAAAGCCGGTCTGCCCGGCGCGTGGGCCTGCCGCCGAAGGTGAAGTCGCTGATCTCGCTGGCGGTCGCGGCGCAGATCCCCTGCAGCTATTGCATCTGGTCGGACACGCAGGACGCCAAGCGCGCCGGCGCCACCGACGAGGAGATCCAGGAGGCTGTCGCCATGGCGGCGCTCACGCGCCACTGGAGCACCGTCTTCAACGGCATGCAGGTCGATTTCGAGACGTTCAAGAAGGAGATGGGTGGGAGTAGAACCCCGCGGCAAAGGCCCGGAGGAGACGGCATGGCCCGCGGATTTGCGGGCCATGTTTTTTTGCCGTGAACATGACGATCGTCGGCGCTGGCTGCCTCCCGGAATCTGCAACCGGCGGGTGATAGCGCCGCCGCCCGGCAGCGGCCGGACTTGCCCCGTAAGATTAACCAATCGTAAACGCGCTAGGTTAAGAGAATGCTAATTTTGTTGACTAATCAGTTCCTAGGTATATCTTTGTATGTGTTGGGTGTGCAATTTGGGCGAGCAGTCCGCGGTGGTGGCAACCATATTCGTGGATCGCGACTTAGGGGCAAAGGGACGCTGAGCGGCAGCAAATAAGCCGTACGGCAACGACCCCGCGAACTCATAAAAAACACATCGGTTGTGGCGATTCCGCGCATGCGGAGGGATCGCCGTGATTTTCACCTGGTCGGGCAACGCGGTTGCCCCGGCCCGGAAGGGTGATGTGTGTGTGCGGGTATGAGGGCGGCATGGGTAGGGTCATCAAGGTTCTGAAGCTGGGCACCAACCCGGGGCGGAGGCGTGCCGATCGTGGGCGCGCTCTGGTCGCCGGCGGAGCGGGATTTTTAGGCTCTCATCTGTGCCAAAGACTCGTATCCGATGGATATGAGGTCATCGCGCTGGACAATTTCCACACCGGCAAAAAATACAATCTTGCCGCCATAGCGCGCGACGCCTCCTTCACCTGCATCAAGCACGACATCGTCGACGAACTGCCGGCGGACTTCGCCGTGGATGAGATCTACAACCTCGCCTGCCCCGCCTCTCCGCCTCACTACCAGGCCGATCCGATCCACACCTTCAAGACCAGCGTGCTGGGCTCGATCAACCTTTTGGAGCTCGCCCGGCGCCATAACGCCAAGATCTTCCAGGCCTCGACCTCCGAAGTCTACGGCGATCCGCTGGTGCATCCGCAGCCGGAAGGCTACTTCGGCAACGTCAACACGCACGGCCCGCGCTCCTGCTACGATGAGGGCAAGCGCTCGGCCGAGACGCTGTTCTTCGATTACTCGCGGACATACGGCATCGATGTCCGCGTCGCGCGCATCTTCAATACCTATGGCCCGCGCATGCAGCCCGACGACGGCCGCGTGGTGTCGAACTTCATCGTCCAGGCGCTGCGCGGCGACGACATCACCGTCTATGGCAGCGGCGCGCAGACGCGCTCCTTTTGCTTCGTCAACGACCTGATCGAAGGCTTCGTGCGCCTGATGAACGCCGCGGCGGCACCCCAGCACCCGGTCAATCTCGGCAATCCCGTCGAGTTCACCATCATGGAATTGGCCGAGCTGGTCATCGACTATACGAATTCACCCTCGCGCATCGTGCACAGGCCGTTGCCGGTCGACGACCCCAGGCAGCGCAAGCCCGATATCTCCTTTGCCAGGCAGCATCTCGGCTGGGAGCCGAAGGTGGCGCTGAGCGAAGGGCTCGCCAATACCACGGCCTATTTCGACGCCCTCCTGGGCGGCCGCCGGTTTGTCGTTCCGCGCAGCGTCCACGCATCCGTCAGGGAGGCAACGGCATGACGACCCGCCGCCCCGTTCTGGTGACGGGTGGCGCCGGCTTCATCGGCAGCCATGCTTGCAAGCTGCTGTCGGCTGCAGGCTACCTGCCGGTGGTCTACGACAATTTGAGCCGCGGCAACGAGAAAGCCGTCGCCTGGGGGCCGCTGGTCGTCGGCGACATCCGCGACCGTGAAGCATTGCAGCGGGCGATCGACACCTACAGACCGCAGGCGATCGTCCACTTCGCCGCCCTTGCCTATGTCGGCGAGTCGGTCAGCGAGCCGGCGGATTATTACTCGACCAATGTCGGCGGCACGATCGCCGTGCTTGATGCGGCGCGGGCAAACGGCATCGATAAGGTGATCTTCTCCTCGAGCTGCGCGACCTACGGCGTGCCGGAAGCACTGCCGGTGAGCGAGGCCTGCCCGCAGAAGCCGATCAGCCCCTATGGCCGCAGCAAGCTGATGGGCGAAGAGATCATCAGGGACTATGCCTCGGCCTATGGGATGAATTACGCGATCCTTCGCTACTTCAACGCCTGCGGCGCCGATCCCGAAGGCGAGCTCGGCGAGTGGCATACGCCCGAAACCCACCTCATCCCCCGCGTGCTGATGGCGGCGTCCGGGATGATCGAGACGATCGAGGTCTTCGGCGCCGACTACGAGACGGCGGACGGCACCTGCGTGCGCGACTACATCCATGTCAGCGATCTCGCCCGCGCGCATGTCAAGGCGCTGATGCATCTGGAAGCGGGGGGCGAGAGCCTCGCGGTCAATCTCGGCACCGGCCGGGGCGTTTCGATCAAGGAGATCCTCGAGGCTGTCGGGCGCATCACGTCGCGGTCCGTTCCGGTCACGTACAAGCCGCGCCGGCCCGGCGACCCGGCCGGGCTTTTTGCCGATCCCGGCCTGGCGCGCGAGACGCTGGGCTTCGTGGCGGAAAATTCCGACATCGACACCATCGTCAGGACGGCAGCGCCATTCTTCGGGCTTGCTGCGGCCTCGACGCCAATGTCTTTCAACGCGCCCGCCACCGCTTCGCGCGCAAAGCGCGCGCCGCGCGGCGCGGACGCCGCGAAAAAACGTCAGCCGGCAAGGCTGGCAGTCGTCCCTGTGAGTAATGTGTCGGGGCGCGGGCTCGCTGGGTTGGGATGAGGGCTCTCCTCAGCGAGCCTCTAAAGCAGGTCGCGTGAATGCTTTTTCACGCGACATGCTTTAGGTCTTTGATTTTAAGCATGTCTTTGTCCCGAAACCGCTGCACACTTTCGGGAGACATGCTTTAGCTCTTGGAATCGACCAATTTCTGGGCCTTTTCGAAATCGGCGCTCCTGGTATCGCCCGCCTGAATTTTCTTGAGTTCGTCCGCCGGCTTCTCCGAAGGGTGCCTGAAGCTGTACCACCGGCCATCCGGATCCTTACGCTGCTCGACTTTCCCATCCCGGACGCGATGGCTGAAACAGGTGCGAATGGGTTTCGCGGCATAGGCCGAGGACCGCCAGACGAGCTCCATGCACATCTTGCCGTCATTGCTGAGATGCCATGTGCCTTCGGCGACGGAAATTGAATCAGGCTTGGACGTCCAGGCCCGCATGCGCCTGTCCTGCGCGAAATAGGCGGCTCCGTCCTCCCAGTTCCAGGTGCGGTCGGCATAGAACAACTGCAGTTCAAACGCCGTCGGCGTGGTGACCGCCTGTGCCGCCGCGGGGGACTGAGCGCCGGCTGCGTGAGCGATGCCGGTCGGCGTCACGCCGCCGCAGAGGAGGAGCAGCATCAGGCCGGCGCGCCGCGCAGACCGGTGGCGCCTCACGCCCCTTGCTGGTTTGGATGGCGATATTTTTAGAGCTGCAGGCATGATGAGCGATAACATGTCGGATGTCGCCTTTCGATCTGGCGTCACCACTCAGGTTGGGCCTTCGATCCCAACATGCAGTTACCGCCCCCGCGTGATATTAACTGCGGCTCGAGGAACGCTGTCAACCTTGCCGTCGCGGCGAGGCAGGATCGCCTGCGGACGGGGATCGCGGCCGCGCCAAGCTTGTGGATTTGAGCAAGCCGCTGGTCTATAGGATCGGCCGCTTATGATGGAGCAGAAACGTTGAACGGGCCGCAGGCCAGGCAAGGCTCAGAATTTTGGCGCCCCCGCAAAGCTGTTGGAACCCGGCAATAGAACCGGCGACGTAGAGCGATCCCCGGCCGCGCGGCGGATTTCGAAATCGAAGCAATTACCCGGAATGCGGCGGTCGATACGCCATTCGGAGACTTGGTTGAAGCGAGCATTCTCGATAATCATCACCCTGGCGCTGCTGGCATGGCTTGCCGGCGACTCGCGCTGGAAGATGGTGGGCGACGCCTTCGCCAGCATCACGCCCGGCGCGTTCGCGGCGGTGACGGTGGCGCTGTTCGTCACCTATGTGCTGCGCGCGCTGCGGGTCTGCGATGAGTTCCGCGACGAGGTGAACGGCCGCTTCGGCGCCTGCCTGCGCGTCATCCTGATCCACAACGCCATGATCAACGTGGTGCCGTTCCGCGGCGGCGAGACCGCCTTCCCGCTGCTTTTGCGGAAGGTGTTCGGCATCTCGATCGTACGCGCCGGCGCCTCGCTCTTGTGGTTCAGGTTGCAGGACGCCTTCGTCGTCGGCGTGCTCGCCTGCCTGGTCTGGCCGAGCCTCCATCCGGCGCTACGGGCAGCCGGCATCGCGGCGCTGGTTGCCGTCGCCTGGTATCTGCCGCGCTGGGCGCGCGCGCCGCACGACTGGGCCGGGCGCGGCAGCATCGTCTCGAAGCTCGGCAAGCTGCGCGACATCTTCACCGAGGCCACGGGACGCTCCCGCTACGGCTGGTGGTGGACGGTGGCCAACTGGACGTTGAAGCTTGCCGTGCAGGGATGGTTGCTCGCCATGCTGCTCGGCACCTCCTTCCAGAGCGCCTTTCCCGGCGCCGTCGGGGCCGAGGCCGCCGCCATCCTGCCGGTGCAGGGCGTCGCCGGCTTCGGCACTTACGAGGCGGGTGCGGCGGCGGCGCTGCTCTATTCCGGCATCGCCATGAAGGACGGCCTGCAGGCGGCGCTGGCGCTGCATCTCTTCATCCTCTGCTCGGCCGTCGCCACCGGCGCGATCGCCTGGCTGTTTCCCTCCAAATCAACGGCGCCGGAGGACCCGGCCACGAGACCCGCAAGGAAATGACCACCATGGACATGCTTCCCATTCCTCAATCGGGACTGCCCGCCGGCGCGGTCATGCCCGAGCACAAGCTTTCCATCGTCGTTCCGATGTACAACGAGGCCGACAATGTCGAGCCGTTGCTCGTGCGCATCCACCAGGCGATGGAGAATTACAGCCAGCCCTGGGAAGTGGTGCTGGTGGACGACGGCAGCACCGACGCCACGTCGAACGAGATCCGCCGGCTCGCGGCGCAATACGGCCCGCATGTGCATGCCGTCGAGCTGGTCCGCAACTACAAGCAGACCGCCGCCATGCAGGCCGGCCTCGACATCGCCCGCGGCGACGTCATCGCAACGCTCGACGGCGACCTGCAGAACGACCCGTTCGACATACCGCGCATGGTCTATCGCCTGCTGACCGAGGATCTCGACCTCGTTGCCGGCTGGCGCAAGGATCGCCAGGAAGGTTTCTGGATGCGCCGGCTGCCGTCACGCATCGCCAACTCGCTGATCGCGCGTGTCACCGGCGTGCGGCTGAAGGACTATGGCTGCAGCCTGAAGGTCTTCCGCGGCAGCGTCATCCGCAGCGTCAGGCTCTACGGCGAAATGCACCGCTTCATCCCGGCCTGGCTGGCGACGGTGACGACGCCGCGCCGCATCGCCCAGGAAGTGGTGACGCATCACGCCCGCATCCACGGCCAGTCGAAATATGGCATCTCGCGCACCTTCCGCGTGGTGCTCGACCTCGTCTTCATGTTCTTCTTCATGCGCTACCGCACTAGGCCCGGCCATTTCTTCGGCGGCATCGGCATCGTGCTCGGCGTGCTCGGTTCGCTGATCTTGGCCTATCTATTTGCCCTGAAGGTGTTTTTCGGACAGGATATCGGAACGCGTCCGATGCTGTTCACCGGCTTCTTCCTGGTTATCGCCGGGCTGCAGGCGGTGACGTCGGGGGTGCTCGCCGAGATGCTGTCGCGCGTCTATTTCGAATCGAACGGCGCGCTGGCCTATGTGGCGCGCCCGCAGCCCGCGCATGGCGAAGGCGATGGCTGGCGCCGGCCGAGCCCGCCCGCGGAAGCCAAGAAAGGCCCGCGACGGAAATGATCCCGCCCCTGCCCTCACCCGAGGTCCGCGCATGACCATCCTCGTGACCGGAGCCGCCGGGTTCATCGGCAGCCATGTCTGCCAGCGCCTGCTCGCGCGCGGCGACGCCGTTGTCGGCGTCGACAGCATGAACGCCTATTACGATCCGGCGTTGAAGGCGGCGCGGCTGGCCAGACTTTCCGGCCAAAAGGGGTTTTCATTCCATCAACTCGACATCGCCGAGCCGAGCGCGCTGGCGGCGAAGCTCAAGGGAACGCCGGTGAGCGGCATCGTTCATCTCGGCGCCCAAGCGGGCGTGCGCTATTCGCTCGAAAATCCGCGTGCCTATATCCACGCCAACATCGCCGGCCATCTGGAGGTGCTGGAACTCTGCCGCGCATCGCCCGAAATCAAGCATCTGGTCTATGCCTCTTCGAGCTCGGTCTATGGCGGCAACACCAAGGTGCCGTTCGCTGAAACCGACCGCGTCGACAATCCGGTGTCGATCTACGCGGCGACCAAGAAGGCCGACGAACTGATCAGCTCGACCTATTCGCATCTCTTTGGCCTGCCGCAGACCGGACTGCGCTTCTTCACCGTCTACGGACCCTGGGGGCGCCCGGACATGGCCGCCTGGATCTTCACCGAGGCGATGCTGGCCGGCCAGCCGATCCGCGTCTTCAACCATGGCGAGATGTGGCGCGACTTCACCTATGTCGACGACATCGTCGACGGCATCATCGCGGTTCTCGACAAGCCGCCGGCGGCCGGCGGCGAACGCCACAGGATCTACAACATCGGCAACAGCCAGCCGGTGCATCTCGGCCGCTTTATCGAGACGCTGGAACGGCTGCTCGGCGTCAAGGCGATCCGCGAAAACCTGCCCATGCAGCCCGGCGAGGTCGAGAAGACCTATGCCGACACTAGCGCGCTGGAGCGCGACTTCGGCTTCAAGCCGAAAGTGCCGATCGAGGAAGGACTGGCGAAGTTCGTCGACTGGTACCGGCAGGAATGGCGGCCGGAGGGGAAGCAGTAAAGCGAAGCGCTGCCGCCGATGCCTGCCCTACATGCATCCTTCGATAAACGGTCCGCTGACCCAAAGAGAGCCGTTGGTGTACATGGCGGTCCCGCTGTCGTCGGTGTAGCCGTGGGATTGCTCGTCGACGTGCAGCTTGCCGTTGGGCACCAACTGCCCGTTCACCTTGATGCTCTTGATGAACAGGTTGCGATCGCCGGGTAAGCCGTCTCCGGCCCACTGGTCGTTGACATAGCGCACTTCGATCGATTTCGGGTTGGGCACGCCGCTGAGGTCGATGCGGAACGGCTGCGCGCCGATGGCCGCCTCCGTCAGTTCCGCCACGCGGGCTTCGGCCGTCGACGCTGCGCTGTGCTTGCCCTGGACGGCGATTTCGGCAAGACGTTTGCCGTCCGCGAAAACCTCGAAGTGAGGCGCCCCCTGGTAATCGGTGCCGGCCGCGTCGATCTCCAAGCTTGTGGCGCTGCAGTGCCCTGCGTCCTGGGCAGCGTTGCCGACAAGGGTGGCTACGCGCCGCTTTTGCGACTGCACCCATCCGGAGATCGGCTGCAGCAGGGTCGTTCGATCGCTCGAGCTCTCATTGAAAAGGTTCGTCCTTTCGCCGGGGTCGGCCTTGAGGTCGTATTCCTCGACCTTGCCGGTGGTGGCATTGAAAATCACCTTTCGATCATTCTCGCGATAGCCGAGCAAGGAGCCGGCCCAGGGATTGAAGAAGAAGGTCTTGTCTGGCCGTTGCTCGCTGAACAGGCTGCGTCCTTGCCACTGCTGCGGCAACGGCAATCCCAGTATATCCATGATCGTCGGAGCGACATCGATGATGCCGCCAACCGGATGCGCGACCTCGCCATGAAAAAGGTGCTTGTTGATCATGATCAGCGGGATGTGGACGTTCTCGTCGTAGATCGCGGTGGCATGGATGTAGTCGCCATGCTCGCCGAACGCCTCGCCATGATCGCCAAGGACGACGACCAGCGTCGAATCGAGCTTGCCGGACTGTTTCAGCGATTCAAGGATTTCACCGAACGCGGCATCGCCGACCTTCAAGGCGTTGAGATAGGCATTGAACTTTTCGTCATCGACGTAGCGCACCGGCCCAATGTCCTTGGCGGAAGGCACCATCTTCGAGAACATCGGGCTGCCGGTGATGTACGGATAATGGGTCATCGCCGTGAACATTATGCCGAAGAACGGCTTCTGCGAATCCTTGTTCATCCACTCGATGATCGACTGTGCGGTGCACAGATCGCTGTTGTAGTCCATGTTCTTCCACTGCTCGGAGCTGAGCTTGAAGGTCGGGGTGGCGCATTTCTGCCCCCGATAATCCTGGATGACGTCCAGTCCCTTGTTGAGCAGAAACTCGTCCACCCGCTGGAAACGGGAATCCGCGCTCCAGAAGAAGCCGGTGCGAAAATTGTGCCTGGACAGCGTGTTGGAGATCGTGTCCAGCGGCAGATACGGATATTTGGCGGTCATCCCATAGAATGAGATGTCGTTGTACATCGAGGTCAGCAACGAGAAGATCGAGTAGTGCGTGGAAGGCGCATGCGCATAGATCTTGTCGAACCGAATGGAACCGGCCGCATAGCTCTTTATGTTCGGCGTGACCGGATACTGGCCGCCAAAGGTCTCGACGTATTTCGACGGCACCGACTCCATCATGAAGATCAGCACGTTCTTGACCGGATTTGGTGCCGGCGCCTTAAAACTTGACGTTTCCGCCGGACGCTCCCCGACGCTGGCGACATCGGGATCATTGCTGGCGGCGCTCATCGCAAACGTCACCGGCGTCGAGCTGAACCACGCCGACTGAACGAAATACACGATCGGATTGTCGATCTTGGACGCCGGCAGCGCCTGGGCGCGCACATGATAGCCGCTGCCGGCCAGGCCTGCGCCAACGCCCAGAACCAACGCGACGAGAAACGCTTTGCGACCCGCGGAACTCAGCCGCTGGCACAACCTGCCTGCAGCGTAACCGAGGACCAGCACCAGAATGATGGACCCGAAAAGGATCGCTGCATCCCTAACGTTGAGGGCGTCGCCCATCGCGCTTTTGGCGTCGGCATTCTGCAAAAAGTCACCATAGACCAGCCACTGGAAGGTAAACGGCTCGCCCAGCATCTTGACAAGGTTGATATTGGCAAAGCCCCAGGCCAGCGACACGGCGACGACGAGATAGAAAAGCAAGACGATCGCCGCGGATGCGAGCCGGCTTGGCTTTGCGAGGAAGAGCAGGACCAGCGTTGCCGCCGTCAGCGATGCGATAAGGATCAGGTCGTAATAGCTCGCCGCCAATCCCGCAGGGATGGACGCCAGAACACCCTGAAATGCCGGTTGCGGATCGACGATGACGCCGCGGTAGATCCCTAGCAGCAACCACGACACCAGGCTCGTGCAAACAATGCGCGGGGATAGGCGTCGGAAGCGCAGGTCCCGCGCCGATGCCGGCTTCGTCCTCGATCTCGTGTGGCCGCCTTCAGATCGGCTCGCCGATCCCGTACTGCCGCCGATACTCATGCAATTGCCCGCCGCCAGCTTGCGCTCCGGCCGGAAACCACAGCCGACAGCTTTCAAACCCCCGCCGCAGAATCAGCCTGGGCTAAAAAAGAGTCAACAAAATCAAATGTGCGTTAACCATGTCTCTTCAGAACTGGTTAACCGAACCTATTGAACGACAATGGGTTTGCCGATTGGCGGCGGGTGAAACGTCAGCCGAACGCATACAGGTCGTCCGTCGAGGCGGCCCTGAAATAGGTCACGAATTCCCAGTAATTCTCGATGCGGTCGACGAAGGGCCGCTGCGGCGGTTTCAGGATCTCGGTCCGGAAATGGTCCAGGCGCTGGGAGCCGCCGAGATAGGCAATGATCGCATTGCCAACCAGCGGATCGGCGATGTCGCTGTAGTGGATCGGGAAATACGGCTGCCGGGTCTCGAACAGCACGGATCTGATCTTTGCGCGAAACAGGTTGAGCTCGCGCAGAAACCCGTTGAACCGGTCTATGTCGAAATACACCTTCTTCCTGGGGCTGTCGGCTGGGGCCGGATCGGCGGCGTGGACCATCCATATTCCGGATGCTTCCGCTTCGAGCAGCGAGACGAAGGACGCGATCGGGTTCCTGACGAGCCAAAGCTTCTTGACGCTTTCGTCTTCCAGCACGGGCAGCATGGCCGGGCGCGTCTGGTCGGGAAATATGTGAAATCCGACAAAGCGGGCCGACGGATCGTCGAAAATCCGCGCGATGAACCGCTCCGGCTCGGCATCTCGCAGATCGACCCGCTCGCGCGGCAGATCGATCTTCTCGTGGTAGTCAGGGCGCAAACCGACAAAGTTCGGATTGAAAACTTCGCCGTGCATGACCATCCCGTCATACTGGTTGAGATGGCGATTGAGCGCTTGAGAGCCGGTTCTTGGCGAAGCGATCAGCACGAACTTTTGGCAAGACTGCATTCGCCCACGCCCAACAGGATGAAGACACGCCCGAAGATACACAAATGAGCTTTTGGTTCAAATGCGAGCGGCCGTGTGAATCGATGACGGCGGGCGCATGGCACCCGCCGTCATCGCTACCAGAGCACCAGCTTCGAGTATCAGCCGCCGCGCAGGCGCGTCGGGCTCAGGCTCGCAATGGTCAAACGCTGCGCGGACGGACAAGTCGGGAGGAAGCGGCTCGCATCCGCGTATGTCATGGTCGCTATGGAGTTCTTCAGCCCACCGCGCTTGGCGATCCATCCGCGGACCCAGCCGGGATAGTTCTTCATCATGAAGTTCGCGGCGACCTGATTGCCGCGCGCTCCGGCGCCATAGGGCAAATGGAAGCCGAACGATGCGTTGCGCGTGACGCACATCTTGCTCCTGGGCATCGACAGATAGAGCGTGCAGGCCGAGTCGCACGCGCCATTGAACCGCACGAAACCGCCACTGCGCTGCAGCTTCAAGGCACGGATGGCATAGTCGATCACATAGCCGCCGCGATCGCCGCTGATCGTCTTGACGTTGGCGGTGCCGAGATTGACGCGCGGACGCAGCAACTCCCCTGCCGAGCCCGCCGAAACCATCGCGCCCATCAAACCGAGCGCAGCGATAAACTTCACCGTCGTTTTCATTTGCGCCTCCTGATATGCCGTGAACGATTAGCCGGGAGGCGTAAAGATTGGTTATGCCGCGTCGATAAACTTGTAACAGTCGGTTGATTGCACAGCCTTTTTAGGAACTGCTTGATTGCCTTGGTTTACCAATGGCGCAGAAGGATGATCACTGAAAAGTAAATCCGGCGCGGCGAGAAGGCAGGGAGCGCGCAAAAAATTGTTAGCGGAGTTGGGTTAAGGGAAGCTGCAATGGCGGTCGAGAGCAAGCTGAACAAGCCGTTGGGACCGGATGGCGGGCGTCGCCGCATCTGCGTGGTGACGCAAGCTATCCGGCGCGACGCCGACATCGACGACACCACGGCGCCCGGCGAGCTTGCCAGGCTCTTCGCCGAAAACGGAGACGACGTGACCCTGTTGTGGGTCGCCGGCCGGGACGCGCCATCCACGGACGAGGCGGCGGCGCATCGGGCTGAGTTCGAGGCCGCCTCGGTCAAGCTGGAGGTTCTCGACAGGTCCGATCAGCTGCTTCCCTCGCTGACGACGCCCGAGAGCCGCTCCGCGGCGCTGCTGCATTATCTCGAACGGTCCAATCACGATCTGGTCTATGCGCCCCTCGAGGGCGGATTGGCTTATTACACGCTGCTGGCGGCCGAAACCGCGGCCTTTGCACCTCCGCCGATCATTGTCTTCGCCCACGCCCCGGAAGAGTGGGTGCACGAAGCCGACAAGGCCTTGATGGAAAGCATCGAGGCGATCGCCATCGCCTATATGGAAAGATATTGCGCCGAGATGGCCGACAGGACGATCTGTGCCTCCGCCACGCTGCGCAGGTGGATGCTGTCGAAAGGCTGGAAGGTCCGCAAGGCGGCAGTGATGCCGATGTTGCCGCTGTCAGCCGGCATCGGCCGGGCCGGCGCGCAGCCGGCGCCCAGACGCGAGAACGCTCGGGAACTCGCCGTCTTCTCCGGAGCGCGGTTTCGCGATGGCCTGACGCTGCTTTGCGATGCGCTGGACCTGCTCGCGCCGTCGGCGCCCGCAGGACTGACCGTTACGGCATTCGCTCCGTTCGGAAAGATCATGGGCGAGCACAGCGGCGGACTGCTTGTGCGCCGCGCCGAGAAATGGCCGTTCAAGCTCAAGCTTTTGCCCGCCGCGGATCTCAATGCAAAGCTCGACTATGTCGAGCGCCACGGCGCCCTGGCGGTCATACCCTCGCTCGCCGCGTCGACCGGCGCCGCCGTCGCCGCATGCATCGCCGCAGGGCTGCCATTCCTGGCTACCAATGTCGGCGCCAATGCCGAGACATGGGACGCAGAGACGAGGCAACCTCAATTGGCCGAGCCCGAAGCCGGCCAGTTGGCCCGGTCGGTCCTTGCCGCTCTCGACGAGCCGCCACGGCCGCGACGGATCGACATGCTTGGCCGGTGCCGGCAGGCCTGGCTGGACACGCGCGATGCGTCGCCGCCGGCGCGGAAAAAACGCCGGCAGGCCCCGACATCGCCGCTGGTGTCGATCGTCATGGCCCATCGCAATCGGCCGCTCTTTCTGAAACAGGCGATCGCGGCGATCGAGGCGCAAACCTACGACAGGCTCGAGCTGGTGTTGGTCGATGACGGCAGCGACCAGGATGAAGCAAGGCGATTGCTGGATGCGCTGGCGCCGACGTTCCGCCAGCGCGGCTGGCGCATCTTGCGCCGGCCACACAAGCATCTTGGCGCCGCGCGAAATGCAGGCGTGCGCGCCGCGCGCGGCGAACTCATCCTGTTCGTGGATGACGACAACGCGCTTTTTCCGGAGGCCGTCGACCATTTCGTCCGCGCCATGGCGGCATCGGGTGCCGACATCTGCACCGCGTTCCAACTGATCTTCTATGAGGATTTCGTTCCCGCGGACCGGGCCGACGGGCTGATCCAGTATCTGCCGCTCGGCGGTCCCGACGCACTTGGCCTGATCCACAATGTCTACGGCGACGCCAATGCGATGATGCGCCGGGGGGTCTTCTCCCAGATCGGGTTTCTGACCGAAGAGCCTGGTTATGCGATGCACGACTGGGAATTCTTTGCGCGAGCTTCGCTTGCCGGGCTGAAGATCAGGCCAATTCCAAAGCCGCTTTACTGGTACCGCTCGAAACCGGACGGAATGTTCCGCACCTCGAACTGGTACGACAACCGCCGCCCGGTCATCGAGACGTTCGGGTCGCACCGGTTCGACGATGCTCGCTCGCTCTATCAATTGGCCATCGCCCAGAACACGGCGCGGTCCGAAATCGACAGCGCACGCGAGAACCTGAGATACATTCCCGCCTACCGAAAGTATCTCGAGCTCTGCGATCTCGAACCGAACAGCGATGCAGCCGTCGAGAGACTTGCTGCTATCGCCTCCTCGACCGGTCGCCCCGATACAGCGGCGATCTTGCTTGAACGGGCCCCCGCCAAAACAGGTGAAGATGCCGCCGAAGAGGTTGAATGGGCCGGCGGTTCGCGCAGTCTCGCCTATCAAGCGCTAAAGAGCGCCAGGCTGCTCACATCGCGCGTCTCGGATCTTCCGCTGCTTCTCGTGGCGCGAGATGGCGGGGGGATATTCCTGCGCCCGCATGCGGAAGGCTCAGTCGCCGCATCGCTCGATCATCAATTTCCGCCGTTCTTCCGCAGGCTGGAGGCAACAGTCGAAGTCGCGCATGCCGACGCGCCGGCAATCGACTTCGGCCTGGCTCTCGCCCGCCCCGACCAGATCATAGACTGGCAGCGCGATACCGCGGCGCAGACGATCGTCTTTTCGGGCTGGACGACCGTGCGGGACAAGTTCGCGCGCCACACCTTGACGGTGGCGCTGCGCGCGCGCCGCAAGATGCCGCTTTCGATCGTTGTCGCGGTTCGCTTCGCCGGAATGCCCAATGGTTTTCCGACCAATGCCTTCTTCAGAAAACTGATGCTTTTCAGCGACTAAGCGCGGCCCCCAACGGGCGGACGCGGCCGTGGTTTAGGTTAACCGCGGCGGGCTCCCAACAAGCCTCTCGGCGTCATAGAGCGTTATGCCGTTATGGTTGACAAATTGCTAACAAACTAATATTATCAAGAAGCTATGGGGTGTATAGAGGACGGGGGTTTGTTATGCGTAAGGTCCAATCGCTACTTTTGGGTGGGCTTAGCCTGCTTGGGTTGAGTGTCGCGTTTTCCAACGTGGCTCAGGCGCAGATTGAGGTTGCTCCGGTCAAGGAAGCAGAGCTCGCCTGCGAGCAGGCTCTCAAGATCGGCACAATCGAGGCGCTCGAGGATTATCTGCACCGATATCCGAATGCGCCGACGGCTTGCAAAGCGCTGGCCCTCAACAGCCTGTCGCAGTTTGCGGCGGACGGCGGCGACGGCCCTGGTGGAGATGGCGGCGGTCGCTACGGCGGATAACGCCGGCCGCACCTTCCGGCACAGTAAATCGTCAGATCAGGTGGCCGCGGTTTCGTGTAACCGCGGCTTAGCCGTTTTTGCGACGTATTGGGCGTAGCGGTGCGAGGATTTCATCCAGCCGAGTTCCACGAGTTGCCCGCTCTCGCCACGGTAGCGGACAGACCGATCATTGCGCAGCGACAATTTCGGATTGCGCTCCAGGGCCTCCACATAGGCGGCGCGCTCCTCGAGCGTCTTTTCCTTGAGCTGCGCGTTCTCGCCCAAAGAGGACGCCGATTTCTGCTGGAAGCCCCAGACAAATTTGAAGTGCAACAGAGCGACGCGGAGCTCGCTGAACCGCACCTTGCTGAGAGTGTGCTGCGCCGCATGGTAGTGTGTGCCCCTGCTCCACCGCACGATCGGCACCTTGGTCAGGCACGGCGGAAAGGTCTGCTTGAAGCGGCCATGCCAGAAGGCGCGCTCCCGCACCCCGCCGAACATCTGCTCGGGAGGATAAAGGCCGTCCCGCGCGCGCAACCATCCCGGCTCCGGGTCGAAATAGGGGGAAGCATCGACGAGTGGGATCCTGCCGTCGTAGCTGCATTCTGCCAACGGGCCGTCGGCATACATGTCGATCATGGATCCGATCACCGCTTCGGCGCCGGTCGAATCGAAATAACCGAAAAGCCGGCGCAGGTTCACGCGCTCGAAATCGGGATAGACGAGAAGTTCGTCGGCATCGACGGACAGGCACCAGTGGCCGGAACCGAACACGCGCATCAACGTGTTGATCCATCGCGGCGGGGTGATGTTCTCGGCGAAATGCGACCCTTCGGTATGGAAGCAATGGCTGTCCGGCTGCTCCAGGATCAGCTCTCTCGTCCCGTCCGTCGAGCCGTTGTCAAGAAAGAAGAACCGGTCGACCCCGAGCCCGCGATAGTGCTCGAGAAGATGCGGCAGCAACGTCGCCTCGTTGCGCAGCGCGACAAAGCACAGGATCTCGTCCTTGCTCACGTCGATCGGCCGATCGTCCAGCCGTTCAAGGTGTTTTGGAGATCGATGGACAAGCATTTGAACGTCATCAATCCGGTTTGCGCGAGGAGCCTGGGCAGTCTTGCGATGATTATCCCGGTTAGACAATTATCAAAGTGTTATCCACCTGTTGGCAAGACTGCCCGCTGCGGCTGATGATCGAGGGGGACTGATTGAACGTTGGTTCGAAGACAGGCGCGATCTCTGCGGCCAAGCGGCAGTCAGGCCACAAACCCCGCAGGGTGTGTGTCGTTTCCGAAGTCGAGTTCGGCTCGACGGTGACCGCCGATCCAGGGTCGGCGACCTATGCGCTGGCGCAGCATCTGGCGAAAATCGGTGACACGGTCACACTGTTGTGGGTGCCGAGCCCGCTCGGCAGCCAGCCCGACGTGCAGGAAATCGACAGGCTCGCCAAATGGAGCTTCGACAATTTCCTCGTGCGGCTCGAACTGCTTCCGCCGTCACCCGAATTGCTGCGTGGCCTGGATTCCAGCGACAAGAATTCGGTGGCCGTCTACCACTACCTCAAGCAGAACCCGTTCGATGTCGTCTATTTTGCGCTTGAAGGCGGACTGGCGCATTTCCCCACAGTCGCCAAGCGCACGGGCGTCTTTGCCGATCCTCCCATCCTCGTGGTGCTCGCGCATGAGCCGCTCATGTGGGATCTGGAGGCCAATGCCAGGGCGATCGAACGCAAGGAGCAGATGACCGTCGCCCATATGGAAAGGACCTCCGCCGAGACCTGCGACCATCTTGTCGTTACGGGCCAGTCCCTGCTCGACTGGATGACGAAGGCGGGATGGAGAGTGCCGGCCAGCTACCACATCGCGACGCCGCTGGAGCCCGAGGAGTGGCGTTCGAACTTCGCCGTCGATCACGACCGGCCCCGGGAGAGGCCGGCAGGCGAAGTGGTTCATTTCTCGGGCACGGAGACGCGAAGCGGATTGACGCTGTTCTGCGACGCGCTGGATCGCCTGACCGAGAGTGGCGTGACGGACGTGGCCGTGACGATTATCGGCGCTTTTGGCCATGTGCTCGGCGAGCATTCGGGCGGCATGATCGTACGGCGCGCCCGGCAATGGCCGTTCAAGCTGAAGCTACTGCCCATCCGGGACGAGCCCGAGATATTCCGTTATCTGCGGCAGAGCCATGCGCTGGTGGCAATCACGCACTCGGCCGCGCAGCTCCCGCTGGATGTGGTGACGTGCCTTGACGAGGAGATCCCCTTCATCGCGACGGACGTCGGCAGCATACGCGGGCTCCTTCAGCCGAAATCCGCCGAGACGGTCATGATGCAGGCGTCCCCCTCCGCGATTGCGGCCAAGATCGCGTCCGTGCTGGAGGGTCCCTCATTCGGTCCGGCAAAGCCCTTGCATGACCGGGAAGCGCGCGAGAAGGTCTGGAGCAAGCTGCACGTCAAGCTCTGTCGGCACCCCGCCAAGGCCGCCGGCCCAAGCCGGAGCCGCAGCCGGCCGCCGCTCGTTTCGATCATCACGGCGCACTACAATCGGGCGCGGCTGTTGCCGCAGGCGATTGCATCGGTCCGGCGCCAGGACTACCCCAATATCGAATTGATCGTCGTCGACGACGGCAGCACGGATCCGGACGCAATTCGCCTGCTCAATGAAATCGAGCCCGAGTTCGAACAGCGCGGCTGGCGGATCATCCGGCAGAAGAACGGCTTCCTCGGCAAGGCGCGCAACAACGGAATTCGTAACGCGAAGGGGTCGTTGATCCTGTTCCTGGACGACGACAACGCGCTGTTCCCCAACGCAGTCAGCACGCTCGTTGCCGGCATGCAAAAGTCCGGCGCTGATATTTGCACGACGTTTGCCAAGTGGCTCAACGAGCCCTTCGTGCCGCCGGACACCAAGAGCGGCTATATGCTCTACTTCCCGGTCGGCGGCCCGCCGGACATCGCGCTGATCACCAACCCGTATGGCGATGCCAACGCAATGTTCCGGCGCGAAGTGTTCGACAAGATAGGCTACCTCAACGAGGAGCGCGGCTTTTCGGCGAGCGATTGGGAGTTCTTCCTGCGCGCCGATCTGGCGGGCCTGGAGATCGTCACTGTCCCGGAGCCGCTGTACTGGTACCGGTCTTCGCCGACGGGCATGAACCGCAATGCCGAGTGGCTGAGGAATCGCCGGCCGATCATCAATGTGTTCCGAAAGCACAAGTTCGCGCACACCGACATGTTCGTGCAGCTCGGTATCAGCTCGAACACTGCCGATCACGAGAAGGACCTCAACCTCTGGAACCTTGAACTGCGCGTCAAGGACGAACGGTATCTGCGGCTGAGCGCCGCTTCCCCTAACTCCGCAGACGCAATGCAGTTGCTGGCCGAGATCGCGGCGCGAGAAGGCAGGGCCGACACGGCAATTTCGCTTCTCGCCCATGCGGGACGGTCCGACTTCACGCTCGGCGTCGTCGAAATGCTCAACGCCGCCACTGAGGAAACAGTGCCGGAACTCCATTCTTCGTTCTACAGCGAGCGCTACCTCCCGGTTGAAGTCCTGCGCCGCGCTCATGTCGGCTCGCATCCGGATGCCGATGCGGATCTGCTGAGCTATGTCGAGCAATCGCCGGACCAGCTGTTTGTCCAGGCCGCCGGCAGCACCGTCTCGATGGCGCTGCTGAAGGGCGTCTGTCCGGCCGGGACAATCAGCGCGAGCTGCTGGGTCTATCTCGATGAGGCACTGACGGGACCCGCGCAGTTTCAGATCGCGATCGTGGACGCGGAAAACCAGACCTTCGAAAAGCTCGCTCGACTCCTCGAGGATGACGGAGGGAACGGCTGGGCCGATGTCAGCCGCCCGCACGAACCACGCGAAATCGCAACGGGCCTCAAATCGCCTGTTCCCGGCAGACGCGACCTGCTGCTCGCGGTCAGATGCGGCGGCAATCGGCCGGACGCACGGGTGCTCGGGGGCTTTTCTAGCATTCAGGTCCGAAATGTCGTTTCGACCGGCGGGAAGCACCCGCGCCTCAACGCGCCTCAAGAACGTCAACGCATGCGGCGGCTAACCGGCGAGGAGATGAAGCGGGCAGCGCTTGTGACGATCTATCCGTCCGAGTTGCCGGCACTGCTCGTCGCCGGGGACAATGGCGGCATCTTTTTGCGGCCGAGCGCCCATGGTCCAGTGGTCGCTTCCCTCAATTCCACATTTCCGGCCTTTGCCAGAAGCGTCGTCGCAACGGTGGAAATTGCGCACGAAGAGGCTTCCCCCTTCGAGTTCGCCATGGCGCTGGGCCGACCGGAAGACAGCCTGACATGGAAAAAAGATTCCCCGGTCGGCGCCCTGGCGTTCTCTGGGTGGACGCGGGTCTCGAAACCATTCGAGTTGCACGATTTGAAAGTTTCCGTCCGGGAGGTCGATCGCAAATGGCTGACCATCTATCTGGCCATCAAACTGCCGCGCGGTTCGAAACCGATGCCGTCCAACGCCTTCTGGCGCAAATTGCTGCTTGTGTGGGACTGATGTGCGGGAGCCGCCAATCGCGCGAACGTTACCTTTTTCAGGGGCGCGAAGTGCGGTAAAAACAGATCGAGCCAGCGCGGAATGGTGCCAATGAAAAGCATTGTCGGTCTTGTCCTGGGTCTTTTCGTCGTTGCCGTCAGCGGGGCATTCTTCACTGCGGCCGCCGCCCAGGAACGCGACGTCGGACCGAAATGCACCCAGTGGAACTCGTACCGCGTCCTGTTCAAAAAAGGCGACGGCAAGATTTCCGACGAGACAGCGAAAGGACTGGCGGCGTTCGTCAAGGATGCCGGACGGGATTGCGGCTACCGGCTCTACGCGACGGCCAGCAAGGAAGGCGCTTACGACAAAGCGGACAGCATTGCCGGCCGCAGGCTGAACGCAACAAGCGATTTTCTCAAAGCGCAGGGCGTCAAGCCCGAAATGGTGCTGGCGCTTTCTCATTGGGTCGACGATAGGGCCACCGACAAGAACCAGGCGCGGAGCGCCATCCTGTACACCTTGCCGAAGCAAGGGATCTCCTGCCGGCGGTATGAGAAGCGGAGCCCTGTCCAGGTCGCCCTCTTCTTCGACAGCAAATCCTCGGTGATTTCACAGCGGGTCAAAAGCGAACTCGAAAAATTCGCCGCCGGCATCAAAGATTCGCGTTGCAACGTGGAACTGACGGCAACGGCCGCCAAGGAAATCACGGGCGCCAAACCCGACAAGACGAACAAGGATCTCGCCAAGCAGCGGATCAAGGCAATCATGGACATTCTAACCGCAGCCGGTATCGACAGCGACCGGCTCATCGACACCAATGTCGAATATGTTGGCGACAGGAAGCCGAACACCGCCAAAAGTCGCCTGGCCACCGCGTCGCTGATGTAGCGCGCCTGCCGCTGGTTCCGGCCGGCACAACGTGCCGCGCGACAAATCTCACGCCGCGGCGCGCCATGCGCCGGGGGAAAGTCCCTTGATCGCCTTGAATACCCTGGTGAGATGGCTCTGGTCGGCGAAGCCCGTGGCCGCGGCGATCTCTGCCAGCGGCATGCCGGTCTTCATCAGTGCCGAGGCGGCGCGGACGCGGCGGTCGCGCAGATATTGGCCCGGCGTCATGCCGGCGGCGCGGTGGAAATCGCGGATGACCTGGAAGCGGGTGACGCCGGCCGCCGCCGCCAGATGCGCGAGGTCGAAACCGGCTGAAAGATCGGCGGCGATCAGCTCGCCATAAAGGCGGAAGCGCCGCGCCGTCTCCCCGCCGTCCGACGCGCGGTCGCGGTGCCTGCCGTCGCCGAAGCGCCTCACCAGATCGCGCAGCACCGCCAGCATCGCCGCTTCCTGTTCCAGTGCCTGTCCTGCCAGGCGATGCGCCCGCACGAAGGCCCGTGCTAGCTCAGGCACTTCCACGATCCCGCCGCTGAACATCGGCAATCCCGGCAGCTCCAGATCTTCGGCGATCTCGGCCATCAGGGCGGCGTCCGGATAGCATGTGCGGTAAGCCCAGCCGGCGGGAGCGCCCTTCTCGCCATCATGCGGCTCTTCCGGATTGACGATGATAATCGAGCCCGCCGGCGCGAAATGACTACGACTGCCGATGCGCAGCTTCTCGACGCCGGCCACCACGACGCCGAACACCCAGGTCGGGTGTGTGTGCAGCGCATAGGCGTGATCGCGGTAGCGGGCGGCCAGCATTTCGAGGCCGCCCAGGCCTTCATGCCGTGTCAGCTTTGCTGCTTCGCGTTCCCTTTGCTCGCCGGCATCGCTCATCTTTGAAGCCTCTCGAAAACCGCCCTGCCCGTCAATCCCGTTCAAGACTGGAGCCGATGACGCCGGCTAGATCGCCGCATTCGAAGGCGGAGACAGGACGATGCGGAAGAACGACAGGATAGCGGCGATCGTGCCGGAGGTGATCGGCTGGCGGCAGGCAATCCACGCCAATCCGGAGCTCGGTTTCGCCGAGCATGAAACGGCGACTTTCGTCGCGGCGAAGCTCGGAGAGTTCGGCCTGACCGTCCATACCGATGTCAGCGCCACCGCGGTGGTGGCGACGCTGACGAAAGGCGCGAGCGGCAAGGCGATCGCGCTGCGCGCAGAGCTCGACGCGCTGCCGATCAGGGAAGCAACAGACCTGGCCTATGCCTCGCGCAACGATGGCGTCATGCATGCATGCGGCCATGACGGCCATACCGCCATGCTGCTCGGCGCGGCGAAGCTGCTCGCCGAAAGCGAGGGCTTCGACGGCACGGTGGTGTTCGTCTTCCAGCCGGCCGAGGAGGTGCTGGGTGGCGGCAAGAAGATGATTGAGGACGGGCTGCTGAAGCGCTTTCCGGTCGACCAGGTTTTCGCCATCCACAACTGGCCGGGTTTCCCGGAGGGCCATATCGGCGTGCGCGCCGGGCCGCAGATGGCGGCGGTCGACGATTTCGAGATCGTCTTTCGCGGCGCAGGCTGCCATGCGGCCATGCCGCATCTGGGCGACGATCCGCTGCTGGCTGCGGCAAGCTTCGTCACCGCGATCCAGCGGCTGGTCTCCCGCAGCATCGATCCGTTGTCGCCGGCCGTGCTGTCGGTGACCCAGATCCATGGCGGCCGCTTCAACAATTTCGTGCCGGGCGAGGTGAAGGTCGAGGGCACCTGCCGCTTCTATGACCGCGCGCTGTCCGATCACTGCGCGGCCGAGATCGAGCGTGTGGCGCAGGCCACCGCCGCCGCGCACGGCGCCAGCGCCGAACTCACCTACAAGCGCGGCTATCCGCCGGTGGTGAACCCGGCAAATGGCGCGGCGCTCGCCGCCCTGGCCGGCGCGGACACAATAGGTGAGGAACGCATCTCAACTGAGTTCCAACCCAGCATGGGCTGCGAGGATTTTGCCTTCCTGCTGCAGGGCGTCGGCGACGGCGCCTATGTCTGGATCGGCGCCGGCGATGTCGGCCCGGGCGCCGGGCTGCATGGCGACCGCTTCGTCTTCAACGACGCGATCGTCCCGATCGGCATCCGCTTCTTCCTCAACGTCGTCCAGCGCGCGCTGCCGGTCGGCGTAAAGTAGTGGAATTGCCGAGCACAGGGAGCGACATTTCGGTTTCGGCCATCTGTATAGACGCTGTTTGACTTCGCGAAGCAGTCGCAAGATTGTCAATCATCGGCGTCGGATAGCCGAGTCGGCGGTGATCGCCCGTGAGCTTCTTACCATGTCGAAAATTTCCGCTGTAGCGCCGAGCCTGATCGTATTGCTTTTCGCGACGTGCGGCAGCTCGGCGTCCCTCGCCGATAGCGATTTCCTCAGAGTTTCCATCAAGTGTCCGGACCAACCCGGCAACGGCGCCCTAGAAACGATCAATGAGAACGCCGAAGGCAATCAGTCGAGAGTGTCGTACTTCTATAGCAACGGTCGTATGGAAAGGGTGGTCGTCGCGCATTCGGAAGACGGAACAGTTTTTTTCAAGGAACTGTTCGCGCTCGATCGAGCGACAAGCGAGACAACGAACAAAGCTCCGGCCTTTCACGGCTACGAAAACAGTGGCAAAGCGCTGTTTCGTTTCTACTGCTTTGCGGAGCCCGAGGCGAAGAAGCGCTATCTTGAACTCCTCCAAGCCAATCGAGACGTACTTCGGCAGCTGAAGGGCGGTTGATAGGGTGGCAGCGCCTGGCCAGACCGTGCTCATCACCGGAGCGCGCGCGCCGGTGGCGCTGCATCTGGCGCGCCTGCTTAGTGGCGCCGGCCGCCGGGTAATCCTGGCCGACACGCCGGCGCGCCCGATCGCCGCCGCGAGCAAGGCCTGCGCGCGCTACCATCGCCTGCCGCCACCGCGCTTCGAGCCGCAGGCCTATGCCGAGGCGATCGAGGCGCTGATCCGCGAAGAAGGCATAGAGTTCGTCATCCCGACCTGCGAGGAGGTTTTTTATCTCGCGCTGGCCTGGCACAGGCGAATCATGCCGGCACTGCTGTTCGCGCCCGGCATCGACGTGCTGGCGCAGGTGCACAACAAGCATGCCTTCATCCGGCTGGCCGAGCGGCTTGGCCTGGCAGTGCCGGAAACCACGCTGCTCAGTTCGTGCGACGATTTGGAAGCGGTGCGCAGCCGCTCGCGCGACTTGGTCTTCAAGCCGGTCTGGTCGCGCTTCGCCAGCCATGTGCTGGTGCGTCCGACGCCAGACTTTCTCGACGCCATCGCGCCCTCGCCTGCCATGCCGTGGGTGGCGCAGCGTTTCATCGGTGGCGACGAGATCAGCGCCTATGCGGTGGCGCGCCAAGGCAGGCTCAAGGCGCTGGCGCTCTACTATTCGCTCTACCGCGCCGGCAAGGGCGCCGGTATCTTCTTCGAGCCTGTTGAGGACCGGGCAGCGCGCGAGCTGGTCGAGCGCATCGTCGCCGGTACCGGATGGACTGGACAGATCTCCTTCGACCTGATGCGCGAGGCGGACGGAAAGGTGCTGCCGCTGGAGTGCAATCCGCGCGCCGTGAGCGGGCTGCATTTCTTCCGCGATCCGGAGGGGTTCGCGGATGCCGTGCTTGATGACGGACCGGAAGTCAGGCCGGACGTGACCTCACCGCAAACGGTGCGGCTTGCCATGTGGATCTACGGATTTCCGGCAGCTCTGCGCTCCGGCGGCCTAGACCGCTTTCGAAACGCCATGCGCGAGGGCCAGGAACTGCTCGACTGGCCGGGCGATCCGGCGCCGGTGAAAGCGCAGTGGCCTGCGCTCTCCGAGATCGCCGGCGTGGCATATCGCCAACGTATCAGCCTGCAGGCGGCGTCGACGCGCGATATCGAGTGGAACGGGCCCGATGATTGACGTTGGCGGGACAGCACCCCTCTCTGGCCTGCCGGGCCAGAGGGGGGGTGTGACGGAGTGAGGCGTAGCATTCTTCGACCCGCGAACCCCAATCAATGTACGATCTGCGGGCACCCGCTCGGCTACTGCTGGCCTATCGGTTTCACAGAGAGCTGCAGGCCCAACGCCTTGATGACAGCCAGCAGCGTGCTGAGGCGTGGATCACCGTTTCCGCTGAGCACTTCGTCGAGCGCTTCTGGCGTGACACCAGTCCCCTGCGCCCACGGACCGCGCCACATCGCGGAGAGCGCGTACGATCAGTGCGAGATCGCTATCCTCCAAAGCAGCCTCGATATATAGGACAGTCGATCTTCTGGAGTCTCTAAGCACTCGAGAATATCGAAGCGAGTGGTTTCAAGCGGCATTGTTACATCTCCTTGAACTCCAAATTTACACCTAAAGCTGGATCTGATGCACCCTCGGCTCACTCGCAGCCGGCGGCATCTTCCCTCCCATGATCGCCGCAATGTCGCGACGCAGGAAGTCGAGCGGGCCGATCACGGGTACAGCCTGCGGCGCGAAACGGGCGTTGTCGCTTGCCGATTTCAACACGCGCCGGTCCTGATGCAGCGCAATCGTGAAGAGCGGCTTGAAGGCGAGCGCCTTCAGTTCGCCGAGCAGGCCCTGACGCCGGCCGATCAGCCAGCCGATGCCCTCGACGATGCGCTCGTCGGCCTGGCGCAGGTGAAAGGTGGTGGCGAGCACCAGCCCGTCCTTGCCCCAATATTCGAGCTCGGCGATGCCGGGATGGCGGAAGCGGCCGATGGTTTTTGCCCGCTCGCCTTCCAGCAGCCGGCTGATCAGACCCTGCTGGCGATCCTCACCGATGTAGCACGCCTCGACCCAGCCCTCGCCGCCGCTCACTTCGACCCGCACCAGGTGGCGCTTCGAGGTCAGGCCGCGCAGCAGGCCCTTATGCGTGAAATGGGTGTGGGTGGCGTCGAGGATGTTCTCGGCCGCATCGATGACCGTCGACTGCGTCGATGAGCGCACCCGCCGCACGATGACGTTCTTGCCCTGCATGCAATGGAGGTAAGGTTCGTCCCGCGGCCTGCCGGAAGAGACGAAGACCACGCCGTCGCGCTCGATCGCAGCGTAGCGGCGGACCCGGTAACGCGGCATGGCGCCGACATGGCCGGGAATGGCGGTGCAGCGGCCTTCGCCGTCATAGCGCCAGCCATGATAGGGGCATTCGATCTCGCCGCCGACCACCTTGCCGGTCGAGAGCTCGACCAGCCGGTGCGGGCAGCGGTCGAACAGCGCGGCAATGCCTTGCGCCGAGCGGAACAGAACAACAGGCGCGCCATCGAACAGGATGCGCTTCGGCCGCTTGCCGATATCGGCCGAGAGCGCCACCGCCTGCCAGAAATCCTTGCCATGGTCCCGGCGCTCGCTCACAGTTTGAACCTCCTCAGCAAAGGGATACCGACCATCGCCAGCACGGTCTCCATGATGCGGATCGCCAGGCGTCGGCGGCGCGGAAGACGGCCGGCGTAGACGGCGTTGTACTCGATCGCGGCGACCGCGCCGCGCAGGCGCTTGAAGCGGGCGGCACCCGCGCTCATGTTGAAGAAAAGGCCGCGCGCCGTGGCGTGGTCCTGCCCCATCGCCATCACCATGCGGTAGAGCCCCTCGCCGAGCGGCAGGCCGGTGTCGTAGCCGACGATCGGCTGGGTGAGCGTGCCGCCATTCTCGAACAGGCCGGTGACCGCGACCAGCTCGCCGCCCGGCCGGCGCAGGCCGGCAAGGCTGATGATGCCGCGCCGATGCATTTCGGCGATGTAGCGGGCCGTGTAGTGCGGATTGAGCGGCGAGTATTTTTCCAGATAGAGCATGTTGTAGAGCGCTTCGGCGCGCGCATAGTCGGCCTCGGTGAAATCGGCATCGCCGACCCGCTCGAAATGCGTGGTGCCGAGCTGCTTACGGTCGCGCTTCAGGTTCTTTGTCATGGCGGGTGCCGCGCTGCGGTCGGCGAAGATGTAGATCTGCCGCGCCGCCAGCATGCGAAAGCCCTCCGCCTTCAGCGCGGCGATGCTCGTCGAATCGGCGATCTCATTCAGCGAGCGGATGACGATGGCACGACCAGGGAAGCGCGCGACCAGCGCCGAGCGGAGCGCAGCGATCGTCTGCCGGTCGAGCAGCGGCACCGGGTTGGTGGAATAGAGCCAGTTGTTCAGCTGAACCTGGTGATCGAGGCCGCTTGCCCTGACCAGCGGCGCGCAGGCGCTGATCAGTGCCTGAAGCGCGCGCCGCAGCAGAGGGTGGGCTGCGAAGTTGCGCGTCTCGTCGATGGCATAGTCGATATAGGCGCTGGACGGGCAGCAGATGTAGCAGTTCGGCGCCTCACCGGCGTCGTTGAGCGTCAGCGGATAGATCCGGCCCGCGACCTCGAAGGTCTCGACCCTGGTCGTCAGATTGGCGATAAGACCATCTACCGGTATCTCGTTGAAAAGCTCGACGAAAGCTTCGACCTGGGCCGGATTGTTTTCGACCCGGTCGGCCTGTTGGATCGGCCTTTCCATGACGGCCCCCCGGCTCATGCTTCTCGCTCCAGCCGGCATTCGACGCGGCGCAGTTTGCGGCTTGTCTCCAGCGGCAGCGGCGCACGAACCAGCGTGACGATGGCGGTCGCTCCTCGTCCCTCAAGCAGCGAGCGCATCGCCTGAAGTGCCGCTGTCGCGGCGTCGTCGGCAAGGCTGGGCGGAAGCCTCAGTTGGATGCCGTCCGGCGCGGTCTGGACGAGGCGAAAATCGTCGATGCGACGGTCGGCCTTGAGCACCGCATTGCGCAGCACATCCGGCGTGACGAGGATCGGGCCGCTCCCCGAAGCGAGCCGGAAGACGTCGTCCATGCGGCCGACGATCTCGTCGACGCAACGCAGCGGCGAGCCGCAGCGGCAAGGCTGCTTCGAAAGCCGCAGCAGGTCGTTCATGCGGTACCGCGCCATGATTTGCGTGCGGCGGCGAAAGGCGGTGACCAATGGTGTGACGAGGCCATCGCCGGCCGGCTCGAAGTCGAAAAGGACGGAGTCCTCGGCGAGGTGCAAGCCGCCCTGCCGGCAGGTCACGGCGAACAAGCCTTCGGTCGCCATGTAGATCTGGTCGAGCGGCAGCCGGAAGAAATCTTCGACGACGGGACGGTCGACCGGATCGAGCGTCTCGGCGGCGCAGAAAATGCGCTTCGGCTGAAGGTGGAAGCCCTCAGTAGCGAAATGCCTGAGCACCTTCGGCGGCGCGATGATCAGAGTAGGATCGAAGGCTTTGAGCGCTTCGCGCCAATTTTCCGGCCCGAGCGCCAAGTCGAAGAAGGCGAGCTCGATCAGCCGCGATTTGCGGGCGCTGTCGTAGAGCCCGGTGCTCTGCGGCAGGATGACGGCGACGCGCATGCCACGCCACAAAAGGTCGGGCGCCGCCTTGGCGAGGATCGCGCCCAGCCAGCGGTATTTCTCCGCCTCCGAGATCACGAACAGGCCGCGATTGCCGGACGTGCCGGTGCTTGCGCCCACGGTGAGCGATCCGACCCGGCCATCGCGTGCCAGCGCCGCCCAGGCCTCAGTGGCGGTCAGGCCATAGATGTTGAAATCCTCGAACCGCGCCATCAGCAGCGCCTTGTCGGTGACCGGCAGGTCGGCGAGACGGGCCGGCGCCTCGCCGTAAAAAGGCGCGCGCGGCAGGTCGCGGTCGAGGAAGCGACGCAAGGCCGCCGCCTGCCAGCGCTCGAAGTCGGCGCGGCTCTTGCGCAATACCCAGCGCGTCAGTGCGAAGGATCCGACCGCTTCGGCCAGAGCGTTCATCCGGCCTCCGGATGGATCGTCGCGAAATCATAGGATGTCGGCGCAGGATTGTGGCAGAGCATCACCTCGCCGCCGGCGGTGAGGAAGCGCCGCAGCATCTCACTCGTCGGCTCGATCGCCGCGGCATCCTCGGCGATCAGCGTGGCCGGGAAACCGGGCGTGCGGTTTTGGGTCAAGGCGGCGAGCAGCCACTGCGCATCGACGGCGTAGAGCAGCTTCCGATCGAGACCAGTGAACAGCAGGCCGAACTGGCCGTCGGCATGACCGGGCAGATCGACCGCGATCACGCTGCCGTCGCCGAAGAGATCGGCGCCGCCGGGATTGCCATCGCGTGCGGCAATCGGCGGCTTGGAGGATAGGCCGTCCAGGCGCGCTTCGAAGTCGGCCGGAAAAAGCTCGGTGAAGACGCCGTGCTGCAAATTCTGCCGCGGCCTGCGCGCCTTGACCCGCGCCCAGGCGGCGTCGCTGGCGATGAAGCGCGCGTTGCGAAACAGCGACAGGCCGGAAATGTGGTCGGCATGGAAATGGGTGACGATGACGGTGCGGACATCGTCAGGCGACAGGCCGAAATGCGAAAGCACCGGCAAGACCTGTTCGGCGGCGTTGAGCTCGGGTTTCAGCAGTGCGCCATAGAGGCGCAGCATCCGGCCGCGCCGCTCGCCGGAGAGCGCTTCCGGCGTGTAGCCGGTATCGACCAGCGACGGCCCGGCGGTCGGGTGAAAGAACAGCCCGTAACGGACCCGCAGCCTGACAATTTGCCAGCCGCCGCCGCGCAGGATCAGCCGCTCGGCGGCACTGACCCAGGCGCTGTTGGCGAAGACAATTCTCATGCCGGACGTCCGCCGGCGAAGGTGCGGTCGAGTCCCTCCTCGAAAGAGATTTTTGGCGTCCAGCCGAGCACGCGTCTCGCCATGGAGAGATCCAGGCTCTGGGCATAGGCGAAGAGGCCGAGCCCGTAGCGGGTGACCGGTGGCTCGGGCCGGCCGGGCAGCCGGATAGCGACTGCCTCCATCAGGCCGGCCGCAAGCATAGCCGGCAGCAAAGGCATCGGCCGCCAGCGCACTGTGAGACCGGCGCGGGCGCAGGCCTCGTCGGCGATGCGGCGCACCGGCAAAACCTCGCCGCCGGAGATGTTGAAGATCTGGCCTTCGGCTTCCTTGGGCGCCGCGAGCGCGGCCATGACCGCATCGACGACATCGTCGACATGGGTGAGATCGATCGCAGCCCGGCCGCCGCGAAACAGCGGCAGCGGCCGGCTTTTCGCCGCCTTGATGAGGCGCGGCAGCAAGGCGCGGTCGCCGGCGCCGTAAATGCCACGTGGCCTCAGCACCACTGGATGGACCGCAGGCGCGGCAAGCACGAGCTTCTCCGCCTCGCGCTTGGTGCGGGCATAATGGTTGACAGGGTCGGGCAAAGCCATGTCCTCGGTCAGGCCGAGCTGGTCGCGAAAGGCAAAGCAGACGGACGGGCTGGAGATCTGCACGAAGCGGCTGATCCCTTGCCGCGTCGCGAAGTTGAGGAGGTTCCGCGTCGCCGCGACATTGGCTGCCACGAAATCCTGCAGCCGGCCGAAAGGCGAAGACAGCGCGGCGCAGTGGATGATCCTTCCTACCTTGCCGAGGCGCAGATCGAGCTCCGAGCTCAGCGGCTGCCCCAGGTCTTGGCGGATCACGGCGTGACCTGCCCGTTCCAGCGCATCGCAACGTTCGGGGTCACGGCCGAGGCTGAGTGCGGGCGCGCCCGTTGCCGCCAGCCGCTCGAGCACATGGGAGCCCAAAAAACCACTGGCGCCGGTGACGAGCACGACCATCGTCAGGCTTCCAGCGCCATGCCGCCGAACGACACGCCGGCGGAGGTGCCAAGGAACAGCAGCTTCATGCCGGGCGCCACTCGGCCGTCGCGGCGCGCGACATCGAGCGCGAAGGGAATGGAGGCAGCGATCTGGTTGCCGAAGCGGGCAGCGATGTCGACCAACTTTTCCGGCACGAAACCGGTCTGGCGCGCCATATGCGCAAGCGCGAACGGGCTCGCCTGATGCGGCACGACGAGGTCGACGTCGTCATGCGTCCAGCCGGCGCGTTCCAGCAAGGCAGCAACGAAACCGTTGAAATGGCGCGAGGTCAGGCGGAACAGCTCCTTGCCGTCCATGTGGAACAGGCTGTGGCGGGCGAACTCCTCCGGCTGCTTGAGGAAATCGAAACGCGTGCCGCCTGAACCGATCCCACATGCCTCCCAGGCCGACGGATAGGTGCGCATCAGGCTCGCTGCCACCCTGCCCCCGCCAGGCCCGGCCCTGCGCAGCACGGTCGCCGCCGCGCCGTCGCCGAAGAGGGCCGCGACCTCCGGCGCGTCCCGCCACGGCAGCGCGCGCGAGGCGACTTCCGAGGAGAACACCAGCGCCGTCTCGCCTTGCCCGGCCCCGATCATACGGCCGGCGGTCTCGAAGGCGGTGAGGAAGCTGAGGCAAGTGCTGTTGACGTCGAAAGCGGCGGCCGAACCGTCGGCAAGGCTGAGGCGCTGCATGACCAGCGGCGCGGTCGCCGGCAGCGGCTGGTAAGGCACGCCACAACCGCCGATGATCAGATCGATGTCGCCGGGACCAAGCCCGGCATCTTCAAGCGCAAGACGCGCAGCGGTACAGGCAAGATCGATCTGCGATTCGGCCTCGCAGACATAGCGCTCGATGACACCGGTGGCTGCTTCGAGCGCGCCGCGGCCAAGGCCCAGCTTCTCCTCCAGCGCGCCTGTGGTGATGCATTGGGCCGGCACCGCCCTGCCGGTTCCGACGATCCTGATCCGCATCCTCCCCCCAATGCGTGAACTCGCGTCTATCTAAACCAAAAGCGGATCAGGTGCGATGGTGACCACGGACAAAACTGTCTGATCGAAGCGCGCTTACTTATCGCAGATCGGCGCCGCCCCTCATTGCCCTGCCGGGCATTTCTCCCCGTATAGTGACGGGGAGAAAGACGCTTCATCGGCGGTTTCGCCAATCGCCGGCGTCGCAAGAATGGCGCCGCGGCCGCGGCAAGCCTCTTCTCCCCGTCAATATACGGGGAGAAGGCACCGGCAGGCGGAGGGGGGCGGCGCCGACGTTTCCAATTGATGCTTAACGTTCCTGTTCCACACCAAGAAAGCCCATCACCGCGTCCATGAACTCCGCCGGCCTCTCAACGTTGAGCAGATGGACGCCGGGAAGCAGCACAAGCTCGGCGCCGGGAATTGCCGCGGCGATCGCCTGGCTGTGGCTTGCCAACGTCACCTTGTCGTCAACACCGCCGATGACCAGCGTCGGCGCGGTGATCAGCGAGATCGGGCGACGCAGATCGGCGTCGCGCACCGAGGCGAAGCACCCCGCGAGCCCTTGCGGCGACATGGTGAGGATCGCGGCATGGAATTGCTCGACCGTCTCGTTCCGGCCGGCAAGCATCGAGGCTGGGAACCAGTTGTGCATGAACATGTCGGCCGTCGCCGACAGGTCGCGCGCCGCAAGCACGCTGCGGATCTGCCCGTCGAAATAGGACGCCGGCCCGAGATGCGGCGAGGTGTTGGAGAGAATCAGCCGCTCGATGCGCTCCGGCGCATGGATGCCCAGCCACTGGCCAACGAAGCCGCCCAGCGACAGTCCCAGGAAATGCACGCGGTCGATCCCGAGGAAATCGAGCAGCTCGAGCACATCGCGGCCCAGACGGTCGAGCGAATAGGCGCCGGCCGGCGCGTCGGAACCGCCATGGCCGCGAAAATCGTAACGCAGCACCCGGAATGATTTGGCGAGTTCCGCAACCTGCCCGTCCCACATATGGAAAGTCGTGGCGATGGAGTTGGAAAGCATAAGCACTGGCCGGTCTTCCGGGCCGTCCAGCCTGTAGGCGACGCGGGCGCCGTCGCCTGCCGCGAAATGAAGCGTGTCAGTCATTTTGGTCCTCATCTGCTCTGGCGAGAGGTTTCCCGCCGTCGTTTTAACGAGGAAGCTAGGCCTGGAGATTATCGAAGGAAATTACTATGAATGGAATATCTCTGTAGGAGACATCAACAATGGACGGCCTGAAGCTCCACGATCTCAGGTGTTTCGATGCCGTCGTTACCGAGGGCAGCTTCCAGGCCGCGGCCATTGCCTTGAATCGGACGCATCCATCCGTCTTCGCGGCCGTCGCGCGGCTGGAAGCGCAGCTCGGCCTGACGCTGCTCGACCGCGGCGGATATCGGGTGAGCCTGACGGATGAAGGCCGCCAGTTCCATGCCCGCGCCCGGCTGGCGCTGCGCGAGCTCGAACATCTCCAGAGTTATGCCGGGCAGTTGGCGAGCGGCGAGGAAACCATCCTGCGCGTCGTCATGGGCGATGTTTGCCCGAGGCCAAGGATACTCGGCCTGCTCAGCCGCTTCTTCGCCGAGCGGACCCGCACGCGCCTGCATCTGGAATATGAGGCGATCAGTGGACCGGTCGAACGGCTGATGGAGTCCGACGCCGATCTCATCTTCCATCGCGCCAATCCGTCCGATCCGCGTCTCGAGCGGATCGATCTCTGCCAGGTCGCCTTCGTTCCGGTGGTGGCGCCGAGGTTCCTGCCCTTCCAAGGCACGCGCGAAATCACGCCTGAGGCGATGCGCCCGTTCACCCAGTGCGTGATCCGCGACACGGCGCGGCATCCGTCGACGGAGAACTTTTTCGTCCTCGACGGCGCGCATTCCTGCTCGACGCCGGATCATATGATGAAGAAGGAGCTGATCCTGCACGGGCTGGCCTGGGGTCATCTGCCCGAGTGGCTGATCCAGGATGAACTTAGCGATGGGCGGCTGATCTCGATCGCCGGAAAACATATTCCCGGCCGTACCGAGATGGTTGCGGCGGTGCGCCGGCGGGACCGGCCGCACGGGCCGGTGGCCGAGGCGCTGTGGCGCTATATCTTGAGACGCAGGCACGGGATGCGCCTTGAAGATCGACGCCACGATCGTCACGCCTTGCGCTCCCAGCGCCGGTCGGGCGTCTGCTGCCAGTAGGTCACGGTGTGGCCGGCTTCCTTCATCGTCTTCCAATGCGTCCGCGCGCCTTCGAGCTGCGCAGCATCATGGCCATCGAACAGGAAGACGGCGCGCTCGTAGCCCGAAAGCTTTGGCGGCGCTGCGCCATCGACGAGGAAGCGGATCTGGGCGGCGTTCGCGTTGCCCTGCCCCGTCGTGAGCAGGATCGGCTGCTCGGCCGGATGGGCCTCGCGGTCGGTGGCATGCGCCAGGAAGGAATCGTCGCGGAACGTCCACAGCTGCTGGTCGAGCGCATCGCGCCGCTCCTCGGTTCCGGTCTGCACGACGGCGCGCCAGCCGCGCTCCACGCTGCGCTCGAGCAGCCCCGGCAGCGCCTCCTCCAGCGTCGATTCCGTCAAATGGTAGAACAGGATGTCGGCCATCGCGAAAGCCTATCCCTCGTAGTGGTCGCGCACCAGCCTATCGAGCAGCCTGACGCCGAAGCCCGAGCCCCAGGACTGGTTGATCTCGCTCGCCGGCGCGCCCATCGCGGTGCCGGCAATGTCGAGATGCGCCCAGGGCGTGTCCTTGACGAAACGCTGCAGGAACTGCGCGGCGATGATGGCGCCGCCATAGCGGCCGCCGATGTTCTTCATGTCGGCGTTCTTGGATTCGATCAGCTTGTCGTATTCGGCCCCTAACGGCATGCGCCAGAGCCGCTCCTGCGTCGCCTGGCCGGCGCCGGTCAGCCTGTCCGCCAGCTCGTCATTGTTGGAAAACAGGCCCGCATAATGCTGGCCGAGCGCGACCATGATGGCGCCGGTCAGCGTCGCCAGATTGACCATGAGTTTCGGCTTGAAGCGGTCGTTGGTGAACCAGAGCGCGTCGGCGAGCACCAGGCGCCCTTCCGCGTCCGTGTTCAGCACCTCGATAGTCTGGCCCGACATCGAGGTGACGATGTCGCCAGGGCGCTGCGCGTGGCCGTCGACGGCGTTCTCGACCAGGCCGATGACGCCGACCACGTTGGCCTTGGCCTTGCGCGCGGCGAGCGCATGCATCAGCCCGGTGACGGCGGCGGCACCTCCCATGTCGCCCTTCATGTCCTCCATGCCCGAGGCCGGCTTCATCGAATTGCCGCCGGTGTCGAAGGTGACACCCTTGCCGATGAAGGCGATCGGCGCGTCCTTGGCCTTTCCGCCCTTCCATTGCATGACGGCGATGCGGGCGCCGCGCGGCGAGCCTTGCGCGACGCCAAGCAGCGAACCCATGCCGAGCTTCTTCATCTCCTTCTCGGTCAGAACCTCGACCTCGACGCCGAGGGCTTCCAGTTCCTTCGCGCGGGCGGCGAACTCGACCGGCCCAAGCGCATTTGCCGGCTCGTTGACGAGATCGCGCGCGAGCAGCACGCCGTCGATGACGGCCTCTTCACCGGCGAAGGCCTTCTTGGCGGCGGACGGGTCGGCGCAGTGGATGGTCACCTTGGCGGGCTTCGCCGCTTCGGCCTTTTTGGCCCCCGCCGCCCTTGCGTCCGACTGGCCCTCTTCCTTGTCCTTCCTGGTCTTGTACTTGTCGAAGCCGTAGCTGCGCAGAAGAATGCCGGCGGCGAGGTTCGCCGCCTGCCGGCCGTCCGGCTGAAGCTCCGGCAGGTCCAGGATCACGGCGACTTCGGCGGCCTTGCGCAGCGCGGCGGCAACGGCGCCGCCGATCTTCAGCCAAGCGTGATCGTCGAGGCTTGCGACCTTGCCGGCGCCGATCGCCACCAGCCGGTCGACCGACGTCCCTTCCGGCGCCAGCACTTCCGCCGAGTTTGCGAGCTTGCCGGAGAAATCGGCGACAGGAAACGCGCGCGCCAGCGCGCCGGCCGGGTCGCAGGCCTTCGCGGCCTCGCCGAGACCGCCGCCGTCGGCCGCAAGCACGAAGACGCTGCCTTTTTTCGGCGCGGCGAATTTGGCGAAGGCAATCGAAGGTCTCGAATTCATCAGATCCTGCTTTCGGGAACGGCGTAGGTTGCTTGGGAAGCGTTAAAGACTCGGAGAGTGATATTTGGTCGTTTTCCAAACGGAAATACCATCCCCTTTTTCAGCACGCTGATTTTGTTTATCTTTTCGCCATCCTTGTGCCGGTGCGCTTGCCGGCGCATGGCTTTGCGGTCAGTGACCGGCGGGCTGGAAAAGTTCGATCACGTTGCCGGACGGATCTTCGAGCAAGGTTTGCGAGCCGCCGACACCGGTGATGATGTCGTTGCGAAAAACAAGTCCCGCGCTCTTCAGGCGCGCAACTTCTTCCTTCAGATCCGGCACGGTCAACAGGATGCGGTTCCAGCCACCCGGCACCGGACGGCGGCCATCCGGCATCGCCCTTGCGCCGGAGCTGCCTGGCCCGCTGAGCAGAAGCCGCAGGTCGCCGCGCGTGACCGAGGCGAAAGCCGGCCGCGCGTCCCGTTCGATGGCGAAGCCGAGATGCGTTTCATAGAAAGCGATGGAGGCGGCGACATCATCGACAATGTAGCGAATGCTGACCTGTGCCATGACCGGGAACCCTTTCAGTTCGAGCAGCGTAGTAGCAAAGCCTGTCCGCCATCGGCAATGTCTCGCGACTCTACGACGCCGTCGACGCGCGATGACGATTGGTTTGCCAGGGGATCAACGCAAGCAGGCCGACACAGCCGACCACGGCAAAGATCGCCCCATAAACGAAGACCGCCTCATGGCTGACACGATCCCAGAGCTGTCCGGCGACAAGGCTTGCCATGAGTTCCAGCAGGCCGACAGTGGAGCTGTACCAGCCGATGCTGCTGGCACGCAGCTGCTGCGGCACGAAGTCCGAGGCGAATGCCTTGCCGACTGAACGGAAGATGCCTTGATAGAGCCCGTAAAAGGCAAAGAGCAGCCCAATCAGATAGATGTTTCGGATCACCGCGAAACCGACATAGGCGATCAGGAAGATGGTGAAAGACGCCAGCAACACGCCCTTGCGGCCGAATCGGTCTGACAGCAGGCCGGCCGGGTAGGAGATCAACGCTGCAACGAGATTGAAGCCTGCGTAGATAAGAATGGTCGCCTCCAAAGAGGCGCCGATATCCTTTGTCTGCAAAATCAAGAACGCATTGCTGGAATTGCCGATACCGAAGAGCGCCGTCACCAGGAGGTACGTCCAGTATGCCTTGGGGAACCGCCGCAGATTGACGTCCAGCGTGGCCTTTGCAGATACGGCCAACTGCTGCTCGCGCACCAGCAGCACCATGAGGAAGGCGAGCAGACCGGGAATCAGCGCAAGATAGAAGATCCAACGGATGTCGACGTTGAGGGAGACGAGAAGCAGCACCGCGAGCAATGGCCCCAGAAAGGCCCCGAGATTGTCGCCGATGCCTTCGAGGCCGAATGCCTTGCCGCGGTGCTCCTCCGCAACGGACGAAGCAACGAGCGCGGCGCGCGGAGCCGACCGGAACCCGGCGCCGAGCCGGTCCCCAAACCGAGCACCCAGAACCATCGGCCACGCCGTGGCAAGGCCGATCAGGGGCTTGGCGATAGCGGCAAGGAAATAGCCTACGAGCGCTATCGGCTTGCGCTTCTGAAGCCTGTCCGAGAGCCAGCCCGAAAAACCCTGCACGATATTCTGCGTCGCCTGGGCGATGCCATCGACCAGGCCGACGACGCTGCCGCTTGCGTGCAGGGTCTGCGTCAGGAAGATCGGCAGGATCGGATAGAGCATCTCCGTGGAGATGTCGGCAAACAGGCTGGCCAGCGCCAGAAGGACCGTATTTTTGGAAATCCAGGCGAAGGTCTATCTTTGACGCCGGTTCATTCATTGCTTGGTCCGGTTCGAACGTTCCGCCTGACTGAAACGAAACGGCCGCCATATCGGTTGCAAGCTTCGCCGGGCGCGCCATGCTCGCAGGCACAGGGACCTTGTCTCACGGCACCTCGCGGCCGGTCGGCGCGACATTTTTTTGTCATTTGGCAAGACTTGGCCGAAATCGCTGTCTATATCGGCGCTGCAACCACCGAAGGATTCGTCGCGGCAAGCTGTAAGCTTCATGCCACAACCTGTTGTTAACCATCAATGTTTTGCATTTCTTATCCATTGACGCGGAGACTCCGCCGCGCCGGGGCGCGTGGCGTGGAGGCGACGAACCAGATGAGCCGCCTATGGACCCGGTTGTGCGGGCGTCACCGGATGACTACCTTGTCGGCGGGCATGATGCCGTTCGGCACAATCGAGAAAAGCCTTCATGAAGGTCGTTGAACGCTACATCATGCGTCGCACCACCGCGATGTTCCTGGCGGCGCTGGTCTGGACGCTGGCGATCGTGTGGACGACGCAGGTGCTGGCCAAGATCGACCTCGTCACCGACAGCGGCCAGTCGGCGCTGACCTTCTTCGAAGTCGCGGCCCTGATCATCCCCTCGATCATTCCGATCGTGGTGCCGTTCGCGCTGGTGGTCGCGGTGGCGCAGACGCTGAGCGCCATGAACACAGATTCGGAACTGGCGGTGATCAACGCCGCCGGCGCCTCGCGCTGGACGATCGCGCGTCCGATCCTTTTGCTGGCGCTGGCGGCCAGCGTCTTTTCCTTTGCCGTCGACAATGGCGTCGATCCCTATGCCAGGCAAAAGAACCGGCAGCTGGTGGCGGCCTCGCGCGCCGACCTTCTATCGCTGATCATCCAGGAAGGCACGTTCCGCAAGATCGACGACGGCCTGTTCCTGCAGATCGGCGAACGGCTCCCCGACAACAGGCTCGGCGGCATCTTCGTCGCCGATTCGCGCGAAGAAGGCGCCAACCTCACCTATTACGCCAAGACCGGCAGCATCGTCGAAAAAGGCGACGAGAAGGTGCTGATGATGAATGACGGCGTCATCAACCGCAAATCGGTGACCGGCGACCTTTCCGTCATCCGCTTCACCTCCTACGCCTTCGACCTGTCGGCCTTCATGTCGGCGGCGAACGAGATCACGCTGCTGCCCAAGGACCGGACGACGCCATACCTGCTCAACCCGGATCCCAACGACAGGATGTACCAGCGCAATCCGGGCAGCTACACGGCCGAGGTCGACCAGCGCTTCTCCGAATGGTCCTATTCGCTGGTGTTCGCGCTGATCGCGCTTGCCGTCGCAGGCGACGCGCGCTCGCACCGCGAGGCCCGCATCCATCCGCTGATCACGGCAATCGCCATCGCCCTTTTCGTGCGCTGGCTCGGCTTCTTCGCCGCCGGCAAGGCCGACAAGGTCTGGTACTACGCCTATATGGTCTACGCCGTTCCGATCGTGGCGTCGGCGATCTCCATCTGGTTCATCGTCTCCTCGCGCAGCATGGAACTGCCCACCGCCTGGGCCGACTGGATGACTAACCTCGCCGGCCGCATGAGCGAGGGCTGGACGGCGCTCAAGCTGTGGTTTGCCCGGCGCGGCACCTCCGGCCAGGGAGCCTGACGATGGGCTGGACGCTGGGCCGCTATTTCTTCTTTCGCTATGTGACGATCACCGTCTGGTTCTTTCTCGGCCTGCTGGCGCTTGTCTTCCTGATCGATTTCACCGAGCTTTCGGGCCGCACGACCGGGCTGCCGGGCTTCACCTACGGCACCGCCTTCGCCATTTCGGCGCTGAGGATGCCGATGATCATGCTGCAGACGGTGCCCTTCGTCGGGCTGTTCTCGGCGATGGCGACGCTGGTGTCGCTCAACCGCCGTTACGAGCTGGTCATCGCGCGCTCGGCCGGCGTTTCGGCCTGGCAGTTCCTGTTCCCGTGCTGCGTCGGCGCGCTGATGTTCGGCATGCTGTCGGTCGGCGTGCTCAACCCGATCGCCGCGCACGGCTTTTCCTGGTCCGAGCAGATGGAGAACCAGCTCAGGGCCGGCAAATCGAACGCCGTCGCTTCCGATGCGACGCCGTGGCTGAGGCAAAAGACCAGCTCCGGCGACACCATCATCGGCGCCCGCGCCATCCTCAACCAGGGCCTGGAGATGGCGGACGCGGTGTTCTTTGTCCTCGACCAGCAGGGCAACATCGTCGAGCGCAAGGATGCCGCGCACGCCTTCCTGCGCGACGGCTACTGGGAATTGCAGGACGTCAAGGTGTTCAAGGACGGCAATATCCGTCCCGAGGCTTCCGACCGCGTGCCCACCAACCTCAAGCCGGAATTCGTGCAGGAGCGCCTGGCGCGCCCGGAAACCATCCCGTTCTACGAGTTGCCGGCCAAGATCGAGGTTGCCCGTTCCTTCGGGCTGAAGGCAAATGCCTTCGCCATGCAGTTTGATTCGCTGGTGGCGCTGCCGTTCCTCCTCGTTGCCATGACGCTGATTGCGGCAACAGTTTCAATGCGATTTGCCCGTATGGGGCAGTCGGCGACGATGATTCTGGGTGGCGTCCTGGCCGGCTTTCTGCTTTATGTCGTTTCGGTACTGGTCAAGGCATTCGGGGTCGCTGGATTCGTGCCTACAATGGTGGCTGCATGGGTTCCGGTTGTCGTGGCTATGTTCTTCGGGGTGACTTTTCTGCTATACAAGGAAGACGGCTAGTGAGGGAGGCTGGTTTGCGCAGCCATAGGCAAGCCGGTTTGGCACGCCTTTATGGGGCGACAGCCTTGGCATGTCTGTTCGTCTGCGCGGTACCGGCGGTACCGGCGCTGGCGCAGACTATCACGGCGAAGCCTGTTCCCTCCGGCACGCAGATGCTGCTGGCCGCCGACACGCTCATCTATGACAACGACAAGCACACCGTGACCGCCGTCGGCGGCGTGCAGATCGACTATGGCGGCAACAAGCTCGTCGCCCAGCGCGTGGTGTACAACCGCGACACCAAGCGCCTCGTCGCCAGCGGCGCCGTCGAGCTGATCAACAGCGACGGCACCAAGATCAATTCCGACCATATCGACATCACCGACGATTTTGCCGACGGCTTCGTCAACGCGCTGCGCGTCGAGACGATCGAAAAGGCCTATTTCGCCGCCGAAAGCGCCGAGCGCATGGGCGGCGTGCTGACGACGTTCCACAACGGCATCTACACCGCCTGCGAGCCTTGCGAGGACAAGCCCGATTCGGCGCCGACATGGCGCGTCAAGGCGAGAAAGATCATCTGGAACGGCGAGAAGAAGACGGTTCGCTTCGAGAACGCGAATTTCGAGTTCTTCGGCTTCCCGCTTGCCTACCTGCCGGCCTTCGAGATCGCCGACCCGACGGTCAAGCGCAAGAGCGGATTCCTGATCCCCGGCATCGTCTACAACAACCATCTCGGCGTCGGCGTCAAAGTTCCCTATTACTTCGCGCTCTCGCCGACCTATGACCTGACCGTCACAGGAACCGGCTACACGAAGCAGGGTTTTCTCGGCGAAGCCGAATGGCGCCAGCGCTTCAACAATGGCGAGTACAGCCTGAAGATCGCCGGCATCAACCAGCAGGATCCCGACGCCTTCATCGGCACGGGAAATCGCTACACCGTCGATTCGGGCGAGCCCGACGATCCCAACAAATTCCGCGGCATGATGGGCACCAAGGGCCAGTTCGCCATCAACGAGCGCTGGAACTTCGGCTGGGACGTGCTGCTGCAGACCGACAAGAATTTCTCGCGCACTTACAACATCGAAGGCTACAACGAACTCGTCCACCAGTCGTCGATCTATCTGACGGGCCTGAGCGATCGTAATTATTTCGACGTCAGGGCAATGCGCTTCGAAGTGCAGGAAGACACGCTGTCCAGCGACCCGACGGCGCGCTCCGCCAAGCAGCCCTGGGTGCTGCCGTCTTTCGACTACGCCTATATCCCCGACATGCCGGTGGCCGGCGGCCAGCTGTCGCTCAATGTCAATGCGCGCGTCATCAGCCGCGACCGGCTGGACTCGGTGCTGGCCGACAGCGGCGATCCGACTTCCATCAACAACGTGCGCGGCCTCGAGGGGCAGTCCAGCCGGCTGACGGCAGAAGCCGAATGGAAGCGCACCTTCACCACCGATGGCGGCCTACAGTTGACGCCGCTGCTCGCGTTCCGCGGCGACGCCGGGTACAGCTCGGAGACTGCCGGCTCGCTGGCCGCGGTCAACCAGATGGCGGCGAATCTCGGCGAGGATGTGGACATGCGCTCCTCGCTCGCACGCTATATGGCAACGCTGGGCCTAGAGGCGCGCTGGCCGCTGCTGTTCTCGACGCCGAACTCCAGCCACGTCCTGGAGCCGACGGCACAGATTTTTGTGCGCCCGAACGAGCAATATGTCGGTGGGCTGGCCGTTCCGAACGAGGACGCGCAGAGCTTTGTCTTCGACGCAACCACGCTGTTCGAGCGCGACAAGTTCTCAGGCTACGATCGCATCGAAGGCGGCACGCGCGCCAATGTCGGCTTCCGCTATTCGGGCGCTTATGAAAACGGCTGGGGCACCAACGCCATCTTCGGCCAGTCCTATCAGCTGGGCGGCGAGAACTCCTTCGACGCGCCGGACCTCGTCAATGTCGGCGCCTATTCCGGGCTGCAGACCGCGAAATCCGACTATGTCGGCCTCATCGGCTTCAACAGTCCGAGCGGTTTTTCCGGCTCGCTCAGCGGCCGCTTCGACGAGCAGAGCTTCGAGGTCAGGCGTGCGGAGATCAAGGCCGCCTATTCCGGCCTGCCGGTTTCGCTGAGCGCCAAATATGCCTTCATCCAGGCGCAGCCGCTCTACGGCTTCACCACGGACCGCCACGAGGTCACGCTCGGCGCGTCGACACATCTGGCCGAGAGCTGGCGGGTGTTCGGCACCGGCACCTACGATCTAGAGACAAGCGTCCTAGTCAAGGACGGCGTCGGGTTTGCCTACAACGATTCCTGCTTCACCTATGTGATGACGTTCTCGCAGACACGCGATACGGTCACCAAGGAGGTGTCGCAGAATATCGGCTTCAACCTGTCGTTCCGCACGCTCGGCGATTTCGGCTCGTCGACCAGCGCCGTCGACACGATCCAGTAAGCGCATCGCTTCGCGCGCGGACGATACCGGGCCTTGATTTGGCGCGTGATCGTTCGAAAATGGGGCCGAGTCTCGGGGACATGCGCCGGCGACATTGTTTCGCCGCATAGGACGGGCATGGGGTCGACCACATAGCGCATGCGCTCGGAGGACGTGCGGCGCCGTCGTGGCGGGCAAGAATTGGGAAGGATGAGATGAGGAAATACCTGTTTTCGGCAGGATTCGCGCTGCTGGTGGCGGCGACCTCGGTTTCGATCGCGGCAATGACCCCGCCGGCATTCGCCAGCCAGATCAAATATGTCGTCAACAACATACCGATCACCACGGGCGACATCGCGCACCGCGCCGCATTCTTCAAGCTGCAGCGCAAGAAAGGCGATGCAGCGCAGGAAATGATCGACCAGACCCTGCGCCTTGCGGAAGCCAGGCGGCTCGGCATCCGCATCTCCGACCAGCAGGTCGATGCCGCCTATCAACGTTTTGCCTCCAACAACAAGATGCCGCTGGCCAAGCTCGACGCGGTCATGTCGCAATCGGGCGTCACCAAGGACCATTTCAAGGAGTTCATCCGTGCGCAGATGGCCTGGAACCAGGCGCTTAGCGCGCGCTATCGCTCCGGCGAGGGCGGCTCGGTCACCGAGCAGGACGCGGTCCGCCGCATGCTCGACAAGGGCGGCTCCAAGCCGACCGCCATGGAATATATGCTGCAGCAGGTCATCTTCGTGGTGCCCGCTTCCGAGCGCGCCGCCACGCTCGGCAAGCGCAAGCGCGAGGCCGATGCCATGCGCGCCCGCTTCAACGGCTGCAGCACCACGCGCGAATTCGCCAAGGGGCTGCTCGACGTCACAGTGCGCGATCTCGGCCGCGTGCTGGCGCCGCAATTGCCGTCCGACTGGGCCGAGCAGATCAAGGCGACCAAGGTCGGCGGTGCGACGCCGACGCGCGAGACCGAACGCGGCGTCGAGTTCATCGGCATCTGCTCCTCGCGCGAGGTTTCCGACGACAAGGCCGCTCAGATGGTGTTCCAGGCCGAAGGCGGCAGCAACGACAAGGACGCCGACGAGCTCAGCAAGAAATATGTCGACGAACTGCGCAAGAAGGCCACCATCGTCGAACGCTAGGGCGGCTCAGCTTTCCCAGAAACGCTGAACCGCTCTAAGTGTTTGTTTTTACGCAATTCCGGACCGAAAACCATTATACACTTTTCCTGGAATTGCTTTAGGGCGACGGAGTTTGGGCGCGTGACAGAACAAGGCTCGATTCCGGCGCCCTGCCCCGGAGCAAATCAGACATCGCGCAGGACACCATGAGCGCGCGCAGGAGCGATGCGCCGCTGGCGCTCAGCGTCGGCGATCCGTCCGGCATCGGACCCGAGATCGCCATCGCCGCCTGGCAGGCGGGCGACAGCGCCGGCGTGCCGCCTTTCTACCTGCTCGCCGATCCGGCCCTGATCGAGGCGCGCGCACGCGAAATCGGCGCTACCGTGGCGATCATGGAGACCTTGCCGGGGCAAGCGGCGCATCACTTTCCCCGCGCGCTGCCAGTCGTTCCGCTCTACGCCCGCCATCTGGACAGTCCCGGAAAGCCTAATCCGGCCAATGCCGCAGGCACCATCGAAGCGATCGACCGTGCCGTCGCCGACTGCCTGGCCGGCAACGCCGCCGCGGTGGTCACCTGCCCAATCGCCAAGAAGCCGCTCTACGACGCCGGCTTCCGCTTTCCCGGCCACACCGAATACCTGGCGCATCTGGCCTCGCGCCATACCGGCACCGAGGTGACGCCGGTGATGTTGCTTGCCGGACCCGAGCTGCGCACCGTTCCGGTCACCATCCACATCGCGCTAGCCGAGGTGCCGAAGGTTCTGACGAGCGAGTTGATCGTCACTACGGCCCGCATCACCGCCGCCGGCCTCGAGAGCCGCTTCGGCATCGCGCGGCCCAGGCTCGCCATTGCCGGTCTCAATCCGCATGCCGGCGAAGGCGGCGCGATGGGCTCGGAGGACCTTTCCATCGTCCTGCCTGCCGTCGAGGCGCTTCAAGCCGAAGGCATTGATGCGGTCGGGCCGTTGCCGGCCGACACCATGTTCCACCCGCGGGCACGCGCCGGCTATGACGCCGCGCTCTGCATGTATCACGACCAGGCGCTGATCCCGGCCAAGACGCTGGCCTTCGACGAGGCCGTCAACGTGACGCTCGGCCTGCCCTTCATCCGCACCTCGCCGGACCACGGCACGGCCTTCGACATCGCCGGCAAGGGGATTGCGCGCGCCGACAGCCTGATCGCGGCGCTGCGGCTCGCGCGAAGGCTGGCCGACAGCGGCCGACAGGCCGCGGCCGCATGAGGCTCGATTGAACGAGGGGCGCGTGACCATCGACGGATTGCCGCCGCTGCGCGAGGTGATCGAGCGCCACGGCCTGCAGGCGAAGAAGGCGCTCAGCCAGAACTTCCTGCTCGACCTCAACCTAACGAGCAAGATCGCGCGCGCCGCCGGCGACCTTAGCGAAGCGACCGTGATCGAGGTCGGCCCCGGCCCCGGCGGGCTGACCCGGGCGCTGCTCTTCAACGGCGCCAAGCGTGTGATCGCCATCGAGCGCGACGAGCGCTGCCTGGAGGCGCTGGCGGAGGTGTCCAGTCACTATCCCGGCCGGCTCGAGGTCATCCCCGGCGATGCGCTGAAGACGGATTTCGCCGCGCTTGCCTGCACGGCGGGCGGCGGACCGGTGAAGATCGCCGCCAACCTGCCCTACAATATCGGCACCGAACTTCTGATCCGCTGGCTGACGGTGGCCGAGTGGCCGCCCTTCTATCAATCGATGACGCTGATGTTCCAGCGCGAGGTAGCCGAGCGCATCACCGCCAGCCCGGGCAGCGACGCCTATGGCCGCCTCGGCGTGCTTGCCGGCTGGCGCACCGAGGCAAAAATCGCCTTCGACGTGCCGGCGCAGGCTTTTACCCCGCCGCCCAAGGTCACTTCCTCGGTGGTGCATCTGGTGCCGCGCGCATCCCCCCTGCCCACCGACGGCAAGAGGCTAGGCCGCGTCACCGAAGCCGCCTTCGGCCAGCGCCGCAAGATGTTGCGGCAAAGCGTGAAAAGCCTGGGCGGAGAAGCGCTGCTGACCCGCGCGGGCATCGATCCGACAAGACGGGCCGAGACGCTCAGCGTGGAAGAGTTCGTAAGGTTGACGAACGCGGTGTAGAGCGCCCTCCCTGCTCCCTTGTATAACGGGCCTTGTATAACGGGCTGGCATTCGCCATTCAAATGCATTACGTTCGGCGCAAAGGAGGCTACCATGCCAGCGAACGCACTCGTCCAGACGCGTATCGACTCAGACATCCGGGACCGGGCTTCCGCGGTGCTCGAAAGCATGGGGCTGACGGTTTCGGATGCGGTGCGGATACTCCTCACCCGAACCGCCAACGAGGGTGCGCTGCCCATCGATCTGGTCGCAAACAGTGAGGCCTACGACGCGTGGTTTCGCGCCAAGGTGCGCGAGGCGCTCGACGACACCCGACCCGACATTCCCGACGATCAGGTGGAGGCGCATTTCGCCGAGAGACGCGCGGCAGCGCGTCGCAAGGCCGGTGAACCTAAACCTTGAAGATCGTCTGGTCGGTCTTCGCGCTTTCGGATCGCGATGGGATATTCACGCATATCGAGGCTGACAACCTCGCGGCTGCAATCGCCGTCGACGGGCGGATTGTCGCCGCGGTAGGCCGTCTTCGGAACTTCCCCGAGAGCGGCCGGACCGGCCGGCTTGCAGGAACACGAGAGCTTTCATCGTCGGCACGCCATACGTTTCGGCCTATCAGTTGAACGAAAATACCGTCCGAATCCTGCGTGTGCTGCACGGAGCGCTGCGCTGGCCGGACGATCTGCCGGACGGCTGAGGGCGAACTATGTCGCCCAACGGCGGAAGAGCGGCTGCCTGGAGGGAGAGGAACCCGCCAGGCCGCGCTGCCGTCCCCTCAGCCCGCCTCCAGGAAGGCGCGGGAAAACCCTGGCTGCACCGCCTTGATCGTGCCGTCCGGCAATTTCAGCAGCCGGTCGATGGCGATGCCGTAGAGCCTGAGCCGCTCGTCGAGCATTTGCGCCGCTTCCTCGATTTGCCCGAGCTCGGCCTGGCGCAGTGCCTGCTGCGTCACGTCGCGGAAGATCAGCCTGAGCTGCAGGAGCATCTCGGCGAAGGCTTCCGGATCGGGCACATCGAGAGCGCCCTCCTCCGTCCCCTTCCGCAACAGGTCGGCGATCGCCGGCAGCACGAGTTCCCTGGCCGCCAGGTCGACGCGGTGGAAGAGCGCCAGGTTCTCCGGCCGGAACAGCACGAAGAACGTCCTCCTGAGCTGCGGCGCAAGCTCAACGTTCAACTGCCTCGATCCGGCGAAAAGCGCGTTGAGCCGGCCGATCGCGTCGAGCGAGGGGTCTTCCAGCATCGGCTGCAGCTCGGCCATGCTGTCACGGGCAAGCCGGGCCGAGAGTGCTTCCAGCAGCGCCTCCTTCGAGGCGAAATGGTGATAGAACGCGCCCTTCGACAGGCCCACCTCGCGGATGATATCGTTGACCGTCGTGTTGTCGTAGCCGCGCTCGAAGAACAGGCGCTGCGCGCAATCGAGCAGTTCGGCGGACCGGATTTCCGGCGATTTTATCACTCTGGGCAAGCAGTCCTCTCAAAAACGGGTCAGATAGAAGCGTACCGGGGAATCGGCCAGGGCGCACGGAACTGTTGCCGGCGCCATGCATTTTCGACTATAGACCGACGGTCGGTCTGAAGCTATCCCTCCTGCAGGGAGAATGGTCACGGCCGGGAGAGTTCTCATGCGGCTTACCCGCTATGCCATCGCTGTCGCAATCGTTGCCGCCGTCGCCGGTATCGGCGCCTGGTATGCCTGGCGCCCGGTGACGGTTTCGGTCGTGTCGCCTTCGCGCGGCGATGCCGCGGAGATCGTCTATGCCAGCGGCACGATCGAGCCGAAGACCTGGGCCAAGGTGGCGCCGGTCGTGCGCGAGCGCATCGTCGAGCAGTGCAATTGCGAGGGCTCACGCGTCGCCAAGGGCGATGTGCTGGCGCGCCTCGACGATAGCGAGGCGAGGGCCGCGCTCGGCGAGCTCCAGGCGCGGCAGGCGCTTTCCCAACAGGAATTCCAGCGCCTTTCGGTGCTTGCCGAACGCAACGCCGCCAGTCGCCAGCAGCTCGAGCAGGCCGAGAGCGAGCTGGCGCAGACCGAGGCGCAGGTCGCCGCGCAGAAGGCGCGGCTCGACACCTATATCCTGCGCGCGCCCAGCGCCGGCCAGGTGCTCAGGCTGGATGGCGAGGTGGGCGAGGTCGCCGAGCTCGGCACGGTGCTGGCCTGGGTCGGCGAGCCGAAGCCGCTGCTCGTCGTCGCCGACGTCAACGAGGAGGATATCCCGCGCATCGAGGTCGGCCAGCGCGCGTTGCTGAGATCCGACGCTTTTCCCGGGCGGGACCTGGAAGCAAGGGTCGACAGCATCACGCCCAAGGGCGACCCGGTGACCAAGACCTACCGCGTCCGCTTCCGCCTGCCGGACGACACGCCGCTCAGGATCGGCATGTCGACCGACGTGAATGTCGTCACCAGGGTGGCGAAGAATGCGCTGCTCGTCCCTTCCGCAGCAACCCAGGGCAACGGCGTCTTCGTGGTCGAGGGCGACAGAGCGCGACGGCGTGAAATCCGCACCGGCATCCGTGGCGTCAAAGGCATCGAGGTGTTGTCCGGCATCGACGACAAGGTCCGCGTGATCTCGCCCTATCCGGCCGACCTGACTGACGGCGCGCGCCTCAAGGTCGTCGCCGCGGCAGAGGGGTGAGGCCATGCCGCTCATCCTCGATATTGCCATCACCCACATCGCCGGCCGCGGCCGCCAGACGGTGGTCGCCGTGCTCGGCGTCGCGGTCGGCGTCGGCTTCTCCATCGCCATGGCCGCGCTTATGCAGGGCGGGCAGGACGATTTCGTCAGGCAGCTCGTCGACACCATGCCGCATGTCGACATCACCGACGATCAGCGCAGCGCCCGCCGCCAGCCGGCGGAGGACGCCTTCGCCACGGTCGCGATCTCGGGCTTAAGGCCGCGTGACGACCGTCGCGGCATCATCAACCCGACCGCCGCCACCGCCTGGCTTGAAAGCTGGATTCCCGGCCGCTTTGCCGCGAGCCTGAAGACACAGGGCGTCGTGCGCTATTCCAGCCGCGAAGTCGGCGCTTCGATCATCGGCGTCGATCCGCAGCGCGAGCTGGGCGTGTCGCCGATCGTCGGCAAGTTCATCAAGGGAAGCTTCGCCGACCTTGCCGCCGGCGGCAACAACGTGCTGATCGGCGACACCATGGCGAACCGGCTGGGCGCCGGCCTCGGCGACACCATCACGGCCGTGTCATCGCAGGGGCTGACGCGCAATTTCAAGATCGGCGCGCTGTTCCACACCGGCACCACGGCGCGCGACGAGGGCGAGGCCTATGTGCTGTTGAAGAACGCGCAGATCGTCTCGGCGCGGCCGAACGCCATCAACGAGATCCGCATCAAGCTCGACGACCCGAACCGCGCGCCGGCTGTGGCGAAGCGCGCCGAGGCCGAGCTCGGCTACAAGGCCGTAGCCTGGCAGGAAGCGAACGAATCCATCCTCCAGGCGCTCGTCGTGCGCAACGTCATCATGTACACGGTGGTGGGCGCCATCATGCTGGTCGCCGGCTTCGGCATCTACAACATCATCTCGACCATCACCCACGAGAAGGCGCGCGACATCGCCATCATGAAGTCGCTCGGCTTCCCCGAGGCCGACATGCGCCGGCTGTTCTTGCTCGAAGGCATGGCGATCGGCGCCGGCGGCTCGGCGATCGGCTGCGTGCTCGGCTTTGCCATGATCTATGCGCTGTCGATGGTGCGCTTCCAGATCGCGGCGACCGGACAGGAGATTACGCATCTGCCGATCGCCTGGAGCCTGCTCCACTACGTTATCGCCTCGGCCTTCGCGCTAGGCTCGGCGGCGGTAGCGGGCTATCTGCCGGCGCGCCGCGCCGCCCGCCTCAACCCGGTCGACATCATCAGGGGGGCGACATGACCGCGCTGATCGAGACCGAGCACCTGACGCGCGTGCTGCCGGAGATCATTCCCGTCACGCTGGTCAGGGATATCACGCTCTCGATCGGCGACAACGAGCTGGTCGCCGTCACCGGGCCGTCCGGCTCGGGCAAGTCGTCGCTGCTTTATCTGCTCGGCCTGCTCGACCGGCCGACCGGCGGCACGCTCAGGATCGGCGGCCGCGATGCCGGGCCGATGGACGAGCGCGAGCGCGCCGCGACCAGGCTTTCCGAGCTCGGCTTCGTCTTCCAGTTCCATTTCCTTTTGCCGGAATTCACCGCGCGCGAGAATGTCGAGATCCCGATGCGCAAGCTCGGCCGGCTGACGCGGCAGGAAATGCACGACCGGGCCGGCGACCTGCTCGCATCGCTTGGCCTCGGCGACCATCTCGACAAGCGGCCCGACCAGCTTTCGGGCGGACAGCGCCAGCGCGTGGCGGTGGCGCGCGCGCTTGCTAACGACCCGCCGCTGATCCTTGCCGACGAGCCCACCGGGAGCCTCGACACCAGGAGCTCCGAGCAGGTCTTCACCATTCTGGAGGAACTGGTGCGCAAGCGCGGCAAGAGCGTCGTCGCGGTGACGCACGACCTCGACATGGCCGCCCGCATGGATCGGCGGATCGAGCTTGTCGACGGAAGGATAAGATAGGGGACGAGGTAGAGCGCAGTCGCGCCTTCAGCACGGCACTCCGCCCGCGGCGAGGCCGGAGATGATCTTGCGGTACAAGATCAGCCAGCACGGTGACGACTACGGATGCGGCCATGATGTTGCCCCACGGGATCTCGAACTGCGGGCTTCCCGAGAACAGCGCGATCGCGAAGTGGAGACGCTGGAAGGCAACTGGAAAGCCAGGTCCGCTGATCGTGGTCGAATTCCCAGACATGGAGAGCGCACGGCAAAGGTATCGCTCAGCGGAATACGTGGCAGCATTGGAGGTTCGCGATGCTGCCCTCAGCCGCACCTCATCCTGGTAGGGGGAATTGACTTGTGACGGGCAAGCGATTGCCCAGAAAACACTGAGCGTGATAATGTGCTTCCATGAAAAACAGCCCAACCGCTAACCGTTCGAGTAAGATCGGTAAGTTCATTCTGACCAGTGACAAGGGCGAAAAAATCAGCGCGGTCGAAGGCCTTAAGTTGTCTCAACGCATGAGCACGATACTAAGGGAAAGCCGCGCGCGCGGCTTGAGCGGCGATGAGCGCAGGAAGTTGATCAAGGAACAAGCGCACCGCAAAAAATAGGATCAATAGGTGGTCTACGCCGCTGAAGAGGATCCGCTGTGCTATCCAGGCACGACCGTTCTTCGCAACAGGCTAAACATCGAGGACCAAGCCGAACTCGACGAATTCGAGTTGGCGCTCTTCGTGACTAGAGCCGACGAAGGGTTCCCGGCCGGCAATTTGGACTATGAGCACTACAAAGCCGTTCATCGTCACCTGTTCCAGGACATCTACGAATGGGCCGGTGAGGTTCGCACTATTCGCATCGGCAAAGGTGGCAATTGGTTCTGCTATCCTGAATATATCGATCAGGAGATGCGCAGGATCTTCGAGGAGCTTGCCGAGGTCAATCGTCTCCGTGGGCTTGGAATCGAAAATTTCGCAGTGGCGCAACTCATCATGGAGATCGGCAAGCCATAAGTGAGCGCCTGCTCTACTGCGTCTTCTCGTCCAGCAATCCCGAGATGAAGTCGAACAGGCCCGGTCGGCGGTCGCGGCGCAGGCGCTCGGCGCTGACGATGGCGCGGACCTCGGCGAAGGCGCGGTCGAGATCGTCGTTGACGATGACGAAGTCGTATTCCTTCCAGTGCTCGATCTCGACGCGGGCATTCTTCAGCCTGGTCTCGATGACCTGCTCCTGGTCCTCGGCGCGGCGCTTCAGGCGCGCCTTCAATTCCTTCATCGAGGGCGGCAGGATGAAGATCGAGACGATGTCGGCGCGCATCTTCTCCTTGAGCTGCTGGGCGCCCTGCCAGTCGATGTCGAACAGCATGTCGCGGCCTTCGGCAAGCGCCAGCTCCGCCGGCTCGCGCGGCGTCGCATAGAAATTGCCGTGCACCTCGGCCCATTCCAGCAGCGCGTCGGAATCGCGCAGCCGCTCGAACTCGCGCATGGTGCGGAAATGATAGTGGACGCCCTCGATCTCCGAGCCGCGGCGCGGCCTGGTGGTGACGGAGACCGACAGCTCGAGGCTCGTATCGCTATCCAGAAGATTGCGCGCGATCGTCGACTTGCCGGCGCCCGACGGCGACGACAGCACCAGCATCAGCCCGCGGCGGCGGATGCGGGACCCCAAGTCCCTGGCAGCCGTCGGTTCCTTGGCAACCATCCCCGTCACTCCAGATTCTGAACCTGTTCGCGAAACTGGTCGACCACCGCCTTGAGCTCCAGCCCGATCGCGGTGACCGCGGCGGCATTCGACTTGGAGCACAAGGTATTCGATTCGCGATTGAATTCCTGCGCCAGAAAATCGAGCTTGCGGCCGACGGCGCCGCCGCTTCCGAGCAGCGCCCGCGCGGAAGCGACATGCGTCTTCAGCCGGTCGATCTCCTCGCGGATGTCGGCCTTGGTGGCGAGGAAGGCTGCTTCCTGATGCAGCCGGACCGCGTCGAGATTGGCCGACGCATCCATCAGCAGGCTGACCTGTTCGGCGATGCGCTCGCGGATCGCCGCCGGCTCGCGCGATGGGTCGGCCTCGGCCTTGAGCGTCAGCGCCTCGATAGTGACAATATGGCCGAACAACAGCGTGCGCAGCGCGGCACCCTCGCTCTGCCTCGCCTGCTCCAGCCCGGCAAGTGCTGTGTCCAGCGCCGACAGGATCGCGGCGTCGAGGGCTGCACGTTCCTCCTCCGTCTCGACCGTCTCCGGAATATCGAGGACGCCGCGCAGCGCAAGTAGCCCATCGGCGGTGGCGGGCTGGACGCCGAACTGCTCCTGCAGGCGCATGGCCAGGCCCGCCAGGTCCTTCAGGAAGGCCTCATTGACCACCGGCTGCACCTGCTGCGCGACGGCGCGGGCGACGGTCAGCGTGGCCTGGAAATTGCCGCGCGCGAAGCGCTTCTGCACGGTCTGCCGGACGGCGGGTTCCAGCCGGTCGAAGCCTTGCGGCAATCTCAGCCTGACCTCGACGCTCTTGCCGTTGACCGATTTCACTTCCCAGGCGATCGCCGTGCCGTCGCGTTCAGCAACGGCTCGCGCGAAACCTGTCATGCTCTGCACGTTCATAATGCGCGTCACCCCTGTCGCAGGCCCGGGCGCGATTGCCCGAACATGCGCCCCTTGCAGAAACGCCGGACCTCTGGCCAGCGTCGGATGTCCCCCTCAAAACATGAATACGGCCCCGCGTCAAAGCAGACGGGCCAGACCCGGTAACCGCGACGGCCTACTGGGCGGCGTCGCCGCTCGCGTCGCCATTCTCGCCGCTGTCGCCGGCATCGCCATCGGGGGCGGCAGGCGCCGTCGTTTGGCCGGAAACCTTGGCGGCAGCATCCGCCTGCTTTTTCTGCAGCTCCCGGTAGCGGGCGACGTTCTGGTTGTGCTCTTCCAGCGTCGCGGCAAAGACATGCCCACCATTGCCGTCGGCGACGAAATAGAGATCGCCCGTCTTCGACGGATTGGCCACCGCCTCCAGCGCCGCGCGGCCCGGATTGGCAATCGGCGTCGGCGGCAGGCCCTTGATCAGATAGGTGTTGTAGGGCGTCTGCTTCTCGATGTCGGACTGGAAGATCGGCCGGTCGGCCGGTTTGCCCTTGCCGCCGAACAGGCCGTAGATGATGGTCGGATCGGACTGCAGCCGCATGCCCTTGGCCAGCCGGTTGAGGAAGACGGCGGCCACGCGCGAGCGCTCGTCGCCCCTGCCCGTCTCCTTCTCGACGATCGAGGCCAGGATGACGAAGTCCTGGATGTTGGCGATCGGCAGGTCTGGCGCGCGATGCTCCCAGACGTCTTCGACCAGCTTCTTCTGATCGGCGACCAGCTTGTCGAGCATCTGCTGCCTTGTGGCGCCGCGGGTGAAGCGCAGCGTGTCGGTCGCGATGCTGCCCTCGGGCGGCAGGGTCGCCGGCAGGTCGCCGGTCAGCGCCTCCTGCTCGGCCACGCGCTGCAGCGCCTGCTCGACCGTCAGCCCTTCGGGGATGGTCAGCGAATACATGACCGACTTGCCGCTCTTGAACAGGTCCATGATGTCGCGCATCGAGGCGCGCGGCTTGATGGCGTATTCGCCGGCCTTCAGCGCGGAATCATTGCCGGTGGCGCGCACGCCCAGCCTGAAGATGCGCGCATCGCTGACCAGGCCGCGACGCTCCAGCTGGTCGGCGATCTCCTGCACGCCGGTATTCGGCTTGACCATGAAGGTGTCGCCATTGGCGGACGGACCGGGCTCGATAAAGGCCTGCATGCCGAAATAGAGCGCAGCACCCGAGGCGAGCACGGCCAGGATGACCAACGAAAGGAAGAAGTTCAGGAACACCACGACCTGGCTGCGCGAGGCGCGCGAGCGTTTCGACGGCGGCGGCGTGCCGGCCTCGGGGCGCAGAGCTTCGGCGGCTGTCTTGGGCACGATCGGTCCTTGCGTCTGACGCTGTCCGAATTCCCCACCGCCGCCCGGATTTGTATTCATGGCGCCCTACCGTCTAATCTTGCAACGAATCCCCTAGCCGAAGCGTAGGGACAAATTTGGCAAAAATGACGGCAGGCGGCGGACCTGCCGGTGTGCTGAATGCTCAGCCATTGTAACGTTGGAAGACGAGCGAGGCGTTGGTGCCGCCGAAGCCGAAGGAGTTCGACAACGCCACATCGATCTGACGCTGGCGCGGCTTGTTCGGCACGAGATCGATCGCCGTCTCGCGTTCCGGATTGTCGAGGTTGATGGTGGCGGGGGCAATGTTGTCGCGGATGGCGAGGATGGAGAAGATCGCTTCCGCGGCGCCGGCGGCGCCCAGCAGATGGCCGATCGACGACTTGGTCGACGACATCGAAATCTTGGAGGCGGCATTGCCGACCAGCCGCTCGACGGCGCCGAGCTCGATCGTGTCGGCCATGGTCGAGGTGCCGTGCGCGTTGATGTAGTCGACGTCGGCGGGCGAGAGCTTGGCCCGATTCAGTGCCGCCGTCATGCAGCGGAACGCACCGTCGCCGTCCTCGGCCGGAGCGGTGATGTGATAGGCGTCGCCCGTCAGGCCGTAACCGGTGACCTCGGCATAGATCTTGGCGCCGCGCGCCTTGGCGTGCTCGAGCTCTTCCAGGACGACGACGCCGGCACCCTCGCCCATGACGAAGCCGTCGCGGTCGCGGTCATAGGGGCGCGACGCGGTCTCGGGCGTGTCGTTGCGCTCGGTGGAGAGCGCGCGGCAGGCCGCGAAACCTGCCATGGAAAGCCGCGTGACCGGCGCCTCGGCGCCGCCCGCCACCATGACGTCGGCATCGCCCCAAATGATCAGCCGCGCGGCATCGCCGATGGCGTGCGCGCCGGTCGAGCAAGCGGTGACGACCGCATGGTTCGGGCCTTTCAGCCCGTGCCGGATGGAAACCTGGCCGGAGACCAGATTGATGATCTGTCCGGGGATGAAGAACGGGCTGATGCGGCGCGGACCGCGCTCCTTCAGGATCATCGCGTTCTCGGCGATGCCGTCGATGCCGCCGATGCCGGAACCGATCAGCACGCCGGTGGCGCACTGGTCCTCATGCGTCCCGGGCTTCCAGCCGGAATCGGCCAGCGCCTCGTCGGCGGCCGCCATGCCGTAGAGGATGAAGTCGCCGATCTTGCGCAGTTCCTTCGGCTCGAGCACGGCCTCGGGATTGAAGGTGCCGTCGGCGCCGTCACCGCGTGGAACGATGTGGGCGATCTTGCAGGCAAGGTCGTCCACCTCGAATTCGGTGACGCGGCGGGCGGCGCTGCGGCCGGAAAGCAATTCCTTCCAGCTGTGCTCGAAGCCCATGCCGAACGGTGAAAGCAGGCCAAGGCCCGTGACGACGACACGCCTCATCGCAGGTCCTCCCCGGTGATGCCCGTGGAAAGCCTCAGGCCGAGGCCTTGTCGATGTACTTCACGGCATCGCCCACGGTCAGGATGGTCTCAGCGGCGTCGTCCGGGATCTCGACGCCGAACTCTTCTTCGAACGCCATGACGAGTTCGACCGTATCGAGGCTGTCCGCGCCCAGATCGTCGATGAAGCTCGCCTGCTCCGTCACTTTGTCGGCATCGACGCCGAGATGTTCGATGACGATCTTCTTGACGCGCTCTGCGGTGTCACTCATTTGGGGCCTCGTCTTACGTTGTGTTGTCTTCGTTAGCGGGCGGAATGCCGCTAATCAAGCTGAAAGATGGTCTTGTGGGAAACGCAACGCCACAGGACCGGTTCTTGCCCGAACCGCCGGGTTGCCGGCCGCATTACACGAAAAACGACGGGCGTCCAAGCCGAAATGGCTGTTTTCACAGCCACCGGAGCTTGGATGGTCGGGGTGTGTTGAGATTCAGGTCAGGCCGAGCTGAAAATGTGGCTTTCGAGAACCGGAGCAGAGCGTACTTAAGTACGTGAGCACCGGCCTACGCCGGCCGTAGCCTTAACTGCCAAGCCACTTGCATGAATGCTTCGGCCGGCGAAGGTCGGAAGCGCAGAAAGCCACCGTTTGCGGGCCGGCATCACCTGAATATCAACACACCCTAGATCATCGCCATGCCGCCGTTGACGTGGATGGTCTGGCCGGTGACGTAAGCCGCCTCATTGGAGGCGAGATAGGCAACCGCGGAAGCAACCTCGGCGCTGGTCCCCATGCGCCTCGCCGGAATCGCCGCCATGATCGCTTCCTTCTGCTTGTCGTTGAGCTTTCCGGTCATGGCCGATTCGATGAAGCCCGGGGCGACGCAGTTGACGGTGATGTTGCGGGTGGCGATCTCCTGCGCCAGCGACTTGGAAAAACCGATCATGCCGGCCTTGGAGGCGCAGTAATTGGTCTGGCCCGGATTGCCGGTCACGCCTACGACGGAGGTGATGTTGATGATGCGGCCATGGCGGCGGCGCATCATCGGATGCGTGAGCTCGCGGGTAAGCCGGAACACGGCGGTGAGGTTCACCTCGAGCACCTGGTCCCAATCGGCGTCCGACATGCGCACGAACAGGCCGTCCTTGGTGATGCCGGCATTGTTGACCAGGATATCGACGCCTTCGAGGTCAGCCTCCGCCTTCTGGCCGAGCGCCTTGACCGCGTCGCGGTTGGTCAGGTCCGCCGGAAAGAGCTTCACGCGCTCGCCCAGCTCGCCGGCCAGCGCTTCCAATTTCTCGACGCGGGTGCCGTGCAGGCCAACGATGGCGCCCTGGCTGTGCAGCACCCTGGCGATCGCCTCGCCGATGCCTCCCGATGCGCCGGTGACGAGCGCCTTGCGGCCGGTCAGTTCGAACATTTTTCAATTCCCTTCGAAAGGCAAACAATCATTCGAATAGTTCCGCGTGCGTTCCAGCTCTCACGAATACGATCATTTCTCGCGGAGCTTTGCCGTCGAGCCGATAGACGAGCAGGAAGTCACCGCCGATGTGACACTCCCGATGATCCGCCCAGTCGCCCGTCAGCGGGTGGTCGAGCCACTCCTTGCCGAGAGGTTCGTCATTGGCGACCAGAAGCATCATCGCTTCCTTCAGCTGCTTCATATTGAACCGGCCGGAGCGTGACAATCGCTCCCAATCCTTCAGGAAGCTCTTTGTGTAGTCGCAGGCCCGAGGCAGCGCGGCGCGTTTGTCACTTGCCGTCTTTTTCGAGGTCATCGAGGAGTTCCCGCGGCGCTGCGAAGCGGGCGCGGCCGCTCTCGATGATGGTTTGCGCCTCGGCCATCGCGGCGCGCGTCTCGGCATTGGGCACGCGCAGGTCGAACGGCACCGTCTTTTCCCGCGCAACCCGCTTCAGCATCAGCCGCACCACCCCGGATACGGACAGTCCCATCGACGCCAGTACTGCGGCGGCCTCGTTCTTCTCGTCCTCGTCCATGCGGACATGGATCATTCCGTCCGACGCCATTTTTGCCTCCATCGCATCAGCCTGTAATACATTGTATCACAAGCTGGCGATATCAACAGCAATTGCGGACCCTTCAACCAAGCGCGGTCAGCGCCGTCTCGACCTCCGCCGCCGTGCCGATGGCAGCAGTCGCGATGTCGCGGTTGATGCGACGCGCCAGGCCCGACAGCACCTTGCCGGCGCCGACTTCGTAAAGCGTTGCAACACCATTTTGGCCGAACCATTCCACCGTCTCGCGCCAGCGCACGCGGCCGGTCACCTGCTCGACCAGCCGGCGGGCGATCTCGTCCGGGTCGCTGGTGGGCGCGACGGAGACATTGGAGACGACAGGGACCACCGGAGCAGCTTTCGCGACGCCCGCCAGCGCCTCGCGCATGATGTCGGCGGCCGGCGCCATCAGCGCCGAATGGAAGGGGGCCGAAACCTGCAGCATCAGCGCCCGCTTGGCACCCTTTTCGGTGCAGAGCTTTGCCGCCAACTCGACGGCCGCCTTGGCGCCGGAAATGACAAGCTGGCCGCCGCCATTGTCGTTGGCGACCTGGCAAACCGCTCCTTTGGCCGAGCCTTGCGTCGCTTCCGCGCAGGCGGCTTCGACATCGGCCTGCTCCAGCCCGATGATGGCGGCCATGGCGCCCTCGCCCGCCGGCACGGCCGCCTGCATGGCGTTGCCGCGGATGCGCAGCAGCCGCGCGGCATCGGCGACCGACACGAAACCAGAAGCGGCAAGCGCTGAATATTCGCCGAGCGAATGGCCGGCGACGTAAGACACCTTGTCCTTCAGCGAAAAGCCGCGCGCTTCCAGCGCCCTCAGCACGGCAAGCGACACCGCCATCAGCGCCGGCTGGGCGTTGGCCGTCAGCGTCAGCGTTTCTTCCGGTCCTTCCCAGATCAGCTTCGACAGCTTTTCGCCAAGCGCCTCGTCGACTTCCTCGAAGACGCGGCGCGCCTCGGGAGAGGCGTCGGCAAGATCCTTGCCCATGCCGACGGCCTGGCTGCCCTGTCCCGGAAAGGTGAATGCGACGGCCATCTCAGCGTCTCCAGCAGCTTATTTTTCCCTGCCTCTGGCGCAAGGCGGACTGCCAAGTCAAGCCCGCAGGCACCGGTTCAGCGCATGTTTCAGCCGGGAAACCGGCCGAGTTCCCTGTTCCGAAAGGCTTTTTGGCGATCACACCTGATGAAAACCGCTCACGATTCGTTTGCTGGCTCTTCTTATTTCCGCCACAGGCGCTAGCTTTGCGTGACATTTCGATGACAGTGGCGTGACGCGTGTGGAAGACGCGTGGCATGGGCCGGGGAAGCAAAGTGGCTAGGATCAGGAAAGGCGCGGCCAAGCCCGCGCCGCAATTTTTGGAAGACGATCCGTCCACCGGCTATCTGCCGGGGCGGAGATGGCCGATTGTCCGCTACGGGCTCGTGACGCTGCTTGCCTCCGCCCTTCTGGTGTTCGCCATCGAATGGATCGTGCGCGGCGACTTCTTCGGCACGGTCGACTTCTTCCTGCAGCCATTCAAACCCGGCTGGACCACCATCATCGTCTTTTCGCTGGTGCTGATCGGGCTCGACGCCACACTCGGCCGCAGCCATCAGAGCCTGATGATCGCCGCGCCGCTGACGCTGGCATTGGCCTTTGTCGGCCACCAGAAATCGCATTATCTGGGCGATCCTCTCTATCCGACCGATTTCCTCTATGCCCGCCAGATCATGGCGCTGATGCCGCTTCTGGTGCGCGAGCGCCCCTGGACCGCCGTGCTGCTCGCGACGGCGATCGTCGCCAGCCTGACGCTGCTCGTCTATGGCTGGCGCCTCTGGCGCCGGCGCGTGCCGATCCTCAGCCGCAAGGGACGGCTGGCGCGGCTGACGCTGGCCGTGCCGTTGCTCGCCTTCTTCGTCTCGATCATGGACTACGCCACCTTCTCGTGGACGCGCGACAGGCTGCAGATCATCCCGATCATGTGGGACCAGAAGGAGAACTACGCCTCCAACGGCTTCGCGCTCGCCTTCGCGCTCAACGTGCCGATGGCGCATGTGTCGGCCCCTCCCGCCTATTCCGAGAAGACCATGGACGCGATCACGCGTCCGGCGGTCGCCGCCTCGATGCCGGACCAGAAGCCCGACATCATTGTGGTGATGAGCGAATCCTTCTGGGATCCGACTGACCTTCCCGGCGTCAGCATCAAGCCCGATCCGATCCCGACGGCGCGCGCGCTGCGATCGGGCTCGATGTTCTCGCCGGAATTCGGCGGCATGACCGCCAATATCGAGTTCGAGGCACTGACCGGTTTCTCCAACGCCTTCCTGCCGGCGGGCAGCATCCCCTACCAGCAGTATGTGCGCACGCCGACGCCGTCGCTGGCGACCTTCCTGAAGAGCGAAGGTTACAGGGCTCGAGCCATCCATCCGGGCACCAACTGGTTCTGGAACCGGGGCGCCGTCTATGCCGATTTCGGCTTCAACGACTTCCGTTCGGAAGAGACGCTGCCGCCGATGCAAAAACGCGGCCCGCTGGCCTCCGATGCCGCGATGACCGACGAGATCATCCGCGAGGCCGACGCCGGCGCAGACCCGGTATTCCTGTTCGCGGTCAGCCTGCAGAACCACGGCCCCTACGAGCCTTACCGCTACTACAATCCCACCCACACGGTCGGGGCGCCGATCAGCACTTGGGCGCGGGAATCGCTGCTCTCCTACACCGAAGGCTCGGCCGATGCCGATCGCGGCCTGCAGCGCCTGATCGACTGGGCAAAGAAACGCGAGCGGCCGACCATCGTCGCTTTCTTCGGCGACCATCTGCCGCCGCTCGGCCCCGTCTACGTCGAGACCGGCTTCCTCAAGGACAATGTCGCGCCGCGCAAGGAGCCGACGCCCGAAGCCGCGCTCGAGCATCACGACACGCCGCTGGTCATCTGGTCGAACCGCTCCGGTCCGGTGGAAAACCTGGGCTCGGTAAGCCCGGCCTTCCTGCCTTACCACATCCTCACCACGGCCGGGATCACCCACCCTTACTACACCGGCTTCCTCGGCGCGCTGCGCGAGCGTTACCGGGTGGTCGACCGCAACCTGCTGCTGTCTCCCTCCGGCGAGGCGACGCCCGACTGGGCGAGGCAGAAGAAGGTCGATCCGCAGATCAACGATTTCCGGCTGATCCAGTACGACATGATGTTCGGCAAGCGCCACGTCGCGCCCGAGTTCTTCCCCGAGACCATGGTGCCGCTCGTCGCGCATACCAGCTGAGCCGGTCACCATTTCGCGAGCTCCGGAGATTTCCGGCACTGCGGCATTGTGCAATCGTCGATCCTGTCTCCTGCCCTTGCCTTCGCGGGGAATTGCTGTATAGACGCCGCAATCTGCCGGTCCTTGCTGGGGGCTGAACGGAGGGCCGTGGCTTTAGAAGGCCACGTCATGAAGCCAGAAGCGCTTTGGGCCTCCCGTGTCTCCGCTCTCGACCGTCTCGCGATGCTCCTTTCTTCCCCGCTCCGCAGCGATCGGGTCAGACAAGTTGCAGAGGCTTAGCCGCGAGGGCCGGTAAGAGAAACGAAGAAAGGCAGAAAAACATAATGGCTCTTTACGAACATGTGTTTCTTGCCCGGCAGGACCTGTCGCAGCAGCAGGTCGATGCGCTTGTCGAACAGTACAAGGGCGTCATCACCGCCAATGGCGGATCGGTCGGCCGGATCGAGAACTGGGGACTGAAGTCCCTCACCTACCGGGTCAAGAAGAACCGGAAGGCTTACTACACGCTGATGGACATCAACTGCCCGCCGGCCGCGCTCAACGAGATGGAGCGTCAGATGGGCCTGTCGGAAGACGTGCTGCGCTTCCTCACCATCAAGGTCGAGGCGCATGAGGAAGGCCCCTCGGCGATGATGCAGAAGCGCGAGGAGCGCTCCGAGCGCGGCGGCTTCGGCGACCGCGACCGTGGCCCGCGTTCGTTCGGCGACCGCGGCGACCGTGGCCCGCGTTCGTTCGGCGACCGTGACGGCGGCGACCGTGGTCCGCGCCGTCCGCGCGAAGGCGTTGAAGGAGGTGCAGAATAATGGTCGACATCAACCAGATCCCGACCCGGCGCCCGTTCCATCGCCGCCGCAAGACCTGCCCTTTCTCCGGCGCCAACGCTCCGAAGATCGACTACAAGGACGTGCGTCTCCTGCAGCGCTACATTTCCGAGCGCGGCAAGATCGTGCCGTCGCGCATCACCGCCGTCAGCCAGAAGAAGCAGCGCGAGCTCGCCAAGGCGATCAAGCGCGCCCGCTTCCTCGGCCTGCTGCCCTACGTGGTTCGCTAAGCTGAAGTCATTGATGCGGGCGGCTCGCCGCCCGCTTCGACCCCACGGCGACGGGCGCCGCACAGGGTAGCTTCAAATCCCGAGTTGAGGCCACAAGCCTCTAACTGCCAGACAGGCAGGACAGCGACACCGGCGGCAACGCCCTTTGCTTCCTGACCTGTTCCAACAGAATCCGACGTCATCCCGGATGACGCCAAACCGAAGGAACGAAACCATGGAAGTCATTCTTCTCGAACGCATTTCCCGCCTCGGCCAGATGGGCGACACCGTCAAGGTCAAGGACGGGTTCGCCCGCAACTTCCTGCTGCCGCACGGCAAGGCGCTGCGCGCCAACGAAGCCAACAAGAAGAAGTTCGAGGGCCAGCGCGCCCAGCTCGAAGCCCGCAACCTCGAGCGCAAGTCGGAGGCCTCGCAGATCGCCGAGAAGCTCGACGGCAAGAGCTTCATCGTCGTGCGTTCGGCCGGCGAGACCGGCCAGCTCTATGGCTCGGTGTCGACCCGCGACATCGCCGATCTCTTGACCGCGGAAGGCTTCACCGTCAACCGCAACCAGATCGAGCTCAACCAGCCGATCAAGACCATCGGCCTCACCAATGTGGCGATCGCGCTGCATCCGGAGGTCGAGGTCACCGTGACGCTCAACGTCGCCCGTTCGTCCGACGAGGCCGAGCGCCAGGCCAAGGGCGAGATGCTGACCACCGCCGAAGCCATCTATGGCGAGGACATCAACGACAACGCTCGGCCGGAGAACTTCTTCGACCCGAACGCCGAGTTCGAAGGCGGCGAAGACAACGCCTGATCGACAAGACCGGAGCGGCGCTCCGGCTCCTTCAGCGTCCAGCAATAGCTGGACCAACGCCCGGGTCTACGACCCGGGCTTTTTTGTGCCAATCGGAACTTTTCCAACCCCTATATCTTGTTGCAGACTAGAGCATGGCGCGTCGATTGGACGCGGGCGATGCGCTATGGCACTTTCGATTTGGCGTTCGGTCCGGCCGCCGGATGGTCCGTGTGAGGGGACATTTGGTCATGAATATCCTGTTGAATCACGTTCTCGAGCGCCTGGTCCGGACCGGCACCCTCAAGGTGACCGGACCGAAAGGCGCGACGCATAAGTTCGGCGACGGCAGCGGCGAGCCGGTGCATATCCATATCAAGACCACGCATGCCGAGCGCGCCATCACCTTCGATCCGATGCTGGCGGTGCCTGAAGCCTATATGGACGGTGAGCTTGACATCCCCGAGGGCGGCGTCCTTGGGCTGATGCGCATCGCCTTCCAGAATATGGGCAGCGGCGGCATCGACGTGACCTGGTCGAAGGCGATCGAGGGCCTGCGCCATGCCTTCCGCCGCTTGCAGCAGATCAACACCGCGTCCAGATCGCGCCGCAACGTGCAGCGCCACTACGACCTCTCCGGCGAGCTCTACAAGCTGTTCCTCGACGAGGACATGCAGTATTCCTGCGCCTATTTCGAACAGCCCGACATGACGCTGGACGAGGCGCAGGTCGCCAAGAAGCGCCACATCGCCGCCAAGCTGAGGCTGAAGGCCGGCCAGACGGTGCTCGACATCGGCTCCGGCTGGGGCGGCCTCGGAATCTATCTCGCCAAGGCCTTCGACGTCGACGTGCAGGGCGTGACGCTCTCCACCGAGCAGCACGGCGTCGCCACCGACCGCGCGCATGCGCTCGGCCTGCAGGATCGCGTGCATTTCGACCTCAAGGACTATCGCGCGCTCAACGAACGCTTCGACCGCATCGTCTCGGTCGGCATGTTCGAGCATGTCGGCGTCAACCACTACCGCACCTTCTTCGACAAAGCGGCGACGCTGCTCAAGCCCGACGGGGTGATGCTGCTCCATACCATCGGCCGCTCCGGCGTGCCGTGGGCGACGAGCGCCTTCGTCCGCAAATACATTTTCCCCGGTGGCTACATCCCGGCGATGTCGGAAGTGATGCCGGCGATCGAGAAATCCGGCCTCGTCGTCACCGACATCGAGATTCTGCGCCTGCACTATGCCGAGACGCTGAAGCATTGGGGTCAGCGCTTCGCCGCCAACCGCGACAAGGCGAAGGCTATCTACGACGAGCGCTTCTGCCGCATGTGGGAGTTCTACCTCGCCGGCTCGGAGGCCGCCTTCCGCTGGCAGGACCTGGTCATCTTCCAATTCCAGATCGCCAAGAAGAACGACACGCTGCCGATGACGCGCGACTACATGGCCAAATGCGAGAAGGCGCTGGAGCTGCGCGATCTCGGCCGCCAGGAGCCGGCGCCTGCCGCCAAGCCTGCTCGCCGCAAGAAGGTGGAATAGAACCGGCGCTGATTGTCGCTTGCCATTGCGGCCCGACGCCACGAAAAAGGTCTCGTTCGCGAGGCCTTTTTTCATGACCTACTTGATCTACATCGCAGCCGCGCTTGCCGAGATCGCCGGCTGCTTTTCGTTCTGGGCCTGGTGGCGGCTGGCGAAGTCGCCGCTGTGGTTGGTGCCGGGCCTGGTGTCGCTCGCATTGTTCGGGTTCCTTTTGGCGTTGGTCGAGACGAACGCCGCCGGCCGCATTTACGCCGCCTATGGCGGCATCTACATCGCCGCATCGCTCGGCTGGCTTTGGCTGGTCGAAGGCGTGCGCCCCGATCGCTTCGACCTCGCCGGCGCCGCGCTCTGCATCGTCGGCGCGTCAGTCATCATGCTCGCGCCCAGGGGAGCCTGAGATGGAACTGCCCGCCCCACTCCGGCAAGGCGTCGACAGCCTGCTCGAAAAAGTGCCGCTGTCGGCATTGAAACAGGCAGCGAGAACGCTTTCGGAACGCTATCGCGCCGAGTTGCGCGATGGCCGCCCGCACATGGCGCAAGACACGGCGGTGAAGGCTTACCTGGCGACCAGGCTGCCCGCCACCTATGCCGCTGTCCGCGCCAGCCTCGACGCCGTGTCCGACGCCCGTCCCGACTTCCGGCCGAAAAGCCTGCTCGATATCGGCGCGGGGCCTGGCACCATGCTTTGGGCCACGGCTGACGCCTGGCCGGAACTCGAACAGGCGGTTCTGGTCGAGGCGAGCGCCGCGGTGCGCAAGGTAGGCCAGTCGCTGGCCGCTGGCGCGGCCGCCGTCCGGACCGATTGGATTGCCGGCGACGCCACCATCGATCTCGACGGTCTCGAGCCTGCCGACCTCGTCAGCGCGGCCTATGTTCTGGACGAGATCGCGCCGGCCTCGCTGCCGAAGCTTGTCGACCGGCTCTGGCGGCTGACGTCCGACACACTGTTTGTGGTCGAGCCCGGCACGCCTGCCGGCTGGCAGCGCATCCTTGCCGCGCGCCGGCAGATCATAGAGGCCGGCGGGCACGTCCTGGCGCCCTGCCCACACGGAGCGCCCTGCCCGCTTGCGCCGCCCGACTGGTGCCACTTCTCGCGGCGCGTCGCCCGCTCGCGCACGCATCGACTCGCCAAGCAGGCCGACGTGCCCTGGGAGGACGAGAAATTCATCTATCTCGCCGCTTCGCGTCATCCCGCACCGGCGCGCGCGGCGCGGGTGATCGCGCCGCCAAAGGGCGGTTCGGGCAAGGTGGTGCTCAAGCTCTGCCAGTCGGACGGCAGCGCGGGCGACTGGCTGCTCAGCAAGCGAGACGGCGAATTGTACAAGACTGCGCGGCGCGCGGATTGGGGCGATACGCTCGCCGAAAGCGACGCATGAATACTGTTCTTGATCTGTTCCAGAGAGTCGGATAGGTACCGGTATCTTTTCGAGTCAACCGGAATCGGGGCACGGGAATACTCTCCTGTGGACGGTTTGGCGTCCCTGTGAACAACGAGCATCAACGCCGGTTGGATACGCACTGTTGCAGAAAGGTCAGCACCCAATCGTCTCGTTCTTGATATCGAGAGGCCGGGATCGGAATCGGGGACATCATGGCAGAGGCAGCGCGCAAGCTTAGCGTGGCGGAGCAACCGCTTTATCGCGAGGCACCGAACAACATCGAGGCCGAGCAGGCGCTGCTTGGCGCCATCCTCGTCAACAACGACGCGTTCTACCGCGTTTCCGATTTCCTGAAGCCCGCGCATTTCTACGAGCCGCTGCACCGCCGGATCTTCGAGGTCGCGGCCGAGCTAATCCGCATGGGCAAGATCGCGACGCCGATCACGCTGAAGACCTTCCTGCCGGCAGAGGAAAGGGTCGGCGACATGACGGTGGCGCAGTATGTCGTGCGGCTGGCCGTCGAGGCGGTCACCGTCGTCAACGCCACCGACTATGGCCGCGCCATCTACGATCTCGCCACGCGCCGCGCGCTGATTACCGTCGGCGAGGACATGGTCAACATCGCCTATGACGCGCCGGTCGACATGTCGCCCTCCGACCAGATCGAGGACGCCGAGCGGCGCCTGTTCGAGCTCGCCGAGACCGGCCGCTACGACGGCGGCTTCGAGAGCTTCAACGACGCGGTCAAGACCGCCGTCGACATGGCCAATGCCGCCTTTATGCGCGACGGCGGTCTGTCGGGCATCGCCACGGGCCTGCGCGACCTCGACCGTCGCATGGGCGGCCTGCAGTCTTCCGACCTGATCGTGCTCGCCGGACGCCCGGGCATGGGCAAGACCTCCTTGGCCACCAACATCGCCTTCAACATCGCCGAAGCTTACGTGCCGGCGCAGCAGGCCGACGGCTCGTTCAAAGCCGCCAATGGCGGCGTCGTCGGCTTCTTCTCGCTGGAAATGTCGTCGGAGCAGCTCGCCACCCGTATCATCTCGGAGCAGACCGAAATTTCATCATCGAAGATCCGACGTGGCGAGATCACAGAGATGGATTTCGAGAAGTTGGTCGCCTGCTCGCAGACCATGCAGAAGATCCCGCTGTTCATCGACCAGACCGGCGGCATCTCGATCGCGCAGCTCTCCGCCCGGGCGCGGCGGCTGAAGCGGCAGCGCGGCCTCGACCTCATCGTCATCGACTATATCCAGCTGATGCAAGGGTCGAGCGCCAAGGCCTCGCAGAACCGCGTGCAGGAAATCACCGAGATCACCACGGGCTTGAAGGCGCTGGCCAAGGAGCTCGGCGTGCCGATCATCGCGCTGTCGCAGCTCTCGCGTCAGGTCGAGAGCCGCGACGACAAGCGCCCGCAGCTCTCGGACCTGCGCGAATCGGGCTCCATCGAGCAGGACGCCGACGTGGTGCTGTTCGTCTACCGCGAGGAATATTACCTCAAGAACCGCGAGCCGAAGCTCGGCACCGACGAATACATCAAGTGGGAAAACGAGATGAACGAGGCCCGCGGCAAGGCCGAGGTGATCATTGCCAAGCAGCGCCACGGACCGACAGGCACCGTCAGCCTCGCCTTCCACGGCGAGTTCACCCGCTTCTCGGATCTGGCGGAAGAGCACCATTTGCCGGAAAGGTTTGAGTGAGCTTTTGACCGACCGCGCTCCGTCGCACCCCCCTCTGGCCTGCCGGCCATCTCCCCCGCAAGGGGGGAGATCAGCAGTTTCACCGCTGGCGCTCTTCCGGCGACGTCGGAGATTGGCGAAAGCATCAATGACGTCCAATCTCCCCCCTTGCGGGGGAGATGTCCGGCAGGACAGAGGGGGGTGTGAAGGAACGCCGACCTTTGGCGATCAGCAGACGGCGCAACGCTAATGGCCAAATCGCGCGTTCAGTTCATCTGCCAGAATTGCGGCTCGGTGCATCAGCGCTGGGCCGGCAAATGCGATGCCTGCGGCGAGTGGAACACGCTGGTCGAGGAAGGCACGGCGGGCGGCATCGGCTCGGGGCCAGCCAACACGCGCAATGCCCGCAAGGGCCGCGCAGTGGTGCTCACCAGCCTCTCCGGCGACATCGAGGACGCGCCGCGCATCGTTTCGGGGATCGGCGAGCTCGACCGCGCCACCGGCGGCGGTTTCGTGCGCGGATCGGCGCTGCTGGTCGGCGGCGATCCCGGCATCGGCAAGTCGACGCTGCTCACGCAAGCCGCCGCCGCGCTTGCCTCGAAGGGCCACCGCATCGTCTATGTCTCAGGCGAGGAAGCGGTCGCGCAGATCAGGCTGCGCGCGCAGCGCCTCGGCGTTGCTTCCGCACCCGTCGAGCTCGCCGCCGAAACCAATGTCGAGGATATCCTGGCAACGATTGCCGACGGCAAGCGGCCGGATCTGGTGATCCTCGATTCCATCCAGACGCTGTGGACCGATCTTGCCGATTCGGCGCCGGGCACGGTCACCCAGGTACGCGCCGCCGCCCAGGCGATGATCCGCTACGCGAAATCCACAGGGGCAGCGATCGTGCTCGTCGGCCATGTCACCAAGGACGGCCAGATCGCCGGACCGCGCGTCGTCGAGCACATGGTCGACGGCGTGCTCTATTTCGAGGGCGAAGGCAACCATCACTTCCGCATCCTGCGCACGGTGAAGAACCGTTTCGGCCCGACCGACGAGATCGGCGTCTTCGAAATGTCGGACAAGGGCCTGCGCGAGGTCGCCAATCCGTCGGAGCTGTTCCTCGGCGAACGGCACGCAAAATCCCCGGGCGCCGCGGTTTTCGCCGGTATGGAAGGGACAAGGCCGGTTCTCGTCGAGATCCAGGCACTGGTGGCGCCCTCCTCGCTCGGCACGCCGCGCCGTGCGGTTGTCGGCTGGGACGGCGCGCGGCTCTCCATGGTGCTGGCGGTGCTGGAAGCGCATTGCGGGGTCCGTTTCGGCCAGCACGACGTCTATCTCAACGTCGCCGGCGGCTATCGCATCAGCGAGCCGGCGGCCGATCTCGCGGTGGCCGCGGCGCTGGTTTCGTCGCTCACCGGTCTTGCCCTTCCCGCCGATTGCGTCTATTTCGGCGAAATCAGCCTGTCGGGTGCGGTGAGGCCGGTTGCGCATGCGCAGCAACGCCTCAAAGAAGCCGAAAAGCTGGGTTTTGGAAGCGCGGTGCTGCCGCTCGGCAGCGAGGAAGTCGTTGGCAGTAATGGGGCCGGGGGTATCGCGGCCGGCGCTTTCCAGCCCACCGAGCTTGCCGACCTCGTGGCGCGCATAGCCGGCACACGGCGCTGCCGTGCCGACGAGGGGAGTGACGCGGCTCATCGGCCGTAAGACAGGAAGTGGGGCGAAAGACATGCCGATTACGCTGCTTGACGGAATTCTCGTCGGCTTCACCCTGGTCTCGGCGATGCTTGCCATGGTGCGCGGCTTTTCCCGCGAGGTGCTGTCGGTGGTGTCCTGGGCAGCGGCGGCAGCAGCCGCCTTCTTCTTCTACAAGCCGGTCCTGCCCTACGTTCAGCCCTATGTCGACAACGACAAGATCGCGATGGCCGCAGCCGCGGGCGTCGTCTTTGTCATCGCGCTGATCGTCGTCTCGGTGATCACCATGAAGATCGCCGACTGGATCATCGATTCGCGCATCGGCGCGCTCGACCGCACGCTCGGCTTCCTCTACGGCGCGGCGCGCGGCATCCTGGTCGTCGCGGTGGCGCTTTTGTTCTTCAACTGGCTGGCCGGCGCCAAGGCGCCCGCCTGGGTGGCCAACGCCAAGTCGCGGCCGTTGCTCGAGACGATCGGCGCCAAGCTGGAAAGCGTGCTGCCCGAGAACACAGAAGAGCTGGTCAACAAATACACGCATAAGGGCACGCCCCAGGCAGGCGCGCCGGCGACCACCGACCAGCCCGCGGCCGAACCGCCGGCCGCCGGCGAGGACAATGCGCCGGCGCCTGACGACAGCGAAGGCGAAGCGCCAGCCGACAACGAGCCGGCCCCGGCCAATCCAGCCCCCGCAACTCCAGCGCCGGCAAACTGATTGCGGGCCGGCCGGCGTGGCCGTCCTGACGTTGATGTGAATGCGGCATCGCGTGCGTTGCGTTCGGCGAGCGATCGCCCTATATGGCGACTTTAGCGGAGCTTGAGCCCCATGGCAGTTTTGAAGGCAGACGCAGACGACATGCTTTCCGCCGAGGCCGATGACCATTTCCATGACGAGTGCGGCGTGTTCGGCATTTTCGGCCGGCAGGATGCCGCGGCTATCGTCACGCTCGGCCTGCACGCCTTGCAGCATCGCGGCCAGGAAGCAGCCGGCATCGTCTCTTATGACGGCACCCAGTTCCATGTGGAGCGCCATATCGGCCTGATCGGCGACACCTTCACCAAGCAGCGCGTCATCGACAGCCTGCAAGGTAACCGCGCCATCGGTCATACCCGCTACGCCACCACCGGGGGCTCCGGCCTGCGCAATGTCCAGCCCTTCTTCGCCGAACTCGGCGAAGGCGGCTTCGCCGTCGCCCACAACGGCAATCTCACCAATGCCATGACGGTGCAGCGTGCGCTGCAGAAGCAGGGTGCGATCTTCTCCTCCACCTCCGACACCGAGACGCTGCTGCATCTGGTTGCCACCAGCAAGGAACGCGATCTCAATTCGCGCTTCATCGACGCGGTGCGCCAGGTCGAGGGCGCCTTCTCGCTGGTGGCGATGACGGCCAAGAAGATGATCGGCTGCCGCGATCCGCTGGGTATCCGGCCGCTGGTGCTGGGCGACCTCGACGGCGCCTGGATCCTTTCATCCGAGACCTGCGCGCTCGACATCATCGGCGCCCGTTTCGTGCGCGACATCAAGCCCGGCGAGATGGTGGTCGTCACCTCCAAAGGCATCGAAAGCCTGTACCCGTTCGAGCCGCAGAAGACCCGCTTCTGCATCTTCGAATATGTCTATTTCGCGCGGCCGGATTCGACGGTCGAAGGCCGCAATGTCTATGAGGTGCGCAAGCGCATCGGCGCCGAGCTGGCGCAGGAAAGCCCGGTCGACGCAGACATCGTCGTGCCGGTGCCGGATTCCGGCACGCCGGCGGCTATCGGTTTTTCCCAGGCCGCGGGCATTCCCTTCGAGCTCGGCATCATCCGCAATCACTATGTCGGCCGTACCTTCATCCAGCCAGGCGATTCGATCCGCCACATGGGCGTCAAGCTCAAGCACAACGCCAATCGCCGCATGATCGAAGGCAAGCGCGTGGTGCTGGTCGACGATTCCATCGTGCGCGGCACCACCAGCCAGAAGATCGTGCAGATGGTGCGCGACGCCGGCGCCAGGGAAGTGCACATGCGCATCGCCTCGCCGCCGACCAGCGCTTCGTGCTTCTACGGCGTCGACACGCCGGAGAAGTCGAAGCTGTTGGCATCGCGCATGTCGGTCGAGGAGATGGCCGAGTTCATTCGCGTCGATTCGCTAGGGTTTCTCTCGATCGACGGGCTCTACCGCGCCGTCGGCGAGGCCCGCCGCGACAACGACCAGCCGCAGTTCTGCGACGCCTGCTTCACCGGCCAGTACCCCACCCGCCTGCTTGACTTCGAAGGCCACGACAACGTGCGCACGCTGTCGCTCCTGGCGAGCGGTGGGTCGTAAGCCGGGACCATCTCACGGAACCTCTCGCATGACCCTCGACCTTTCCGGCCGCGTGGCGGTCGTTACCGGCGCCTCGCGCGGCATCGGCTATTTCATCGCCAGGGAGCTGGCGGCCGCCGGCGCGCATGTGATTGCCGTCGCCCGTACCGTCGGCGGCCTGGAAGAGCTGGACGACCAGATCAAAGCCGACGGCCGTGGACAGGCCACGCTGGTGCCGCTCGACCTCGCAGACATGACCGGCATCGACCGGCTGGGCGGGGCGATAAATGAGCGTTGGGGCAAGCTCGATATCCTGGTGGCCAATGCCGGCATCCTCGGCGTGATCTCGCCGATCGGCCATGTCGAGGCCAAGACCTTCGAAAAGGTGATGACCATCAACGTCACCGCGACCTGGCGCCTGATCCGCTCGGTCGACCCTCTGCTTCGACTCTCCGATGCCGGCCGCGCGATCATCATGTCCTCCAACGCCGCGCATTCGGCGCGCGCCTTCTGGGCGCCCTACGCGGCTTCCAAGGCAGCGGTGGAGACGATGATGCGCTCCTGGGCGCATGAGACCGAGAGCCTGCCGCTGCGAGTCAACGCCGCCGATCCCGGCCCCACCCGCACCGCGATGCGCGCCCAGGCCATGCCCGGCGAGGATCCGGAGACGCTGCCGCATCCTTCCGAGATCGCCAAGCGCATCCTGCCGCTGGCAAGCCCGGCGCTGAAGGAAACCGGGCTGATCTTCCAGGCCAAGCACAACCGCTTCGTCGCCTACCGGCAGCCGGAATAGAACTGAAGTTCGAAAGCGCTTCTGCTGAAACCGATTCTAGGCGGCGCGCTTTGCGGCCTGTTCTACAGCTTCGCCGTCGACTTGGCATGCGCAGCGAGAACACCGTTCACGGGTCTGTGAACGGCGGGCGGATGCATGTCCCGCCGCCCTGCTTTCGCCATTTGCGGGGAGTTGCTAGGATCGGTTCGACTCCGACATCCAGCAAAGCGAGGAATTTCCATGGCTGCTACTCCCAGCGTAGCGTTGGTCTGGTATCTGGTGATCGCCGGCCCGCAAGGCGGCATGGTGGTGCTGCCCAGCACCTTCGACACCCGCGAACAGTGCACCAACGCGATTGCCGAATATCAGAAGCAGCCGACACCGCAGGGCTGGGCCGTGCAATGCGTGCCGAGCGCCTCGCCCTTCACTGATGAGGGGGATGCGGAGGAACCTTCGGCGCAGTAGGGTTAGCGTGATCGCCCTTTGGGGGAGATGGCCGGCAGGCCAGAGAGGGAGGCACGAAGTGACGCCGACCTTTTTCTGTCGTCATCCTAGGGCGGAGCAACGAGCGAAGCGACGCGCGCAGACCCTAGGATCCAAGCGTTGCAACGTTTACAGAATTCTGCACCGCTGCACTCCACGTCGATCGTCACGGCATGGATCCTCGGGTCAAGCCCGAGGATGACGAAGCGTCGGGTGCGCCGGAAAACCAGGTGCCGAAACGCCGGCAGCACAGCGCCCCCCTCTGCCCTGCCGGGCATCTCCCCTACAAGGGGGGAGATTGGCAGCGTCAGCGCCTCGCGCTCACCGTCAACGCCGGCTTGTTGTTGATCGTCTGGAACACCACGCAGTAGCGCTCCGTGAGCTTCAGCAACGAATCGATGCGCTCCTGCGGCTCGTCTGTGTCGAGATCGAATTTCAGCCGGATCTCCCGAAAACCAACCGGCGCGTCGCGAGCGACGCCGAGCGTGCCGCGAAAATCGAGGTCGCCCTCGGCCTCGACGGTGGCGCTGCCGAGCTTGAACTCCAGCGCCGTCGCCACCGCCTTCAGCGTCACGCCGGCGCAGGCGACCAGCGCTTCGAGCAGCATGTCGCCGGAGCAAAGCTCCAGGCCCGAGCCGCCGGTCGCCGGATGCAGTCGCGCCACGGCAAGCGCCCTGCCCGTCTCCACCTTGCAGGCGATCGACTGGTCGTCGAGCGTTCCGCGCGCCTTGAGCGTGATCAGCGCTTTGGCGGCGTCTTCGCGATAGGCTTCCTTCAGCGGCGCCTGCATGGCCTTGAGTGCGGTCGCGTCCATTTTCATCCCTTCGGTGGTCTTTGCTGATTGATAGTATTGTCTGGCCCAGCGTGCAGAACAATGCTCGGAACGCCACGCCTGTCGGATCGGGCGAAACTCGAACGTCCTTCAGTCGTTGTCAGACAGGAAGGAGATTCAGCATGGCCAAGGTGACCTCGCATCTGTGGTTCGAAAAAGACGCGCGGCAGGCGGTGGAGTTCTATGTCGCCACCATTCCCAACTCGGCGATCGGCCGCGCCACGGACGTGGCGGCTGACAATCCAAGCGGCCCCGCCGGCAGCGTCAAGATCATCGAATTCGTGCTCGACGACCAGAATTTCATCGCGCTCGAAGCCGGTCCGCTCGACCCGTTCAACCATTCCTTCTCGGTCCTGGTCGAGTTGGACGGCCAGGACGAGATCGACCGCATCTGGAACGCTTTTCTCGACAACGGCGGCAAGCCAGAGCAATGCGGCTGGCTGAAGGACCGCTGGGGCCTGTCGTGGCAGATCGTGCCGAAAATCCTCGGCGATATGGCAGCCCATCCCGACCGCGAGCGCTCGAAGCGGGCGATGGAAGCGATGCTCGGCATGGTGAAGATCGATGTCGCGGCGCTGGAGAGGGCGTTTGGGGAGACAGACTTCGCTGCCCAAAGGTAGCATCGTCCCAACGTTGGAAGGGAGACCCGGCGGCGAAACCGCCAATCTCCCCCTTTGCGGGGGAGATGTCCGGCAGGACAGAGGGGGGTGTGAAGGATCGCCAACGCAGGCGGCGTTCATTCCGCGAGACCTGCACCGAAGAGGCCGGTCGGTAACTGCTGACAGGGCAGCGGGACAGTACCCCCTCTGCCCTGCCGGGCATCTCCCCCGCAAAGGGGGAGATTGGCAGCTTCAACCCTTTGACTTCGACCGCCCCGGCCTTACTTTGCGGAGGTCGTTCCTGCGGAGGCGTCATGCGGTTGAAACTCGTCCCCCTCATCCTGCTGACGCTTGCCGCCTTCGCGCAGCCAGCCCCGGCCGAAACACCGGAGCGGCCGGCACCTGTCGGCGGCGTGCTGTCGCTGCTGCTGCCGCCGCAGGTGACCGAGCATTCGCTCACGATTGGCGGGCGCAAGCTGGACTACCAGGCCAAGGCCGGCACGCTGTCGCTGCTTTCAGGCAAGGGCGAAGTCACGGCCGAGATTTTTTATGTCGCCTACACGCAGCAATCGCCTGCCCCCTCGAAAGAGCGGCCGATCACCTTCGTCTTCAACGGCGGGCCGGGCGCGGCGTCCGCCTACCTGCATCTCGGCGCGCTCGGCCCGCGCATCCTGGCGACCGCGGCAGACGGCGAATTCCTGCCGCCGCCGCAAAAGCTCATCGACAATCCCGACAGCTGGCTCGACACGACCGACCTCGTCTTCGTCGATCCGGTCGGCGCCGGCTACAGCCGCGAGGCGCCAGGCCAGGACACGAAGGCGTTCTGGGGCGTCGACCAGGACGCCAGCTCGGTCGGCGCCTTCATCCGGCTATACCTGGCACAGAACGGCCGCACCGCTTCACCCCTCTTCCTCGTCGGCGAAAGCTATGGCGGCTTCCGCGCCGCGCTGCTCGCCAGGACGCTGCAGGAGGATGTCGGCTTGAGCCCCAGCGGCATCGTGCTGATCTCGCCGGCGCTGGAGTTCATGCTGGTACGGCCGGACCAGTTCGACCAGTTGCACTGGGCGCTCGAATTGCCTTCGCTGGCGGCGGTGCGGCTTCGCGCCGACGGCGTCAGCAGCGAGGCGTTGCGCGGCAGGCTGGCCGAGGTCGAGCGCTACGCGCTTGGCGACTATCTGGCCGCTCTAACGAGCGGACTTGAGCAAGGCGGAAAGCTCGCCAGCGGGCGCGTTTCGGAGATCACCGGCCTGCCGCTCGACCTTGTCGAGCGCAATTTCGCCCGCGTCCCGACGGGCCTGTTCGTGAAAGAATTCCGGCGCGCCACGGGCACGGTGCTCAGTCCTTACGACGCCACGATCGGAACCGCCGACATCGCACCGCAAAGCGCGCATGACGCAGGCCCAGATCCGGTCCTCGACCGCAGCGTGCCGGTGCTGACCTCGGCCTTCGTCGCCTATGCGCGCGACGAACTGAACTACCGCACCGATGTCAGCTACCGGCTGCTCAACGGCGAGGTCAGCCACAACTGGGACTACGGCACCTCGGGCCAAGGCTATGCCGGCGTGATGAACGACCTGCAGCGGGCACGTTCGCTCAACCCTGCCCTCGGCGTCGTCATCGTCAACGGTTATACCGACCTAGTCACGCCCTATCTCGCCTCGCGCTACCTGGTGAACCAGCTTCCCTCGCTGGCCGATGCCAAGCCGATCCGCCTCGATGTCTTGGAGGGCGGGCACATGATGTATTTCAGGCCGGACGGCCGCCGCGCGCTGAAAGAGGCGGCCTCGGAGCTTTATCAGGCGACGCAGTAACGTGGCAGCCTTGTGAGGTTAGGAACCAGTTCCACTGCTGGCCGTTGGCGGACGGCGCCCGGAGAGGGCCTCAACTGCGTCTTCGATGCCGACAACCTGCCGCTCGACGTCCTCCAGATACAGTCGCCCGGCCACAATCTGACCGTCAATGATCTCGAACAGCGTGACCCCGCGCACCTCGAAGGGTTGCCCTTCGCAGCGAGTACCTGACCAATGCCATTCGATCCAGGTCGTGTCACCGTCTTGGACCGAGCGCGTGACCGCCGCTTGGAAGTCAGGTATTCCCGCGAATATGGCCTCCCAGTTGGCGCGCATCTGGTCCCGCCCGACGAAGGCTCTGCCCGGGTGCGCCGGCTGTACACTCCGATAGTTCTCGTGGATGAGAGCGGCGAGAGCGTCGAGATGATGCGCGTTCATCGCAGTCACCAGTCGATCGATCACTCCAGTCATCGAAACTCCCGGACTTATGCAGCGCACGCTTCGGCGCTCTCTCTCTCCGTGGTCCACTGCGGGGGTGAGCCACGCCGATCAATCCGCGAGCCTCAAAATTACCTGATTGGGCTGTGGCCGTCCAGCATTGCAAGACGCCGAACATGCGCGTCCGCCTCCTCGCGTAGTAGCGTCGGCGACCACTGCTGGGTGGCTTTGTGCGTGCAAGCCCCTTTGTAAGCATCGGGCGAATGCAGGCCGCCGGCAACTGCCCAACGCAAGGTCGGAGTTGGCGCAGAGGCGTGCCGGCTCTGCCATGGGATGGTAGCTGCTGCTGACGGCGGGATGTCAGGACGGCAAGCGTAGTCTTGTAAAATTGACCGACTCGCTCGAAAGGCCCGACACGCTCATCGATGGCGCAGCCGGCCCCGCTGCCGAACGCACGCTTGGCATCGTGCTGGTCTCGGCCTCGACGGTCGCCTTCGCGCTCACCGGCGTGCTGACCAAGTCGATCCATGCCTGCTCGGCTCGGCCGAAATGCCGTTCGCCATCCTGTTTGCCTTGCTGTTTGTCGGCGAAATCCCGCCGGTGGCCAGCATTATCGGCGGCGCCATCGTGCTTTGCGCGGTTTTCGCGCATGCCGGACACGACTGGAGGAAGGCGAGATCGGCGGATTCGAAATTATTTTCACAGTCACGGAACCATCATCCGACTCAGGCATTGTTGGATTGACGGGTCACCCCCCAAGTCCCCCCAAACCCCTCGACCCGTCTGACTAGAAGCCGACCCGCAAAAAGGTCGGCTTTTTCTTTGGAAAGCGCAAAGCGAGTTTCAGGAAGGCAACGTCAGGCCGCTGCCGAGAAGCTCGGCCAGATTCCGCGCGGGCCGGCCGGCCTCGCGGCCGAGCCGGATGGCGAAGTGGGCGACGGGCACCGCCGGCAGGCCGAGCTCACGCGGCGCTTCGACAATGCCGGAATGGGCAAAGCGCTGCGTGCGCAGCGTAACGGCGATGCCGGCATTGACCGCGGTGCGCAAGCCGGCAAGGCTGGCGCTGCCGGCGGCGATACGATAGCTGCGGCCGGCGGCATCGAGCGCGTTGAGCGCAGCCTCCCTGAAGCCGCAATAGGGATCGAGCAGCGCCAGCGGCACCGCTTCCTGCCGCCTCGCCAATCCTTTTTCCGAGCAGAGCCACAGCATCGGCTCGCTGATCAGGCCCGCTTCATCCGGCGATGGAGCGTGGCGCATGGTGATCGCGAGGTCGAGCTGGGCTGCCTGCAAGGCTGACCCAAGCTCCAGGGAGCGGCCGACGCGCAGCTCGATCCTGACGCGCGGATGGCTGGCGGCGAAGGCCCGCAACAGCTCCGGCAGGCCGTGGTCGGCAAAATCCTGCGTCGTGCCGATGGCGATGCGACCGCCGGCGCGCGCCCCTTTCATCGCCAGCCAGGCTTCGGTGTGGACGGCAAGAATGCGTCGCGCATGGCCGACAAGGTCCTCGCCGGCCGGCGTCAGACCACGCCCCCTGCCCTTTGCGCTGAGCAGCCGCTCGCCGACGATCTCCTCCAGCCGCTGCATCTGCGCGGTGACCGCCGATGGCGAGCGGCCGACAGCGGACGCCGCCCTGGCCAGTGAGCCGCCATCGACGAAAGCGAGGAAGGTTTTGAGCAGGTCGGGATCGAGAGTTTCCATACTTCTATGTTATTGAATTGTTCGTTAAAAACAATTCGATTTTTCTGACGCTCGAATGGTGACATGGTCTTCTCACCGGCGGCGGCAAGCCGCTCGATCCGAAGGAGAAGAAAAATGCCGATCATCAATGTCAGCGTCACCGGCAAGCCCGATGCGAAACGCTCCGCTGCAATCGCCAAGGACATCACCGAGATGACGGCCACGCATCTGCGCAAGGACCCGACGATCACCGCGGTCGCGGTCACCTATATCGACCCGCAGCACTGGTTCGCCGGCGGCAGGTCGCTGGCCGAGCATGGGATCAACACCTTCTGGCTCGACATCAAGGTGGTGGACGGAACCAACACAAAGCTCGAGCTCGAAGCCTATCTCAAGGCGATCTTCGACGCCTTCGGCCGCCTGCTCGGCGGCGTTCACGAGGAAAGCTACGCGCTGGTGCACGAGGTGCCGGCGGCGGCCTACGGCTATGGCGGCAAGTCGCAGGAGTTCCGGTTCATCAGCGGAAGGCTGAAGGCGGCGTGAGGCGCTGTCTTCCCCTTCTCCCACAAGGGGCGAAGGGGAAGCCGCGCCATCCCACATTGACCTTGCCCCCACTTCCGCTACGCTCTGCCACCGAAGCGGCCGCCCAAAGAGCCGCGCCCTGGAGGACGTTGGGAGAGAGCGGCATGATCCTGACTTTGGCGCTGCTTGCCGGTCTTGCCTTTGCCTGGCTGCTGATCGGCGTGATCGAGACGTTCCGGCTTGACCTGCGCTTCACCCAGGCGCTGCTCTACGTGCCGTTCAAGCTTGCCTGGCGCATCGCGGACAACCGCATCCGCATTGCCCGCAATGCGCGCGCGCCGGTCATCTATGTCGTTTCGCACCAGTCGCGCATCGAACCGGCGCTGATGCTGTCGCTCTTACCCGACGACACGCTGCACATCCTGGATGAGGCCTCGGCGCGCTCGCCGTGGCTGGAGCCCTGGCGCGAGCTTGCCCGCACCATCGCCTTCAATGCCGAGCATGTCTTCGTCAGCCGGCGGCTGGTGCGCGTGCTGAAGGGCAAGGGCCGGCTTGCCGTCTACCTGCCCGACACGGTCGAGCCTGACGTCAAGTCGTTCCGGCTGTTTCGCGCTATAACCCGCATCGCCATGCAGGCCGACGCCCGCATCGTGCCGATCTTCGTCGCCGGCGCGCGCGACCTGCCGATGTCGCTGACGCCGGTCGACAAGGCGCCGCGCCACTGGTTCCGGCACCTGTCGCTGAGCGTGCTGGAGCCGATGACCATCGCCGAGCTGGTGGCGCGCAACCCCGACATGGCCTCCAACACCAATGCGTTGTTCGACCGCTTCGCCGAGGCGCGGCTCTACGGCAGCAATCTCGATCGCGGCCTGTTCCTGGCCATGCGCGATGCGGCGGATCGCGTCGGCGCCTCGCATCCGATCATCGAGGACGTGATTTCGGGCGCGCTCAGCTATCGTAAGATGTTCATCGGCGCGCGCGTGCTCGGCCGCCGCTTCGAGGCGGTGACGGCGCCCGGCGAGGCGGTTGGCCTGCTCTTGCCCAACGCCAATGGCGTGGTGCTGTCCTTCGTCGGACTGATTTCGGCGGCCAGAGTCGCGGCGATGATCAACTACACCGCCGGCCCGGCAAGCGTGACCGCGGCGATCCGTACCGCAGTTATCCGTACCGTGGTCTCATCCCGCGCGTTCATCGAGAAGGCCGGCATCGCCGACATCGTCGCCGCCGTCGAGGCAGGCGGCGCGAAGATGCTGTGGCTGGAGGACGTTCGCGAGAGCGTGACGGTGCTCGACAAGGTCGCGGCGGCGCTTTTCTGGCGCTTCCCGCTACAGCGGCAGCAGGCGTCGAAACCGGCGGTGATCCTGTTCACCTCTGGTTCGGAAGGCACGCCAAAGGCGGTGGTGCTGTCGCACCGCAACCTTTATGCCAACGCCATGCAGGCCGAGGCGCGCATCACGATCTCGCCGGCCGATATCCTGCTCAACGTGCTGCCGGTGTTCCATTCCTTCGGGCTCACCGGCGGCACCATCCTGCCGCTGGTTACGGGCGTGAAATTGTTCCTCTACCCCTCGCCGCTGCACTACAAGCTCATCCCGGAGGTCGCGCGCAAGGTGAAGCCGACGGTGATGTTCGGCACCGACACCTTCCTTGCCAACTATGCCCGCACCGCCAAGGACGGCGACTTTTCCAGCCTGCGCTTCGTGGTGGCCGGCGCCGAAGCGGTGAAGCCGGAGACAAGGCGCACCTATCGCGACCGCTTCCAGGCGTCGATCATCGAAGGTTTCGGGCTGACAGAGGCAGCGCCCGTGGTGGCGGTGAACACCGCCATCCATAACCGCGACGGCACGGTCGGCCGGCTGCTGCCGGCGATCCGCATGAAGCTCGAGCCGGTCGAGGGCATCAGCGATGCCGGCAGGCTGTGGCTCGACGGGCCGAATATGATGATGGGCTACATGACCGCCGACCGCCCCGGCGAGTTGCAGCCGCTCGATGGCTGGCACGATACCGGCGACATCGTCTCGGTCGACCGCGACGGCTTCATCACCATCCGAGGCCGGGCAAAACGATTCGCCAAGATCGCCGGCGAGATGGTGTCGCTGGGCGCGGTCGAGATGCTGGTGCAGGCGCTGTGGCCGGAAGAGCGCCATGCCGCGGTGGCGGTGCCCGACAAGCGGCGCGGCGAGCGCATCGTGCTGGTCACCACCGCCGGCGACGCCGATCCTGAAGAGCTGCGCCAGTTCGGCAAGAAGGCGGGCGCCGCCGAACTTATGGTGCCCAACGACATCATCAAGGTGGAAGAGATCCCGGTGCTGGGTTCGGGCAAGACAGACTATGTCTCAGCGCGGAAGCTGGCGATCGACAGGCTGGGATTGAGTGCCGCGGCGTGACTGTGCCCTTGGCTCAATCCAATGCATGTCGCCCAAAAGTGCGCAGCGGTTTTGGGAGAACGACATGCATCGAACTAAGACTTAAAGCGTGTAGCCTGAATCCGTTTCAGCGCGACACGCTTTAGAGCACCACCACCGACAATAGCAGCACGACACCGATTGCCACCATCAGCAGACCTGGCCAATTCTGGGTAAGGCCCAGGAAACCGAGGCCTCGCCGCCGCGGCTCTAACGTCGGACCTGGCTTTGCGGGACTTGGTGCCGGATCGCTGAGCCGCCCGCGACGGAGCACTGCATCCGCCATGTAGACAACGCCAGCGACTATGAGCAGCGCACCAATGAGGATGACAGTCATTACCTCGCTCATTTCATGCTGATGCAACCCGCGAACTCATTTTCGCGGAACGCACATTCTCGCAAGCAAAACGATTACGATGGCCGGCGGGTTCCCGAGCCGCCTGACCCTGCGAAGGCGGCCTGTCAGCCGATATCCGAAGGCGGCACCTTCTCGCCTTCCAGCCGAGCCCGCTTCGAATAGGCGCGGACCGAGAACGGCAGAAAGAGGAGATAGCCGGCGACTGAAGCCGTCAGCGTGTACCAGGGATAGGCCATCAGCAGCAGGATGTAGAGCACGACGCCCAGGATGACAGGCAGCACCCTGTCGCCCGGCACCTTGACGCTCTTGCCCGAATAGACCGGCAGCCGGCTGACCAAGAGGAAGGCGACCAGCACGGTGAAGCCGGTGGCGACGAAGGCCGCCGACCGGGTCGGTTCCAACCCGAGCCGCAGGAAATAGAGATAGAGCGGCAGCATGACCAGCACGGCGCCTGCCGGCGCCGGCACGCCGACAAAGTATTCGGTCTGCCAGGCGGGCTGGTCGGTGTCGTCGGCCAGCACGTTGAAGCGGGCCAGCCGCATGCCGCAGGCGATGGTGAACAGAAGCGCCGCGATCCAGCCCGGCGAGCCAGCGCGGTCGAGCAGGAAGGCATAGAGCACCAGCGCGGGCGCGACGCCGAAATTGACGATGTCGGCAAGCGAATCCATCTGCGCGCCGAATTTCGAGGTCGCCTTCAGCATGCGCGCCAGGCGGCCGTCTATGCCGTCGAGGAAAGCCGCGAGCAGCACCATGACGACGGCCGGCTCAAAACGGTCCTCGAAGGCGAAGCGGATGCCGGAGAGGCCGGCGCAAATGGCAAGCACCGTGACCAGATTGGGCAGCACCATGCGCATCGGGATCTCGCGGATGCGCGGGCCCCCGCTGGCATGAGCTTCGAATTTCTTGAAGGGCGCGCCCACGGCTCAGGAAATCCTGACCAACGGAGTGACGGCGGTGCCGCCAAATTCGGCCAATACCGTCTCTCCGCCTACCGCCGTCTGGCCGACGGCGACGCGCGGCACGGCATTCTGAGGCAGGAAGACGTCGACGCGCGAGCCGAAGCGGATCAGCCCAAAACGCTCGCCGATGCCGATCGAGCCGCCGGCCTCGGCCCAGCAGACGATGCGGCGGGCGACCAGCCCGGCGATCTGCACGGCGGCAATCATGCCGTTAGGGCTGTCGATGACCAGCCCGTTGCGCTCGTTCTCGGAGCTTGCCTTGTCGAGATCGGCGTTGAGGAACTTGCCCGGCCGATGCTCGATCCGCGTGATCTTGCCGCGCACCGGCGCGCGGTTGATGTGGCAGGAAAAGACATTCATGAACACCGAGATGCGGATCATCTCGGCCGCACCCAGGCCAAGCTCGCGCGGCGGCACGGCGGGCCCGACGGCTGAAATCACGCCGTCTGCCGGGCTCACCACCAGCCGGTCGTCGACCGGCGTGACGCGCTCGGGGTCGCGATAGAAATAGATGCACCAGCCTGTGAGGATCAGCCCGATCCAGAACAGGATCGAGGAGAAATAGCCAAGAAACAGCGTTGCGGCGCCGAAGGCGGCGATGAAGGGATAGCCCTCGCGATGGATCGGAACGAACGTATTCTTGATCGTGTCGAGAAGCGTCATAGGGCTCAAGGGCGGTCCCTGTTTCAGGTCCGGCCTCAATAGCGGAAAGCCCCCCTCCCCGCAACGCAACAATGGGGGAGGCAAGTCCCATGACTCCAAACACTATAAACGCTGGCGGGACAGCGCCCCCCTCTGTCCCTGCCGGACATCTCCCCCCACAAGGGGGAGATCAGCTGTCACACCCGCTTTCGCCAATCTCCAACGTTGGAGGATGAGCGTCGCCGGCGAAGCTGCCAATCTCCCCCGTTGTGGGGGAGATGTCCGGCAGGACAGAGGGGCGCGAAGGATCGCCAAGGCCTCATTTGAGCAAACAACTTCCGCGACGGTTGTCGGAAACCGCTTCGCTCGCCCGTCCTTGGCGCGACAGCCCAACCAGGAGTCGCCCAATGGCATCGCCGAAATCCGTCGTCATGAAAGCCACGGTCATCACGGAGGGTCTCGCCTTCGGCGAATCTCCGCGCTGGCATGAGGGGCGGCTCTGGCTGTGCAACTGGGGCACCGGTGAGATCCTCGCCGTGGACGAAGAGGGCAAGAGCGAGGTCATGCTGACTGTGCCCGCCGTGCTGCCCTATTCGATCGACTGGCTCCCGGATGGACGGCTTCTGGTGGTTTCCGGCCGGGAAGGCCTGCTGCTACGGCAGGACGCGGACGGGACACTCGTCACCCATGCCGATCTCCGCGGCTTATCCCAGACCCCGTGGAACGAGATCGTCGTCGACGGGCGCGGCAACATCTACATCAATGGCGGCGGGCCGGCTCCGGCGCCGGGCGAGCATTTCGGACCGGGTACTATTGTGCTGATCACACCGGACGGCGCCATACGGCAGGTCGCCGAGGACATCGCCTTCGCCAACGGCATGGTGGTGACGCCGGACAACCGGACGCTGATCGTCGCCGAATCCCACGCCAGGCGGCTGACCGCCTTCGACGTTGCCGGCGACGGCAGCCTCTCCAACCGCCGCGTCTGGGCCGATCTCGGCACCGACTATCCCGACGGCATCGCGCTCGATGCCGAGGGCTGCGTCTGGTATGCCGATGTGCCCAACCGGCATTGTGTGCGGGTGCGCGAAGGTGGCCAGAGGCTCGATCGGATAGAGGTCGACCGCGGCTGCTTTGCCTGCATGCTGGGCGGGGAAGACGGCAGGACGCTCTACATCCTCGCCGCCGAATGGCGCGGCTTCGAGCATATGGTGAGCGACGCCCGCACCGGCCAGGTGCTGAGCGCCGCCGTCTCCGCGCCAGGCGTGGGCTGGCCTTCCTATAGTTCCGGCACGCGCTGATAATTGGCGATGTCGGCTTTGACGCCAAGCCGGGCAATCGTCTCCTGCGGGTTGAAGGCGATTCGCTCGTGCGCGGCCTTGACGATCGGCACCACCTTGTCCACCGCCGCCTGGCTTTCCCATTCGACCATGGTGACGATGTTGAACTCGCCCGGGCCGGAGAACTGCTCGAGCAGGAAATCCTGCACGAAGCCCTCTTGCTGGCGCAGCAATTCATGCGTCATGCGGACCTTGCCGAGGATTTCCTCGCGCGCTTCCGCCGGGACGACGAATTTGTCGACACGGAACACGCTGCCATCGCGTTGATTTTTATTGCTCATTTCGATCTGTCTCCGTTCGTGAACGAGGTGCTTCGCAGGGGCTCGGGAGACGGTTTGCAAGCTCAAGGTAGGTTAAGGTCAAGGGGAATTTTGCGGTGATGATGCGCGGCGACGCTGCTAATCTCCCCCCTTGAGGGGAGATGTCGCCGAAGGCGACAGAGGGGGTCGCCGCGCGTGGAGCGCCGGCGCCTTCCGTGACGAAAGACGACGCTGGCGCTCTATGTGAGACGACCCCCTCTGTCCTGCCGGACATCTCCCCCTCGAGGGCCCTCGAGGGGGAGATTAGCTCACCTCCGAAGTCCTTCTCCGCACAATCACGCCGAACTCGTCGCTTTCGCGGGCGATGCGCAGCCGCTCCTCGGCTTCGGTCGCCTCGCGCTGGCGGTCCCACATCGAGGCGTAGAGGCCTCGCTTGCCAAGCAGCGCGGCATGCGTCCCGCGCTCGGCGATCTGGCCGTCCTTGAGCACAATGATCTCGTCGGCCGAGATCACCGTAGACAGCCGGTGGGCGATGACGATCGTGGTACGGCCCTTGCTGACCAAGTCCAGCGCCGCCTGGATCTCCTGCTCGGTCTGGGTGTCCAGCGCCGAGGTCGCCTCGTCGAGCATCAGGATCGGCGGCGCCTTGAGGATGGTGCGGGCGATCGCTACACGCTGCTTCTCGCCGCCCGAAAGTTTCAGTCCACGCTCGCCGACCATCGAGCGATAGCCGTCGGGGAGCTTGGCGATGAACGGCCCGATCTGGGCAAGCTCGGCCGCCTTGCGCACCTCCTCCTCGCCGGCTCCGACGCGGCCGTAGCGGATGTTATAGGCGATGGTGTCGTTGAAGAGCACCGTGTCCTGCGGCACCATGCCGAGCACGGCGCGCAGGCTCTCCTGCGTCACGTCGCGGATATCCTGACCATCGATCAGCACTTGGCCGGCCTGCACATCGTAGAACCGAAACAGCAGCCGCGAGATAGTCGACTTGCCGGCGCCGGAGGGGCCGACAATGGCGACCGTCTTGCCGGCCGGCACCTCGAAGGAGACGCCTTTCAGGATCTTGCGGTTCGGATCATAGGAAAAATGCACGTCGCGGAACTCGACCTTGCCGGCGCTGACCTGGATCGGCCGGGCGTCGGGCTTGTCGACGATCTCCTGCGGCACGTCGAGCAGGTCGAACATGTGCTCGATGTCGGTCAACCCCTGCCGGATCTCGCGGTAGATGAAGCCGATGAAGTTGAGCGGCACGGAGAGCTGCATCAGCATGGCGTTGATGAAGACGAAGTCGCCGACGCTTTGCGTGCCAGCCTGCACCTCCAGCGCCGACATGCACATGACGATGACGGTGCCGAGGCCGAAGATGACGCCCTGGCCGAAGTTCAGCCAGCCGAGCGAGGTCCAGGTCTTGGTGGCGGCGGTCTCATAGCGCGCCATCGAGCGGTCAAAACGCTCGGCCTCCATGCGCTCATTGGTGAAATATTTGACCGTCTCGAAATTCAAGAGCGAGTCGATCGCCTTGGTGTTGGCGTCGGTGTCGCTGTCGTTCATGTCGCGGCGGATCGAGATGCGCCAGTCGCTGGCCTTGACCGTGAACCAGACATAGATCCACACGGTGACCGCCACCACGGCCACATATTTCCAGCCATAGGTGTAAGCGAAGATGCCGGCCGTCAGCGCGAATTCGAGGATGGTCGGCGCCGTGTTCAGCATGACGAAGCGCACGATCGTCTCGATGCCCTTGGTGCCGCGCTCGATGATGCGCGACAGGCCACCGGTGCGGCGCTCGAGATGGAAGCGCAGCGACAGCTGGTGCATGTGGACGAAGGTGCGGAAGGCGAGCTGGCGCACCGCATACTGACCGACGCGGGCAAACAGCGCATCGCGCAGCTGGTTGAAGCCGAGCTGCACCAGCCTCAGCACGTTATAGGCGACGACCAGCATCACCGGCGCGAGCAGGAAGGCGGGCAGCGGCGGCGGCGTCTTCGAGCCGTGGGCCAGCGCGTCGGTCGCCCATTTGAAGAAATAGGGGCCGGCTACCAGCGTCACCTTGGCGACGACCAGGAGCAGCGTTGCCCACGTGACGCGCGCCCTGAGGTCGGCGCGGTCGGCCGGCCACATATAGGGCCACAGGTTGCGCAGTGTCGTGAGGGTGCCGGTTTCGGCGGAGACGGTCTTGTCGGCCACTATTCTTGCCTTTTGGGTGAGTGGGGTCAGCGGCTGGAGCAGCAGGAATTGACGAGTTGATCGAGCAAGCCGGACACGCCGGCGAGCGCCGCATGGTCGACCGCATAACGCGAACGCTGGCGGTCGGCCTCGAAGCGGACGAGCCCGGCCTCGACCAGGATTTTCAAATGTTGCGAAACGGTCGATTGGGCGAGATCGAATTGGTCGACTACCTCGCGGCACGAACAACAGCGGCTGGCCGAGAGATGCTTCAGGATCTCGATGCGCGCCGGATGCGCCAGCGCCGCAAACCGCGCGGCGATGGCGCGGCTGTCACAAGCGCGACTGTCGGAGGAAGATTCGATCATCGTTCATCGGCGATAGACGATGAACGGTGAGAGGGCAAGCTAGGCCGATGGGTAGCAGGGTAATCTCTGGGGAGATGTCGCCGAAGGCGACAGAGGGGGTCGTCTCACATCGAGCGCCGGCGCTCTCTCTCGTCGCGGAAAGCGTCGGCGCTTCAGGCGCGGCTACCCCCTCTGGCCTGCCGGCCATCTCCCCCTCAAGGGGCGCTCAAATGCCTCGCCTTACTCGGCCTTCGCCGGCGCCGTGGTCACCTGGTCGCCCAGGGCCTTCATGTCGGCGGCCTCGCCTTCCTTCGACTTGCCGGGAACCTTGAAGACCTGGCCGGGCCAGATGCGGTCGGGGTCGCGGATCTGGTCCTGGTTGGCGAGATAGATCGTCGAGTAGCGCACGCCGTGGCCATAGACCCGGCGCGAGATGCGCCAGAGCGTATCGTTGCGGCGGATGATGACGGCGCCGTCGGCGTGCTCGAGCTTGGGCGCGACCGTCTCCGGCACACCGGCCGATGGCGTTGCTTCCGCGCCGTCGGCCGGGGCCCCGGCCGACGGCGCGGGCTTGCCGGCTTCCGCCGTCGAAGTGCCCGGCGCCGTCGTCTCGGCGGGCTTGGTCCCGGTGGCAGCCGGTGCCGCGGCGGCAGGCTTTGCCTCAGTGGACTGGGACGCGGCGGGTTTGGTCTCGTTCGGCGCCACGGCGGCGACCGACTCGCCGGGCTCGCGTTCGAACGGTACGGCGGCACGGGCGACGACCTTCGCGCCGTCGTTATCCAGGCCGTCGACATGGATGGTGTGGTTGCCGACCGGGATGTCGCGCGCCGCCTCGATCAGGAAATGGCCGTCGGGAGAGGTCTTGGCCTCGCCGAGCAGGATGTCGTCGGCGTAGGCGCGCACCTTGCGACCGGGATCGGCGGTGCCGGCGACAAAGATCTTGCTGCGGTCGATCTCGACCGCCTCGACGGCGATCTTGGGTTCGCCTGCGGTGGCCGCGGGCGGCGGCGTTGCGGCATCAGCAGCCTGGTCGGTAGCGGCCGGAGCAGCCGCCGTCGGCGCGTCAGCGGCCGGGGTCTGTGCCGGCGCGGCGGCCTGACCGGTGGCGGCCGGTGCGGCCGGCTTGGCCTCCGGCTGCGGAATGGTGAGCAGTTCGGACGGCTTGCCCGGTTCCTCGACCATTGCCAGCACCTGGCCGGTCGGGCTCTGCGGCACCGAGACGACGGCGGTCTGCGCCGAAGCGACGGCGACGCCGCCAACCGTCGAGCGAAGCGTGATCGTGTAGTCGCCGGGCTTCAGCGGATCGTCGAGCACGACGGCGAAGGCGCTATCAGGACCGGCATCGGTCGAGCCAAGCACCGTGCCGCCATTCAGGATCTCGACCTTGGCATTGGGCGCCGCGCTGCCGGCGACGACGATCGAGCCATTGCCTTCGACGCGCACGACATCGAAGGTCGGCAATATCGGACCGGCGGCGGGCGCCTGAGCGGCCGGCGCGGATGCTGCCGGAGCCGTCGCGTCGTTGGCCGGAGCCATCGCGTTGTTGGCGGGCGCCATCTTGTTGGCCGGCGCCATCGTGCTGGCCGGGGCTTGCGTCTGCGGCAAGCGCGCTTCGGTGGACGTGCTTGAGGCGTCAGCCGGCTTCGTGCCCGCCTGCGGAAGTGCCGCGACCTGTGCCGGTTTCTGGTTGTTGACGTAAGGGTCGAGCGCGCCCGACCCGTAGGCGACCGCCGCGACGACGGCAACGCCGCCCGCCGCGAACAAAAACGCCCTTGAAGGATTGATAGCCATAATCTTTTCTGCCCCCTTAGCCACCTAACGCCGTCCTAGCGTGTTTTGTTCAAGCTCACAAGAAAAAGCCCGTCCCTGGGCTTGACCGCGCCAACCGTCCCCATCACCAATCATCGCATGAACACGATTCGATCCGTCTGCGTCTATTGCGGTTCGTCTCCGGGCCGCGACGAAGCCTATCTCAAGGCCGGGCACCTGCTCGGCCGCTCGCTCGCGAAATCCGGGCTGCGCCTGGTCTATGGCGGCGGCACCAAGGGGATCATGGGCGCTGTCGCCGACGGCGCGCTCAAGGCCGGCGGCAAGGTGACCGGCATCATCCCGCGCTTCCTGATCAACAGGGAGGCGACCGAGACCGCCCTTGACAAGCTCGACGAGCTGTTGATCACCGACAACATGCACGAGCGCAAGCACAGGATGTTCGAGAAATCCGACGCCTTTGTGGCGCTGCCGGGCGGCATAGGCACGGTCGAGGAGATCGTCGAGATCATGACCTGGGGCCAGCTCGGCCATCACCGCAAGCCGATCGTCTTCGCCAACATCAAGGGCTTCTGGGACCCGATGCTTTCGTTGATCGAGCACATGGCGGAGGAAGGCTTCATCCACACCGCGCATCGGGTGAAGCCGCTGGTGGTCAGCGACCCCGAGGCCATCGTCGCCGCCATCATGGTGGCGGGCTCGTCGGTCGACGCGCCGACGGAGGGAGTGCAGTCGGTGATAGACAAGATGTAGGGTTAGGGGAGTAAGGGAATAGGGGAGTAAGGGAGTATGTAGTGACTGCCGGCTGATGAGGCGCACTCCCCTACTCCCCTACCGCCTTCCTCAAATCCCCAATCATCGCCCTTCGATCATTGCGCCGCCAGGCGAGGTGGATGGCGACGCTTCGCTCGAACCAGGGCAGATCGCGGAAGACTATGCCGGGCGGCGCGGCGCTTTGCAGGCTTTCCTGAACCGTCGCGAGGCCGAGGCCGGCGCTGACTAGGCCGAGCGAGCTCAAGGGATCGGCCGTCTCATAGGCGATGTCGGGCATGAAGCCGGCTCTCGCGCAGGCGGCCAGGAACTGGGCGCGATTGGTGTCGTCGGGCTGGCGCACGACGGTGATCCAGACGCGGCCGTCGAGATGGCCGGGCCGGACCTCGGCGACACCTGCAAGCGGATCGCCCTCGGGTATCGCCAGCACCAGCGGTTCGCGCCGCACCAGCATGCTATCGATATCCCGATCGCCTTCCGGCGCCGGCGCATAGACGAAGCCGAGGTCGAGCGCTCGGCTTCGCAGATCCTCGAACTGCTGTGCCGTACGGCGGCTGCGCAACTGAAGATGGAAATCCGGCCGCTCGCGGCGGAACTTTCGCAGCATGTCGGCGATCAGCCCGGCATGCACCGCGCCTTCGACATAGCCGATGGCAAGGCTGCCGACGGCGCCGCTGGCAAGGTTGCGGCCGAGCTCTTCCAGCCGGGCGGCGTTGGCGAGCAGCGCGCGCGCCTCTGCCAAGAAGGCCCTGCCCTCGGCATTGAGATGGACGCGCTGCTTCGAGCGCTCGAACAGCGCGACGCCGAGCTGCTCCTCAAGCTGCATGATCTGCCGGCTCAAGGGCGACTGCGAGATGTGCAGCCGCTCGGCGGCGCGGCCGACATTGCCGGCCTCGGCGACGGCGACGAAATATCTTATCTGGCGCAGGTCGAGCATTCTTCCAAGTCCTGTCAGGTCTGAACTTTAGCCTAATCAGTCTTGGACAGTCTGACCAGCCGGCGCGATATCTCCGGCATCAACCGGCCACAAAGGAGACCGCCATGCAGTTCTTTGCCCTGCTTACCCGCAACACCGAAAAGTTCAGCGACGCCGATTTCGCGCCGCTGCTTCCCAATGAGTCCGAGCAGCGCAAGACGCTCTATGCGCAAGGCGCGGTGCGCCAGGTCTGGAACCGCGGCGACATCCCCGGCAGCGGCATGATGTTCGAGGCGGCCGACGAGAAGGAAGTGCGCGGCCATCTCGCCAGCCTGCCGCTGGTCGAACGCGGCATGATGGACGTCGCGGCAATCGTGCCGCTCAATCCCTATCCGGGCTTCGGCCCGAAGCGCTGAGAGCTCCTGGACGGGTGCTGCCGACGAACCGGCAGCACCCAGTCCTCACGGCCAGGCGCGTTGCATTGCATCGAGCGACAGCCAGGCGCTCAGCGGCAGCGCCATCAGCAGCGCCAGGCGCGCGCCTGCGGAGCGCCTTGTCCATGTCGCCTTGCCGGATCCGCCGCCATGTCTGGAACGCTGCGGCAAGGGCGAGCAACGCGCGTAGAGTGCGGCTCCGATCAACAGAAGCTGCTTGCCGGTCACAGGAATGCCGGCCCGATTGAGCGCGTAGTCGATTGCGGCACCCGGCACGCCCGCAAAGAAGATTCCCGCGATCGCATAGAGGAAGCCGATCATCGCACCAGCAAAACGTGTTGCCGACAGCGCGACGAGCATTGCCAGCAGGACGAATGAGACAATGAAGGCGCGCTGGCTCACCGCCGAACTCTTCCGCTACGATCCGATCGGATACAGCCTGAAGTAGCAGCCCGGCATTAACGGCGCGTAACGGGAGCGGCCGGTCCCTCCACGCCGCGCGCCGCCACGGCTTTTTGCGCCCCCTTCGAAATGGGTCGCAAGCTGCAATCCTCATGCACGAAGATCAGGGACAGAAGCAGGCAGCCGGCAAGCAGGACCGCGTCCCTGGCGCGGGAGCGCCGATCGTCATCGAACCGTCACACGGAAACGGGGGCGAGCGTGCTAGAACGCAGCTTGGCCGCCTCCCTCGACCCCGACCGCATCAAGAGCCGGCGAAGCCGCCATGAACATCGCTGTCCCCAACGAAGGCACCGACCTCTCGCCCTATTTGCCCGACGAGCACGGTCTGTTCTTCATCTATCATTTCACCGCCGAAGGCCTGCGCACCAAGGATGCCGCCGAGGCGCGCTGGACATGGCGCAGCTACCAGATCACGGACATGCGCGCCCGCCGGGAGATCGGCGCCGAGCAGGCCCTGCCGGCGCCGGTGCGCGAGGCCTTCCTGTCGCCCAGCCATGGCTGCCACATCGATTTCGAGGATGACTTCCTCTACGGCGATCTGCCCGACCTCAGGCACGACTTCGCCGAGGCGCGCGGGCTCACCCATTTCCGCTTCGCCTTCAACGACAAGATGCTGATCGGCGCCCGCAAGCAGCCGCTGGAATCGGTCGACAAGATCCGCAAGCTGGTCGAGAGCGGCACGCGGAAATTCCGCTTGCCGGCCGAGCTGATCGAGGCGGTGATGGGCCAGTCGCTCGACGGCATGGCGGGCGAGCTCGACAAGATGGGCGACACGCTCGACGGCATCGAGGACCGCATCGTCTGCGACGCCTGGCACAGCGAGCGGCAGGCGCTGGTCGACGCGCGCCGGCATCTGGTGATCATCCACCGGCAGATGGCGACGCTGACCAATCTCTTCCGCCATCTCGACCATTCGCATCGCGACGACCTGCCGGAAGCGATCGGCGATATGGCGGCAAGGCTCTCGCACCGCGCGCATACGCTGCATCAAGACGGCGAGCAATTGCAGGGTCGCACCCGGCTTTTGCAGGACGAGCTGATGACCAAGCTGACCGAGCGGTCGAACCGGCTTCTCTACATACTATCGGTCATGACCGCGGTGCTGCTGCCGATGACCATCGTCTCCGGCCTGTTCGGCATGAATGTCGGCGGGCTGCCGCTGGTCGACACGCCGCTGGGTTTTTGGGTGGTGACGGCGATATCGCTGGTCGTCGCCGGCATTGTCTACATGGTGGTGCAGCGGCTTGGCCGCGTGTGACCGCTAGGCCGTGGCGCGAAAGTCCTCGGTGATGGTACCGGCGGCGCGGACCTCGGCTTCGTGGTCGGGCTCACGCCAAATCTCGGCGAGGCCGGCCGCGTACCATTCGCGCATGGCCGGGAGATCGAGCAGTCGCTTCGGATAGGCAGCGGCCGCGCCCTCGAACGTCAAGCCATACGACTGCGCCCGGAAGGCCACCGGCGCGAAGAAGGCATCGGCGGCGGTGAAGCGGTCGCCGGCCAGGAACGGGCCACCGAAACGGGCGAGGCCGTCGTTCCAGAGGTCGCCGAGGCGGAAGAGATCGTGTTTCAGCGCGTCAGACATGGGAAAAGACTCGACGCGCACGCCGCAGCACATCGGGCAGCGGTCGCGGAGCGCGGTGAAGCTCGAATGCATTTCGGCGGCGGCCGAGCGCGCCCAGGCGCGCGCCCTGGAGTCCACCGGCCAGACGCCCTGGTGGCGCTCGGCCAGATATTCGACGATCGAGAGCGAATCCCAAACCGCCCAGCCATCGTCGACCAGACATGGCACGCGGCCGCTCGGCGAGAACGGCCGGAAGAGGTTCCAACTCGATCCGGTCGGAAACGGCATCAGCCGCTCCTCGAAGGAAATGCCGAGTGTGCGCATCAGCACCCATGGCCTGAGCGACCATGACGAATAATTCTTGTTGGCTATGTGCAGCACGTACATTGGATGCCTCTCCCCGTTTTGACGCAATTCCGGACGGAAAACCGTCTCACACTTTTCCTGGAATTGCTTACCTTGTCGCGGGTGCCGCCGGGCGGACCTCGCGGCCCTTGAACATCGACCAGCTATACATGGCCAGCGCCGTCCAGATCAGCGCAAAGGCGATGGCTTGCGTCGTGCCGAAGGGCTCGCCGAAGATCAGCACGGCGATCAGGAACACCATGGTCGGCGCGATATACTGCATGATGCCGATGGTGGAGAGGCGCAGCAACCTGGCGCCAAAGGCAAAGAGCAGCAGCGGCACTGCCGTGATCGGGCCGCAGCCCATCAGCAGCGCCGTGTCGGTGGCGGTGCTGGAGACGAAATGATCCTGCCCGGTGGCGATCAGGTAGGCGATGTAGCAGAGCGCCGGCACCGAGAGCAGCAGCACTTCGAGCAGAAAGCCCTGGCTCGGACCGATCGGCAGCGTCTTGCGGAAGAAGCCGTAGGCGGCGAAGGAGAAGGCGAGCGCCAGCGACACCCAGGGCAGCTTGCCGGCGTCGATCGTCAGCACCGCCACCGCGATTGCCGCAAGCGCCACCGCCGCGATCTGCAGCCGGTCGAGCCGCTCGCCAAGCAGCACAGCACCAACGACGACGCTGACCAGCGGATTGATGTAATAGCCGAGCGCGGTCTCGATGGTGCGGTCGACCGCGATCGCCCAGACATAGATGCCCCAGTTGATCGAGATCAGCACCGCCGTCAGCGCCGCCATGGCGATGCTCCGAGGCGAGCGGATCGCGGCCTTGAAATCGGCCGTGCGGCCGGCCCAGACCAGCACTATAGCCGCGATCGGCACCGACCAGACGACGCGGTTGGCGATCACCTCGGCGAGCGGTAGATGCGCCACTGCCTTCATGTAGAAGGGTAACAGCCCCCACAGGAAATAAGCGCCGAGCGCCAGGAGAAAGCCGCGGCGGGCCTTGGCGTCGGCATCTAGGAGAGCTGTTTCGGTGGCCATGGCCCAACGCTATGGCCCAGGCGGGTGCCCAAGACCATCGCAAATTTCTGATGGATCAATGGACTTTCTGTGATGGTTCAAGGGGGGTGCCCAAGTTCCTCGCCCCACGAAGTGGGGAGAGGAAAGGAGCCTCACTCCGCCGCCACCAGGCCCGCCATCTCGCGGTTCTTCATCAGCTTGTAGACTATCGAATCCATCAGCGCCTGGAAGGAGGCGTCGATTATGTTTTCCGAGACGCCAACCGTCCACCAGCGGGAGCCGGTCGAATCGTGCGATTCGATCAGAACGCGAGTGATGGCCTCGGTGCCGCCGTTCAGGATACGCACTTTGAAGTCGGCGAGTTCTAGGTCGACGATCTCGCTCTGGTACTTGCCGAGATCCTTACGCAGCGCGATGTCGAGCGCGTTGACCGGGCCGTGGCCTTCCGCCACCGACATCTTCTCCTCGCCGTCGACCTCAACCTTGACGATCGCCTCGGAGACCGTCTTCAAATTGCCGATGGCATCGAAGCGGCGCTCGACCATGCAGCGGAACGAGGTGACGGTGAAGAACTCCGGCAGGCCGTGCAGCATCTTGCGGGCGAGCAGCTCGAAGGAGGCGTCGGCGCCCTCATAGGCATAGCCTTCGGCCTCGCGTTCCTTGACGACGGCGATCAGCGCGTCGAGCCGGCGGTCGTCCTTCGGCACATCGATGCCGCGCCGTTTCAGCTCGGCGAGGAAATTGGCCTTGCCGCCCTGGTCGGAGACCATGACGCGGCGGCGGTTGCCGACCGTTTCCGGCGGCACGTGCTCGTAAGTCGCCGGCTCCTTGGCCAAAGCGGACGCATGGATGCCGGCCTTGGTGGCGAAGGCGGACGAGCCGACATAGGGCGCCTGCGCTTCCGGCGCGCGATTGAGCAGCTCGTCGAAAGCACGGGAGAGCCTGGATATTCGGGTCAGCGCCTCGGCCGAAATGCCGGTCTCGAAACGATCGGCGAAGGCCGGTTTCAGCGAAAGCGTCGGGATGATGGAGATCAAATTGGCGTTGCCGCAGCGCTCGCCGATGCCGTTCAGCGTGCCCTGGATCTGGCGCACACCGGCCTCGACGGCGGCGAGCGAATTCGCCACCGCCTGGCCGGTATCGTCATGGGCGTGGATGCCGAGACGGTCGCCTGGAATGCCGCCGGCGATCACCTTCTCGACGATGGCGCGGACCTCGGACGGCTGGGTGCCGCCATTGGTGTCGCACAGCACCACCCAGCGCGCGCCAGCATCGTAGGCTGTCCTGGCGCAGGCCAGCGCATAGGCGGGATTGGCCTTGAAGCCATCGAAGAAATGCTCGCAGTCGACCATCGCCTCCTTGGCCGCAGCGACTGCCGTCTCGACCGAGACCTTGATCGAGTCCAGGTTCTCCTCGTTGGTGCAGCCGAGCGCCACGCGCACATGGTAGTCCCAGCTCTTGGCGACGAAGCAGATGGCGTCCGATTTCGACTGCACGAGCGCCGCCAGCCCCGGGTCGTTGGAGGCTGAGACCCCTGCCCGCTTGGTCATGCCGAAGGCAACGAATTTCGCGCTCTCCGTCCGCTTCTCCTGGAAGAAGGCGGTGTCGGTCGGGTTGGCGCCGGGATAGCCGCCCTCGACATAGTCGACGCCGAAGTCGTCGAGCAGCTTGGCGATGGCGATCTTGTCCTCGACGGAAAAATCGATGCCCGGCGTCTGCTGGCCGTCGCGGAGGGTGGTGTCGAAGAGGAAAAGGCGTTGCTTTGTCATGATGGCAAGGTGCTTGAGCACCCCCCTCTGTCCTGCCGGACATCTCCCCCGCAAGGGGGGAGATCGGCAGCTTTGCCGATGGCGCTTGTCCTACAGCGTCGGCGATTGGCGAAAGCGACGGCGACATCCAATCTCCCCCCTTGCGGGGGAGATGTCCGGCAGGACAGAGGGGGGTGGGAAGGATCGCTGCGCATTAGTTAAATCTTCCCCGCAAACCCATCCGTGGCCCGGATCAGCCGGTCCAAAATCCCGGGCTCCGAATAGGCATGGCCGGCGCCCTCGATGAGGTGGAAATCCGCCTTCGGCCAGGCCCTGTGCAGCGCCCAGGCGTAGCGCGCCGGGCACGGCATGTCGTAGCGGCCGTGGACGATGATGCCGGGAATGTCCTTGAGCTTCCACGCGTCGCGCAGCAGCTGTCCCTCCTCCAGCCAGCCGGCATGGACGAAATAGTGGTTCTCGATGCGGGCAAACGCGACCGCATAGTCGTCCTGGCCGAAGGGCGTGCTGGTTTCGGGCTCCGGCAGCAGCGTGATCGTCTCGCCTTCCCAGAGGCTCCAGGCAAGGGCTGCCTCGACTTGGCGCTGGCGGTCGGACCCCACCAGGCGCTTGCGGTAGGCGGCCATCATGTCGCCGCGCTCGGCCTGGGGGATCGGCGCCAGGAAGCGCTCCCATTTGTCGGGGAACATTTCCGAGACGCCGAACTGATAGTACCATTCGAGCTCGGCGCGGGTGAGCGTGTAGATGCCGCGCACGACGAGTTCGCTGACACGTTCCGGATGCGTCTCGGAATAGGCGAGCGCCAGCGTCGATCCCCAGGAGCCGCCGAACACCAGCCATTTGTCGAAGCCACACATTTCGCGCAAGCGCTCGATGTCGGCAACGAGGTGCCAGGTGGTGTTGGCTTCAAGCGAGGCGTTGGGTGTCGACTTACCGCAGCCGCGCTGGTCGAACAGGATGACGTCGTAAAGCTTCGGATCGAACAGCCGCCGGTGTTTCGGCGAGATCGTGCCGCCCGGCCCGCCATGCAGGAACACGGCGGGCTTGGCGCCCCTGGTGCCGCAGCGCTCCCAGTAGATGGTGTGGCCGTCGCCGACGTCGAGCATGCCTGACTCGAACGGCTCGATCTCGGGATAGAGCGTGCGCAAGGAACCGGCGGCAATCGTCATAGTTTCAGGCCCTGCTGCGGCCAGTTGGCCGTCTCGTGGTCGGGATGCTGGAAGGAGATGATCTGCTCCTGCCTCGCGTAGTAGTCGGGGTCGTCGTGGACCGGCGCCTCGAAGATCTTTTCCACCCAGGGCAGCCGCACCGCGTAGTTGACTTGGATCTGCGGCGCCAGATCGGAGCGGTCGTCGAAGGCGCCAATGGCGATCTCCAGCCCGCCCGGCTGGCGGTAGGTCAGAGGCGTGCCGCAGCGGCGGCAGAAGCCGCGATCGATGTTGACCGAGGACTGGAAATAGCTCGGCTCCTCATGGGTCCATTCGACGCCGTCCTTCGGCACCGTCACCAGCGCGCCGAAGAAATTGCCAAACTGTTTCTGGCACATGCGGCAGTGGCAGATGGATGGGCGCCCAAGCTTGCCCTTGATGCGGAAGCGCACGGCGCCGCACTGGCAGCCCCCCGTTCGAACTTGATCGGTCATGGTTTTTCCTCCGGCGGCCATTGGTCGGTGTCCCAATGGTCGGTGTCATGGTCGGGATGCTGATAGGAGACGAGTTCGGCCAGATAGGGTGCCGACGAGACATCGCCCATCGTCTCCTCGGACGGCAGTTTGGGGATGCTATCGACATAGGGAAGCTTCGCCTCGACGCCCCACTGGATGGTCGGCGCGATGCCGGCCGGGTCGTCGAAGGCGGCAATCGCCAGCGCTATGCCGTCGGGCGCCTCGAAGGTCAGCGGCGTGCCGCATTCGGCGCAGAAGCCGCGCCATGCGGCGCTGGATGAGCGGAAGCGCTTCGGCTCGCCGCGCGTCCAGTCCAACCTGGCGCCGCGCACCGAGACCAGCGGCAGGTAGAAATTGCCGCTCGCCTTCTGGCACATGCGGCAATGGCAGACCGATGCGTCGCCCAGCGCGCCCTCGACGCGGAAGCGCACCCTGCCGCACTGACAGCCGCCCGTGTAGACCGGCCGGTTGTCGAGGCTCATGGCTCGCTCCGATGATTCATGGACTCACTCCGCATCATGGCAGACCGCCTCGACATTGTTGCCGTCGGGATCGAAGACGAAGGCGCCGTAATAGTTCGGATGATAATGCGGGCGCAGGCCCGGCCCGCCATTGTCCTTGCCGCCAGCCGCGAGGGCCGCGGCATGGAAGGCGTCGACTTCGGCGCGGCTGCGCGCAGTGAAGGCGACGTGCTGGTGGTCCCTCGGCTTGTCCTTGCCGGCGCTCAGCCAGAACACCGGCCGGTCGCGGCCATAGCCACCGACCTTGGCGCCGCCGGTATACTCCTCCGGCACCATGTAGAGCAGCGAAGCGCCAAGCGGCGCAATCGCCTTGTCATAGAAAGCCTTGGACTTTTCAAAATCGGAAACGCTGATGCCGAGATGGTCGATCATGGAACGAGCTCCTCCGTTGCTTTTTCCGGCACTTCGGCGCAGGCCTCGCCGGCCGCGATGACGATGTGCTGGCAGACATTGTCGATATCGCGGATGACGTCGTCGTTCCAGAAGCGCAGGATGGTCCAGCCGCTTGCCTTCAAATAAGCGCTTCGTGCCTCGTCTCGCGCTGAGTGTTCGGCATCAGCATGCTGGCTGCCGTCGACTTCGACTATGAGCCGGTGAGCCGAGCAAGCGAAGTCGATGATATAAGGCCCTGTCGGCACCTGCCGCCGAAAGCTCATTCCCATCAGCCTGTGAGCGCGCAACTCGTTCCAGAGCTTCAGTTCGGCATCGGTCATCGCGCGCCGCATGGACTTGGCGTTCTTGCGCTGACGGGATGGAACGAAGTCGTGGCCCATGGCTACGCAGCCCCACGCTTTCGCCAATCGCCCAAGACTCCTCACCGCTTCACCTCCCACGTCGTCACGCGTTCGCCGGTAATTGGGTCCTTGCCGTCCTTGAGCTGCACGCCCTCCCCCAAGAGCTCCTCGCGGATGCGGTCGGCCTCGGGCCAGTTCTTCTGAGCGATCAGGTCCAGGCGCTTGGTGATCGCCTTGGCGATCGCCGCCTCGTCCACCTTAGCCGCGCCGACGTCGAAGCCGAGGAAGGCGAGCGCTGCCTTCAGTGAAGCGGCGGCGGTATTCTCGCCGTCGCCGCTGAACTCGATCGCCTCGCCGGCAAGCTGCGTCAGCCGCTGGAAGGCAGCGTAGGTGGCGAGGTCGTCGGACAAAGCCTCCACCACGTCGGCCGGCAGGTTCTTCGCCGCCTCCGGCGCCATGTCCGCCGCGCGTTTCCATTTGCGCAGCGTGTTTTCCGCCTCCTCCAGCTTGCGCACGGAAAAGTCGATCGGCTCGCGGTAATGCGTCATCAGCATCGCCAGCCGCAGCACCTCGCCCGGCCACGTGCGGCCGCCGAAGGTCTCGGTCTCCAGAAGCTCATGGATCGAATAGAAATTGCCGAGGCTCTTCGACATCTTCTGGCCTTCGACCTGCAGGAAGCCGTTGTGCATCCACACATTCGCCATGACCTTGGTGCCGTGGGCGCAGCGCGACTGGGCGATCTCGTTCTCGTGGTGCGGGAAGATCAGGTCGAGGCCGCCGCCATGGATGTCGAAGACCTCGCCGAGATAGGCGGCCGACATTGCCGAGCATTCGATGTGCCAGCCAGGCCTGCCCCTGCCCCAGGGGCTTTCCCAGCCGGGCTCTTCCGGGCTCGACAGCTTCCACAAAACGAAGTCGCCGGGGTTCTTCTTATGCTCGTCGACCGCGATGCGGGCGCCGGCCTGCTGCTCGTCGAGATTGCGCTTCGACAGCTCGCCATAGTCCGGCATCGAGGCGGTGTCGAACAGCACCTCGCCGCTGGCGACATAGGCATGGCCGCGCTCGATCAATTGCTCGATCAACGACAGCATGTCGGCTTTGCCGTCCGCGCGTGGCGCGACGAACTCGGTCGCGCGCGGCTCGAAGGTCGGCTCCAGGCAGCCCAGCGCCGCGACATCCTTGTGGTACTGATCGGCGGTCTTCTCGGTGACCTTGCGGATGGCGTCGTTGAGCGACAGTTTTCCCGCCGCGATCTCGCCGCCAAAATCGCGTAGCGCGCGCGTGTTTATCTTGTCGTCGACATCCGTGATGTTGCGCACATACGTGACGTGGTTCTCGCCGTGGAGCTGGCGCAGCAAACGGAAAAGCACGTCGAAGACGATCGCCGGCCGCGCATTGCCGATATGGGCAAAGTCGTAGACGGTCGGGCCGCAGACATACATGCGCACGTTCAGCGGATCGATCGGGATGAATCGTTCCTTCGTCCGCGTTAGCGTGTTGTATAGGCTGAGGCCCTTCGATGCGTCAGACATGCGTGCCCTTCCGATCCCTTGGACTTGAATGGAACCCTTCTTGCGCCAAGGCGCAAATCGGGCTCCAGCCTGCTGGCCGGGGCGTTTGTCCAATCTGGGGAAAGATGAGGCGAAAACGTCCGGACCAGCGCGAGGCTAGTCAATAATGCAAATACCACAAATGGCGAAAGACGTTTTCATGGGCGGCTTTATCGCGCCCGCAGGTGTTGCCGTCAAGTCGCTCAACTCGGGAACGACGGCGTTGGATCACAGGTAAAGACGGGCCGAAACATTTTATTAAACATGTCGGCACAGTGATGAAACATTCGCCGGCTAGACCCGCCGGGTGTCACGATTTGGTCCGAATCGACCGGCAAACGCGGGACACGAAAACGTTACCAGGGAAGAGAACAATGTCACGAAGCAAGCAGGAACAGAGCCGACCGGCGCAACCAGCGCTCGCCAGCCACTACCGCGCGATCGGCCCGGCGGCCATAGTCGCAGCCCTTCTTCATACCGCGAAGAAGAAGAAGCCGGCGCAGAAGATCGTTTCGCCGCGCGCCGCCTGAAACGGCACGACCGGCGTAGTCCCTGATGATCAGGGCGCCGGCAATGAGGGCGACGCCAATGCGCGCCCTGGAGACGAAGGCCTCCGCTAGCTGCCTTCGCTAAAGCAGGGTCATCTGGTTATCATCCGCGCCGGGCTTCTGGCGCCTGACCTTCTCGGGCTGAGGCCCGACAACGCCCCGCTCCTGAATTTCCGGCCCGGTGTTGGCGACCTTGTTGACGAGGTCGGAGACCGGAATCGCCTCAAAGAAATCGGGCTCGACGGGCTTGAGTAGATCGAGCACGTCGCGTGGCTCCTGCGTGCGGCAATCCAGCCAGCGGGCGAAGTCGCGCTCGTCGATCACCACTGGCATACGGTCGCGGATGTGGGCGATGCCGGCGCTGGCATGCGTGGTCAGAATCGCGCCGGTGTCCATCTCGGAGCCGCCGGGCTCGGCATAGGTCTCGACCAGGCCGGCGAAGGCGATCACCCCGCCACGGCGCGGCCGGATCCAGTAAGGCTGGCCCTTGGCCGTACCCGACTGCTGCCATTCATAGAAGCCGGAGGCCGGCACCAAAGCGCGGCGATGGCGCATCGCGGTCTTGAACGAGGCCATTTCGAAGACACCTTCCGAGCGGGCGTTGAAGAGCAGCGGAAATTCCTTCGTGTCCTTGACCCAGGTCGGGATCAGCCCCCAGCGTACCAGCATCGCCTGGCGGTCCGGCAGGTTGGAACCGGGTGATCGCGGCGGACCGGCCAACGCCATCAGCACGGGCTGCGTCGGGGAGATGTTGTAGCGGGCCGGAAATTCATCCAGCTCCGCCAGGCCCAGCAAGGCGGCGGTCTGGTCCGGCGTGGCGGTCAGGGCAAAGCGTCCGCACATGGATCGAGGCTCTTCGAATTGAGGCGCCACAAAAGTGGCGATGGAACCGCCGCGCCGCAACCGCTAAAAGGCGACGCGCTTTAGGTCTTTGTTTTTTTATACATGTCGTTTTCGCAAAACCGCTGCACACTTTTGCGCGACATGCATTAGAGCTGAGCCCCACCAGTCGGTCCACAACAGGCTGCGAAAGCATTAGGCACGTCATGGAAGCACGCAAGATCATCCCCGCCGTCTCTGTCGCCCTCGTGCGCGGCCAGACGGTGCTGCTGGTCAAGCGCGCGCGGCCGCCCTCGCAAGGCCTCTACGCCTATCCCGGCGGCAAGGTCGAGCCGGGCGAGACGCTGAAGGGAGCCGCAGCGCGCGAGCTCGAGGAGGAAACCGGGCTCGAGGCGGAGGACTATCGCCCGCTGCGCGACATCCATATCGACGGCCGTGCTGAGAACCACGCCGTCGACTATCTGCTGACGGTGTTCGGCGCGGCCTATGTTAGCGGCGAGCCGGTGGCGAGCGACGACGCCGAGACAGCCGCCTTCTACACGCTGGCCGAAATGGCGGAGATGCCGCTCGCCGATGATGTGCTCGAGGTGGCCGAGGAGTTGCTGGGCCCACGCAGGACAACGGGCGGCGACGCTTATAAATAGCCTTGCAGGCGGCAAAATGTTTCGTCACAAAGCCTTGCTCTTTCATCGAAAGGCCCTGATGACCCGCGCCTCACCCTTTCTCGCCGCATGCCTTGCCATCAGTATGGCCGTCACGGCGCGGCCGATACTCGCGGCAGAGGCGCCGTTCGAGCCGGGGCTGATGCGGCTCGCTGAGGTGCTGGGCTCACTGCATTTCCTGCGCAATCTCTGCGGCGAGAAGGGCGACCAGTGGCGGCTCGAGATGGAAAAGCTGCTCGAATCGGAAAACGCCGATCCCGACCGGCGCGCCCGCTTCATCGCCTCCTTCAATCGCGGCTACCGCTCCTTCAGCGGCACCTACACGCGATGCACGCCTTCGGCCACCGAGGCCATTGCCCGCTACATGAAGGAAGGCGAGACGCTGTCGCGCGACATCGCTTCCCGGTATGGAAATTGAGCGCCAGCGTCGATCGCGGTTTGCGCGTTGAAGCGCGTCGCGTCGAAACGGATTCGAGCGACGCGCTTTAAGTCTTTGCTTTGTCGGTTTCCCAAAACCGCTACACGCTTTTGGGCGACACGCCTAATCCACCAGGAATCCGCTCCAATGTGACGCGCCTTATTGTGTCAGGCTGCGCGTTGGTGCAATCATGTGTTGCGCTTGTGCAACAATGTTAATGAAACGTTAGTGCACAAATGCGGAATTAACTCAAACTGAAGGTTTTGATGCCGCAAGCCGGCCTAATCGGCTAAGGTTGGCATGGATTGATTGCAGCCCTGCTCGAAATGTAGATTTCGACCGTAACAATGTATGACTTATCCGAGGCTGCCGCAAACAGACAGATCGAGCCCGATCCATCGTCGGATCGCCGCTTGAAAAAGGTGGACATCGCAATGGAACATGGTGTCAGCGACATCGACGCGTTGGTCAGGGAAGAAAAGCGTCTGACCGCCGTGGAGAGCCACAGCGAAGCCTGGGCGGAAGGATTGTCGGCCGGCATCGAGCCCGAAATCATCGCCGAGGCGGCGCTGGAAACCGCCTTCGGGGAGATGTTGCGCGCCAATGGCGAGACCTCAGCGCTGGCGCTGCTTGACCGCATGCGCGAAAAGGTGATCTCGGGCGCTTTCGAGCCGGAACGGCTCAAGCACTAAGGCGTGTTGAGATTCAGGTGATGCCGGCCTGCAAATGTCGGTTTCCTGCGCTTCCGGTGCTCACGTACTTAAGTACGCTCCGCTCCGGTTCTCGGAACCCGCCATTTTCGACCCGGCCTGACCTGAATCTCAACACCCCTCCGCCCGCCCGCTTTCTGACAGCGACTTTTGACGGCGACGCGCCATTTGAGCATTATGCGCAGGTGCCCTAACAGCTCAAAACGCTGTCCGGACCGAGCGAGCCCGGGATCATGGAGAGGCAAGGGGTGAAATCTTCGTTGGCAGGCAAATCGCGCGCCTGGACCGTCGGCATGTGGATCGCTGCGTCCAGCCTGGCATCTCCGCTGGGCTTGTGCCTCGCCAGCACGCCTTCCTTCGCGCTAAGCGAGATCCAGCGCGAGGATTTGCCTTCGCCGGTCACGCCGCCCACCAGTGACGACACTGCCGTTCCGGGGACCACTGTGCCGATGCCCGCCCCACCCGGCAGCAAACCTTCCGACAACAGCCAGCCCGCCGACGGCACGGACAAGAGCGAGCCCGAGGCGCCAACCGGCAGCGGCGGCATCACCAGCCCACGCACCGATCCGGACGCGCCGCCGCCACCCGTCGTCTACGACCTCGACAAGCTGCCTGAACCGGTCAAGCGCATGCACGGCCTGATCGTAGAGGCCTGCAAGACCGGCGACATAGAGAAGCTTCGGCCGCTGATCGGCTCGGGCGATTCCACGACGCAGTTGTCGCTCGGCGACATCGACGGCGACCCGATCACTTTCCTCAAAGGCTTGTCCGGCGACAGCGACGGCCAAGAGATCCTCGCAATACTGGAAGAGGTGCTCAGCGCCGGCTATGTCCATGTTGACACCGGCACAGCGCAGGAACTCTATGTCTGGCCGTATTTCTTCGCGCTTCCGCTTGACAAGCTCGACCCCAGGCAGCGTGTCGAACTGTTCAAGCTCGTCACCGCGAGCGACTATGACGACATGAAGCAGTTCGGCGCCTACATCTTCTACCGCGTCGGCATCACGCCCACCGGCCAGTGGCTATTCTTTGTCGCCGGGGATTGAGCAGGAGAGTTTATCCCTTGTCGGCCTGCGGCCATATGCGAGCCGCTTCCTCTCGCAAGGCCGAGATGGCGTCGACTCCCACCCTGACATCCATTTGCAGAACGTCGGCGGCGTAGCTCAATTCGCCCTTGTCCCGGAGCTTGCCCACCACCCAGGCGACTTTGCGCCGGATATCGGGCCCGTAGGCGGTCTGCGCCTTGTCGAGGGCTTCGGTCGGGATTTGCCCATAGGTTTTGACCAGCATCCCAAGGTCGAAGGCATCTCGATATGCGGTTGCGCGATCCTGGCATCGATCGGCATTCGCCAACAGCTTCTCGGCAAACATGTCTGGTAGAACGAGGGCCGGCACCTTCAAATCCTCGTCGAGATGCCCTCGCAATTGGATGCGACCTTCCCGGACGACTTCGAACCGGATCGGCTGACCTTTGATGCGCACAACCGTCCTCAGGCCATACTGATCGATCTGAAAATCCCGAATGGCTTCGACGGGCGCAGGGAAGAAGGCCGCGACGCCGCGCTCAGACGCCCGTGTTCGCAGCTCGCGATAGCCGTCGGCGTCGGCGCAGAGAAAATCCACATCCAATGACCGCCGGTATTCACCGAGTTTCATGACAATGGCAGTGCCACCACCGAACCAGCATTGTGCGGCGGTCAGGAACTCAGCGTCCATTAGTCCGAGGGCTTCGGCAATGATCCTATGTTCGGGCCTACTGAACTCCGTCATGACCTCAACTCGCGTTTTTTCTGTTTGGCGGTCTGGGCAGCGAGAAGAACTTTTGGGAGAAGGCGGAACTCAGGATGTGGTCAAAAGTATACCGTGGCCGAATTTGTCAGCCAGCTTCCTTATAAGCAGCTTTTCACGCTGCGTAAGGCGCTTTTGATCGACAAAACGCCAATTGCGTTCGTATAGCGCAAATGCCTCTTCCGCCGGGATCGGGCGCGCGGCATCCCGGTTCCAGGCCAGCGCCTGGAGCTGCGGGAACTCTGCGGGAACAATCGGCGCAATATTTGCGGTCATGACTCCGCAAACATAATGCAGAGCGCTTAAGAAATCCAACGTGGCCTAAGCCGGCAGCGCCTCGGAAAACTCCACCGCCCTGCCCTGGCCGGGCGTGACGATCTCGCCCTCCCACATGACGCGCTTGCCGCGCACGACGGTGCCGACCGGCCAGCCGGTGACTTGCCTGCCGTCATAAGGCGTCCAGCCGGCCTTGGAGCCGGCCTGCGCGTTGGTGATGGTCTCGCGGCGCTTCAGGTCCACGACGGTGAAATCGGCGTCGTAGCCGGCGGCGATGCGGCCTTTTCTGGCCATGCCGAAGATGCGCTGCGGCCCGTGGCTGGAGAGATCGACGAAACGCTGCAGGGTGAGCCGGCCGGCGTTCACATGGTCGAGCATGATCGGTACCAGCGTCTGCACGCCGGTCATGCCCGACGGCGAGGCAGGATAGGGCTTTGCCTTCTCGGCCAGCGTGTGCGGCGCATGGTCGGACCCGAGCACGTCGACAATGCCCTGCGAAATACCATGCCAGACGCCGTCGCGGTGGCGCGCCGCCCGCACCGGCGGGTTCATCTGGATGAGCGTGGCGAGCCGCGCATAGTCGTCCGCCGAGAGCGTCAGATGGTGCGGCGTGGCCTCGCAGGTGGCGACATCCTTATGCTGCTCGAGGAAAAGGATCTCTTCCGCCGTCGAGATGTGCAGCACATGGATGCGCGCGCGCGTTTGCCTGGCGATGCGCACCAGGCGCTCGGTGCAGCGCAACGCCGCGATCTCGTCGCGCCAGACGGAATGGGACGACGGGTCGCCCTCGACGCGGAGCCCAAGCCGCTCGCGCAGGCGGAACTCGTCCTCCGAATGAAAAGCGGAGCGGCGGCGCGTGTTGCGCAGGATCGAGGCAACGCCCTCGTCGTCCTCGACCAAAAGATCGCCGGTGGACGAGCCCATGAACACTTTAATGCCGGCAGCGCCCGGCAGCCGTTCGAGTTCGCCGACATCGCCGGCATTGTCGCGCGTGCCGCCGACCCAGAAGGCGAAGTCGCAATGCATGCGGCCGGTGGCGCGCCGCACCTTGTCGGCAAGGGCCGCTTCGCCGGTGGTCAGCGGATTGGTGTTGGGCATTTCGAAGACGGCGGTGACGCCGCCCAGCACAGCGGCGCGGGAGCCGGTTTCCAGATCTTCCTTGTGCTCCAGCCCCGGTTCGCGGAAATGCACCTGGCTGTCGACGACGCCGGGCAGGATGTGCAGGCCCTTGCAGTCGATCGTCTCGCCGGCCGATGCCTGGCCGAGATCGCCTATCGCGGCAATGCGTCCGGCCTTCACGCCAACGTCGCGCCGGCCCTCGCCGTCGTGGTTGACCACCGTGCCGCCTGTCAGGATGAGGTCGAAGGTGGTTGCCATGGACAGGTCCAATCTCTTGCGGGGGGAGTGTGGCCGGCTTACGTAATGACCATCATTTTTGCAAGATCAGGCCGACATCACGCTCATGCCCTTTGCCCTGCTGAAAGACCGTGCGCTCATTTCCGTATCAGGACCGGATGCCGAGCATTTCTTGCAAAACATCCTCACCACCGATCTCGATACGCTCGGCGCCGGCGAGGCGAAGCCCGGCGCGCTGCTGGCGCCGCAGGGCAAGATCCTATTCGATTTCCTGATTTCGCGCGCCGGCGAGAATGGCTTCCAGCTGGAATGCCGGGCCGACATAGCCGATGATTTTGTGCGCCGGCTGATGCTTTACCGGCTAAGAGCCAAGGCCGAGATCGCCAAGCAGGATCAGGCGCTTGTCACCGTCGCGTGGGGCGATGATTCAACCACCTCACCTTCTGATTCAATTGCGCTGGTCGACGCTCGCTTCCGCGATGTGGCGGTCAGGCGTCTCTACGGCAGCGCAGCGGAAGATGGCGACGTCAGGGCATGGCAGGCGCTCCGCATCGCCAACGGCATCGCGGAAAGCGGTTCCGACTACCAGCTCGGCGACGCCTTCCCGCATGACGTGCTGCTCGACGAGACCGGCGGCGTCGGCTTCAAGAAGGGTTGCTATGTCGGCCAGGAAGTGGTCTCGCGCATGCAGCATCGCGGCACCGCGCGACGGCGCGTGCTGATCGCCGCTGCCGCCGGCTCGCTGCCGCCGGCCGGCACGGAGGTGACTGTCAATGGCCGCCCGGTGGGCAAGCTGGGTTCGGTAAGCGGCGGACGCGGCCTCGCCATCGCCCGCATCGACCGCGTCAAGGCGGCGCTCGACGCCTGCGACTCGATCATGGCCGGCGAGACCGCAATCATCCTTGCCATCCCCGCCTGGGCAAAATTCACCTTCCCGCAGGATGCGGTCAGCGCGGAGGAGGCCTGATGGCGGCCGACAGGGCTGGAGCGCCGCCGCGCGCCTGGCAACGCATGCTCTCCGGCCGGCGGCTCGACCTGCTCGACCCCTCGCCGCTCGACATCGAGATCGCCGACATCGCGCACGGGCTCGCCCGCGTCGCCCGCTGGAATGGCCAGACCAGCGGCGAACACGCCTTTTCGGTCGCACAGCATTCGCTGCTGGTCGAGGCGCTCTATGGCGAGCTGGTACCGGCGGCTTCAGCCGAGGCGCGGCTCGCCGCGCTGCTGCACGACGCGCCTGAATATGTCATCGGCGACATGATCTCGCCCTTCAAGTCGGTGATGGGCGGCTCCTACAAGGACTGCGAGCTGCGGCTACAGCGCGCCATCCATCTGCGTTTCTCGCTGCCGGCGGAGCTCGGCGCCGCCTTGCGCAAGGACATCAAGCGCGCCGACCAGATCGCCGCCTATTACGAGGCGACACTGCTCGCCGGCTTCTCGACGGCGGAGGCGACCGAGTATTTCGGCCGGCCGCGCGGTTTTTCCGCTGATCGCTTCGATCTCACGCCGCGCTCGGTGACCTGGGCGCAAGCGGCTTTCCTGAAGCGCTTCGCGACGCTTGAGTCCAAGCGGCAAGCTTTTCTTGCCGCCAATTCAACAGCGTAAAAGAACGCTTAATTAACCGGCAGCCGTGACAGTAACATGTTCAGTCACGGTCAGCAGGCGCGCTCATGCCCGTCGCTCATGTCAAGGCTGGTTCGGCCGCAGGCAAGCGGAAAGCAGCCGGTATTGGCCCGGCTCGACGAATGGCCGAGGAACTGCGCGCGCAAAACGAGCGCTTTTCGGCCGCCGTCGAGAACATGTCGCACGGCTTATGCATGTTCGATGCCGACGAGCGCATGATCATCTGCAACCGCAACTACGTCGACCTCTTCCGCCTCGACGCCAAGGTGATCAAGCCCGGCATCCGCTTCTTCGACATCCTGCAGCACAGCGTCGATATCGGCATCGCTTCGCAAAGCGCCGAGGAACTCTATGCCGTCCGCAAGCCCTATATCGACGGCGCGAAGCCCTCGACCTATGAGGAGACGCTGGCGGACAGGCGTGTCATCGTCATCTCGCACCGGCCGCTGGCTTCCGGCGGCTGGGTGTCGATCTACGAGGACGTGACCGTGCAGCGGCGTGCCGAAGAGGAGCTGAAAGAGCAGCACCGCCGCTTCGACGCCGCCTTAGCCAACATGTCGCAAGGGCTGCTGATGTACGACGCCGACGGCAAGATGATCGTGCGCAATCAGCGTTTCCTGGAACTCTACAAGGTTGCCGAGACGGACTTCCCGTTTGGAACGACGCATCGCGACGCGCTCGAGCGGCTGCTGGAACTCGGCATCTACACCAAGATCGATGTCGACAGCGAAGTCGCCAAGACCGAAGCCGCCCTTCGGGCGGGCAAGATGCAGTCGGCTTACCGCTATCTTAGCGACGGCAGGACATTTCTGGTCGTCCACCAGCCGATGAGCGGCGGCGGCTGGGTGGTGACCTTCGACGATGTCACCGAACGACGCCGCACCGAAGAGCGCATGACGCATCTTGCGCATCACGACACGCTGACCAACCTGCCCAACCGCTCGATGTTTCGCGAGCAGCTCGACCAGGCTCTGGGCGAGGCCAAAGCCGCGCCGCTGGCGATCTTCTCGCTCGACCTCGACCGCTTCAAGGCGGTCAACGACACGTTCGGGCACCCGGCCGGCGACTGGCTGCTGAAATGCGTTGCCGAGCGCTTGCAGCGCTGCCTGCGCGGCGAGAAAGACGTGGTGGCCCGTTTCGGCGGCGACGAATTCGCCATCATCCAGTTCAACGTCAAGGCAGCAGCCGATGCCGAAAAGCTTGCCAAACGCATTATCGAGGTGATCGGCAAGCCCTATCGCGACAAGGGCCGCGAGATGCATGTCGGCGTTAGCCTCGGCATCGCGCTCTACCCTGGCGACGGGCAGGGTGCCGACACGCTTTTGACCAATGCCGACATGGCGCTCTACCGGGGCAAGAGCGGGGGTCGCAACATCTACCGCTTCTTCGAGCCGGGCATGGACGCCATGGTGCGGGAGCGCCGGGCGCTGGAAGCCGATCTCGAGGCGGCTCTGCCCAGGCGCGAGTTCGAGCTGGATTACCAGCCGATCCTCGACATCGCGTCCGGCGACATCGTCGGCGCCGAGGCGCTGATGCGCTGGCGCTCGCCGTCGCGCGGGCTGGTGCCGCCGGAAGACTTCATCGCGGCGGCCGAGGAGACCGGGCTGATCGTGCAGCTCGGCGACTGGGCGCTGCGCAAGGCCTGCGGCGTGGCGGCGGGTTGGCCGCGGGACGCGCGCATGGCGGTCAATGTCTCGGCGGTCCAGATCAAGAGCGGTGGCTTCGCCCGCAGCGTGATCTCGGCGCTCGCCTTTTCCAGCCTGGCGGCCGGCCGGCTCGAACTCGAAATCACCGAGACGGTGATGATGGACGAGAGCGAAACAGTGCTGAGGACGCTCGGCCAGTTGCGCGGGCTCGGCGTTCGCATCGCGCTCGACGATTTCGGCACCGGCTATTCCTCGCTCGGCTATCTGCGGCGCTTCCCGGTCGACAAGATCAAGATCGACCGCTCCTTCATCCACGATCTCGACAAGCGCGACACGGCGGCGATCGTGCGCACCGTGATCGGCCTAGGCGCCGAGCTCGGCATCACCGTAACTGCCGAAGGCGTCGAGACCGAACAACAGCTCGTCATGCTGCGCAAAGCCGGCTGCGGCGAGGCGCAAGGCTACCTGATCGGCGTGCCGGCCAAGGCCTCGGAGATGAGCCGGCTGCTGCGCTCGCAGGCGTCGATGCGCCGGTCCGGCTGACACCAGACGTTCCTGCCGCCGGTCAGCGCAGCGCCTCGATGTATTTCTCGTGGAAGCTCACATAGCCGGGTTCGACTACCTTCAGATGCCGCGCGATCAGCCGATGGAACGCCGGCAACTGGTGGAACGGCACGCCGGGATAGGCGTGGTGCTCGGCATGGTAGGGCATGTTCCAGGCGAGCTTGCGCACGACCCAGTTGGTTAGCGTCGTCCTGGAGTTTTCCAGCATGTTGGCGACGAAGGGGCAGCGGCCATGCTCGGCCAGCAGATAGAGCCTGAGGAACGGCTGCCCGAGCAGCGCCGGCACGATCCAGACATAGAGGAGCACGCTTGCCTTGAACCAGAGGGCAAGGGCCAGGACCACGACATAGAAGGCGATCATAGCCCGCGCCTCGGCGTGGACTTTCGGCAAGCCCTTCGGCGGCACGTAGCTGTCGCGGCAGCGGCCGGCGGCATTGGTGTAGAGCGTCTTGAATTGACCCCACCAGACCGGCAGGCCCGAGACATGGACGATGTATTGCCGCAAGGTTTCGGGCTTCGGGAAAGCCAGCTCCGGATCGTTCTCCGGATCCTGGGTGAAGCGGTGATGGGCGAAATGAAAATAGCGGAACCAGGCGGCGGGCAGCGCGATCGCCAGGCTGCAGAGCCGCGCGACGGCGTCATTCAGCCACTGCGTCGCGAAGGCCGTCCTGTGCACGGTCTCATGCAGCAGCGTGAACAGGAACACGATCAGGATGCCCTGCGGCAGCATGAGAACCGGCCAGAACGCCACCTTGGCCGCGATCAGCGCGCCGAGAACGATGACGGCGCCGAGATGGATGGCGAGCTGGATGAGGCCCGGCCCATCCGACTTGCCGGTCAGCCGGCTGCGCTCCGCATTGGTCAGCGAGGCGATGACGTCACGATGATCGACGGTTTCGGTGTGGTCGACGGCGTTCATGAAGTGAAGGTACTCCAGAAAGAAACCTTTCGAAAAACGAGGATTTATGCAAAATAGATAAGCTCAACTTATCTTTCTGGCTGCCATGGTTGCACTTCCTTCGCTACGCGGACTGCAGGCCTTCGAGGCGGCGGCGCGCACGGGCAGCTTCGCTGCGGCTGCGGAAGAGCTGTCGGTTTCGGCGGCAGCCGTCAGCCAGCTCATCCGCACCGTCGAGGAGCAGATGGGCCGCAAGCTGTTTCACCGCGTCAACCGGCGCGTCGTGCTCACCGAGGCCGGCGTCGAAATGCTGCCGAGGCTCACCATGGCCTTCCAGGAAATCGGCAGCGTCGCAAGGGATGTCGGCGGCGATGCCTTCCGGCCAAGGCTGGTTATCTCGGTGCCGCCTTCGATGGCGATGGGCTGGCTCTCCGAGCGCCTTGTCGGCTTTGTCGCAAGCCACGGCGCCGCGGATATTTCGCTTAGAGGCGACGACGACCCGGTGCCGTTCGACCACGAGCTGATCGACATCAGGCTTTCCTACGGCCCACACTATCGCGAGCACCCGACGGACGAGATCGTCCGGGACGCCGTCTATCCCGTCTGCGCGCCGGGCCTTGGCGGCGCAACCAAGTTCGAAAGCCTCGCCGGCCTGCCGCTGATTCACACCGACTGGGGACCGACCGGTGCGGCCTTTCCGTCCTGGCGCAACTGGTTCGAGGCGGCCGGCATCGACCCAGGGCGGGCAGCGCAGCGCGGCCTTTCCGCCAACTCGTCGCGGGCAGCGCTCGACCTCGCCGTCTCGGGGCTGGGCGTGGCGCTGGCGCAAGGGATCTACTGCGCCCAAGCGCTGGAAGACGGCCGGCTGGTCCGACCCGCTGCCCGAGCGCTGGACCTGCGCCAGCCCTATTGCCTGACGATCCCGGAACGCAGCGCAAGGCGCGATGTGGTGGCGGCGTTCCGCGAATGGCTGATCGAGCAATGCGTGCGCGCGGTCAGATCGGCGGCGCTGACCGACCCCTCGCCCGATAGCTCGTGACAGCAGGCGCCGGTCAAAGATGCCCGGCCAATGCTGCGACCATGTCCTTGCTGGTCGCCACCGGAACGATCTCGAATTCCACCAGATCCGCCCATTCGACGACCCAGCGCTGCAGCAGCGTGACGTCGTCGGCCTCCACCAGGAGGAAGCAGCGGCTCATATCCCCGGCTATCCAGCTGTGGTGCACGACAAGCTCGTCTGGCTTCAGCCGGCCCTTATCGCGGAAGCGCCGGTAGATCGCCTTGCGGTCGCAGCCGGCAAAATCCTCGATCACGAAAAACAGCATCTTTTGCTCCCCAAGCAGGTCACCGGCCCGGCCGGTCGAGCCGCTCCAGGAACCATTGCGTCAGCCGCACCCAGAGCTCGTCCTTCTCGCCGGAATCCTCCCAGCCATGGTCGAGATTGGGGTTGTCGTTGACCTCTATGACGAAGACGCCGTCCTTGGTTTCCTTGAGGTCGACGCCGTAAAGCCCGTCGCCGATGCAACGCGCCGCCTTGACGGCCGTCTCGACGACATGCGGCGGCGTCCCCTTGAGCGTGAAGGTCTTGATGCCGCCTTGGTCGGGCTTGCCGTTGGCCTTGTGGTTGACGATCTGCCAGTGCTTGTTCGCCATCAGGTAGTGCACGGCAAACAGCGGCTGGCCGCCGAGCACGCCGACGCGCCAGTCATACTCGGTCGGGATGAATTTCTGCGCGATGAGGAGGTCGGAATCCTCCAGCCACTCGGTCGCCAGCTTTGTCAGCTCGGCAAGGTTCTCGCATTTCTTGACGCCGCGCGAGAAGGACGAGTCCGGGATCTTCAGCACCAGCGGGAAGCCCAAGGTCTGAGCCGCAAGCTCCAGATCGGAGGTGCCGGCAATCATCACCGTCGGCGGTACGGGCACCTTGTTGTAGGTCATCAGCTCGTTGAGATAGACCTTGTTGGTGCAGCGGATCATCGACAGCGGATCGTCGATCACCGGCATGCCTTCCTGCTGGGCGCGGCGGGCGAAGCGGTAGGTGTGGTTGGAGATGGACGTGGTCTCGCGGATGAACAGCGCGTCGTAGTTGGCGAGCTTGGCAAGATCCTTCCTGGTGATCGGCTCGACCTCGACGCCCATCTTCTCGGCGATCCTCGCCCAGTAGCGCAGCGAGGAAATCTCCGACGGCGGCAATTCCTCATGCGGATCGACCAGCGTCGCGAAAGTATAGCGCGCAGGCGTGCGGCCCTTGGTGTCGCGCCATTCGCGGTTGGTGTAGGTCTCCAGGCACTGCAGGAAGAAGGCGTCCTCCTCGTCGGTCATGCGGGCGAGCGGCAGGAAGCCGATCTTGCGGATCGAGGCCCATTCGGCGCTGTCCTTGATATGGACCTCCAGCGCCGGCGCGCGGAACCAGTCGAACAGGAGCTTGGTGAACCGGTCCCACACTTTCGACGGGCCGATGCCGAAGAAGACGGCGACCTTTGACGGGAAGGTTCCGCCGAGATCCTTGCGGCATTTGTTGAGCGCCAGCTCGAGTTCGGGCAGCGCGTGTTCGTAGAGCTTGCGCTCCGAGAGATCGATCATGGTCTCGACGGTCGGGATCACCTTGTGGCCGCGCGACCCGGCGAGCAGCGAGGCATAGTAGCCGCGGCTCTGGTAGCCGTAATTGTTCGACAGGTTGATCACTTTCGGCCGTTGGCCGCGAAACAGCGACGGATGTGCGAGATAGTCGCGGTTGGTGATGATCTTGTGCGGCGTCGCCACCTGGTCGAGATCGTTCTGCCTGCCTGTAAGGATGACCCAGGTCATTGTTTCAGCGTTTTCCCAGAGTGATGGCGGCGCGCAACCCGTCGCGGCCGAACTGAGCCATGTTCATGAAGATGCCGTAGGGCACCGGAATATTGGCGGCGTCGAGGATCGTTTCCTGCCTTTCGTCCTCGACCCAGGGATCGTGGATCAGAATGTGGTCGCCGTCGTCGCCGATCGCCAGCACCCAGTGCGGCACCTTCTTGCCGAACATCAGGAAGCCGCTGATCAGCACCAGCACCAGATTGCCCCCGGCAAGGGCCGAGCGGATGTCGTCAATGCCGAACGGACGGTAATTCACCGGGATGCCGTAAAGTTCCGCGCGACGGCGGAAGTCGACCTGTGCAAGCTCCATCACGCGGCGCTTGTCCTCGCTGCGCACCGACTGCAGGAAGAGCGCGCCGTGGAAGGACACAAAGATCTCGGCCGCAAGCCCGCTTTCATAGCCGGCGACCGCCAGGCCGAAAGGCTCGCAGCCGCCCGGCCCCGACATCATGAACACCGTGGTCGCCTCGCGCCACAGCCGGATCTCCATGACCGGGTCGGGAACAAAGCCACGGTCGAAATTGGCCATCGCCATCATCAAGCAGCACGGGCCGCAGGTGAACTCGCAGGTCTGCTGGTAGAACGGCACCTTGGTGTTGGTCGGCACATCGCCGCGCAGCGTCTTTTCATAACGCAGCGCGGTGGCGCCGTCCTCGTAATAGTCGGGCTCGCGGCCTATCCTGCGGTAGCCTGCCTGCTCGTAAATGTTGATGGCGCGCGGATTGTCCTCGCGCACCTCGAGCCGCAGCATCATGCGGTCGTGCTCATACGCGGCCTCCTCGGCCTCGGCCAGCAGTTGCCGGCCGATGCCGAGGCTGCCGAAGAAGGGACCGACTGCGATGGAATAGAGCCGGGCCACGCCGCTGCCCTTGCGAAACAGCACCACCGCGTAGCCGGCGACGTGGCCGTCATTCTCGGCCACCAGCATCTCGGCGGTCTCGCGCTCGATCAACTGGCGAAAGGAGCGACGCGACAAGCGATCGCTTGAGAAAACAGCCTTCTCGATGGCGGCGAGGTCATCGACGTCTGACGCGCGGGCCTTGCGGATCTCGGCAGGCATGCGGGCTTGGGAGAACCTCGATTGGATTTAAGGAAACGGCCCCGGGCAAATAAGCAATACCGGCCGAAACGCCAGCATTCGTAAAGCGCTATCGCTCCTTGATTAGGGCCTAATTGTGACAGTTTCCGCCGTGGCAGGGAAGCGCGGATTCTTTGAACAGAAACGCAATTTTTGAAAGGCCACGGGCCGCCGAAAACGGCAGCCGGTTCAGCTCGAAATACCGGCCAGAAGCTGGCCATAGGCGCTTTTGGCAACCTCCGACAGGCGCTCGCGCGGCAGCGAACCGACGACGGCGCAGCCATAGCCTTTGTCGAGCCAATAGACCGCCTCAGGTCCGTCGGCTTCAGCCGCATAGGTACCCTTGGCGGCCTCGGACGATTCGGCGGTGACGAAGAGCGAGATTCGCTCGCCCTTGGCGTCCTCGTAGAGCAGCATTGCGGCCTTGCCCCGCTCGCCTGCGGGCAGCAGCCGGCCGCCGACCAGCTCGAAGCCCTCGGCCGCGAGATCGGGCGCCACCAGCTTCAGCCCGATCCGGTTCGACAGCCAGGTCTGCAGATGGTCCTTGTCGCTCGCCGCAACCTCCACGGCATGACGCTTCTCGGCGGCGTAGATGACATGGGCGGCGATCGCCTGCTCGGCAAGCTGGTCGTCCGCGCCCTCTTCCCGGCCGATGCCGCCGGTGCCGGCGACATAACCGGCGAAGCCGCCGACAATCAGCACGGCGGCGGCCGCCGCCGAAAGCCACCAGCGCGAGCGCCAGGCAGGCGTCCGCGCCGGCGCTTCGCCAAGCACCGCCTGCCTCAGCCTTGCCGGCACCGGCTCGTCCATCACGCCGGCCAAGGCGGCGCGGAGCGCCGCGCGGTCGGCGATGTAGCGGGCGCTCTTCGCCCTCATCTCGGGATTGGCTTCGAGCCAGGCATCATAGGCCATGCGCTCCTCGCCCGGCAGCTCGCCATCGAGGGCCATGTGGATATCGCGTTCGGAGAAATCGCGCCGGGTCATCGTTCGACGATCCTTATCGAGCGGCGGCGCGACGAGTCGTCGAGCAGGCTACGCAGTTCCTCGCGGCCGCGCGCGATGCGCGACATCAGCGTGCCGGCCGGCACGCCCAGGATGTTGGCGGCCTCGGCATAGGAAAAGCCTTCGATGGCGACCATGACCAATGCCGCGCGGCGATCGGGGCCGATCGCCTGCAAGGCATCCAAGATCTCGCGCGAGGCGATGGTCTCGACCTGATCGGCGGGCGCGGACTGGGCTTCGCCGGCTTCCAGAGGCAGCATCGCCGCCTCGCCACGCCGGTTAACCTTGCGCATCTGGTCAATGAACAGATGATGCATGATCGTAAACAGCCACCTCCTGGGGCTTTCTCCTGTCTGCCAGTTGTCGAGCCTGACAAGCGCCCGCTCGAGACAATCCTGGACGAGATCGTCGGCGGAATCGCGGTCGCGCAGCAGCGAGCACGCGTAGCGGCGCAAACGCGGTATCTCGCTCAGGATCGCTGCCCTCTTGTCGTCCATGACCGCTTTTTTCGAAGTCGTCTTCCATCCGATTGAACGCGCCTTCGCAGCGCGGCGCAAGCAGCCAGCGCGAAGCGGCCCACCCGCTCCGGTACCCAAGCACCTTAATAACGTCGGCGGATGCCGGTTTATTCCCGGCGTAAAGGGCGAATGGTTTTGTTTGTCCAATTGCGTAAATTAGGTATAATAGGTAAAATATGTATGAGGTGATCGATGAAGCAATTCACATTTTCAGACATGAACCGTGTGTCCGGCGAAATCCTCGAAACGGCAATGATCGAGCCCGTCGCTCTTACAAAACGCGGCAAAGAGAAGCTGATTATCCTGTCGGCCACCCAATACCGGCAACTCGTCGGCTCGTCCCATGCCGTCGCTTACACGATCGAGGGTGCGCCGGACGAAGTCCACGATGAACTCATGTCAGGATTGGAGTCCATCATAACCGGCGAAAAGCCGGATGCTTAAGCCCGGCGATCTGCTCCGATACTATTATCTATGGGCGCGTGAGGCTGACGGCGCCGAAGAATCCGGCCGCAAAGCGCGACCTGTCTGCATTGTGGTCAGAACGCCGGCTACGCCTGCCACGCTATTCCTGTTCCCGCTCACTTCGCAAAAGCCCGATCAGTCCCGCACGCATATTACCATTAGTGAAATCGAGTGCCGCAGGGGTGGCCTCGATTTTCCGTCGTGGCTGATCCTCGACGAATATGATCGCGTCCGAATTGACGAAGCCTACGATCTCGTCACGACGAAGCCGATCGGTTCTTTCAGCCCGGCATTTGTCCGCAAGATCGCAGGCTTCATCAAAGAGGCTGCCGAACAGCGCCGCCTGCGCGGCGTAGTCCGAAAATAGCGGGTTGTCATCTCTCCCTCGCCGCCCGCGTCAAGAGCCGCTGGTAAAACAGCCCGATGCCGATCAGCACGGCGCCCAAACCGATGAACGAGAGCGCGCGCAGCACGCCTTCCAGCTCCGACATGTCGAAGAGGAAGACCTTCAGCACCGCGACCGCGATGAGCACGGCCGATGCAATGCGCAGCACCTGCGACCTCAGCCGGACGCCGGCGGTGAGCAGCGCCACGCCGATGACCAGCCAGAGCGCCGAATAGGTGTAGGTCTCGAGCTGGCCGAGCCCGCTCCACAGTCCGATGAACTCGCCCTTGAACAGCCGCCGGACCGAAAGCGTGGCGTAGGCGAAGGCAAGCAGCGCGGCGACCAGCGCCAGCATCGCCGCATACCATCTCGGGCGCTTGTCGCGGACGTAGAGCGCCAGCGCGCCGGCAGCGATTGCCGGCAGCAGATAGGCGAGGAACAAGAGGTTGAAGACGGGAATCGTGCCGGTCGCTTCGTCCGTCACCAGCGGGTTCAGCACCACGAAATGCTGGACGGCGATCATGGCCGCCGAGACCACGCCGGCGGCCATCGAGCCGTAGCGCAGCACCGAGCTCGGCGAGCGCAGGTCGATGGCGACGAGAATCGCGCCGGCGCCGAGCGCGATCAGCGTGTAGATCGCCTGTTCGCCGAGCGTGACGGGGCCGGTGTCGATGACGCCGCCATGCATGGCGTGGCGCACCAGCATGGCAATTGTGAGCAGCGCGAACAAGGCTGAGGCCGCCTCCATGGCAAGGCGTGGCCGCCCATTCGTGGTGCGCGCCAGTTGCCAGGCTGCGAAACCGAAGGCGAGCGCCGGCACGCCATAGCCCGGCAGCAGCCAGTTGAAGACCGGCGTTCTCGACAGTGCCGCCGCGCCGACGATGGTCGGATCGAAGGCGACGCGACCGAGCACGGCGACCGCCGCACCGACGGCGATCCAGCCCAGCACCGGATAAGAGCGCCAGCGCGTCGCCAGCGCCGGCACGATAGCGGCAGCGCCCAAAAGCACCGTGGTCCAGCCGGAGCCGAAGGCCATGTGCAGCATCAACAGGCCGGCGACGCCGGCGCCGGCAAGCGCGAAGGAGACGGCGGGGCCGCCGCTGAGCGGCGGTTCCTCGGCACGCGCGATCCACTCGCCCCCGGCGGCAAAGGCCAGCACCAGAAGCAGCGCCGGCAGCGCGTAGCCGAGGTCGCGGTCGATATCGCCGAAGGTGAGCCAGAGCGCGGTCAGCACAACCAGCGGCGCAATCACGCCCCATGCCGCCCAGGACGCGGCGCGGACGGGCGCGGTAGCCGTAAAGCGGCACGCGGCCCAGAAGCCGGCCCCGATGAAGACAAGGGCGAGCGCAATGCCGACGCGGAAGGTCAGCGTGTCGGATGTCGCCAGCGGCTCGGCGCCCAAGCCGACATCCAGCGCATCGGCGCCGATAGTGGCGGGTGGGATGATGCCGAGATAGATCAGCGCCGTCGCCAGGCCGGCGGCGAAGACCAGCGGCAGCGCGCGCGGGCGGTAGAGCGCCACCGCGACAAGCGCCGCGAGCAGCACCGCGCCGTGCAAGGCATCGCCGGCTTTGGCGAAAACCGGATCGACCGACAGCCCGAGCGCGGTCAGCGCGACGAAGAAGCCTGGCGTTATCGACGGCCAGTCGAAGCCGGACTCCGCGTCGTCGCGCCGGGCAAGCCAGACGAAGGCAAGGACCGCGAGCGTGGCCAGGCTGATGAACAGGACTGCGGCGAGGTTCATTTCTGGCGCATCGGTCATATAGACGATGGTCCAGATGCCGGTGCCGGCGAAGGCCGCCGCGACAAGCGCCATCCAGTCGCGGATGCGCGCGATTGCCGCCGTGGCGGCAAGCACGATCGCCAGATAGACGAACAGCGCCCAGGGATTGGGGGCTTGCGCGGCGACGAGTGCCGGCGTGACCATGGCGCCGACGAGGCCGATGCCGGCGAGCGCCAGGCCGTGGACCAGCGAGGCGGCGATGGCCGCGACGGCGATGGCGCCGAGCAGCGTGAAGGCAAGCGCCGGACCGATGAAGCCATAGATGCCATGCGCGGCATAGACGGTGCCGAACAGGATGAAGGCGCCGGCCGCCGTCAGAATCGACGGGATATAGGCGCCGGCAGCACCTTGTACCGGCACCCTGAAGCCGGTGCGGCGGATGAACTCGGCGCCGCCGATCAGCACCAGCCCGAGAATGCCGGCCATGGTGAGGCGCACGCCGGGGCCGAAAATGCCGGCCTCGATGGTGTAGCGGATCAGAAACAGGCCACCCAGCGCCAGTGCGATGCCGCCGACCCAGACCGCCCAGCGCGTACCGAGCGCCGTCTCGACATCGGTCTGGCGCGCAGCCGCCTGCACAGGCGCCGCGGCCTCGGCCGGCGCGGCAGGTTGCGGCGCTTCGGCCGGCCCCGTGGGTTCAGCCGAAGCCCCCTCGCCCGGTTGGGCTGGCGCCTCGGTTTTAGCACCATCGGGCGTCGCGGCATCTGCTTCGGCCGGGGTGGCTTCGCCTGCCGGCGGCGTGGCAGCGGCGGCGGTTGCGGCGGGCGCTTCATCCGGTGCGCCTTCCGCCACCTGGTCCGTGTTGGGCGCGGGCTGCGGGATGCCCGAAAGCACCAGGCTGCGCAGCGCACCGAGCTCGCGCTCGATCAGGCCGATGCGGGTTTGCTGGCGCGAAATGATGACGAATAAAGCGATGACCCCGGCAATGGCAATCAGGCTGAAAAACATGGCCGTTCCCCCTCAAACCGGACCAGTCGTGGCCGACAAATACGGCAATGAGACGGCTATTCAAATCAGCGCCCTGCCGGCCTGCAAGATCGAGCATGTTTCGGCGCCGATTGCCAGCAAATGCAGGCTTATCCAATGCCGAGGCGTCGAAACGGCCAGAATTCAAGGCGAAATTACCTGCCGCCGGTCGCGAAATACTCATGCTATTCTCGAATGTTCGCATGAAAACGCCATGAGGATGACCTATGCCGCAACGAAGCGCGGGACTGCTGATCTACAGGCAAACCGCCGGGGTCCTCGAATTCCTGCTCGTCCATCCCGGCGGGCCGTTCTGGGCAAGGAAGGACGAAGGCGCGTGGTCGATCCCGAAGGGGCTGATCGGCGACAAGGAGGATGAACTCGCCGCCGCCCGGCGCGAGGCCGAAGAGGAACTGGGTCTTGTCATCGACGGCGATTTCCGGCCTGTCGGCAGCTACAAGCAACCAGGCGGCAAGATCGTGATCGCGTGGAGCGTCGAGGCGGACATCGACGCGAGCGCTATCAAAAGCAACATGTTCATCATGGAATGGCCGCCAAAGTCTGGCGCCATGAAAGAGTTTCCCGAGGTGGACAAAGCCGGCTGGTTTTCACTTCCCGAAGCCGGCCTGAAAATCCTGAAAGGCCAGCGCGCCATCCTCGACGATTTTCTGGAGCGGCGGCGAGCCGGATAGGCGCCCGCCCTATTGTCCGGCGGTGGTCTCCCCGGCGATCGCCGTCACCGACGCCCGGTGCCGGCGCAGCGCCGCCAAGAAGCCGGCGCGCGCGTCCGGCGGCTCCATGCCGCGCGGCTCATAGACATGGCGGTTGAAGAAGAAGCCGGTCAGCCGGAAGGCATCCTCCAGCGCCGCCGCATCGGCGCGCAGGCCTGAGCCGCGCTGCAGGAAGGCGGGCAGCGCCAGCATCTTGTCGCGCCAGGGCTCGCCGGCGGCGCGCGAGACGGCGCGCCCGGATTTCGGCGAGACGTAGGCGAGGTCCTGCCGCGTGCCGGTCGCCGCGCATTGGCTGAGATCGAGGCCGAAGCCGAGCTCGTCGAGGATGAGCAGCTCGAAGCGCGCCACCAACTCGCCCGCCGCATCGGCGTCGTCGAGATGGGAGATCATCACGGCAAGAGCCTCGTAGAGGCCGGCATGGGCGTCGCGCTCGGGCAGAAGCCTGAGATGCGCCGCCATGGTCTGCAGGCCGTAGACGGCAACGGCGCTGTCCATCAGACGCGCGGCGTTCATCTCGATCGGCTCGGCCTGGAAGATGCCGAGATGCTCGTCGAGGCGGGCCCGCCACAGAAGGTCGACGCGGTTGCCGGGCTGCAGCACCGGCTGCTGCTTGCGCGAGCGGCCGCCGCGCACGAGACCCAGGTGGCGGCCATGGGCGCGCGTCATCACCTCGAGGATGGCGCTGGTTTCGCCATGCTTTCGGGTGCCGAGAATGATTCCCTCGTCGCGCCATTCCATAGGCGCGAGCTTTTCACCTGTTGGGCGGCGAAATCAAGATGACGCTGCGGCGAGAGACGCTCAATGAAGTCACCGCGCAAGGCAGGTCACTTCCTCTTATACGCATATCGGATGTATATCCGGCGCAAGGAGCCATTCATGCCCAGGCCAACCACAACAAGACCGACCGCTTCAACAACGTGCGTGAAGCAGAAATCCTGATCGGGGCGGCCGAGGCAATTAGAGTGTCCGAGCGTGATTTTGAGCAAATCCTCGAACTGCTCGAACATCCCCCTAAACCTAATGCTAAACTGCGGGCTGCGATCGCGGCGCTTCCCCGCAAGATATGAAACTGACAAGATCACTGATCCGGCCTTCGCCGCCGATCTCAAAGCAAGAGGCTTGTTGTAGCCTCTATCGCGCCCAGTGATCGTGATCGGCGAGCACCTCGTCAATCACACGGCGTTGCCTTTCGACTTCAGCCTGGTTGGCGTCGTGCCCGGCAACGGTGATCAGTGCTTTCCACAGCGTCCAGCCGCGGCCGCGCGCCCAGGTCGCGTCTTCGACGGCGATGCGAGCGCGGAACGCTTGCCGGCTCTCGCCCTCGAAGAGCGTCCAGGCGATCGCCAGGTCGCAGGACGGATCGCCGACGCCGGAGGTGCCGAAGTCGATGACGGCGCTCAGGCGGCCGTCTTCGACCAGCAGGTTGCCCGAGGCGACATCGCCGTGGAACCAGACCGGTGGACCGCGCCAGACGGCGGCAAGCGCCGCTTCCCAGACGGTGGTTGCGGCTTGCATGTCGATCTCGCCTTCGAGCGCGGCGATGGCCTGCCTCGACTCCCCGTCATAGACGGTCAGCGGCCCGCCGCGAAAGAAATTGTGCTGGCCCGGTCCCGATCCTCCGGTCGGATCGATCCGCTTCAGGGCGACCAGGAAATCGGCGAGCGAGAGCGCGAACGTGCGAAGATCGGCGATGCGCCCGGTCTTTGCTGTCTCGCCTTCGATCCAGCGGTAGACGGACCAGTGCCAGGGATAGCCCGCCGCCGGTTCGCCCATAGCCAGCGGCACCGGGATCGGCAGCGGCAGGAGCGGCGCGAGCTTCGGCAGCCAGCGATGCTCCTTCTCGACCTGCAGCGAATAGGGAGCCGCGCTCGGCAGCCTGACCGTCATTTCGTCGCCGAGATGGAAGGTCCGGTTGTCCCAGCCGCCGAACGCGACGGGGTTCACCGGCAGATGCCGCCATTTTGGAAACTGCGCACCGACCAGCCGGCGCACCAGGTCGGCGTCGATAACTACTTTGGGCTCATGCATGTGGTTGTCCCAAAACTGCTATGCACCGTTTGGGCGACATGCATCAGTGGGGAAACTCCAGCCCCATCTCGCGGTAGCGCTCGGGGTCGTCTCCCCAGTTTTCGCGCACCTTGACGAATAGGAACAGGTGCACCTTCTGCTCTAGGATGCCTGCTATTTCCATCCGCGCGGCCTGGCCTATGGCGCGGATCGTCTCGCCTTTGTGACCGAGCACGATCTTCTTCTGGCTGTCGCGCTCGACATAGATGACCTGCTCGATGCGCACCGAGCCGTCCTTCTTCTCTTCCCATTTCTCGGTCTCGATATGCGAGGAATAGGGAAGCTCCTGATGCAGCCTGAGATAGAGTTTTTCGCGGGTGATCTCGGCCGCGAGCTGGCGCATCGGCAGGTCCGATATCTGGTCTTCGGGATAGTACCAGGGGCCGGCGGGTAGCGTCTCGGCAAGATAGTCGAGCAGATCCTTGCAGCCTGAGCCGGTCAGCGCCGAGACCATGAAAGTGCGCTTGAACGGCACACGTTCGTTCGCTGCCGCGGCCAGGGCCAGAAGCGTCTCCGGCTTGACCCGGTCGACCTTGTTGAGGACGAGCAGCATCGGCTGCCGGACGTCCTTCAGCCGGTCGAGGATGGCGTCCGCATCACCCCTGATGCCGCGCTCGGCATCGATCAGCAGCACCACGACATCGGCGTCCTTGGCGCCGCCCCAGGCGGTGGTGACCATCGCCGTGTCCAGCCGCCGCTTCGGCTTGAAGATGCCGGGCGTGTCGACGAAGACGATCTGCGCGTTGTCGTGCGTGGCGATGCCGCGCACGATCGCGCGAGTGGTCTGCACCTTGTGGGTGACGATCGAGACCTTGGCGCCGACCAGTTGATTGACCAGCGTCGACTTGCCGGCATTGGGCGCGCCGATCAGCGCGACGAAGCCAGAGCGCGTGGCAGGTGATTCGGAAGTTTCGGTGCCGGTCATGCAGCGCTCCATACGCCTTCACGCAGCAGCAGCGCCGCCGCCGCCGCCTGCTCCGCCTCGCGCTTGGAACGGCCGCTGCCGATCGCCGGTGCGAATGAGCCGACCTTGACGCTGACGGTGAACAGCGGATCGTGGTCGGGGCCTTCGCGAGCGTCGATCCGGTAGACCGGGACGGCGCCCGATGCAGCCTGATGCGCCCATTCCTGCAATTCGGTCTTGGCGTCGCGGCGGGCAGCGCCAATCGCCTGCGAGCGCGGCTGCCAATAGCGATGGATGAAGGCGCGCGCCGCCTCCAACCCGCCGTCGAGATAGAGCACCGCTATCAGCGACTCCAGCGCGTCGGCGCGCAGGTTGGTTCGCTTGCGGCCGTCGAGGTTGCGCACGTCGGAGCCGGCGCGGACCAGCTCCGGCAGGCCGATCTCCTCGGCGATCTCGGAGAGCGCCTCGGCATTGACCAGCGCGTTGAGGCGCAGCGAGAGCTCACCCTCGGCGGCCTCGGGAAAGGTTGCCAGCAGCATGTCGGCCACGACGAGGCCGAGAACGCGGTCGCCCAGGAATTCGAAGCGTTCGTAGTCGACGCCGGCATGGGTCGAACGCGCGCTGGCATGGGTCAGCGCGCGCTGCAGACGCTGGCGGTCGGCGAAGACGTGGCCGGTGCGCTCGACAAGCGCTTCGGCAAGCGCATCGGCGGTCAAACGCTTGGTGGCCGCCATGACCTTAATGGACGAGATGGAACAGGCGCCCGGCACGCATCAGCGACGGCCACGTCCAGATTTCCAACGGGCTTGCGCCATCGGCGATCGAGAAGAAGATGACGTTGGCGCGGCCGACGAGGTTCTCGGCGGGCACGAAACCGACGGTGAAGCGGCTGTCGGAGGAGTTGTCGCGGTTGTCGCCCATCATGAAATAGTGGCCGGGCGGCACGTCGAACTCGCGCGTGTTGTCGCCGATCGAAGTGGGCGTCAGGTCGAGCGTGTCATAGGTGACCCCATTGGGCAGCGTCTCGCGATAGACGTCGACGGGACGATCGACCTCTGTGATGTCGGGATTGTCGATCTGGCCGACCTTTTCACGCGGCACGGCGGTGCCGTTGATGAAGAGCTGGCCGTCCTTGACCTGGATCTTGTCGCCGGGCAGGCCGACCACGCGCTTGATGTAGTCGACGGACGGATCCGGCGGGAACTTGAACACCACCACGTCACCGCGCTTGGGCTCCGAGCCCCAGATGCGGCCGGAGAAAATGTTGGGGCCGAAGGGCAGCGAGTAGCGCGAATAGCCATAGGCCCATTTGGTGACGAACAGATAGTCGCCTTCGAGCAGCGTCGGCCGCATCGAGCCGGACGGGATGGAGAAGGGCTGGAACAGCAGCGTGCGGATCACGAGCGCGAGCAGCAGAGCCTGGATGATGACGGAGAAGGTTTCCCCAAGCCCGCCGGATTTCTTCTGCGATTTTTCAGCCACGCTCATGTCGTCCTCGATTGTGCGTTGGTTGGTATAGAGTCTCGGCGGGCGCTGGGCAACGTCATGCCGCCCGTGCTCAGATGGAATCAATGTGGCGCTTGTTCGGCGGGCACTGCCTCGATGATCACAAAGGCTTGAGCAAGCGGAAAATCGTCGGTGATGGTGAGGTGGATCAGCGCACGGTGGCCCTTGGGCAGGATTTTCTCCAGCCTGGCGGCAGCGCCGCCGGTGAGCGCCATGGTCGGCGCGCCGCTTGGCAGGTTGACCACGCCCATGTCGCGCCAGAACACGCCCTCGGCCATGCCGCTGCCCAGCGCCTTGGCGCAGGCCTCCTTGGCGGCGAAGCGCTTGGCGTAAGAGGCGGCACGGGCCGCGCGCTTTTCCGACTTGGCCTGCTCGACCTCGGTGTAGATGCGCTGGATAAAGCGCTGGCCGTGCCGTTCCAGCGACTTCTCGATGCGTCTGATGTCGATCAGGTCGCTGCCGATGCCGATGATCATTCCGCGGGAACTTCCCGTCCGCCCTTTTGCGCCTTCTTGGCCCGTTCGGCCATGCGTTTTTTGCGCTGCTCACGAAACACGGTCATGCCCCAGCGGGTTATACCGTAGAAGACGAGCCCGAAGACGAGGCCGAGCGGCACAGCGCCGATGAGCATCGGCTCCAGCACCGGATGCCACAGCTTGGCAAAGGAAAGCGTGTGCATCATTTCGCCGAGATGCTCGGGCGGCCCATGCTTGGGCAGGCGCTCATACAGGATGAGCTTGCCGGTCTCCCAGGATGCGCCCCAGAGCAGCGGGAAGGTCAGCGGATTGCCGAAGAACACCGCGGCGAGGGCTGCTGCCACCATATTGCCGGCGATCACCCAGCAGATCACCGCTGCGATGACGAAGTGGAAGCCAAGCGGGAAGAAGGAGGCGAAAACCCCCGCCGCAACACCGGCGGCCACCGAATGGGGCGTCGCCTTCAGCCGCAGGATGCGCTTGGAGAAATACTGCACAGAGCGCGAGAACGAGCGGCGCGGCCATAGGTAAGTACGCACCCGCTCCAGGAGGCCATAAGGCTCTCGGCGTCGAAAAAGCACTCTGTTTCGGTTCCTGGTCCAACACACGCTTCCCTGCCATCCGGGTCGCGCCAACATATCTTGCGCTTCGAGGGCGCAGGAAGGCAACAAAACTTTGATATAGCGACGGTTCGGCCGCGGAACAATAAAACGCGCCCGCGATGGTCTGCCGCAGACGGTAACAAGAGCACCATTCTGGCGAAACTGAGGAAAAGGGCCGCTCTAAACCGGATACTCGCTGACTTCGACCAGATTGTCGTCGGGATCGCGGAAATAGACCGACGTCATCCTGCCGCGGGCGCCGGTGCGCTCGACAGGACCGACTTCGATCGCCACGCCGTTGGCTGCGAGGCTGGCGCAAATATCGGCAAGAGGCGCCGCCGCGACGAGGCAGAAATCGCCGGATCCCGGTGTCGGCGCCTTTGCCTTGGGCTCGAAAGTGCGGCCGGCCTCGTGCAGATTGATCTTCTGCGATCCGAACAAAAGCGCGGTCGGTCGGTTCGGCTCGTCCAGCCGCCGCAGGCCGAGCACGCGCTGGTAGAAATCGCAGGTCGCGTCGACCGAGCGGACCGTCAGCACCAGATGATCGATGCCGGCGATCATCGCGGCCTCGATGCGCGGCGCTGACAAAGAGATTCAAGCCGCACGCTCAAGTGGTTGTTTTTGCGCATTGCGACTTCAGATGTTGCGGCTTCCGGGCTTGACGGCCGGGATGGCGGCAAGTTCCGGCGGCAGGCGGTCGGGCGGATAGGCCGGGACCTCATATTCGGCGAGCGCGATGAGCGGCACGCCGACATCGGTCTTGCCGGCCGAGCGGTCGATGATGCAGGCGGCCGCCACCACCTCGGCGCCGAGCTCGCGCAAGCAGTCGATGGTCTCGCGGATCGACAGACCCGTGGTGACGATGTCCTCGACGACGACGACGCGCGATCCCTTGGCGATCTCGAAGCGGCGGAGCCTGAACTCGCCCCCTTCCCGCTCGACCCAGATCGCCGGGGCGCCGAGATGGCGCGAGGTCTCGTAAGCCGGGATCAGGCCGCCGATCGCCGGGCCGACGACATAGTCGATCCTGCCCGGCACACCTTCCCGAATCTTCCCGGCCAGCGCCTTGCACAGGCGCTCGGTTTTGTCGGCATGCATGAAGACGCGCGCCTTCTGCAGGAAGACCGGACTGCGCAGGCCCGACGTCAGGATGAAATGACCTTCGAGAACCGCGCCGGCCTCGCGGAATATGCCCAGCACTTCTTCGGTATTCATCCCTTCCCCCATTTCCTCGTTCATCATCTAACCGTTCACGCGCCGCGCATCGCTGACGCTGGTATTGTCCTTGAGCTGCGACAGCAGCCGGTTGAGATGCTTCAGGTCCCAGACCTCCAGGTCTATCAGCATCTCGGTGAAATCGGGCGCGGTGCGCACCATCGACAGCGTATGGATGTTGGCGTCATTCTGGGCGACGACCTGGGCGATGTCGGCCAGCGATCCAGGCGCATTGATGGCGGTGACCGAGATTCGCGCCGGGAAGCGCTCCTTGGTGCGCTCGTCGATGTCCCAGCGCACGTCGATCCAGCGCTCGGGCTGGTCGTCGAAGGCCTGCAGGGCCGGCGACTGGATCGGATAGATGGTGATGCCGGTTCCCGGCTGAATGATGCCGACGATGCGGTCGCCTGGCACCGCCCCTTCCGGCGCGAAGCGCACCGGCAGGTCGCCGCGCACGCCGCGGATGGGCACGGCGCCGTCGCGCTGCTGGTCCTTGTCCTTGCGCGCCGCGCGGCCCGGCATCTGGAACAGCATGCCGGCGGCGTTGCGGATCTTCGACCAGCCCTCCTCGCGCTGCTTGGGCGCAGCGACCGTGACGCGCTCGTCCTTGTAGTCGGGGAAGACGGCTTTCATGACGTCGGTGGATGCCAGCTCGCCGCGCCCGACGGAGGCCAGCACGTCCTCGATGTCCTTGCGCGCCAGCCGGTGCAGCACGGGCTTCAGGTTCTCCTTGGCAAAGCTCTTGCCGGCGCGCTCGAAGGCGCGTTCCAGGATGCGGGCGCCGAGCCCGGAATATTGCTTGCGGATGGCGTTCTTGGTGGCGCGGCGGATGGCGGCGCGCGCCTTGCCGGTGACGACGACCGATTCCCAGGCGGCCGGCGGCACCTGCGCCTTGGAGCGGATGATCTCGACCTCGTCGCCGTTCTTCAATTCCGTCATCAGCGGCATGATGCGGCCGTTGACCTTTGCGCCGACGCAGGTGTCGCCGACATCGGTGTGGACGGCATAAGCGAAGTCGATTGGGGTGGCGCCGCGCGGCAACGCGATCAGCATGCCCTTGGGCGTGAAGCAGAACACCTGGTCCTGGAACAGCTCCAGCTTGGTGTTTTCCAGGAAATCCTCGGGATTGTCGCCCTCGGCCAGCTGCTCGATGGTGCGGCGCAGCCAGGCGTAGGCGTTGGTCTCCTTCGAGATCGCGTGCGCGGCGCCGTTCGCCTTGCCGCCTGTGTCCTTGTAGATGGAATGCGCGGCGACACCGTATTCGGCGATCTTGTTCATCTCGCGGGTGCGAATCTGCAATTCGACGCGCTGCCTCGACGGCCCGACGATGGTGGTGTGGATCGAGCGGTAATCGTTCTGCTTCGGCGTCGAGATGTAGTCCTTGAAGCGGCCGGGCACCATCGACCAGGTGGTGTGGATGGCGCCGAGCGCGCGGTAGCAGTCCTCGACCGTGTCGACGACGACACGGAAGCCGAAGATGTCGGAGAGCTGCTCGAAGGAAAGCGCCTTGGCCTCCATCTTGCGGAACACCGACCACGGTTTCTTCTGCCGGCTTTTGACGCTGGCTTTGATCGCATGCTTTTCGAACAGACCCGACAGCGCCTTCTCGATCTCGTCGAGCACGCCCTTGTTGCGCTCGAAGATTTCGGCCAGCCGCGCGGTGACGGCGCGATAGGCCTCCGGATTGATGTAGCGGAAGGCGATCTCCTCCAGCTCCTCGCGCATGCCCTGCATGCCCATGCGGCCGGCGAGCGGCGCATAGATGTCCATCGTCTCCTCGGCGATGCGCAGGCGCTTGGACTCGGGCATATGGTCGAGCGTGCGCATGTTGTGCAGCCGGTCGGCGAGCTTGACCAGGAGAACGCGAATGTCCTCGGAGATCGCCAGCAGCAGTTTGCGCAGGTTCTCGGCCTGCTCGGCCTTCTTGGAGACGAGGTCGAGCTTCTTCAGCTTGGTCAGGCCCTCGACCAGCTTGCCCATCTCAGGACCGAACAGCTCGTCGATCTCGGCCCGGGTCGCGGTCGTGTCCTCGATCGTGTCGTGCAAAAGGGCAACCGCGATGGTCGCCTCGTCCATATGCATCTCGGTGAGGATGGCGGCGACTTCCAGCGGATGCGAGAAATAGGGATCGCCCGAGGCGCGCTTCTGGTGGCCATGCTTCTGCATGGCGTAGACATACGCCTTGTTGAGCAGCGCCTCGTTGACGTCAGGCTTGTAGCGCTGCACGCGCTCGACAAGCTCATACTGACGCATCATGGGCGGGATCTCGCGGTGCTGAAATGATTGATGCGCCGCACCTATGTGCGACGCATCCCATAGATAGCCACGAAACTGACGAGACGGAAGTGCCGGATGCTTGATCCAGGCCACCTCTGGAGCTTTTCAGAATCCGCTCAGCGACCGGCTGAGTGGAATCATCAAAAGCTCTTAATAGTCGTCGCTCTTTTCCGGCGGCACCAGACCCTCGATGCCGGCGAGCAGGTCTTCCTCGGTCATCCGGTCAAAGGTGATGTTCTCTTCGGCATCGTCGGTCTCGGCAGCAGCGGTGGCGGTGGTCTGGTCGGCAATCGCCTCACCATCGGCCTCCGGCTCGTCGACCTCGACATGCTTCTGCAGCGAGTGGATCAGATCTTCCTTGAGGTCGTCGGGCGACAGCGTCTCCTCGGCGATCTCGCGCAGCGCAATGACGGGATTCTTGTCATTGTCGCGAGGAACGGTGATCTGCGCGCCCTGGCTGATCTGGCGGGCACGGTGGCCGGCGAGCAGCACGAGCTCGAAACGGTTGTCGACCTTGTCGATGCAATCTTCAACGGTTACGCGGGCCATGGACTGCCCCTTTCATGCGTGGATTTGATGGAAAACAGGCGGGCTCCATAACCCGGACGCCACGGAAATACAAGCTTTTTGGCGGCAGCGGCGGAGCACGGGCCCTTGCCCGGCTTATTAACCGGACTTTACCGCGTTCACATAGTGCCGATCACAATTGCTTGCAATCCGCACCCTGCCCTTGGATATCCATAAATCTGGCGTTATCTCGAATGAGACGGCAAGAGGGACCATTACCGGGCCTGCCCGTCACGCCCATTTAGACGACAGACATTTTCGAAAAGGGATATTTTTCAATGTTCGATCCTCGTGAAAAGATCGCTCTTTTCATCGACGGCGCCAATCTCTACGCCACCTCGCGGGCGCTGGGCTTCGACATCGACTACCGCAAGCTGCTGGCAAGCTTCCAGAAGCGCGGCTACCTGCTCAGGGCCTATTACTACACCGCGCTGGTGGAGGATCAGGAGTATTCCTCGATCCGGCCACTGATCGACTGGCTGGACTACAACGGCTTCAAGGTGGTGACCAAGCCCGCCAAGGAGTTCACCGACTCGACCGGCCGCCGCAAGATCAAGGGCAACATGGACATCGAGCTGACCGTCGATGCTCTGGAGCTTGCCGATGTCGTCGACCACTATGTCATCTTCTCCGGCGACGGCGACTTCCGCACCCTGGTCGAAGCGCTGCAGCGGCGCGGCCGCAAGGTCTCGATCATCTCGACCATGTCTTCGCAGCCGCCGATGATCTCCGACGACCTGCGCCGCCAGGCCGACCACTTCATCGACCTGATGACGCTCAAGAACGAGGTCGGCCGCGACCCGTCGGAACGGCCGGTCCGCCGGCCAGAACCTGCTGCAGTCGACGAGGAAGAATATTGAGAGCGGCGGTCTTGAGCGCCGCGCCCTCCCCCGAGCCTGACCGCGACTGTCCGCTCTGTCCGCGGCTGCATGATTTCATTGCCGCCTGGCGCAAGCGCGAGCCGGGTTGGTTCAATGCACCGGTGCCGACCTTCCTGCCGCCTGAGGGTGAATCCTCGGTCAGGCTTCTCATCGTCGGGCTGGCGCCCGGCCTGCGCGGCGCCAACCGCACCGGGCGCCCCTTCACCGGCGACTATGCCGGCGACCTGCTCTACGGCACGCTGATCGCGCAAGGCCTGGCGCGCGGGGAATTCAAGGCAAGGCCCGATGACGGGCTGGAGCTCGTCGGCACCGCGATCACCAATGCGGTTCGCTGCGTGCCGCCGGACAACAAGCCGGTTGGCGCCGAGATCGCCACATGTCGCACCTTCCTCAAGCCGACCATCGCGCGCTTTGCCAATCTGCGCGCGATTCTGACGCTGGGCTCGATCGCGCATCAATCGACGGTGCGGGCGCTGGGCGGGCGCGTCGCCGCCCTTCCCTTTCGCCATGGCGGACGGCAGGAGGCCGGCGGCATCACGCTGTTTTCCAGCTATCACTGCTCGCGCTACAACACCAACACAGGCGTGCTGACGGAAGACATGTTCGTCAACGTCTTCAGGGAGATCGCGGCGTTCCTGCAGAGTTAGATTCAGGCGCCGGCGCAAACAGTTCCGAGAGCCTTGCGGGTCCCCCCTTCAGCACGTTGAGGTCGACGTCGCCGTCGATGCCGTCGACGCGGCCGGTGTCGAGATATTGCCAGTAGACCCAATCGTCTTCTTTCGGCGGCGCCTGCAGGGAGCGCAGCCATAGCTGACGATCCGCGATATGCACGGAGTAGGCCTGCGCTGCGTCATCGGTGATGTAAATGATCGCGGGCTTGCCGAACGCAGCCTCGACCGGCCCCAGGAAGGCAAGGAGTTCAGTCCGCAGTTCCTCCGACGACGGGCGTCGCGGGCAGTTGCCGTGAAACTCGATATCGACGACGGGCGGCAAAAGCGGCGCGCCGCGCGGCACCACCGAGACGAAGTTCTTCGCCTGGTCGGCGCCCGGGCGGCAGAAGGTGAGGAAATGATAGGCGCCGACGGCGAGGCCCACGGCGCGGGCCTGGCGCAAATTCTCGGCGAAGGCATCATCGACGTAATCGCCGCCTTCCGTCGCCTTGATGATGGCGAAGCCGACATCGTCGGCCGCGACGCGCTGCCAGTCGATCCTGCCCTGGTGGTGCGAAACGTCGATGCCCCTTATGGGGAATTCGGCGCGATCCGGCGGGAAGGCGCGGGGCCGGAAAAAGCTTTCTACCCAGATGGCAAGCGCCAGAAAGACGAAAGCCAGGGCCAGGACAATCAAGCGGTTCCTCAAGCCTTGGTTTCTCAAGCCTTGGCTCCCCTGCGTCCTGCCTGGATAGCCGGCGTTTAACCACGCTCCTTGAGCAGCCGCCCCTTCTCGCGCGACCAGTCGCGCTGCTTCTCGGTCTCGCGCTTGTCGTGCAGCTTCTTGCCGCGCGCGATGGCGAGCAACAGCTTGGCGCGGCCGCGATCGTTGAAATAGATTTTCAGCGGCACCAGCGTCATGCCTTCGCGGTCGACGCTTTGCGCAAGCTTGGCCATCTCGCGCTTACTGACGAGCAGCTTGCGGCGCCGGCGCGGCTCATGGTTGAAGCGGTTGGCCTGCAGGTATTCCGGCAGATAGGAATTGATCAGCCAGATCTCGCCGCCTTCGGCCGAGGCGTAGCTCTCCTGGATGTTGGCCTGGCCCTGGCGCAGCGACTTGACCTCGGTGCCGGTCAACACCAGGCCGGTCTCGATCGTGTCGAGCACCTCGTAGGAAAAGCGCGCCTTGCGGTTTTCGGCGACCGTCCTGTTGTTGGGGTCGGCTTTCTTGACTTGATTCATGATGCGGAGAGGTGGCGCCTCATCCCTAATTTATCAAGCCGGCGTGCTTCATCGCCTGGTCGATCTTCTCGGCGGTCGAAGCTTCGACCGTCACCAGCGGCGAGCGCACCACGTTCTCGACCTTGCCCAGCTTCGACAGCGCGTATTTGGCGCCGGACACGCCGGGCTCCATGAAGATCGCCTTGTGCAGCGGCAACAGGCGATCCTGCAGCTCGAGCGCCTTGGCGCTGTCGCCGGCGAGCGTCGCTTCCTGGAACTCGGCGCAAAGGCGCGGCGCGACGTTCGAGGTCACCGAGATGCAGCCGACGCCGCCATGGGCGTTGAAGCCAAGCGCGGAGGCATCCTCGCCGGAGAGCTGGATGAAATCCTTGCCGCAGGTCATGCGCTGCTCGGACACGCGCTCGACCTTGCCGGTCGCGTCCTTGACGCCGGCAATGTTCTTGAAGTCGTGGCGCAGCCTGCCCATCGTCTCCGGCGTCATGTCGATCACCGAACGCGGCGGAATGTTGTAAATGATGATCGGCAGCTTCGTCGCCCGGGCGACGGCGGCGAAATGCTCGTAAAGCCCGCGCTGCGTCGGCTTGTTGTAATAGGGCGTCACCACAAGAGCGGCGTCGGCGCCGGCCTTTTCGGCATATTGCACCAGGCCGACGGCTTCCTCGGTGTTGTTGGAGCCCGCGCCGGCCACCACCGGCACCCTGCCATTGGCCACCTCGATGCAGACCTTCACGACATTGCGGTGCTCGTCATGCGACAGCGTCGGCGACTCGCCCGTGGTGCCGACCGGGACGAGGCCCTTGGTGCCCTCGGCGATCTGCCATTCGACAAACGCGCGAAAGGCTTTCTCGTCGAAACGCCCGCTCTTTTCGAACGGTGTGACGAGCGCGGTCAGCGAGCCTCTCAGCATGTCGTCCAAACTCCTTGGGACTTAATCAGGGGATTATCGGTTTTGTCGAACGGTTTTAGTGCCGCGCCTTCTAACCGAAAGCGAAGCCGCGCACCATAGTCTCGACACGGTTCAGCGGCAAGCATCGCCATGGTGCCAGCAGGCACATTTCGGACAGCCTCGATAACCTTTTGTTTACGAGCCTTTCACCACCTAAGTTTAGGCTCCGGACGGGCCTTGGGGTCCCTGCCTGCTGACGATGTGTTAGGGTGGATAATGCCGACGAGGCGGTCTCATCTCTTCGCGCTTCTCAGCGCGGTTGTCGCGCTGATGCCGGGGATGGCGATCGGCGGCAGCGTCGACGCGCGCATGACGGCGGCGATCCCGGCGCCTGAGGCGCCGCGGGCCCCGGGCCAGGCGCAGCCTTCCCCGCCGCCGGCCAGCATCGCCCAATTGAAGAGCGGCCTCGACGCGCTTGCCGCCAATAACATTGCCGGCGCGCGCAATGCGCGCGACTCATTGCCCGCCACCTCGCTCGACCGGCACATCCTGGCCTGGGCGATCGCGCTCTATGGCGGCGACCAGGTGCCGAGCGGCGAGATCGCCGATGCGGCCAAGATGCTGCCTGGATGGCCGGGCACCATCGCGCTGCGCAAGAACAGCGAACGCGCGCTCTATCGCGAGAACCCGCCGCCGCAAGTTGTTGTGCAGGCCTTCGGCCGCAGCCAGCCGCTGACGCCGGAAGGCGTGACCATCCTCGCCCGCTCGCAAGCTGCGCTCGGCAATGCCGCGGCGGCACGCGCGGTGCTGGTGCCGTTCTGGCGCGCGGAGAAGCTGGAAGCGAAGGACGAGAGCGCCTTCATCAAGGAGTTCGGCGCGCTGATCCCTGCCGCCGACCATCGCTATCGGATGGAGCGCATGTTCTATGCCGACAGGCCGGACTCGGCGCTGCGCGTCGCCGGCCTTGCCGGCGCGCAGCAGCTGGCGGACGCCTGGGCGGCCGCCGACAAAGGCGGCAAGAACACGGCCAAATTGTTGAAGGCCGTGCCCGCGACGCAGCGTTCGGCCGGCTATTTCTTCGCCGAGGCCGAGTATCTGCGCAAGCAGCAGAAGTTTGCCGACGCCGCGGCGGTTCTGCTGAAAGCGCCGACCGACCGCGACGCGCTGGTCGACCCTGATGCCTGGTGGGTCGAGCGCCGTGTCCTGTCGCGCGCTCTGGTCGACCAGGGCGACATGAAGACCGCCTACAGGATCGCCTCCATGCATGCGGCCCAGAGCTCGGCCAGCGCGGCCGAAGCCGAGTTCCATGCCGGCTGGTATGCGCTGCGCGGCCTGAACGATACGGCGGGCGCGGCCACGCATTTCTCGCGCATCGCCGAGCTCGCCCAAGGGCCGGTGTCGCTGTCGCGCGCCTATTACTGGCTCGGCCGAGCCGCGGAAGTCGGCGGTCCGGGCAACGCCAAGGACTATTTCACCCGCGCCGCCGCCTATGGCACGACCTTCTATGGCCAGCTCGCCGGCGAGCGCGTGGGCCTCAGGAGCCTCAACATCGTCTATCCGAAACCGAGCGCGGCCGACCGCCAGAGCTTCGAAACCAGGGAGGCGGTGAACGCGATCAAGCGGCTCCAGGAGGCCGGCTATGACCGATTTGCCGAAACGCTCTATCGCGACCTCGCGGGACAACTGACCAGCCCGGGCGAGTTGGCGCTGCTGGCGGTGCTCGCCGAAAAGCAGGGCAATCATTTCATGGCGCTGAAGGTTGGCAAGATCGCCGCCCAGCGCGGCATCGATGTCGGCGCGCTGTCGCATCCGCTGGGCGTCATCCCCGATTCGGCCGATATCTCCGGCTCCGGCAAGGCGCTGGCCTATGCCATCGCGCGTCAGGAGAGCGAGTTCAATGTCGGGGCGATTTCCAGCGTCGGCGCGCGCGGCCTTTTGCAATTGATGCCGGCCACCGCCAGGCAACTGGCGAAGAAGGCCGGCATGATCTTCTCGCAAACGCGGCTGACGACTGACGCCGGCTATAACGCGACGCTTGGTTCGGCCTTCCTCGGCGAGCAGCTCGACCGCTTCAACGGCTCCTATGTGCTGACCTTCGCCGGGTACAATGCCGGGCCGAACCGCGCCGCCCAGTGGGTGGCGAGATACGGCGACCCGCGCGGCAAGGACGTGGACGCCGTCGTCGACTGGATCGAGCGGATTCCCTACACGGAAACAAGAAGTTACGTGCAGCGCGTGATGGAGAATTACGAGGTCTACAAGATGCGTATTTCAGGCAAGTACGACATCGTCGGGGATCTGGTGAACGGAAGGGATTGAGGGAGCGTCAGTGTGATTGCGTTCTTGTGAAGGCAGAGCGTTCAACTTCATTCGATCGAGTTCCGTCACACCCCCCTCTGGCCTGCCGGCCATCTCCCCCCGCAAGGGTCCCGCAAGGGGGGAGATCGGATCTCACTTCGGCTTTCCCCAACTCCCGCGTCGCAGAAAGATCGCCGAGGCCAAAACTGCCAATCTCCCCCCTTGCGGGGGAGATGTCCGGCAGGACAGAGGGGTGTGACGGAACGCCAACGGCTGACATTACAGAGCGCTTCCCATTTGACGATCCCTGCCCTCGCCTGTAGCTGTCGGTCACCTCAGCGAGGAGCGACATTCCGATGGCGAGCGACGAAAGTTTCTCCGATTTTTTCTATGCCGCGCGCGACGGGCTGAAGCTGCATGCGCGGATCTATGGCGGGGCGAACAGCGATGGCTGGCCGGTCGTTTGCCTGCCCGGCCTCACCCGCAATGCGCGCGACTTCCATGAGCTCGCGCTCTATCTTTCGAGCAACGCAAGGAAACCGCGCAAGGTTATCGCCTTCGATTATCGCGGCCGCGGCCAATCCGACTATGATCCCGATATCAGCCACTACAATGTCGGCGTCGAGGCCGGCGACGTGCTCGCTGGCTTGTCGGAGCTGGGCATCGAAGAGGCTGCCTTCATCGGCACGTCGCGCGGCGGGCTGATCATCCATGTGCTCGGCGCGCTGAAGCCGGCCGTGTTGAAGGCCATCGTCCTCAACGACATCGGCCCGGTGGTCGAGGCGGAAGGTCTTGCCCATATCCGCTCCTATCTCGATCGCAATCCGAAGCCGAACACATTTTCCGTGGCGGTCGACGCGCAGCGGCGCGTGCATGGCGCCAGCTTCCCGGCGCTTATCGACGCCGACTGGGCGCGGATGGTGACCGCGATCTGCCGCGATACCGATGCCGGGTGGGTGCCGGATTTCGATCCGGCGCTGGTCGACACGATGGCCGGCACCGACTTCAGCAAACCGCTGCCGGATTTGTGGCCGCAGTTCGACGCGCTTGCCGCGGTGCCGATGCTCGCCATACGCGGCGCCAATTCCAGAATTCTATCTGTCGAAACGCTGGAGCAGATGCAAAAGCGCCATCCCGGCATGGAGACGATGACGGTGGATGGCCAGGGCCACGCGGCTTTCCTGGAGACCGTTGGTTTGCCGGAGGCGATTGCCGGGTTTCTCGATCGGACCGAGCGGAAGGCTCAGCAGAAGTAAACCAACAGTTCCAATCAGCCTTGAAGCTAAGAGTCTTTCACGTTTTGACGGAAGCATATCCGGCGTTTGCGAAATAGTTCTTGCATTCGGCTGGCTCGATGGTTTCGACGAGGTGGCCGATGTGGCGCCAGGTGTCCTCGACGGTGCGTTTTTGGGCTTGGCGCATCCAGTGTTTGATCTTGGCGAAAGCCTGCTCGATCGGATTGAGGTCCGGCGAGTAGGGCGGCAGATACCAAAGCCTGGCGCCGGCGGCCTTGATCATTTGCCTGATGACGGCCGACTTATGGCTTCCCGGGTTGTCCATGATGACGATATCGCCGGGCTTCAGCACGGTGATGAGCTGTTGCTCGACATAAGCGCGGAAGCATTGGCCGTTGATCGGGCCGTCAAAGACGCAAGGTGCCGCGAGCCGGTCCCAGCGCAGCGCGCCCAGGAAGGTTAGCGTGCGCCAATGACCGTGCGGAGCCAGCCGCGCAGCCGCTTGCCCTTCGGCTCCCAACCGCGCAGCGGAGCCATGTTGGTCTTGATCCAGGTCTCATCGATGAAGACCAGGCACTGCGGATCGAGGCCGGCCTGCCAGGATCGCCATCGTTGGCGCCTGCGGGCAATATCAGCGCGTGCCTGCTCAAGGGCGAACAGCGTTTTTTTTTAAGCTCAGGCCCTCGCGGCGCAAGAACAGCCACACGGCGCAGCGCAGACCCCAGGATCCATGCCGTTACCTCTACGCATCGCAACGGTGCAGGTTCTGCTTAAGCGCAAGCGATCGGGCAATTCGTCGAACGACTATCCTGCGCCGCTGCATTCTTCGGCCGATGTCACGGCAGGATCCCAGGGTCTTCGCGACGGAGCTCCGCTCCTGCTCCGCCCTGGGATGACGAAGCCCGGAGGCTTCGGAGCCAGGATTTGCAAGGGATTCGCAGCAAAGTACCGCGGGACTTGTCCTGCGAAGCGCGCAGCGCGAAGCAGGATGGCGGAGAGGATGGGATTCGAACCCACGAGAAGCTTTTGACCTCTACTCCCTTAGCAGGGGAGCGCCTTCGACCACTCGGCCACCTCTCCGTCGCGCCGCTGGATAAAGAAAAGCGCGGGCACAATCAACAAGCCGGCGCCATAATCGCTGAAAAATCGGCGTGCCTGCTCAGCGCTGCGCTTTCACTGGGCGATTCTGCGGCGACTGTCTGGCTGGCGACTCGCCCGGCGCGCCGCATTTCCGTCGGATCATTGCCGGATTCGGGCAGATCCGAGCGGATGAGAGGGCTGCGCAAGCCCCAATGGTTAACGAGAACTTTCGGAGTGAGGCCAAATCGTGTCATTTGTGCAACAACGCCCGGGGATAGCGTCCGGACAGGGCTTTCGCCGATACGATCGTGGTTGAACGCCGCCGCCGCCTGGGTAAAGGTCATGTTCGAAGGAGCGGCGCGGTGCGCATCTTTTTCGGTACGTGGGGATGGGGCAGGGAACGCTGTCCTTCAGCAAAAAATACCCAGACCCGTTTTTTAACTTTTGACTGGAGGTCAGAAAATGAACATCAAGAGCCTTCTTCTCGGCTCAGCTGCGGCCCTGATCGCAGTTTCCGGTGCCCGCGCCGCCGACGCGGTGACCGTCGCCGAGCCGGAACCGGCTGAATACGTCAAGATCTGCGACGTGTACGGCTCGGGCTACTTCTACATCCCCGGCACCGAAACCTGCCTGCGTATCGGCGGCTATGTCCGTTACGACATCGGCGCCGGCGACGTCGGCTCGTTCGATGGTGCGACGTCCGCCGACGTTGAGGACGGCGGCAGCAACGACACCTGGTTCAAGCACGCCCGTTTCGCGCTGAAGACCTGGACCGGCCAGGAAACCGAACTCGGCACCTTGAAGACCTACACCGAGACCCGCTTCAACTTCCAGAACAACAACCGTGATGCGGGCGCGGTCGGGGCCCTCAATCCTGCCGGCAACGGCGACACCGTTTCGCTGAACTTCGCCTGGATCCAGCTCGGTGGGCTGCGCGTCGGTAAGGACGAATCGGCCTTCAACACGTTCATCGGCTACGCCGGCAACGTCATCCAGGATACGCTCGTTCCCTACGGCGATTTCGACACCAACGTCATCCAGTACTACTTCGACGCTGGCAACGGCTTCTCGGCCGTGATCTCGCTCGAAGAAGGCGCGGGCGACGGCACGTTCGGTGACTACGGCGTGGGCACGATCGACAGCTACGTTCCGCATGTCGTCGGCGGCGTGAAGTGGACGCAGGGCTGGGGCGCCATCACCGGCGTCGTTGCCTACGACAGCAACTATGAAGAAGTCGCCACCAAGGTTCGTTTGGACGTGAACGTCAACGACGCGATCTCGCTGTTCATCATCGGCGGCTACGGGACCGACGACAACCTGACGGACCCGACCTACACGTTCCCGGCCGGCGGTCGCGGCTTCTACAAGCAGTGGGATGGCAACTGGGCAGTCTGGGGTGGTGGCACCTACAAGTTCAACGAGAAGACCTCGTTCAACGCTCAGGTCTCGTATGACGAAGGTGAGAACCTCGGCATCGCCGCCAACATCGCCTACGATGTTGTCCCGGGCCTGACGATCACGGCCGAAGTCGACTACGTCAATGCAGGCAAAATCGGCGATCCCGATACCCTTGGCTCGAATCACAACTGGACCGGTATTTCTGCTGGCGACGACGACGCCATCGGCGGCATGCTCCGCTTCCAGCGCTCGTTCTAATCAGCAGGGTCTGACTGAGATCGAACCCGGCGGGCAACCGCCGGGTTCTTTCTTTTCTGCTGGCAGCACCTGAGGCGCCATTTACACAGAACTGCATTCGGCACGAGCGCAGGTATCCGCACGGAGTCAATTCTCGACCGGTCGCAGACATCTCAGCCAAGATTTCGCGGCTCGTTTCGGTGAATATCGTGACAAACGTTCGGAATTGGCTGAAGCGCCTCCCCTACGAAGGGACCGGGCCATGCCACGGCCTGTCCGAAAGGACGACCGGGATCCACTCGGCCTCCTTGCCACTTCAACCATACACCGGAACCAACATACAGGATCCTATGGTCTGCGCCGCGTCGCTCCGCTCCTTGCTCCGCCATAGGATGACGAAGTGATCGGCGCTTCAGCAATCTCCACAGCGGCGCGATCTGCCTGCGGAGGCAATATCCGACCCGTCAAAATTTCTGTGCCCGGCGACCATGTGTCGGCAAGGCTCGACCGCAGTTTCGCCCTTGGTCTCTTGACCGGGTTTGGAACCGGCAGGCGGACTCTCAGCGAAAGGAGCGAGCGTGGGAATTGACTACGTGGTTCCTGGGAAAGCCGGCTATCTGGAAATACTGGTCAAACCTCAGCAAGATCGCCCAATGACTCGATCAACGGTTGAATCTCGCTCTCGTAATTCTTCCATCGCTTGACGGACGACTTGTAGATCGGCTGGCGGACCTGCCAATTGCTGTAGGTATTTACGGAGCCGCCCCTTTCAAAAAAGCGCAAGCAGGCATCGTCCCAGGGCAGTCCGAGATAATCTATGAGACGGCGCGACTGCTTCTCTTGATTTTCAATCAGCGTCTCATAGCGATTTTCGAAGATGCGACCCGGCAAAACCTCGTTCCAGTGGCGCATCAGCCGATCGTATTCCCGGTAGTAAAGTCCCAGAGTCTCGAGATCGGCACTATAGCTATGCGCCTCATTGAATTGCAGGACGAAGCAGGAGATGCAATTGTCGATGGCATCGTGACGACAATGTATGATGCGCGCGTTGGGAAAGAGAATGCCGATCAGGCCAATCATCTCGAAATTGTGAGGCATCTTGTCGACAATTCGCAGCGCATGCGGACCTCGCTCGCGCAGATGGGCGAGGTGCTCTTCGGCCAAGGTCTTGGCCAGATCGGGCGTAATCGTCGCGATCGATTCACTCAGGTTTGCGATGGATCGGTCAGCGAGGCCGATCCCATTGGCTATTCGTCTAAGCTTGCTAAGCTCGCCCGCACCATGAACATCAGGATGGCTTGCACAGATCTGCTCTGTCAGCGTCGTGCCCGATCGAGGCATGCCGACGACGAATACAGGCACCTCCGACGGATTGCCATAAGCGGCCCTTGAAGCCACCAGTTCAGGCGTGAAAGTCTCGATCATGGCGATGCGCCGTTCTATCGCCTCTTTCAGATGTGCCGCGGCTTCGTCCATACGACCGAGGCTTGCGAGCGCGCGGGGCAGCCCCAACCGGGCCACAGGATGATCTCGGTCGATCTTGAGCGCCTTCTCAAAGAGCGGCAGCGCCATTTCTCCCCTATCAAACGAATTATAAGCATCGCCCAAGGCGCAAAGCGCTTCCACCAGATCCGGCTTCAAAGCCAGGGCTTGCTGAAAGTGCCTGATTGCCGGCGTGAATTCGCTGAGCCTCAGATAGGCTTCACCGAGGCTAAGATGATAGTAAGGATTTTGCGGCTCCTCTCCGACCGCACGGGCAAAATACCGTAAGGCTTTCTCGTTGTCGTATCCGAGCCCGAGCGTTCCCAGGATATAGAAAGCCAGCGGATGGTTTGGCGTACGCGCCAGGACACGGAGACATAGCTCCTCTGCCTCCGGCAGTTGCTCAGCTTTCTGAAGGTCTGCGCCTGCCTCAACAGCATGTCGTCGGCCTGCGCTCGCGATGGACCGGCCTGCGTCTTGGCTTTCGGCAGTGCAGCCTTCGGCGGTGCTGCCTTAGCCGAGGGTTGAGTTTTCAGGTACTTTGCCCAGGCGGGCGGCAATCGGTTGCTCATCCTGTCTCGCTAGCAAAACGAGCCGGGAGAATCCAGCCTGAACGCCCTCCCGCAACTTGCGCGGACCAGTCGCTCACGCTAGCAAGAGGCCTCCTCTCAACCGAGCCCTTTGCCATGCGCCCTCCCCTCACGCCTGTCATCGCAGCGCTTCCCACCACGGTGCCGTTCGTCGGGCCGGAGGCGCAGGAGCGCGACCGCGGCCGGCCTTTCCGTGCTCGCATCGGCGCCAATGAAAGCAGTTTCGGGCCCTCGCCGCGCGTCATCGCCCGCATGGAGAGCGTCGCGCGCGACCAGTGGATGTATTGCGATCCCGACAATTACGAGCTGAAGGTCGCGGCGGCCGCGCATCACAATGTCGGCGTCGACAACGTGGTCGTGGGCGAAGGCATTGATGGGCTGCTCGGCCTGGTCGCGCGCATGTATGTCGCGCCAGGCGACGCGGTGGTGACCTCGCTTGGCGCCTACCCCACCTTCAACTTCCACATCGCCGGCGTCGGCGGCCGGCTGGTAACTGTGCCCTACGCCAACGACAAGGAAAATCTCGACGGGCTGCTTGCCGCGGTCCGCCGGGAAGAGGCGCCGCTGGTCTATCTCTCCAATCCGGACAATCCGATGGGGAGCTGGTGGGAGGCGCCGGACGTCATCCGCTTCATCGAGGCGCTGCCGGAAACCACCATGCTGGTGCTGGACGAGGCCTATGGCGAGCTGGGGCCGGCCTCGGCGCTGCCGCCGATCGATGTCGAGCGACCGAACGTCGTGCGCATGCGCACCTTCTCCAAGGCTTACGGACTGGCCGGCATTCGCTGCGGCTACGCGGTGGCCGAGGCCGAAGTAATCCGCGACTTCGAGAAGATCCGCAACCACTACGGCGTCAGCCGCATGGCGCAGATCGCCTGCGTCGCGGCGCTTGCCGACCAGGACTATCTGAATTCGGTGGTGGCCCGCGTGGCGGCCGGGCGCCGGCGCATTGCGGCCATCGCCGAGGAAAACGGGCTGAAGCCGCTGCCGTCCGCGACCAATTTCGTCGCAATAGACTGCGGCCGCGACGGCGCCTTCGCGCTGAAGGTGATGCAGGCGCTGCTGTCGCGCGATGTCTTCATCCGCAAGCCGATGGCGCCACGGCTCGACCGCTGCATCCGGGTCAGCGTCGGCCTCGACCACGAGCTCGACATCTTCGCCGAGGAACTGCCCGGCGCGCTGGCGGCAGCGCGGGGGAACTGATCGGAACCCGACTTGTAGCCTTGAGGTGACACCGGAGCGCGAGCAGCGGCTTCTCCTGACGAAACCTGAGATCTCGCCGACATTCGCTTCTCGGGAAGCATATCGGCAATTTCACATTCTTGCGGTTTCCAGCAGGCGCGTCACGCGGTTCAGCGCATCGGAAAGCTCCATGGCTTGCCTGTCCTCGAGCTTGGCGATCAGGCGGGCAAGGTCGCGGTTCGTCGCCGCCTCGAGATCGGCCAGCGCGGCCTTGCCCCGCATGGTCAGCGAAAGAATGGGCAGCCCGTTCTCCGGGCCCCCGTTCTCTAGGCCCCCGTTCTCTGGATCATCGCGCATTTCAGCCAGGCCCATGGCGGTGAATTTCCGAAGCACCCTCATGAGATGGGCGGGGGCGAGGCGCAGCTCGCCGGCCAGCTCGGACGCTACCGGGGCAAGATCGAGGTGAAACATGCGCGCCAGGAAGCCGGCCCCACCGCCGGCAGGTCGGGGCTTGCGTCCGAGCTCGAACAGCACGCGGGCTTCGGTCAGCGTGTAAGGGCTCTGTATCAGGGTCTCATCAAGCAGCCCGATCAGGCCGGTGTAGAACCGGTTGAAGCGACGAATCTCATAGACCACGGCTTCGTGCGGCACGCAGACCTCCTTTCAGAGACATTGCGTCCCGATTTAATCGACGGGGTCGCCTGCCTTGAAGCCCGTTGCATTTGATCCATGCTGCTCCAGATTGATGGGAGAGGATTCCGGAGCGGACGATGCAGAGTAACCAAAGAGCCGTTCGGGCGCGCGTTTCCGGCATGGTGCAAGGCGTGAGCTACCGCGTCTGGGCGCGCAGCGAAGCCGTGCGTCTTGGCGTGACGGGCTGGGTGCGCAACGAGCCCGACGGCTCGGTCATGGCGCTTGTCGCCGGCGCCGATGCCGCGGTCGCCGCCATGGTCGAGCGGCTTTGGCAAGGACCGCGCGGCGCGCTGGTCTCGCAGGTTGAGGTCGAGGATGCCGACGACGACGTGCCCGCCGACTTCAGGATCGTTATGTAGGCCATAGGGGTCGCTTCGGCTGGCACGACGTGCCTTGGCCTTTCGAAGAAGAGGTTGGCGCTCCACGCGAGACGACCCCCTTTGTCGCCTTCGGCGACATCTCCCCCCGAGAGGGGAGATTTTGGCTCTTGAATTAATTGAACGTTCGTTTTATTAATATCTCAATCGAGGCAGGCATGGCACGCACCACAGGCTCAGACGGGGAAAAAACCGAGGCGGCCGTCCGCGAGGCGGCGGTCGGCCTCATTGCGCGTCTCGGCTACGAGGCGATGTCGATGCGCCAGCTCGCGGCCGAGGTCGGCGTGCAGGCCGCGGCGCTCTACCGCTACTTTCCGACGAAGGAGGAGCTGCTGTTCACGCTGATGCGCGAGCATATGGAAGGCCTGCTGGAGTCCTGGGGTACGGCGCGGCCCATCACACCCGATCCGGTCGCCCGGCTTGCCGCCTATGTTGAGAACCACATCGCGTTCCATATCGAGCGGCGGCACGCCACCCATGTCTCCAACATGGAATTGCGCAGCCTCTCGCATGAGCGGCTGACGCAGATCCTCAAGCTGCGCACTGCCTATGAGAAGGAATTGCGCGCGATCCTGCGCGACGGCGCGGAAGCCGGTGCGTTCGAGATCGACGATGTCGGGCTGACCGCCATGGCGCTGATCCAGATGATGACCGGCGTCATCGTCTGGTTCCGCCCGGGCGAGCGGCTGTCGATCGCCGAAGTCACCACGACATATCTTTCGATGACAATGAGGCTCGTCGGCGCGAAGATCGCCTACAGCGACGCGCGCCAATTAAGGATGCGGTAGCACTTTGATTTCGCGCATGATCCGCTCCGAAAATCGAAGTCGATTTCGGGTCATGCGCACGGAGGAACGCCATGTACACGGGCACGCTGAACTTCGGGCTTGATGCCGATATCGAGGCGCTGCGCGACACCGTGCGGCGCTTCGCCCAGGACAGGATCGCGCCGATCGCGGCCGATATCGACCGTTCGAACGATTTCCCGGCGCATCTGTGGGCCGAGCTCGGCGCGCTCGGCCTGCTCGGCATCACCGCCGATTCGGATTTCGGCGGCTCAGGCATGGGCTATCTGGCGCATGTGGTTGCAATGGAAGAAATCTCCCGCGCGTCCGCCTCGGTCGGCCTTTCCTACGGGGCGCATTCCAATCTCTGTGTCAACCAGATCAACCGCTGGGCAACGACGGCGCAGAAGGAAAAATACCTGCCGCCGCTGTGCAGCGGCGAAAAGGTCGGGGCGCTGGCGATGTCGGAGACCGGCGCCGGCTCGGACGTGGTGTCGCTGCGCCTGCGTGCCGAGAAGCGCAACGACCGCTATGTGCTCAACGGCTCGAAAATGTGGATAACCAACGGGCCGGATGCCGAAACGCTGGTGGTCTATGCCAAGACCGACCCGGAGCGCCAGTCGCGCGGCATCACCGCCTTCATCGTTGAAAAGACCTTTGCCGGGTTTTCGGTGGCACAGAAACTCGACAAGCTCGGCATGCGCGGCTCCAACACCGGCGAGTTGGTGTTCGAGAATGTCGAGGTGCCGTTCGACAACGTGCTGCACGAGGAAGGGCGCGGCGTCGAGGTGCTGATGTCAGGGCTCGACTATGAGCGTGCCGTGCTCTCCGGCGGGCCGATCGGGCTGATGGCGGCGTGCCTCGACGTGGCGGTGCCTTACGTGCACGAGCGCAAGCAGTTCGGCCAGCCGATCGGCAGCTTCCAGCTGGTGCAGGGCAAGCTCGCCGATATGTACACGACGATGAACGCCGCGCGCGCCTACGTCTATGCGGTGGCGGCCGCCTGCGACCGCGGTGAGACCACGCGCAAGGACGCAGCCGGCTGCGTGCTGTTCGCGGCCGAGAAGGCGACGCAGATGGCGCTCGACGCGCTTCAACTGCTCGGCGGCAACGGCTACATCAACGACTACCCCACCGGGCGGCTTTTGCGCGACGCCAAGCTCTACGAGATCGGCGCCGGCACCAGCGAGATCCGCCGCTGGCTGATCGGCCGCGAGATCATGGCGGAGGGGGTTTAGTGCGCCCGGCTGGTTACCTTTGTCGAGCCTTCCTCGATCCGCTTGCGGGCAGCTTCCGCGAGAGTGTCCGATACCCATTGATTTATGGATTTCCCGTCGCTGGAAGCCGCACGGCTGACAAGACTATGGACTTCCGGCGTGGTGCGCAGAGCGAGTTTGCCGGAAAAAGGCTTTTCCGCTTCCTTGTTCTGTTCAGCGCAAAATTCGAGGTAGTCGTCGACGCATTCGTGAAAAGCCTTCAGCAATTCTTCCGCCGAATTGGCTTCGTATGTGAAGATGTCGCGAATGCCCATGATACGACCATGAAACACAACGTCGTTTTCATCGAACTCGATCGTTCCCAGGTATCCCTTGTAGGGCTTCATAGCTCAACACCTGAATCTATTAGGAAAGTCCTGATCTCTCGGACCACATATGCTTTCGTGTCTGGCGATGGATGCGGTCGATGCACTCGAAGCAACGTGAAGCGCGCCCGCGATCCACGCCCTTCCGACACTTGCGCGCCGAGCGCGACCAACAATGCTTCGACATCTCGCCATTTGATCGAAGTGCTGACCGGATTGGCAAAGATTTTGTCCAGTGTCTGCCGGTGCGCTGCTTTCATGGCTTTTCGCCCTCCCCAAATCGATTACCCTGATAGTCGGCTCCTTTGGGGAGTAGGGCGAGAGCCCGAAGTGATACTAAAATATGATATCATCTGAGGTTCGTCAATGCCCGCTCTGACCACCCAGATATCCCCCGCCTCCGACACTTTCCGCAACAATGCCGAGCGCATGCGGGCGCTGGTCGAGGACATCGCCGAGAAGGCGGCTAGCGTCGAGCGCGGCGGCTCGGACGAGGCTCGCGAGCGCCACCAGGGGCGCGGCAAGCTGTTGCCGCGCGAAAGATTGGCGCAATTGCTCGACACCGGCTCGCCCTTCCTCGAGATCGGCCAGTTCGCGGCATGGTCGATGTATGGCGAGGACATTCCGTGCGCCGGCATCATCACCGGCATCGGCCGCGTCGAAGGCAGAGAGGTGATGGTCGTCGTCAACGACGCCACGGTGAAGGGCGGCACCTATTATCCGCTGACGGTGAAGAAGCATTTGCGGGCGCAGGAGATCGCGCTGCAGAACAATCTGCCTTGCGTCTATCTGGTCGACAGCGGCGGCGCCAATCTGCCCAACCAGGACGAGGTGTTTCCGGACCGCGAGCATTTCGGCCGCATCTTCTACAACCAGGCCAACATGTCGGCGGCGGGCATCCCGCAGATCGCCTGCGTGATGGGCTCCTGCACGGCGGGCGGCGCCTATGTCCCGGCGATGTCGGACGAGACAATCATGGTGCGCAACCAGGCGACCATTTTCCTCGGCGGCCCGCCGCTGGTAAAGGCCGCCACCGGCGAGGATGTCAGCGCCGAGGAGCTCGGCGGCGCCGATGTCCACACCAGGCTTTCCGGTGTCGCCGACCACTACGCCATGGATGACGAACACGCCTTGGCCATCTGCCGGCGCATCGTCAGGAACCTCAATCGGAACAAGGCCGTAAGGCTCAATCTGCAGAAACCTGCACCGCCGCTTCATGATCCGAACGAACTCTACGGCATCGTGCCGACGGATTTGCGCCAACCCTATGACGCGCGCGAGGTGATCGCGCGTCTCGTCGACGGCTCGGAGTTCGATGAGTTCAAGCAGAATTACGGCACCACCTTGGTCACCGGCTTTGCCTATCTGCACGGCATGCCGGTCGGCATAATCGGCAACAATGGGGTGCTCTTCTCGGAAAGCGCGCTGAAGGGTACGCATTTCATCGAGCTCTGCTGCCAGCGCGGCATTCCGCTGATCTTCCTGCAGAACATCACCGGCTTTATGGTGGGGCGAAAATACGAGGCCGGCGGCATCGCCAAGGACGGCGCCAAGCTGGTCACGGCGGTCGCCACCGCATGCGTGCCCAAGCTTACCGTGATCATCGGCGGCTCGTTCGGCGCCGGCAATTACGGCATGTGCGGCCGCGCCTATTCGCCCCGCTTCCTGTGGATGTGGCCGAACGCGCGCATCTCGGTGATGGGCGGCGAGCAGGCGGCGACCGTGCTGGCCATGGTCAAGCGCGAAGGCATCGAGCGCAAGGGCGGTGAATGGAGCGCCGAGGAAGAAGCGAAATTCAGGAAGCCGATCCTGATGAAATACGAGCATGAGGGCCACCCGCTCTATTCCTCGGCAAGGCTCTGGGACGACGGCATCATCGACCCGGTCAGGACGCGCGAGGTGCTGGCGCTCAGCCTATCGGCCGCGCTCAATGCTCCGATTGAGGAGACGAAGTTCGGCGTGTTCAGGATGTGACCATGAGTGAGATCAGCGACAGGATCCGTATTCACACCGGCGACATCACCAAGCTCAAGGTCGACGCCATCGTCAATGCCGCCAATTCCTCGCTGCTCGGCGGCGGCGGCGTCGACGGCGCCATCCACCGCGCCGCCGGCCCGGAGCTTCTGGCCGAATGCCGGACGCTCAACGGCTGCAGAACCGGCGATGCCAAGCTAACAAAGGGCTACAGGCTGCCGGCACGCTACGTGATCCACACCGTCGGCCCGGTCTGGCAGGGCGGCGGCAAGGGCGAGGCCGAGCTGCTTGCCTCCTGCTACCGGCGCTCGCTCGAAATCGCCCGCGACCATAGCTGTCAAACGATCGCCTTCCCGGCAATCTCCACCGGCGTCTACCGCTTTCCGAAGGACGAGGCGACCGGGATTGCCGTTGGTACCGTGAATGCTTTCACGCAACAGAACAGCGTGCCGGAAAGCGTTATTTTCTGCTGCTTCGACGAGCAAACGGCGAAGCTATACAGAGAAGCCGTCGCTGCGCTTGGAGGAGCCCGAGCTGTATGAGCGATTCCAATAACTTGACTGCCTGGAGAGGCTGGCGGGACAGCGCCTCCGGCAGGACAGAGGGGGGCGCGAAGGATCGCCGGCGCACGAGGCAAGTTCCGGTTGCGGAGGCTCCATGTTCGGCAAGATCCTGATCGCCAATCGCGGCGAGATCGCCTGCCGCGTCATACGCACGGCGCGCAAGCTGGGCGTGCGCACCGTCGCCGTCTATTCGGACGCCGATGCCCGCGCGCTGCATGTCGAGATGGCCGATGAGGCGGTGCGCATCGGCCCCTCGCCCGTCGGCGAGAGCTACCTGCGCGGCGACAAGATCATTGCCGCGGCACTTGCCACCGGCGCCGAGGCGATCCATCCAGGCTACGGCTTCCTGTCGGAGAACCCTGATTTCGTCGACCAGGTGACGGCGGCAGGCCTCGTCTTCATCGGGCCGTCCGCCGCCTCGATTCGCGCCATGGGGCTGAAGGACGCTGCCAAGCGGCTGATGGAAAAGGCCGGCGTGCCGGTGGTGCCTGGCTATCACGGCGAAGCGCAGGAGATCGTGCTCCTCGCCTCCAAGGCGCGCGAGATCGGCTATCCGGTGCTGATCAAGGCGCGCGCCGGCGGCGGCGGCAAGGGCATGCGGCGCGTCGATCAGCCGGACGATTTCTCCGAGGCGCTGTCGGCGGCGCGACGCGAGGCCAAGGCCGCCTTTGGCGACGACCGCGTGCTGGTGGAGAAATATGTCGACAAGCCGCGCCACATCGAAGTCCAGGTGTTCGGCGACAATTTCGGCAATGCCGTGCATCTGTTCGAGCGCGACTGCTCGGCGCAGCGCCGACACCAGAAGGTGATCGAGGAGGCGCCCGCTCCAGGCATGACGCCGGCGCTGCGCAAGGCCATGACCGAAGCGGCGGTGAAGGCCGCCAAGGCGATCGCCTATTCGGGCGCAGGCACGATCGAGTTCATCGTCGATGCTTCCGAGGGCCTGAAAGCCGACCGCTTCTGGTTCATGGAGATGAACACGCGGCTCCAGGTCGAGCATCCCGTCACCGAGATGATCACCGGCGTCGATCTGGTCGAGTGGCAATTGCGCGTCGCGTCCGGCGAAAAGCTGCCGAAGGCGCAGGGCGAGATCGCACTTGCCGGACATACCTTCGAGGCGCGCATCTACGCCGAGGACGCGGCCAGGGGATTCCTGCCCGCGACGGGCACGCTGCATCATCTCAATTTCCCCGACGCACCGCCCGACGGTGCCGCCTTGCGCATCGAGACCGGCGTGCGGGCCGGCGACGCAATCTCGCCCTTCTACGACCCGATGATCGCCAAGCTGGTGGTGCACGCCAAGGACAGAACCACCGCGCTTGCGGCATTGCGCGAGGCGCTGGCCCGGACGGAAGTTGCCGGCTCGATCGTCAACACCGCCTTCCTCGCGGCGCTCGCCGCGGACGCCGACTTCGCGGCGGGCGATGTCGATACCGGCCTGATCGGCAGGCATCAGGAGGCCCTTGTCGCCAATGCCGCGCCAAGCGATGAAGCCATCGCAGCGGCGGCGCTGGCGGCGACCGACGCAGGCGCACCGGGCCCGGCCGCCGATCCATGGTCCGCGTTTGTCGGCTACGCGCATTTCCATACTCTGGCTCGCCGTACCCGCCTGCGTTACGGCGAGGAGAACATCCTGGCCCGCGTCTCGGCGCGGTCGGACGGCCGCTTCCAGGTGGCGCTGGAAGCGCCGCATGACGCGATCAACGCGCACGACCTCAGGAACTTGCCGCGCGCCGCCCGCTGGCCCGGCCACGTCACCGTGTTCGAAGGCGCTGTCGGCTATACTTTCGCGGTGCCGGATCCGCTCGCCAAGGCGGATGAGGCGGCCGCTGCCTCGGGCAGCCTGCGCGCGCCGATGCCTGGGCTCGTCAAGCTGGTGCGCGCGGCGGCGGGCGATACCGTGATCAAGGGCCAGCCGCTATTGATGCTCGAGGCGATGAAGATGGAACACACCATCGCCGCCCCGCATGACGGGGTGATCGCCGAGATCGCGGCCGAAGGCGCGCAGGTGAGCGACGGCACCGTGCTGGTCCGCTTTGAGGATACCCAAGGCTGAAGCCTCGAGCGGCAGGCTGAACAGCGCCGACCCAGACCAAAAGAAATGGCCGGGGCGAGCCCGGCCATTTCCACTATCTGGCAGACCCGATTACGGCTTGATCGGCGCGTATTTGCCGTCGTGCCACTGGTTGATGTCGTAGCTGGCGTTCTTCAGGTCGCCCTTCTCGTCAAAGATGACGTCGCCGACGACGGTGCTGATCGGCTGGCCGTTCTTCAGCGCCTCGGCGACCTTGCCCGGATCGTCGGTGCCGGCGCGCTTGATGCCCTCGGCGAAGGCCTGGACCACGGCATAGGAGAACAGCGTGAAGCCTTCCGGCGTGAAGCCGCCGGCCTTGATCTTGGCAACCGCTTCCTTGGCCTCGGGCTTGGCCTGCGGATCCGACGGGAAGACGAACATGGTACCTTCGCCGGCCGGGCCGGAAACCTGCCAGAATTCCGGTGTGGCGATCGAGTCCGGCATGATCAGCTGGAACTTGACGTTCTGCTCGGCAGCCTGGCGCAGGATGAGGCCGGCCTCGGGGTGGTAGCCGCCGAAATAGACCACGTCGGCCTTCAGTTCCTTCAGCTTGGTGACAAGGGCCGAATAGTCCTTCTCGCCGGCATTGATGCCTTCATAATCCACTTCCTTCAGGCCACCGGCATTCATCGTCGCCTTGACGGCGTCGGCCACGCCCTGGCCGTAGGCGCTCTTGTCGTGCAGGATGACGACATTCTTGCCGGCATATTTCTTGGCGATCCACGGGCCGATGAAGGCGCCCTGCGCGTCGTCACGCGTATAGAGCCGCATGATCGTCGGCCAGCCGGACTTGGCCGCGGCGTCGGTCAGCGCCGGGTTGGACGAGGCCGGGCTCATCATCAGCGTGCCGGCTTCGGCATAGACGGCGGAAGCCGGGATGCTCGAGCCCGAGCAAGCATGGCCGTCGACGAACTTGACGCCGTTGGCGATAATGCGGTTGGCCACCGACACCGCCTGCTTCGGGTCGCACTGGTCGTCCTCGATGTCGAGCTTGATCTGGGAGCCGTTGACGCCGCCGGCCGCGTTGATGGCGTCGGCGGCAGCCTGCGCGCCCTGCTTGAACTGATCGCCGATGGTGGCGAGCTGACCAGTCATCGGGCCGACCACCGAAATCGTGATGTCTTCGGCGAAAGCAACCGATGCGCCCATCATCAGGCCCAATGCGGCCGCGCCCAAAATACCCAATCTTTTCATGACAATAGAACTCCTCCACTTGCGCGCAGCCGCTCCGGCCACGCTTCTTCCAGAGGGCCGGGACAATTCCACCCTTCACCGGACCTGTCGAGAGGACAATACATATGGCTTTGGTTCATTTCGGCGAGGATTTCTTGGGCCACGCGGCCGCGGCCGAGAGGAATGCGCAAATGCAAAGCCGCGCCGGCCTTGTCCCGGCCGGTCGCGGCTTTTGCAATCGAGCTTCCCGAGCGCCCCGCGCGCCCGCTCGCTTCCCTGTTTTTTGTCGCGCGGCTTGGGTTCGTTGGCCTGCCGCGTTCTTGGTCTTGTCAACCGGCCGTCTTCTCGCGGCCTTGTCCTCTGAGAGCTTCCGAAGCGTCAGCCCGCAAAATCAGTGCATCGTCATCCATTCGCGCGCTTCGCGCAGCGCCTTGGCGATATCGGCCTTCGACATCGACGCCGACAGTTCCGAGCGTAGCTCGGCGGCGCGGAGCGAACCCTTGATCGCGGCAATGTTGAACCATTTGTGGGCGGCGACGACGTCGGTCTCGCAATCGCGGCCGGTCGCATACATCATGCCCAGTTCGAAAAGAATGTCGGCCTGGGCAGTTGCCCCCATGGCGCCGAAGCCGGCTTCAAGCATTTCAAAACGTGCCATTTCAATCCCCTGTCTGCTCCCGAGAGCTGCCTCCTTCTGCCCCTTGAAGTCCCTTGGGCTGGCCGCTCTTTCGATGCTTTCGAGGATGAGGCCTGGCCTTGAATCCGTCGTTAAATGGCGTGCTTAATTTGAAGAAAACAAAGCTAAAACAAGAGGTAAACGCGAAAAACTGTTAAGCATAGGAACCGCGCAATTCAGCCGATTTGTGCAAAATTCGACGAAAATATCAGGTGTCGAAATCAAGACTCCGCTAACCACGGAAACCGAAGCCTCTTTCCGCTTCCGTTCATTTTCAGCGACCCGCGCAGCCAAAATCCTTGCAACCTTCCGCTGCGGCACCGCTTTCGTTTTGGCAGTAGCTGGATTAGCTTACGTTTGCGTAAGGGACAGAGAGGCGGAACGGAGCCCCGCCGGAGCCCTAAAGGGAGGACAATTATGTTTCGAAAAGTGAGCCTGGCCCTGGCGGCCACCTTGATCATGGCGGGCGCCGCATGGGCCGACCCGATCGAAGGCAATTGGAAGACACAGGCCGGCTCGACGGCGGCGATCGCCGGCAGCGGCTCGTTCTCGATCACGCTCAAGTCCGGCAAATATGCCGGCAAGACGATCGGCTCCTTCAAGGCGGCCGGCGACAACAAATACATCGGCACTATAACCGACCCGGAAACCGACAAGACCTATTCCGGCAAGGCGACGGTATCCGGCGCCTCGCTCAAGATGAGCGGCTGCGTGCTGGGCGGGCTGATCTGCAAGAGCCAGACCTGGCATAAGCTCTGATCGCGCTCAAATGACGAAATGAAACGGGCCCTCGCGGCCCCGTTTTCTTTTTGGGCGCTGTTTCGGCGCGCAGTGCCGGGCAAGGCAGTTTGCAGCGCTTGGCCGGGTCAGGACCTTAAAGCGTGTCGCGCTGAAACGGAATCAGGCGACACGCTTTAAGTCTTTGTTTTGATGCATGTCGTTCTCCCAAAACCGCTGCGCACTTTTGGGCGGCATGCATAGCAATCAATTTGAACGGTAGATGAATACCGGCCTCAGAACCGGTTCAGAGGCATTCGGGCATCCTCCTCACCATTGAAGGAGAGACCGATGCTTGTCCGCCGCTTCACCATCGTCTGCCTGCTGATGAGCCTGTTCGGCATGTTCTTCGCCATCCTCGTGGCCGAAGCCGGCCGTCCGGCGCGCTCATCGGGAATGGCCGATACCTGCCGGCTGGACTGCATGAACCATTTCGACCGCTGAAACGACCAATACTCGAAACCGGAACGACCACCATGAACCGCATCGCCACCCTCAAGACCCTTCGGCTCCTGCCGCGGGCGATGCTCATCCTGATGCTGCTTGCCGCGCCCGTGCTGGCGGTGCCGATGATGCGTGCCGATACCGCTTCGATCATCGAGGCGCCGACGCCGAAGAAGGCAGGCGTTGGCTTTGTGCTGCTCGTCAGCCTGCGGCGCGGGTAAGCTGCGGCGATAATCAGGCGATGCCGGCCTGATCCTGAATCTCACCACACTTGCAGCGTGCAAAAATATTGACGCTCAGGCAGCCTTCGCGCCCGTCTCCTCCCTCCCAAGCGCTCTTCCAAATCCCTATATTGGGCCATGGAAAAGCGAATCTACCCCCAAGCCATCGAGTCGGTCGTCATGCCGGAGCCTTTCGGCAGGCAAAGTTTCGACGACGCCAAGAAGGCGGTCGCGGCGCTGGAGGCGCTCTACGACCGCAACACCAAATTCCTGCGCGATTCCTTCGCCAAGCTCGCCGCCGGCGGCGACGAGAGCAAGCGCTACCGGGCCTTCTATCCGCAGATCGGCGTCACCACGACCTCGTTCACCCAGATCGACTCGCGCCAGGCCTACGGCCATATGCCGACGCCCGGGCATTTCGCCACCACCATCACCCAGCCGAAGCTGTTCGAGAACTATCTCGTCGAGCAGCTTCGGCTGATCATGCGCAATCACGGCGTGCAGGTGACGGTGTCGGAATCGACAACGCCGATCCCGCTGCATTTCGCCTTCCTGGAAGGCACCCATGTCGACGGCGCGGCGGCCGAGCGCATCAAGCGGCCGATCCGCGACCTGTTCGACGTGCCGGACCTCGACGGCACCGACGACCAGATCGCCAACGGCACCTTCGAGGTGGCGTTCGGCGAACCGAGGCCGCTGGCGCCGTTCACCGGGCAGCGCATCGACTATTCACTGCACCGCATGACGCATTACACGGCGACCAGCCCGCAGCATTTCCAGAACTTCGTGCTGTTCACCAACTACCAGTTCTACATCGATGAGTTCGTGGCGCGGGCCCGCGACCTGATGGAGAAGGGCGGTGGCGGCTACAGCGAATTCGTCGAGCCGGGCAATGTGGTGACGAAGGCCGGGGCCGGCGCGGCGAGCGAAGGCACGCCGCCGCATCGGCTGCCGCAAATGCCTGCCTACCACCTGAAGAAGCCCGGCCATGGCGGCATCAGCATGGTCAATATCGGCGTCGGCCCCTCCAACGCCAAGACCATCACCGACCATATTGCGGTGCTGAGGCCGCATGCCTGGGTGATGCTCGGCCACTGCGCCGGCCTGCGCAACACGCAGGCGCTGGGCGACTATGTGCTGGCCCATGCCTATGTGCGCGAGGACCATGTGCTGGACGACGACCTGCCGGTCTGGGTGCCGATCCCGCCGCTGGCCGAGATCCAGGTGGCGCTGCAGGAAGCGGTCGCCGAAGTGACGGGACTTTCGGGCTATGATCTGAAGCGCATCATGCGCACCGGGACCGTCGCCACAATCGACAACCGCAACTGGGAGCTGCGCGACCAGCGCGGACCGGTGCAGCGCCTGTCGCAGTCCCGCGCCATCGCGCTCGACATGGAATCGGCGACGATCGCGGCCAACGGCTTCCGCTTCCGCGTGCCCTACGGGACGCTGCTGTGCGTCTCCGACAAGCCGCTGCATGGCGAGCTGAAGCTGCCCGGCATGGCGACCGAGTTCTACAAGCGGCAAGTGGCGCAGCATCTCACCATCGGCATCAGGGCGATGGAGAAGCTGGCCGAAATGCCGATGGAGCGGCTGCATTCGCGCAAGCTGAGAAGTTTTTCCGAGACGGCCTTCCAGTAGCGATCGGCTCCGGCTGGGATCGGCCAGGACCCGAGAGGCAATTCGTCGTCTTGCTCAGGCCGCAATTTGGAGAATAAGCAGGCCGAACAAATTGCCGGCGGCATTCAGCAGATCACGACCTCGATGACAACAGGCGGTGCGCGCTCGAACATGATGGCTGGGGTGGCATTCCTGGCGATGATGGCACTCTCGGCCGCGCTGCTGGTCGGGTTCTTCGGCGCGCTGCACCCGGCCTTGGATTCCTTCTCGCATTTTCGCATTCATCTGAGCGTGCTTACGGTGCTTCTGGCATTGCCGCTGCTTGCCGGTTCGTATCGGCTGCAGGCAGCAGCGGCGCTGCTCTTTTCCGTCGCCTGCCTCGCCACGACAGCAGGCGCCCTGCCCCGGCTTTGGCCGCAGCAGGCGATCGCCAAGCCAGCCGACCGGATCGTCTACAGCCTGCTGCAGATGAATTTGCGCTTCGACAATCCGACCCCAAAGAAGGTGCTGTCGCTGATCGGCCGGACCAATCCCGACGTGGTCACCCTCGACGAGGTGTCGGGGATGTGGGCGAGAGAGCTTGGCTATATCGCCAGCGCCTATCCCTACCGCATCCTTTGTGCCTATCCGAACGGCATATTCGGCGTCGCGCTGCTGTCGCGGCGGCCCTTTGCCGCCAGCACCGCGCCGCATTGCGAGCCGCGCGGCGCGATGGCGACCGCAACGATCGATTTCGGCGGCACCGGCGTCGACGTTGCCGCGATCCATCTGAGCTGGCCCTGGCCGCGCGAGCAGTCCTGGCAGATCGGCGAGCTGGCGGAGCCGCTTGCCGCGCTCGGCGAAACCGCGATCATGGCCGGCGACTGCAACGCGGTGCCGTGGAGCGCGGCGGTGCGGCGCGTCGCCTCGCTCGGCGGACTGACGCTGATGCCGTCGGCCGGGCCGACCTGGATCCACCGCAAGCTGCCCGACTTCTTGCGACGCTTCGCCGGCCTGCCGATCGACCAGGTGTTCAGCAAGGGCGGGGTGACGATCCACTCGGCGACGCGGCTGGAAGACGACGGCTCGGACCACTTGCCGGTGCTGGTCGAGTTTTCGTTGCGGCCCGACGACAGAGAGCCCCAGGACGAGCATGAGTCGGCTCTGGCCTCCCGAGACCTTTCCAGCAAGCCGCGGGGCTGACATGCGCGGAGCGAAGACCTAGGATGACGAACGGAACGCACTGCTAACGCTTGATCAAAGCACCCACCAGATGCTCGACATGGCCGCCGTCGCGGTGCTCGCGGGCGTCGAAGGCGTTCTGCTTCGCCTCATATTCCGCATAGACCGCATCGATCCGGCGCCTGGCCTCGCGGTGGGTGGCCGTGCAGAACCAGTTGTCGGCCATTTCGAGACCCGAAACCGACTTCTGCGTAGCGCGCATCATTTGCCGGGCGAGGCGACCATGGTGCTCCTCATGCGCGCGCACACCGGCAAGGAACCGCTGCCAGCGCTGCTGAAGCGCCGGCGCTGCCGGCGAAGCAAGACGGGGGAAGGTGTAGGTGAGTTCCATCGTGCCGTTGGCGCCGCGCAGGCGACAGACACCATTGTCACGGGCGACGTCCAGGTCCCAGCGCACGGCGTAGCCGGTCTCGGCGATGGCGCGCGTCATGAAGCCGTGCTTGGGCCCCTTGCGGTCCATGGCTTCGACCAGGGCCGCGCCGCTGGCGCCGAAGACATCATAGGTCGTCGTCCTGACTAGCACCTTGCTGCCGGCCATTGCGACGGGCGCGCCGCCGCACAGGGCGCCGATCGCGACAAGGCATGTCAGAACCACCGGGCGCATGGCCGTCTCCCCAAATCCTCAGGGAAAGGAAACACAAGCAGGCGGCGGTTTCAACGGCCCTGCGGTTGCGACGCCAAGCCTTTGGCAATTGCGCTCTACATGCCCTGATAGACCGGACCCTCCCCGGCTCTCTCCCTGGGCGGCGATCGAGACGGCCCGGTCCGGCGCGTGGCTTACATGCCTTGATAGACCGGGCCTTCGCCGCCTTGCGGCGGCACCCAGTTGATGTTCTGGTTCGGGTCCTTGATGTCGCAGGTCTTGCAGTGGACGCAGTTCTGCGCGTTGATGACGAAGCGCACGTCCTTGGCCGAGGGGTCGGCGGCGGCGTTGCCGTCCTTGTCCACCCATTCGTAAACGCCGGCCGGGCAGTAGCGGGTCGAGGGACCCGCGAAGACATCGTGCTCGGAACGCTGCAACAGTGCCATGTCGCCGACGATGAGATGCACCGGCTCGTTTTCCTCATGGTTGGTATTGGACAAGAACACAGAGGAGAGCCGGTCGAAGGTCAACACGCCGTCCGGCTTCGGATAGGCGATCTTCTGGTGTTTTGCGGCCGGTTCCAGCGTCGCATAGTCGGCCTTACCATGCTTCAGCGTGCCGAAGGGCGAGAAGCCGAACAGCGTATTCAGCCACATGTCCAGCCCACCGATGCCGACGCCGACGATGGTGCCGAAGCGCGACCACAGCGGCTTGACGTTGCGCACCTTCTTCAAGTCCTTGCCGATGTCGCTGCCGCGCCAGGCTTGCTCATAGGAAGTAAGCTCGTCATTGGCCCGACCCGCGGCGATGGCGTCCGCGACGTGCTCGGCCGCCAGCATGCCGGACAGAACCGCATTGTGCGAGCCCTTGATGCGCGGCACGTTGACGAAGCCAGCCGCGCAGCCGATCAGCACGCCGCCCGGGAACGACAGCTTCGGTACCGATTGCCAACCGCCCTCGGTGATGGCGCGGGCGCCATAGCCGATCCGCTTGGCGCCTTCGAAGGTGCCTTTGATCGCCGGATGCGTCTTGAAGCGCTGGAACTCCTCGAAGGGCGACAGATACGGGTTCTTGTAGTTCAAATGGACGACGAAGCCGACCGCCACCTGGTTGTCCTCCAGATGGTAGAGGAAGGAGCCGCCGCCGGTCTTCATGTCGAGCGGCCAGCCGAAGGAATGCTGCACCAGCCCCGGCTTGTGGTGCTCGGGCTTGACCTGCCAGAGCTCCTTGAGGCCGATGCCGAACTTGGCCGGCTCGCGGCCGTCGGCAAGCCGGTATTTCGCGATCAGCTCTTTGGCTAAAGAGCCGCGCGCGCCTTCGCCGATCAGCACATATTTGCCCATCAGCGCCATGCCGGGCGCGTAGGCCGGGCCATGCGTGCCGTCCTTCTCCACGCCCATGTCGCCGGTGATCACGCCGGTGACGGCGCCGGCATCGTTGTAGACGAGGCTTGCCGCGGCAAAGCCCGGATAGATCTCGACGCCGAGCGCCTCGGCCTTGGTCGCCAGCCAGCGGCAGACATTGCCGAGCGAGACGATGTAGTTGCCGTGATTGTTCATCAGCGGCGGCATCAGGAAATTGGGCAGGCGGAACGCGCCGGCGGGCCCAAGCACCAGGAAATGATCATCGGTCACCGGCGTCTTGAACGGGTGGCCCTCCTCGTCGCGCCAGCCAGGCAGCAGGCGGTCGATGCCGATCGGATCGACGACGGCGCCGGACAGGATGTGGGCGCCGACCTCGCCGCCCTTTTCCAGCACGACGACGGAAAGGTCGGGGTTGAGCTGCTTCAGACGGATGGCGGCGGCAAGGCCGGCTGGACCGGCGCCGACGATCACCACGTCGAATTCCATGCTCTCGCGTTCGATTTCGCTCATCTGCCCCTCGCTGGCTCGCCATGTTCTCGCATTTTGCTGGCTCACGCGCTGCATAGCGCATCAATTCGCGACGCGAAACCGGCGCTGACGTGACAACGTCGATTTCGACAAAAAGTCGCGGCTTTCCGGCGATTCAGGGCCATTCGATCAGGCCAGGCGAAGCATCCAACAGGGCCAGCCGATCGAAAGGCAAGCCGGTGGACGCACGTTTTTTAATTGTTCGACGGCTTGCTTATCGGCAATACTTGGTCCCATGCGCACTCCCGAGCCAACCGGCTTTTCATTGAAGCGCTTACTCTTCACGCCCGGCATGCTCTGCCGCGCGGTTCTTCCGCTCCTCTTTTCGCTTGGCGCCGCCCAGGCCGATCCGCAGAAGGTGTGGGCGGCCGGCGCCTACTCCTTTTCCGACGAGCTTGGCGGCTTCCGCATCACCGGCGCGTCTGGAATCGGCACCAAGGATGACCCGCTGGTCATCACCGAGGAGCTGAATTCGGCGACACCGGTGACGCTGACCGTCCGCGCCGTCAAGCCGATCGAAGCCTTCGGAAAGGCCGGCGACGTGGCCAATGGCGTCATGTATATGCGCATCGACCTGCTCAACAACAGCGCGCTGCCCTGGGTCGAGTTCCAGTTCGAGTTGCAGGAAATCCTCGACCAGCCGAGCGTGTTCGGCGACGGCCTGTCCTTCGACCAGCGCAACAAGGCGCCCGACAACATCGTCTCAAGCAACTTCGCCGATTTCGACCGCCAGTTCGAACCCTACGACCGGCTGCTGTTCAAGAGCGGCAAGGTCGACCCGCTGAAGACCGCGACATTCGAGTTCCTGATCACCGACTACACGCCGCGCTGGACGTTTTTCCTGGTGCAGGATCCGCGCATACCGACGGGGTGAAGTATGCCGATATTCAGGTGATGCCGGCCCGCAAACGGCGGCTTCCTGCGCTTCCGGCCTTCGCTGGCCGAAGCACTCATGAGGGGCGTGGCAGTTAAGGCTACGGCCGGCGTAGGCCGGTGCTCACGTACTTTAAGTACGCTCCGCTCCGGTTCTCGGAAGCCACCCTTTTGGTCGCTTCGCGTCCGTCGTTGACTCCGGCGCGGCCTGACCTGAATCTCAGCATTCTTCAACGCGGCTAACGCAGCCCAACCTTGCAAATCCTCGCCGCGGGGACGATGGTGCCGCCATGACCGTCGCCTCCCCCAACAACCCGATCGATATCGCCGAATTGCTTGCCTTCTATGCCAGCGCCGGCGTTGACGAGGCGTTGCAAGACACGCCCATCAACCGGTTCGCCGAGGTCAAGCCGAAGCCAGCCGAACGCGCGCCGGCCGCGGCCGCGCCCGTACGCGAGAGCAGGCCCCAGCAGCGGCCGGCATCGGAGCCCGGCTTTGACGCAAGCCGGGCGGCGGAACGGCCGGCTGCATCACCCGGGCTGGACGCAAGCCAAGTGCCTGACGCGCCGAGGCGTCCGACCCTCACCACGGCGACGGTCCCCGATGAGGGACAGATCATGCTCGCGCGGCAGCTCGCGGCAAGCGCCTCCACGCTCGAAGAATTGCGCCAGCACATGGCGGCCTTCGACGGCTGCAACCTCAAACTCACCGCCAAGAACCTGGTCTTCGCCGACGGCAACCCGAATGCCGACCTGATGCTCGTCGGCGAGGCGCCAGGCCGCGACGAGGACCTCGAAGGCCTGCCCTTCGTCGGCCGCTCCGGACGGCTGCTCGACCGCATGCTGGCGGCGATCGGCCTCGACCGGAATTCGGCCTATATCGCCAACGTCATCCCGTGGCGGCCGCCGGGCAACCGCACGCCGACGCCGCATGAGACCGAGATCTGCCGCCCGTTCATCGAAAGGCAGATCGAGCTGGTCAATCCGAAGGTGCTGGTCAATCTCGGCGGCCCATCGGCGAAGACGCTGCTCAACACCACGGAAGGGATACTCAGGCTACGCGGCAACTGGCGTGTCCACACGACCGGCTCGGGTATCGCCATTCCCGCCATGCCGACGCTGCACCCGGCCTATCTATTGAGGACGCCGGCGCACAAGAAGCTGGCCTGGCGGGATTTCCTCGAGGTGAAGGCGAAGCTGAGGGAATTGGGGTGAGCGCTTTCCCTTGTCCCCCCTGTGGGAGAAGGTGGATCGGCGCGCAGGGCCGAGACGGATGAGGGGTGTTCCAGCTTGGCGCGACTTCGGTTACCAAGATGCATCGTGCCAAGTATCCATCGTCTTACTCCGTCCAACACCCCTAATCCGTCGCCTTCGGCGACACCTTCTCCCACAAGGGGAGAAGGGGGTGCCATAACCTCCCAGGTAATTGAATTGCTCCTCTCGCCGCCTTAGTCCTGCCCCGATGACCACATCCGAAACCTCCGCCGGAAGCCTCATTCGCGAGTGGCGCACGCGCCGGCGCATGAGCCAGCTCGACCTTGCCATGGAAGCCGACATCTCGCAGCGGCATCTTTCCTTCGTCGAAAGCGGCCGCGCCCAGCCCTCGCGTGAGATGGTGCTGCATCTGGCCAAGCAGCTTGCGATCCCGCTGCGCCAACGCAACCAGCTTTTGCTCGCTGCGGGCTTCGCACCAAGCTTCAGCGAGAAGCCGTTGACCATGCGACGCTGGCGCCGGCGATGGCTGCGGTCGAGACGGTGCTTCGAGGACACGAGCCCTTCCCTGCGCTGGCGGTCGACCGGCACTGGAATCTCGTTTCGGCGAACGCCGCCATCGGCCCGTTCCTCGCCGATGTCTCGGAGCCGTCGCTGCTCAAGCCGCCGGTCAACGTGCTGAGGCTCAGCCTGCATCCTGGCGGTGTCGCGCCGCGCATCGTCAATCTCGCGGAATGGCGAGCGCATCTGCTGGAGCGGCTGAAGCATCAGAACGACGCCACCGGCGACCCGACGCTGATCGAGTTGGAACGCGAGCTGCGCGCCTATCCATCGGGGCTGACGAGCAGCCGGCCGGCGCCGGTCGAGCCGAGCGGCATCGTCCATCCGCTGCGGCTCGCGCATGGCGATGCGGTGCTGTCCTTCATCAGCACCATCACGGTGTTCGGCACGCCGCTCGACGTCACGCTGTCGGAACTGGCGATCGAATCCTTCTTCCCCGCCGACGAGCAGACGCGGACAGTGCTGGTGCGGCTGGCGAAGGAGCGGGCTGCGGCTTCGTAGCCTTATCCTTGCGGCGGCGCCGCCCTTCTCGTTCGCGTGCGCTCCAGGCCCAGTTGCCGTTCGCGCCAGATGATGAAGATGCCGGCGGCGACCACGATCACGCCGCCGATCAGCGTGTTCTGCGACGTCACGTCGCTGAAGACGAAATAGCCGATGACGACGCCGAGGATCATCGAAGTGTACTCGAACGGCGCCACGACGGACGCCTCGGCATGGCGGTAGGCGGCGGTCATCAGGATCTGGCCGAGCCCGCCGCAGAAGCCGGCCATGACGAGGAGCGCGGCTTGCATCGGCGTCAGCGCCTGCCAACCGAAAGGCAATGTGAGCAGCGCCAGCACGCTCGCCGTCGCGGAGAACCACAGCACGATGGTCGCCGTCTTCTCGGTCTGCACGAGATTGCGCACCAGAAGCATGGCGACGGCCGAGATCGCCGCGGCGATCAGGGCCGCCATGACGCCCAGCACTTCCTGGTCGTCCAGCGCCTCGTCGGAATTCAAGAGCGTCAGTTCCGGCCAGGAGATGATGAGCACGCCGATAAGGCCGACGGCGACCGCGCTCCAGCGATAGACGCGGATCGTCTCGCCGAGGAAGATCGAGGAGAACACCACGACCAGCAGCGGCTGGGCATAGTTCAGCGTGATCGCTTCGGGAAGCGGCAGCCTGGTCAGCGCGAAGAAGCCAAGGCCCATGGCGCCGACGCCAACAACGCCGCGCGCGATGTGGTTGAGCGGCCGTTTCGTGGTGAAGGCTGTGCCGAGTTGTCCCTTGAGCGCCAGGAAGGCGACGATCGGGAAGATGGCGAAGAATGAGCGGAAGAAGACGATCTGCCCGGCGGGCACGTCGCCGGCCGCCTTGATGCAGGTCTGCATGCCGACGAAGACCGTCACGGAGACGATCTTCAGTGCAATGCCACGCAGCGTGTTGTGGCCGACGCCATGATCGACGGTCATCTTGCCTCGTGACAATGGTCGGAAACGAGGCCCAGAAATAGACCCTGCCGCAGTTTTGTCGAGTGACCGTTTCGTGTAAAGAGCGCGGACCTCGGAATTCTTGAAACAGCGACGCCCGCTATCCGCCCGAAAATCGACAGGAAAACCAACGGAATGCGCATCGATACCGGCCATGTCTTCAAGCTCGAAGACTACCGCCCCAGCGACTATCTCGTTCCGCGGATCAGTCTCGATTTCCGCCTGTCACCGGATGCAACGCGCGTCACCACCGTGCTCACCGTCGAGCGGCGCCAAGGCGTGACCGCTGCCGCGCCGCTGGTGCTCGACGGCGATGGGCTGACCTTGCTCGATATTGCGATCGAAGGGCACGCGCTCGCGCCGGCAGAGTACCAGGCGACGCCGGAGCGGCTGACCATTCCGACGCCGGCGGCGCAACGCTTCGAGCTTCGTCTCGAGACCGAGATCGCGCCGTCCAGCAACGAGGCCCTGACGGGCCTTTACCGCTCCAACAATGTCTATTGCACGCAATGCGAGGCCGAGGGTTTTCGCCGCATCACCTATTTCCTCGACCGGCCGGACATCCTGTCGGTCTACACCGTGCGCATCGAGGCGGCGCACAGCGAGGCGCCGCTGCTTCTATCGAACGGCAATCCTGTCGAAAGCGGCGTGCTGGCCGACGGCCGGCACTATGCCGTCTGGCATGACCCCTTCCCGAAGCCCTCCTATCTCTTCGCGCTGGTAGCCGGCGCGCTCGGCAAGGTGGCGGGCAGCTTCACCACCATGTCCGGCCGCGAGGTCCAGCTCGGCATCTATGTCGAGCCCGGCAAGGAACGGCTCGCCGGCTATGCGATGGATGCGCTGAAGCGCTCGATGAAGTGGGACGAGGAAGTTTTCGGCCGCGAATACGACCTCGACGTCTTCAACATCGTCGCCGTGTCGGACTTCAACATGGGCGCGATGGAAAACAAGGGCCTCAACGTCTTCAACGACAAATATGTGCTGGCCGACGAGGAGACCGCGACCGACGCCGACTTCGCCAATATCGAGGCGATCATCGCGCATGAGTATTTCCACAATTGGACAGGCAACAGAATCACTTGCCGCGACTGGTTCCAGCTTTGCCTGAAGGAGGGGCTCACCGTTTACCGCGACCATGAATTCTCGGCCGACCAGCGCTCGCGGGCGGTGAAGCGCATTGCCGAGGTGCGCACGCTGCGCGCGCACCAATTCCCCGAGGACCAGGGGCCGCTGGCGCATCCGGTCAGGCCGCGCCGCTACCGCGAGATCAACAACTTCTACACGGCGACCGTCTACGAGAAAGGCTCGGAAGTGGTACGCATGATACGCACCATCCTTGGATCGGAGGCGTTCCGCGCCGGCATGGACCTCTATTTCGAACGGCATGACGGCCAGGCGGCGACGATCGAGGAGTTCCTCAAGGTGTTCGAGGATGTCACGGGCCGAGACCTCGCGCAATTCGCGCTCTGGTACCACCAGGCCGGCACGCCGAACCTGACGGTAAGTTCCTCCTACAATGCAGCGGCCAAGGCGTTCACGCTGGAGATCGAGCAGTCGGTGCCGCCGACGCCGTCGGAAAGCCGCAAGCGCCTGATGCACATCCCGTTGGCCTTCGGGTTGGTCGGCGCCGGCGGCAAGCCTGTCGCTTGGGCAGCCGTCGAGGGCGCCACGGTCGAGGACGGCGTCATCCATGTCCGCAAGCGGCGGCACGTGGTGCACTTCTCGGGCGTCTCCGAGCGCCCCGCGGTGTCCCTCAATCGCGGCTTCTCGGCGCCGATCACGCTTTCGGTACAGCAGAAGGCCGACGACCAGTTCTTCCTCGCCAGCCATGACAGCGACTCTTTCTCGCGCTGGCAGGCGTTCAACACACTGCTCACCGACGCGCTGATCGCGGCCTTCCGCCAGGTGCTGGGCGACAAGGAGCCGGCCTTCGCAGCGCGGCTCGCCGAGCTTGCCGGCAGGATCGCCGGCGACGAGACGCTGGAGCCGGCCTACCGGGCGCTGGCGCTGTCGCTTCCCGGCGAGTCCGACATTGCCCGCGACATCGGCAAGGGCATCGACCCCGACGCCATCTTCGCCGCGCGCGAGGCGCTGGCGCGGACGATCGCCGCCGCAAACCGCGAGGTCTTCTCGGCGCTCTATGACAGCCTCGCCGACAAGGGGCCATTCACGCCCGACGCGGCGAGCGCCGGACGGCGTGCATTGCGCAACATCCTGCTCGATTACCTTTCGCTGCTGCCTGAGGGCGCGGCACTTGCCGCCGCGCATTTCCGCGGGGCAACCAACATGACCGATCGTGCCGCGGCGCTCACCGTGCTGGCACACCGCCATGCCGGCGCTCGCCAGGCGGAGGAGGCGCTGGCAACTTTCGAGACCAGATATCGCGGCGATGCGCTGGTGCTCGACAAATGGTTCCAGATCCAGGCCGGCGTGCCCGGCGCGCGGACCGTCGAAAAGGTGCGCGCGCTGACGCAGCATCCCGCCTTCTCGATCGCCAATCCCAACCGGGTGCGAGCGCTGATCGGCACCTTCTCCAGCGCCAACCAGACCGGCTTCCACCGCGCCGACGGCCAGGGCTATCGCTTCTTCGCCGAGACCGTGCTTGAGGTCGAGAAGCGCAATCCGCAAGTGGCGGCAAGGCTGGCGACGGCGCTGCGGTCCTGGCGCTCGCTGGAACCGATCCGGCAGGACAAGGCAAGGCAGGCGCTGCTGCAGATTGCGAATGCCGACAACCTGTCGGCCGATTTGCGCGACATCGTGGAGCGCACGCTGGCATAGCGTTCGACGTTTCGGCCGGTTTGCGCTCTGGCTCAGCCCCGCACGTTGATTCGGCCGAGCCAGTTCGTGACCTCCTGCAGCGTCTCGCGCTCCTGATCGCACTGTTTGGAAAAGCCTTCGACCAGCCGCGCCCGTGGCGCATGTTCGGCAAGGACGTCGAGGCTCTGGCCCAGGCCGTAGCCGCCATGGGTGATGAACGGCACCAACGTCCTGCCGGACAGATCGTGCTGCGACAGGAAGGAGCGGATCACCGAGGGCGCGGTCATCCCCCAGATAGGGAATCCGAGGAAGACCGTTTCGTTGGATTTGACATCCGGCACGGTGGCGGCGAGCAGCGGCTCAAAGCCCGAGTCTCGCTGCTGTTGCGCCACGGCGACCTGTTCCTCGTAATCTTCCGGGTAAGGATCGGCGGTCCGGATTTCGAAGACGTCGGCGCCGAGAGCCCTGCCGATCTGGCCCGCAATGACACGCGTGTTACCGGTGCGGGTGTAGTAAGCCACCAGCACCTTGGTGTCGCCCGCCCGCCGCGCCGTCGATGCGCCGGCGGGCAGGCTCAACCCGGCCCCGAGGGGCAGTGCAAGCGCACTCATCAGCGCACCTCGTCTCGACATTCGGTTTAACTGGCTCATCTCGTTTCCTTTCTCATCGACCGACGCTCCGGCCGGGTAGCGGGTGCCTCGTACCGTCACGGCGGACGCGCGCCCACGGCCGGCGGTCCCAAGCTCAAAGGCCGGTCATCTTGAGGACGTTTTCAGGCAGGCGTGCTCCCTCCAGCGCGATCTGCGAGGCAGCCGCGTCGATCTCCTCGAGATCGCGCGCCGTGAGTTCCACCAAAGCCGCACCCAGGTTTTCCTCCAGGCGATCGAGTCTCTTGGTGCCCGGGATTGGCACGATCCATGGCTTTTGCGCCAGCAGCCAGGCGAGCGCGATCTGAGCCGGCGTGGCCCCTTTTTTCGCCGCCACCTGGCGCACCAGATCGACCAGCGCCATGTTGGCCTTCAACGCTTCGGGCGTGAAGCGGGGCACGTTGTTGCGGAAGTCCGAACTGTCGAACCTGGTATTTTCATCGATCTTGCCGGTAAGAAAGCCCGCACCCAGAGGACTGAACGGCACGAAGCCGATGCCGAGTTCTTCCAAGGTCGGCAAGATTTCTTCTTCGGGGCCTCGCCACCAGAGCGAATATTCGCTCTGGACCGCCGTTACCGGTTGCACGGCGTGAGCCCGGCGGATGGTTGTGGCGGCAGCCTCCGAGAGGGCGAAATGCCTAACCTTGCCTTCCGCGATCAGGTCCTTGACGGCGCCGGCCACCTCCTCGATCGGCACGTTGGGATCGACGCGGTGCTGGTAGAACAGGTCGATGCGGTCGGTCCTCAGCCGCTTCAGCGACGCCTCGGCGACGGCCTTCACATGCTCGGGACGGCTGTTGGTCCCGCCGCGTCGCGCGCCGGTGTCCAGATCGATATCGAAGCCGAATTTTGTGGCGATGACGACCCGGTCGCGGACCGGCGCGAGCGCCTCGCCGACCAGTTCCTCGTTGATGAACGGACCGTAGGCTTCGGCCGTATCGAACATCGTGACGCCGCGATCCACCGCCGCGTGGATCAGGGCGATCATTTCTCCGGTGTCGCCCGGTTGCCCATAGAGGCCGCTCATGCCCATGCAGCCGAGGCCGAGGGCCGAGACCTCCAGATTGCTGTTTCCAAGTCTGCGCGTTTGCATTGACTTTCTCCTTGTTCGGAAATGGTGCGAGGTTGATCTCAGGTCGACGCGACCTGCGGAGCGCCGATACGCGGCCGCGCGACGAGCGCCAGCACCAGCAGCAGCGCCAGGGCGAGCATGGCGGCGGCACTGGTGATCGAAACCGCGATGCGGTTGGCGAGCAGGTCGCGGCCGTCGAGGGTGCCGTTGCCCGATGAGGCGAAGATGACCACCAGCACGGCGAGCCCCAGTGTGCCGCCGAGCTGGTGAGCGACATTGACAAGCCCGGAGGCGGCGCCGGCGTCTCTTTCGGCCACGCCGGCAACACCGGCGACGGTCAGCGGACCGAGGGCAAAACCGTTGCCCAGGCCAATCAGGATCATCGGCAGCGCGATACCGTTGACGAAGCCGGTGCCGACACGCGCCTGGCCAAGCCAGAGCATGCCGGCGGCCGACAGTGCCAATGCCAGGCACAGCAGCCCGGCATTGCCGAGTCGCCTGGTGAAGGCCGGAACGGCCATCGCCGCAGCGAAGGTCGGCAGCGTCATCGGCAGGAAGCCGAGACCTGCACGGAAAGGCGAGTAACCGAGCACGCCTTGCATCAGCTGGGTCGAGAAGAAGAAGAACCCGACCATGGCGCCGAGGAAGAGCATGCGCGCCAAATAGGCGCCCGAGCGCTGGCGGCTGGCGAAGAGCCTGAGCGGCAGAATCGGTTGGCTGGCTCGCGCCTCGTTGAGGATGAAGAGCACCAGCAGCACGAGGCCGGCGACGATCGCCGAAAGCGTGACGGCATCATGCCAGCCGGCATCGGCGGAGCGGACGATGCCATAGACCAGCGCCGTCATGCCGAGCGTAGAGCTGATCGCGCCCAGGAGATCGAAGGCGCCGGTGCGGCGCTCCGTCTCCGTCAGCACACGGCTTGCGGCAACTATCAGCGCGATGCCGATCGGCACGTTCATGAAGAAGCCGACGCGCCAGGAGAGCCAGTCGGCGAAAATGCCGCCGAGTACCAGCCCGAGACTCGCGCCGACGCCCGCCGTCATCGAATAGGCGGCGAGCGCCTTGGTGCGCTCTTCGCCTTCGCGGAAAGTGGTCGACAGCAGCGCAAGCGTTGTCGGCGCCAGGATCGCCGCGCCGGCGCCCTGCACGGCGCGGGCGCCAAGCATCCAGGCGGAGGTCTGCGCCAGGCCAATGGCAAGTGAAGCGGCGGTGAAAAGCGCCAGCCCGTACAGGAACATGCGGCGACGCCCCAGCATATCGCCGGCACGGGCGCCGAGCAGAAGCAGGCCGCCGAAGGCGAGCGTATAGGTGCTCTGCACCCATGAAAGCTCGGTGGCGGAGAAGGAAAGGCTTTCCCTGATCTTCGGCAGGCCGGTGATGACGATCGAGATATCGAGAACGATCATCAGGTAACTGACCAGGATGACCGACAGGATCGCCGTCTTGTACGTTCCGGATGCGGCGGCTCGCGAGCCGGCTTGTTCGATGTCCATGCGATGTCCTTGCTTGGCGCGGCGCAGTGCTTCGCTGGGATATTTGTGCTCGCGACTGCTTTCGGCTGACATTTAGCGCGTGCATCTCTATGCGATTAGACGCTAGAATTCGCATGAGCCTATGAAGAGGATTCATGAGTGGCCCGCGAGAACGTCAATGATTTGCTCGCCTTCCTGGCTGTCGCGCGCGAGCGCAGCTTCACCCGGGCCGCGGCGAAGCTTGGCGTGTCGCAATCGGCCTTGAGCCACACCATACGTGCGCTCGAGGCGAGGCTGGGACTGAGGCTTTTGACACGCACGACACGCAGCGTCTCGCCGACCGAGGCAGGTGAGCGCCTTCTGGTCGGCGTCGGCCCGCGCTTCGACGAGATCGAGGCCGAACTCGCCGCGCTGAGCGAGCTCAGGGAAAAACCCGCCGGCACCATCCGCATCACGGCCGGCGAGCATCCGGCCGAGACCATCCTGTGGCCGGCCCTTGCCAGGCTCTTACCGGACTATCCGGACATCAAGATCGAGGTCATCGTCGATTATGGCCTGGCCGATATCGTCGCCGAGCGCTACGATGCCGGCATCCGGCTTGGCGAGCAGGTGGCGAAGGATATGATCGCCGTGCGGGTCGGCCCCGAGATGCGCATGGCGGTCGTTGGCGCGCCTGTCTATTTCGCTAACCACAAGCCGCCGCGAACGCCACAGGACCTGACGGGCCACAATTGCATCAACCTGCGCCTGCCGACCTATGGCGGGATCTATGCCTGGGAATTCGAGAAAGCGGGCCGTCAGCTCAAGGTGCGGGTCGAAGGACAACTTGTATTCAATACCGCGGCGCTAAGGTTGAACGCGGTGCTCGCCGGTTCCGGCCTCGCCTATTTGCCGGAGGATCAAGCAATGCGATATCTGGCGGGCGGAGAACTCGTGCGGGTCCTGGCGGACTGGTGCCCGCCCTTCCCCGGCTATCATCTCTACTACCCGAGCCGCCGCCAACCCTCGCCGGCCTTCGCCCTGCTGGTCGACGCGTTGCGCTATCGCCCCTGACGACACCGCTTGCCGATTGGATGAAGCGGGTCAGAACAGTCGATATTTTATTCGATTTTTAATCTTTTTTGGCCGCGCCTCTGGACAAGGCGAATCACCTTTGATTCTTTAATGACGATTCGGGCGTGCGGCGTAGCCGGGTCGTCAAGTGTGCGGCAAATCGGGGAGTGCCATTTATGGCCAAGACGGACGCGTGGGGCGCGCCCGGAGGGAAGGCTTTTGCGCGTCGCGAGGCAAGGGGCGACGCGCTTGCCGGCAATGCGCGCCTGATCGCCGAGCCCGCCTACCAGCGGCTGCTGGCGGCGGAGCCGTTGCTGCGCCGCTCGATCCCCGCGCTGATCATCATCTTCCTAATCGTCATCGCAGCACTTCGTTTCCTGTCGCTGGTGAACGACCGCGACGAGGTCGAACGCGACGCCAAAGCGGTGCTGGCGCTCGCTGCCGGCCAGATGGCGCAGGCGATCACCGCGGACCCGAACACGGCCGGCGCCAATGCCATGGACCTCCTGGAGAACACCAGCCGCCAGGGCGCCATGGGCCGCAGCCATGTCCTGGCCATCACCGACGGCGCCTTCAAGATCGTCGCCGTATCGCCATTGTCGACCGGCTGGCAGGGACGCTCGCTGGACGGCATCGTGCTCGGCGGCCAGCCGCTGTTCATGTTCGGCGACCGCGCCGGCGTGATGGATGTCAGCATCGCTGGCAAGGACTGGCTTGCCGCCGTCAGTCTCACAGGCGACCGCAAGAACGCCGCGGCGGTGTTGGTGCCCAAGGAGGCGGTGTTCGACAGCTGGCGCAAGACAGTGTCGCTCAATGTCACGCTGTTCGTGCTGACGGCAGGCGTGCTGATCGTCATCCTCTATGCCTATTTCGGCCAGGCGGCGCGCGCCCAGGCCGCCGACCGTATCTATCTCGAAGCGCATCAGCGCATCGACATGGCGCTGGTTCGCGGCCGCTGCGGCCTGTGGGACTGGGACATGGTGCGCGGCAAGATGTACTGGTCGCGCTCGATGTACGACATGCTGGGCTACGAGCCCTGCGACTCCATGCTTTCTTTCGGCGAGGTCGCCGAGATCATCCATCCGGACGACGGCGATCTCTTCGAGCTCGCGAACCGCATCGTCGAGCGCGAGATCGACCATATCGACCAGGTGTTCCGCATGCGCCATGCCGACGGGCAGTGGGTGTGGATGCGCGCCCGCGCCCAGGTGATCGACCCGGAGGCGCCTGAGATACAACTGATCGGCATCGCCGTCGACGTCACCGAGCAGCGGCATCTGGCGCTGCGCTCGGAAGCGGCGGACATGCGGCTGAGGACCGCGATCGAGAACATCAACGAATCCTTCGTGCTGTGGGATGCCGCCGAGCGGCTGATCATGTGCAACTCCAAATTCCAGAAGGACAACGGGCTCTCGGACCGCGACGTGGTGCCGGGCGCCACCCGCGACATGCTGGAGGAGCGCATGCTGGCCTTCGCCTCGGAGCGCAGGCTGGCCAATGCCAATGGTCCGCACGGCGGTGTCACGCTGGAGCGCCAGCTTGCCGACGGCCGCTGGCTTCAGGTCAACGAGCTCAGGACCCGCGACGGCGGCATCGTCTCGGTCGGCTCCGACATCACCCAGATCAAGCTGCACCAGGAAAAGCTGGTCGACAGCGAGCGGCGCCTGATGGCGACGATCCACGATCTCAGCCTCGCCCGCCGCGCCGAGGAGGAACGCGCCAAGGAGTTGGTCGAGCTCAACCGCAAATACATGAAGGAGACCGAGCGCGCCGAGGCGGCCAACCGGGCCAAGTCAGAATTCCTCGCCAACATGTCGCATGAATTGCGCACGCCGCTCAACGCCGTCATCGGCTTCTCCGAGCTGATGCAGCAGGGCCTGTTCGGGCCGCTCGGCTCCGAGCGCTACGAGGAATATGCCAGCGACATCAACGGCAGCGGCAAATACCTGCTCGGCGTCATCAACGACATACTCGACATGTCGAAGATCGAGGCCGGCCAGTTCTCGCTCGACCGCGAGGAGATCGACCTCTGTCCGCTGATCAAGGAGACGGTTCGCGTCATCTCGCTGCAGGCGGCGGAAAAGTCGATCACGGTGGAGACGCGCATCGCCGACTCGATGCGGCTCTACGCTGACCGCCGCGCGATCAAGCAGATCGCCATAAACCTTCTCTCCAACGCGGTGAAGTTCACCGGACAGGGCGGCCATATCATGGTGCGGGCGCGCAACGCCTCGGGCGCGCTGGTGCTCACCATCGAGGACAATGGCTGCGGCATCCCGAAACAGGCGCTGAGCAAGCTCGGGCGGCCGTTCGAGCAGGTGCAGAACCAGTTCTCCAAGAACCACACCGGCTCGGGCCTCGGGCTGGCTATCTCGCGGTCGCTGGCAGAACTTCAGGGCGGCGCGCTGAAGATCCGCTCGACCGAAGGCGCCGGCACGATCGTGTCGGTTCGCATCCCGCTGAAGAAGTCGCCAACGGTGAAGGCGGCGGCCTAATTTCATCGTCTGTGTGACTGCAATCCTGGCAACGTCGGCGGGACAGCGCCCCCTCTGTCCTGCCGGACATCTCCCCCGCTTGGGGGGAGATTGGATGTCACGCCGGCCTTCGCCAATCTCCGACGTTGCAGAAATGAGCGGGACGTCGAAGCTGCCAATCTCCCCGCTTGTGCGGGAGATGTCCGGCAGGACGGAGGGGGCGCGACGGAACGAGGACGTGGGTTAATCCCGCGAGATCGGGGCTTCGGCACGAAGCAGGAGGTCGAAATCCTTCCTGACCTTCCGCGACGTCTCTTTGAGATGTGCTTCCAGCACACCGAAATCCGGCAGGTCGGTGACCGCCAGAAGCAGATCCGAAAGCCCCGGCGGGACGTCGTCGCGCTGGAACTCTCCAGTAAGGCAAAGCCTGATCATCTGGGTCAGCGCCAGATAGAGCCGCCAGGCCTCGCAAAGCTCCTGCCGGACACCGGCAGCCGCGAAGCCGGGCGCGAGCCGCGCCAGCACGTCCGCCGTTGCCGTCACCCGGCGGCCGGGCTCGATATTTCCGGTGATGTCCGCGACCTGGGCGATGAATTCGAGGTCGATCAGGCCGCCGGGAATCAGCTTGATGTCCCAGAGATCGCGCGGCGGCTTTTCCTTCTCGATCAGCGCCCGCATCTCCAAGGCTTCCGCCTTCACGTTGGCCCCGTCGCGCGGCAGGGCGAGCACCGCCGCGACATCCTCCTCCACCTCGGTGCAGAGTTCGGCATCGCCGCCGATGGCGCGGGCTCTTGCCAGCGCCATGTGCTCCCAGGTCCAGGCGTCCTGGCGCTGGTATTTCTTGAAGGCGTCGATATGGGTGGCGACCGGCCCCTTGTTGCCGGAGGGGCGCAGACGCAGGTCGAGCTCGTAGAGCACGCCTTCGGCGGTCGGCGCGGAGACGGCGGCGATCAACCGCTGCGTCATGCGGGAATAGTAATGCGAGGGCGCCAGAGACTTCTCGCCGTCGGATTCTTCCGCATCGGCGTCGTGGTCGTAGAGCAGGATGAGATCGACGTCCGAGCCTGCGGTGAGCTCGCGGCTGCCGAGCTTGCCCATGCCGAGCAGCGCCACCCTGCCCCCCGCGATCCTGCCGTGGCGCTGCGCGAACTCCGCCGTCACCGCATTGAGCGCGGCCTCGATGGTGAGGTCGGCGAGATCGGAAAAAGCGCGCCCCGCCCGCGCCGGATCGATCGAGCCGGCAAGCAGACGCACGCCGATCAGGAATTTCTGCTCGGAGGCGAAGATGCGCAGGCGGTCGAGCACGTCCTCATAGGCGCGCTCGCCTTCGATGAAGGCGGCAAGCCGCGCCGAGAGATAGGCGCGATCCGGCAGTTCGGTCAGCAGCGCCGGGTCGAGCAGGCCGTCAAAGACATGCGGGCGGCGCGTGATTATGGCGGCGAGCCGCGGGGCCGCGCCCATAATCGTCGCCATCAGCTTGAGCAGCGCCGGGTTCGACTGCAGCAGCGAAAACAGCTGGATGCCGGCCGGCAGGCCGGCGAGGAACTCGTCGAAGCGGATCACCGCCTCGTCGGCGCGACGCGTCTGGCCGAAGGCTTTCAGCAGCGCCGGCGCCAGCTCGGTCAGCCGCTCGCGGGCCTCAGCCGATTGCGTGACGCGGTAGCGGCCGAAATGCCAGCCGCGGATGACACGGCAGATGTCGCTCGGCCGCTGGAAGCCGAGACGGTGCAAGGTCTGCAGCGTGTCGGGATCGTCGACGTCGCCGGTGAAGACCAGGTTGCCGACGCCGGCCGACAATTCAGGCGCTGTCTCGAATAGCGCCGCATAGTGCCGCTCGACCTGGTGCAGCGAGGCGCGGAAGGCTTCCGCGAATTCCGCTTCGCCGGCAAAGCCGAGCATCAGCGCGATACGCTCCAGCTCCTCGTCCTCTTCCGGCAAGATATGCGTCTGTTCGTCGGCCACCATCTGGATGGCGTGCTCGACACGGCGCAGGAACCAGTATTGCCGGGTAAGGGCATCGCGCGCTTCGGCGGTGATCCAGCCGCGCGCGGCGAGCGCGCCCAGCATCGGCACCGTCTCGCGGCCGCGCAATTCCGGGAAACGGCCGCCGGCGATCAGCTGCTGCGTCTGGACGAAGAACTCGATCTCGCGGATACCGCCACGGCCGAGCTTGACATTGTGGCCCTTGACCGCGATCTCGCCATGGCCCTTGTGGGCATGGATCTGGCGCTTGATCGAATGGACGTCGGCGATCGCCGCATAGTCCATGTATTTGCGCCAGACATAGGGCTGCAATTCCTTGAGGAAGGCCGCACCCGCCGCAAGGTCGCCGGCAACAGGCCGCGCCTTGATCATGGCGGCGCGCTCCCAGTTCTGGCCGCGCGCCTCGTAATAGCGAAGCGCTGCCTCGACCGGAATGGCCAGCGGCGTCGAGCCCGGATCGGGCCGAAGCCTCAGATCGGTGCGGAAGACGTAGCCGTGCTCGGTGCGGTCCTGCAGGATGCGCACGAGCCGGCGGGTGAGGCGCGAGAACAGATCCGTGGCGTCGAGCGGATCGATGACGGCCGGCGACTCCGGATCGAAGAAGACGACAAGGTCGATGTCGGAAGAGAAATTCAGCTCATGCGCGCCGAGCTTGCCCATGCCGAGCACGATCCAGCCCGAACCGCGCGCGGGGTCTTTCGGATCCGGCAGCCTGAGCTTGCCCTGCCCGTGCGCGTCGAGAAGCAGGAAATCGACCGCGGCGCGCGTGCAGGCGTCCGCAAGGTCGCTCAGGCGGCGCACCGTCAGCGCGGTCTCGGCCTCGCCTGAAAGATCTGCGAGCGCGACTAGGAAATGGGCTTCGGCCTTGAATTGCCTGAGCGCCATCATCAGGCTCGTTTCCGAGACATTCTCGGCTCGCGCCGCGCGATCAACCGCCTCGTCGATGCCGTTGAGCCGCGCTTCGATCGTCTCGTCGAACAGCGCATCGAGAATGGCCGGACGGCGGCGCGCCGTATCGCGCAGGAAGGACGACAGGTCGAAGACGGCGGCGAGCAGATCCTGCAGCGGCCCCTTGCCGGCAAGGAATTTGCCCAGACGGGAAAGGCCATCTTCCGCGGCGGCGTCGGCGATCTCGGACAATTCCCGCCTGGCGTGGTCGCCATCCAGCGGGCGAAGCGCCAGCGTCGGGCGGAGTTGCCATTCTGTCCCGATCTTTTTCCTTGCCATCCTCGCCGCCGTCAATTTGTCCCCCGCACCGGGAAACTCATGACCACGGACAATCCGGGATCGGCAGGCAAAAGATCAAGCCTGCCGTTGTGGAAAGTCATGATCGCCTTGGCGAGGCTGAGACCGAGGCCCGAACCCGGCTGCGAGCGACTCTTTTCCAGCCGCACGAAGCGCTCGGTGGCCCTGGCGCGGTCGGCATCGTCGGGGATGCCATGGCCATTGTCGGTGACGGCGAGCTTCAACTCGCCGCCGATGCGCTCCAGCGTGACGCGCACTTTCGGGCTCTCGGTGGCGCCGGTCGAGTATTTGATCGCGTTGTCGACGATGTTGGACAGCGCCTGGCCGATCAGCTCGCGGTTGCCGTCGATGGTGATGGCTTCAGGCACCGTGGCGTCCAGCACGACGCCCGCTTCCTCCGCCACCGGCTCGTACAGCTCGACGACATCGCTCACGGTGGCGGCGAGGTCGACCGGGCTGGTCGTCTCGGAGGAATAGCCGGCCTCCAGCCGCGAGATCATCAGGATCGCGTTGAACGTCTTGATGAGCTGGTCGGACTCCGCGATCGTGCCCTCCAGCGCCTGACGGTAGTCGGTCGTCTTGTGCTTGCCGGCAAGTGTGGCCTCGGCGCGGTTGCGCAACCTGGTCAGCGGCGTCTTCAGGTCATGGGCGATGTTGTCGGAAACCTGCTTCAGCCCCTCGTTCAGCATGGCGATGCGGGCGAGCATCGTGTTGAGGTTTTCCGACAGGCGGTCGAATTCGTCGCCGGCGCCGGTCACCGGCAGCCGCCCGCTGAGGTCGCCACCCATGATGCGGCGGCTTGCATCGGACACGCTGTCGATGCGCCTCAGTGCGGCGCGCCCGACAAAGAACCAGATCAGGAGCCCGCCAAGCCCCATCATGCCGAGCGCCAGCATCAGCGACCGTTTGATGACGGCGCGAAAGCGTTCCGGCTCGCCGAGGTCGCGGCCGACCAGCATGATCATCTGGTTGGGCAGCCTCAGCACCAGCGCGATGGCGTTGTGGCCCTTCTCACCCTCGGATTGCGCGCTGTTCTCGCCAGTCTGGGGCGTCGTCTGGTCCGAAGTCCCGCCGCGCATCCGGTCTAGCTCACCCTCGCCGAAGCGCTGGTATGAGAAGGGTTCGCTGGTCCAGCCCACGGTCTCAATGACTCCCGGCTCCAGGCTCTGCACGTTGCCGGTCAGGATCTGACCGTTGGCGTCGGCGATCAGATAGAGGTTGGCGCCCGGCTGGCGGGACCGGGCTTCTACCACGCGCACCAGCACCGGCAGGCCGCCGCGCTGGTAGGCGCGAGCGAGGCCCAGCACTTCGTCGTTGATCGTATCCTTGGTCTGCCCCGTCAGCATGCTCGCCGACAGCGACGTCATGTAGAACACCAACAGCACGGCGCAGAGGGCGAAAAGCAGGAAATATAGCGCCGAAAGCCGGGCCGCCGTCGTCCTCATGATGGCCGGCAGGGAAAGAGCCATTTGCTCTTAGATCAGCATGACGATTAGTTGAATCGTCATCCTGATCTAACTCCTTGTCTTAGCATGATCTTTTCCGAAAACCGGTTCCCACTTTTTGCGTTCGCTGACCTTCGGTTCGGGATCATGCTCTAGCCGCCTTTCAGCATGTAGCCGGCGCCGCGGATGGTGTGCAGGATCGGCTTGTCGAAGCCTTTCTCGATCTTGCCGCGCAGGCGCGAGACGTGAACGTCGATGACGTTGGTCTGCGGATCGAAATGATAGTCCCAGACATTCTCGAGCAGCATGGTGCGCGTCACCACCTGGCCGGCGTGGCGCATCAGATATTCGAGCAGGCGGAACTCGCGCGGCTGCAGCGTGATCTCGCGGCCGGCGCGCTTGACCGAATGCGACAGCCGGTCGAGCTCGAGGTCGCCGACGCGGTAGATGGTCTCGGATTCCCGGGCGCCGGCGCGACGGTTGAGCACCTCGACGCGGGCGAGCAGCTCGGAAAAAGCGTAAGGCTTGGTCAGATAATCGTCACCGCCGGCGCGCAAGCCCGTGACGCGGTCGTCGACCTCGCCCAGCGCCGACAGGATCAGCACCGGCGTGGTGTTGCCGCGCGAGCGGAGCGCGGCGATCACCGACAAGCCGTCGCGGCGCGGCATCAAGCGGTCGATCACCATCACGTCATAGTCGCCGGCATCGGCAAGCGCGAAGCCGGTCTCGCCGTCGCCGGCGACATGGGCGGTATGTCCCGCCTCGGCGAACGCTTTCTGCAGATAGTCCGCCGCCTCGCGATCGTCTTCCATGACGAGAATCTTCATGGAGCCGTTATACGCGATTTCACCGGAAGATTGAGGGGCAGCCATGACTCCGCGCCTTTGTGTTCGCCAGCCGCACGTTGCGATCCCAAAACCGGTGCCCACTTTTGGGCGACATGCATTTTGTCTCGCATGTCGTGATCCCAAAACCGGTGCCCACTTTTTGGGCGACATGCTGTTAAAGCGGCAGCGGGTGATGGGAAACCCGCTGCCGCCAGGAGCGAAACACGGTGACTGACTGACGTGCTCGGCCCCATGTTTTCCCGGCGGCGGCTCGGGGGTGTTGATACCGCCGCGGGGAAAAGTCGCCAGAGCAATTCCAGGAAAAGTGTGAAACGGTTAGGCTCGGCGACTTCGCCGGAGCCTTCCGTCCGGAATTGCGTCAAACGCGATAGAGCGGTTCTGCGTTTCTGTGAAACGATGAACCGCTCTATCAGATCAGCCCTTGCCGACCGGCAAGGCGACGAAGCGGTTCGAGTCGTCGCGCGTGATCTGCATCAGCACGGCCTTGCGGCCCGCTTTCGAGGCATCGGACATCGCCTTGGAAACATCGTCGGTGTTGTTCACCTCGGCCGAGTTGATCGAGGTGATGACGTCGCCGGGCTGAATGCCGCGGTCGGCCGCATCGCTGTCCGGGTCGACATCGGTGACCACCAGGCCCTTGCCGTTTTCCGACTTGGTGACGGTGAGGCCGAGATCGGCAAGCGTATCGGCCTTGGCCGGCGCCGCCTGCTTGTTGCTGTCGTCATTCGAGGCCTGCTTGTCGCTCGAAGGCAGCGTGCCGAGATCGACCTTGATCGTCTCGTTCTTGCCATTGCGCCATACGGTGACGTCGACCGACTTACCGGGCGCATAAGCGCCGATTACGCGGGCGAGTTCCTTCGGCGAGGCGACATCCTTGCCGTCGACCTGGGTGATGACGTCGCCGGCGGCGATGCCTGCCTTCTTGCCGGGACCGGCGTCCTGCGCGCTCGAAACCAGCGCGCCCTTGTCCGCCTTCAGGCCTAGCGATTCGGCGATTTCCGAAGTGACCGGCTGGATCTCGACGCCGAGCCAGCCGCGCTGGACGGAGCCGTCCTTCATCAGGTCCTCGACGACCTGCTTGGCGGTCGAGGCCGGAATGTCGAAGGCGATGCCGACGCTGCCGCCCGACGGCGAGAAGATGGCGGTGTTGATGCCGATCACCTGGCCGTTGAGGTTGAAGGTCGGGCCGCCCGAATTGCCGCGGTTGACCGAGGCGTCGATCTGGATGAAGTCGTCATAGGGTCCGGCGCCGATGTCGCGGCCGCGGGCCGAGACGATGCCCGCGGTGACGGTGCCGCCGAGGCCGAACGGGTTGCCGACGGCCACCACCCAGTCGCCGATGCGGATCTTGGAGTCGTCGGCGAAGTCGACATAGGTGAACTTGCCGCCGCCATCGACCTTCAGCACAGCCAGGTCGGTGCGCGGGTCGGTGCCGATCAGCTTGGCGTCGAGTTCTTTGCCGTCATTGGTGACGACGGTGAAGTTCGAGCCTTCCGAGACGACGTGATTGTTGGTGACGAGGTAGCCGTCCTCGGAGATGAAGAAGCCCGAGCCTTGAGCGACCGCGCGCGGCTCGCCATTGCCGTGGTTGCGGTGGTCGAAGCGGCGCATGCCGAACTGCTGGCTGCCGCCCTGGTCGCCGAAACCGCGGAACTCCTTGAAGAAGCGGCGCAACTGCGGATTGTCGGGAAGGTTGTCGAAGCCGTCCTGGTCGTCGGAGCCGTCATCGGCCGTCGGCTGGATCTTGGCCTTGACCCTGACGCTGACGACCGCCGGCGAGACGTGTTCGACGACATCGGCGAAGCTCGGGACCTGCGGGGCCTCGACGCGCACCGCATCGGCAAGAACGGGGGCGGTGCCGGTAGCGAGCATGCCCGCGCCGACCGTGCCGACGACAGCCAGGGAAGCGACGGCCGCCAACAGGCGCTTGCGGGTGCGGGAATATGAATTGGAGGCAATATTCATGGGGTTTCGTATCCTCTTTCGAAAGGGATGCGCTCAGGCGAAGCATCCTCGGGCAAGAGGATTAGTGAGACGCACATTACGGCGCCATTTCCGGTACATGAAAATTTTGTAATGTTGCGCCAACAAGGTGGACCATCACAAGGCTTCGACATGACCGCGAGCACGACCATGACAATTCGGGTCTCGTCCGAAACCAAGCTGAAGCTTGAGCAGATCGCTGCCGCGACAGGGCGCAGCAAATCCTCGCTCATGGCCGAAGCGGTTGCGACCTATGTCGATCGGGAGATTGAGGTGATCGAGGGTATCAAACGCGGAATAGCCGACGCAACGGCGGGCCGTGTGGTGCCTCACGACACAGCAATGGCGGAAATCGACGCCGTGATCGAGGCAGAGAAAGCCGAGCGCGCAGCCAAGATGTGAACTCGCGGAACTGGAGACTTTGGCGTATGCATCTTCGAGTTCGTCATCCCAGGGCGAAGCAGAGCGAAGCTCCGGCGCGGAGACCCTGTGATGACGATGGGGACGGCATCGACCAATCAAGGCCGGGGATAGGCGTTAATCGCGCAGCATCTTGTCCAGCGCTACCTGCTCTTCGGCGCTCAGGGTGCTGCTGTCCGAGGCCGGCCGGCGCGAGCGGGCGCTGAGCACGATGAAGATGCCGCCGGCCAGAAGCAGAAGCGCCGGCGTGCCCCACAACAGCGCGTTGCGCAGGCTGAAGCGCGGCTGCAACAGCACGAACTCGCCATAGCGCGAGACGATATAGTCCATCACCTGCTGGTCGCTGTCGCCGGCGACCAAGCGCTGGCGCACGAGGATGCGCAGGTCGCGGGCGAGATCCGCGTCGGACTCGTCGATCGACTGGTTCTGGCAGACCATGCAGCGCAGGCCTTCGGAAAGCGCGCGGGCGCGGGCCTCCAGCGCCGGATCGGGCAGCACCTCGTCCGGCTTCACCGCCTGCGCCGCCCCGGCGAAGACCAGGGCGAGAAGCAGCACCAGCGAGGAAAGCGACAGCCGCTTGCTCATGTCGGGCTCGCGGATACAGCGGCGGCAGCCGGCTTGCGGCGGCGCGACGGGGCGCCGACGCGAAGGCGACGATCAGCCAGCGACATCGCGGCACCCGCCATCATCACCAGCCCGCCGCCCCAGATCAGCGTCACCAGCGGCTTCCACCACAGGCGCACGACGACGGAGCCGTCATTGCCCGCGTCGCCGAGCGACAGATAAAGCTGGCTCAAACCCAGCGTCCTGATGCCGGACTCGGTCGTCACCGTCTGCCGCACCGGATAGAAACGCTTGGCGGAAGTGATCTCGCCATCGGCATTGCCCTCTGAGATCAAAAGGAAGCGGCCGCGATCCTCGGTGAAGTTCGGGCCTTTCTGCGGGTAGAGCCCCTCGAAGCGCAGCGTGTGGCCGGAAAGCTCCACCGTCTCGCCGGGGCGCATGGTGAGAATCTTCTCGGTGCCGAAGGACAAGGTGCCGACGATGCCGAGCAAGGTGAGCCCAAGGCCGAGATGGGCAAGTGTCGTGCCGAAGACCGAGCGCGGCAGGCCGGCAAAGCGCCTCAGCATGACGGTCGGCGCCACCGAGCCGACCCCGGACTTGACGGCGAGGTCGGTGAGCGCGCCGGCGACAAGCCAGACGGCGAGCCCGACGCCGAGCGCGGCGAAGACCGAGGCGCCATCGATGAACAGGCCGGTGACGAGCATCGCGGCCAGCGCCAGCGCGAAGGCCGCCATCAGGCGCTGCGAAGCGGCAAGCACGTCGCCGCGCTTCCAGGCAAGCAACGGGCCGAACGGCACGATGGCGAGCAGCGGCAGCATCAGCGGGCCGAAGGTCAGGTCGAAGAACGGCGCGCCGACCGAGATCTTGCCGCCGGTGATGGCTTCGAGCGCCAGCGGGTAGAGCGTGCCGACCAGCACTGTCGCGGTAGCCGTGGTGAGGAACAGGTTGTTGAGGACCAGCGCTCCTTCGCGCGAGATCGGATGGAACAGCCCGCCCGCCGTCAGCCGCGACGCCCGCAGCGCGAACAGCGTCAGCGAGCCGCCGATGAACAGCGTCAGGATGCAGAGGATGAAGACGCCGCGCGCCGGATCGGTGGCGAAGGCGTGCACGGACGTCAGCACGCCGGAGCGCACCAGGAAGGTGCCTAGCAGCGACAGCGAGAAGGTGAGGATCGCAAGCAGCAGCGTCCAGATCTTCAGCGCCGAGCGCTTCTCCATGACGATCGCCGAATGGAGCAGCGCGGTGCCCGCAAGCCAAGGCATGAAGGAAGCATTCTCGACCGGGTCCCAGAACCAGAAGCCGCCCCAGCCGAGCTCGTAATAGGCCCAGTAGGAACCCATGGCGATGCCGCCTGTGAGGAACATCCAGGCGACCAGCGTCCAAGGCCGCACCCAGCGCGCCCAGGAGGCGTCGATGCGGCCTTCGATCAGGGCTGCGACCGAGAAGGAGAAGCAGATCGAGAAGCCGACATAGCCGAGATAGAGCAGCGGCGGATGAACGGCGAGGCCGAGGTCCTGCAGGATTGGGTTCAAGTCGCGGCCCTCGATCGGCGCCGGGTTCAGCCGGATGAACGGGTTTGACGTCGCCAGGATGAACAGGAAGAAGGCGGCGCCGATCATGCCCTGCACGGCAAGCACGTTGGCCTTGAGCGTCGCCGGCAGGTTGTTGCCGAAAACGGCGACGAGCGCGCCGAAGAAGGTCAGGATCAGCACCCAGAGCAGCATCGAGCCTTCGTGGTTTCCCCAGGTGCCCGTGATCTTGTAGATCAGCGGCTGCAGCGAATGGGAGTTCTCCCACACGCTTGCCACCGAGAAGTCGGAGCCGGCATAGGCGGTGGCCAGAGCCGTGAAGGAAAGCGCGGTGAGCGCAAAGCCGGTGACCGCGACCGGACCGCCGACCGCCATCAGCCGCTGATTGCCGGCGCGGGCGCCAACCAGCGGCACCAGCATCTGCACCAGCGACAGCGCGAAGGCGAGGACGAGGGCGAAATGTCCGGTCTCAACCACGGCTATTACTCACTCTTGCTTTCCTGCCACACGCCCTTCGCCTTCAGGCCGTCGGCGACTTCCTTGGGCATATAGCGCTCGTCATGCTTGGCTAAAACGCTGTCGGCGACGAAAACGCCGTCCGGACCGAAGGCGCCCTCGGTGATGACGCCCTGCTCCTCGCGGAACAAGTCGGGCAGGATGCCGGTATAGGTAACCTTCACCGACTTCTGCTTGTCGGTGACCGAGAAGGCAACGGTAGCGCCCTGGCCGCGCACGATCGTACCTTTCTCGACCAGGCCGCCGAGACGTATGCGCTGTCCAGGCTGGACGGTTGCCGTGGTGAGATCGGCCGGCATGTAGAAATAGGAAGCCTTCTGCCCGAGCGCATAGAAGGTGAGCCCGGCGGCGGCGCCGAGGAAGGCCAGCCCCGCCAGGATCACCGACAATCGCTTCTGCTTGCGCGTCATATCCTACTCCGTCGCCGTCACGCCGAGGGAGGCGGCAAAGGCGGTAAATTTCCTGGCCTGCTCGCTGTCGGCGCCAAACACAGCGACAGCGCGGCCGAGCGCGTCGCGCGCCTGGTCGGCCTTGCCGAGCACGACATAGGAGCGAATGAGCCGCATCCATCCTTCCTCGTCGCGCGGATTTTGCTTCAGCCGGTCGTCGAGGCCAGCGACCATCGTCTCGATCATCGCCTGGCGGTCCTGCGGCGACATCTGCTGGGCCGCTTCGACAGCTTGAGCATCCGGCCCGTTCGCCGGTTTGCCCGCCGCGGCCGGCGGCTCGGCCGTTTCGGCAAGCGCCTGCTGGACAGCGCTGCGCCATGGCGAATCCGGCGCTAGCTGGCCGAGCATTTTTTGCCAGGCGGCGGCGGCTTCGGCCTTCTTGCCCTCCTGGGCGAGCCCCATCGCCAGGTAGAAATTTGCCTTGGCGTTGGCCGGATCGAGCTTCAGCGCCGCCTCGAAGGCAGCTTGTGCGTCGGCCGAAACGATGCCGCCGGCGGCGTTGGCGATCGCCTCGCCAAGGCCGGCCTGGCGCACGGCGCTGTCGCCGTCGAGGCGGATGGCGTTGCGATAGGCCGTCACCGCGTCGGTGTAGCGCTGCAGGCGCAGATAGATCGGCGCCAGCACGTCCCAACCCTTGCCGTCGGACGGGTTGGCCGCAAGATGCGCCTCGGCGCGGGCGACCAACTCGTCGACCGAGGAATCGGCAGGGTTCTTGGCGAGCCGTTCGGCCAGCGGCTGCGACGGCAGGTCGGGCGAGCCGAGCGCGCCGTAAAGCCCCCAGCTCACCAGCGGCACCGCCAGCACGGCGGCGGTTGCGACCAGCCTTGCGGTGCGCGACGGGCGCGGTGCCCGCGTGCTTGCCTGGCCGTCTGAGCCGAGACGCAGGATGCGGCGGCCGATCTCGGCGCGCGCTTCCTCGGCCTCGCCCGGCTGGATCAGGCCGCGCGCCATATCGCGGTCGAGCTCCGAAAGCTGGTCGCGATAGACCTCGAGATCGTGATCGCCAGCGGCCGACGCGCCTTTCGTGCCGCCGGCCAGCGGCAAAAGCACCGCCAGGCTGGCGCCCAGCGTGAGGATTGCAGCTATGACCCAAAACAGCATGGCTATTCCAATAAAGGCAGAGCCCTGCCCTGCCAACACGGACGTGCTGCGACGCTTTGACGGCAGACATGCCGCCTGACCTTGATCGATGTCAAATCGCGCCGGCCGTTGCCTAAATTAGAGCAATTCCAGCGGGTCGGCCTTCCGATCAAAGACTGAACCGCTCTAAGTCAGCGGTGTCCAGCTGCCGTCGGCATTGCGGCAGGCGGTGCCGCGCGCGGTGACACCCGATGCGCCAGCGTAGACGGTATGCGTGTACTGGCGGCAGTCCTGCGAGCCGACCCGATAGGGCTGGGCCGCCACCACCTCACCGTAATGGGATGAGCTGTCGCCTTTCCATGTCACCTTCTGGCCGCTGGCGTTGTATTCCAGCGCCTTGTATTCCGCCTCGAGGCCCTTGCGCTTTTCGGCGTCGCTCAGACCCGAACCGATCGATCCGCCGATCAGCCCGCCATTCATCGCCGCGACGATGCTGGCTCCCACCTTGCCGCCAGCGGGCGGGGTGGCGGCGGGCGTGACGGGAGAGGTCGGGCTGCCCCTGCCCAGTGTCGTGCAGCCCGATACGGCCAGCAGGGCGGAAACGAGCGCGACGCGAATCTTCATGCCAGCAACCGGATCTCTTGAGCGGGATGTATTTCTTGAGCGAAACGAATTGGGGGCCGCGCCATCGGGGAAGCCGGCGAGCCCATAGTATTGATATTTGTCGGAAATTTGGCCATAGCCGGCCGCACGCAAATCGATAAAAGACATTTATTGAAGGCTCCGCAATCTCACCACCGCCCTCAAGCCGCCCATGCCGGATCGTTCCAGCGCCAGGGCGCCTCCATACTCGTTGACGAGGTCGCCGACAATGGCAAGTCCTAGTCCGGTCCCCGGCTTCGTCTCGTCCAGTCTCTTGCCACGCTTCAACACTTCCCGCGCGCTGTCCTCGGGAATGCCGGGGCCGTCATCCTCTATAACGATCTCAAACAGGTTGGCGCTTCCCGGAACAGCGGCGACCGAGACGGCGACGGTGCTCTTTGCCCATTTCATGGCATTGTCGAGCAGGTTGCCGAGCAATTCCTCCAGATCCTCGCGCTCGCCGGCAAAGACGATCTCGGCCGGCGGCAGCGACAGCGTGAGCTTGGTCTGTGGGTTGAGCTTGCGCAGCACGCGCACCATGCGCTCGACCAGGGGCGACAGCGGCGTGCGGAAGACGACGCTGTCGCGCTGGGCCGCAACACGGGCGCGCTGCAGGTAGTGATCGACCTGCTTCTGCATCGAGGCGGCCTGCTCGGCGATGAGCTGGCCCTTGGCGCCGCCGAGCGCGCGGCCCTCGTTGATCAGCACGGCAAGCGGCGTCTTCAGCGAATGGGCGAGGTTGCCGACCTGCGTGCGCGAGCGTTCGACGATGCGCTTGTTGTTCTCGATGAGCGCATTGGTCTCGCTGGCCAGAGGCTCGATCTCGGCGGGGAAGCGCCCGTCGAGCCGCTGCGCCGTGCCCTCGCGCACCATGGCCAGCGCATTGCGCACGCGGCGCAAGGGCTGCAGGCCCAAAAGGATGGCGATGGCGTTGATGGCGATCATGCCGACGCCGAACAGCGACAGATAGGTGAGCAGCCGGCGCTGGAAGCTCGCGATCTCCTGCTCGAGCTCGCTGTGGTTGCCCATGACGCGGAAACGCGCGGCGCGGTTCTTGGCATCGAGCACGAACTCGCTCTCGAACACCGCGAGATCCTCGCCCTTGATGCCTTCGGTCGAGTAGCTACGCTGGAAGTTCGCGTTGAAGGGAACCTCGGCGACGCTTGGCGACAGGATCGAGGTCGTCATCGAGGAGGAATGGATTTCGCCGTGAACGCCTTCGGAAGCCGGCTCTACGGACCAGTACCAGCCGGAATTCGGCTCGGAGAAGCGCAGATCGCCAAGATCGGGCGAGCCTGTCAGCGCGCCATTGTCGGAAATGCCGACGGAGCCGATCAGGTTGAACAGATGCGCCGAAAGCAGGCTTTCGAAGCCGCGCTCGCTGGCCTGGCGGTAGAGCGTGGTGATCAGGGTGAAGATGACGACCAGCGTCAGGATCGCCCAGATGGTGGAAAAGGCGATGACGCGGAAGGTCAGCGAGCGCGGCCAGAGCCGCAGCCTTGAAAGCCACGCTCTCATCGTTGGCTTCAGCGGTTCCGCGTCACGCCTCCGGCTCTCGCATGCGATAGCCCATGCCACGCACGGTTTCGATCATATCGATGCCCATCTTCTTGCGAAGCCGCCCGACAAACACCTCGATGGTGTTGGAATCGCGGTCGAAATCTTGGTCGTAGAGATGCTCGACCAATTCGGTGCGCGAGACCACCTCGCCCATGTGATGCATCAGATAGGCAAGCAGCCGGAACTCGTGCGAGGTGAGCTTCAGCGGCACGCCGTTGACGTCGGCCTTGGAAGCCTTGGTATCGAGCCTGAGCGGCCCGCAGGTGAGCTCGGACGAGGCGTGGCCGGCGGCGCGGCGGATCAGCGCCCGCACCCGCGCCAGCACCTCCTCGATGTGGAAGGGCTTGGTGACATAGTCGTCGGCGCCGGCATCGATGCCGGACACCTTGTCGCTCCAGCGGTCGCGCGCGGTCAGGATCAGCACCGGCATCTTGCGCCCGCCGCGCCGCCAGCGCTCGACGACGCTAATGCCGTCCATCTGCGGCAGGCCGATGTCGAGGACGACGGCGTCGTAAGGCTCGGTATCGCCGAGGAAATGCCCCTCCTCGCCGTCATAGGCGCGGTCGACCACATAGCCGGCGTCGACCAGCGCGTCCGCCAGTTGCCGGTTGAGATCCTTGTCATCCTCGACGACGAGCACGCGCATGGTTTTGAGCCTGTTGAGGGGTGGAGATATAGGCCGATTCCGCCGGCCTGGGAAACGCTGGCGTCAGTTGAGCGGCACCACGATCTCGGAACGACGCGGGCGCTGGCCTTCCTTGCCGGGCACCAGCACAACGATGACGCAGACCTGCTGACCGCCGCGCGTCGCCTGCGAGGCCTTGGCAAGTGTGCCGCCATTCTGCGCGGCGACCTGCTGGCCGATCGCGTAGCAGTCGCTGGCGGCAAGCACGATCGGCTCATCGACCGACGGTTCGATGGCCGGCATGGCCGTCGCCTGCGACGCGAAAAGGCCGGCTGCGGCAAGCGCCAGCGTCGCGGAGCGGATATGGGAGCGGAACGTTTTCATGATCACGGTTCTAACGCATCCGTGCTGAACGTGAAATGAACGGTGAACGGCTGAAAATCCATGCCGCCATGCCCCCCTTAGG
>NZ_RQXT01000039.1 GCF_003863365.1 Mesorhizobium tamadayense | reverse complement strand
CTATGCGATTGGCCGCTCTCGACGTCGCCTCACCCGGCGATCCCCCGGCGCGCGGCGGCCATGCCTTCCCACATCAGCTTCAGGCCGAGCGCGCCGACGACGGCGCCGGCGGCGCGGTCGATCCAGTGCTTGGTGCCGAGATAGGCAGCGCGCGGCTTGCTGGATGAAAAGGCGAAGGCGACGACCGCGTACCAGACGAATTCGTTCAGGAAGAGCAGCGGGGGCAGCACGAGAAGCATCCACAGCGGCGGCGAGGACGGCAGCATGGCCGCGAACATCGAGGCGTAGAAGATCGCCGTCTTGGGGTTGGCGAGCTGCACCAGCAACGCGCGGCGCAGCGCCCGCCAGAACGAGCCGGCGCGTGCCGATGCATCGCCGGTGATCTCGATCGGCTCGCTGGCGCCGCGCCAGATCTTTATGCCGATCCACAACAAATAGGCGCCGCCGGCGACGCGCAGGAAGATATCCAGCCAGGCGAGCTGGACGAGCAGTGCGGTCAGGCCGGCGACCGCGACGGTGGCGAAGATGAAGCCGCCGATGCCCATGCCGATCGCCGCCGCCAGGCCGTCCGTGCGCTCGCCGGCGACGGCGATGCGCGAGACGACGACGAAGCTCGGCCCGGGGCTCATGGCGCCCAGCAGGAAAACGCCAAGGATGGAAAGGATCGTAGCAAACTCGGTCAAGGCTCTCTCCCAGGTTGATGTCGGTAACCCGCGCAATACCATGCACGCGCCAAGCCGATTGTCACCACCCCGGCGGCCGATCCGCTTGGCTGGCGAGCGCCGTTCCTTCCAATTCTTGCCAAATGCAGATCCGGGCCTCGATCGCCTCGGCACCTGCCGCGGATCTCCGCGGCACGCCTCCCTATTGCCCGCTCGATTCCTTCATGATGATCTCGCGATGCGGATAAGGGATGTCTATGCCGTTTGCCTTGAATGTGTCCCACAGCGCCAGCAACACCTTGCCGCGCACGTTGGTCAGGCCTTGCTGGGGGTCGCGGATCCAGAAGCGCAGGACGAAGTTCAGCGAAGAGTCGCCGAAGTCGGTCAGCCAGCAGACCGGCCGCCGGTCGGCCTCGACCCGTCCGACGCTGATCGCGGCTTCTATCGCCAGCTCGCTGACCTTGTGCGGGTCGGCGTCATAGGAGACGCCGAAATTCACGTCGAGCCGCACGAGGTTGTCGCTGAACGACCAGTTGATGACCCTCTGCGTGATGAAGTCCTCGTTCGGGATCAGGAATTCGCGGCCGTCGCGCGTCACCACCGATACGAAGCGCGCCCGCAATTCGCGGATCCAGCCGAATGTGCCCTCGAGCGAAATGGTGTCGCCCGGCTTGATCGACTTGTCGAGCAGGATGATCACGCCGGAGACGAAGTTCGAGACCACTTTCTGCAGCCCGAAGGCGAGACCGACGCCGACCGCGCCGGAAAACACCGTCAGCGCCGTCAGGTCGAGACCGACGGCGGAGAGCGCTACGGCGCCCGCCACCAGCACGAGGCCGATCTTTGCGACCTTGCCGACAAGGACACGGATCGAGGGCGTCAGTTCCTCGGCGAGGCGGACGCGCTCGTCGACGTAGTTGCCGATGACCACCGCAAGCCAAACGGTGGCGATCAGAAGCAGCGCCGCCTTCAGCACCATCAGGGCCGAGAGCCGAACCGCGCCCAAGGAAATTGCGAGGCTGTCGAGGAACTCGGCTGCCTCGTCACTGACGCCCAGTATGACAAGGGCCGCGTAGATCCACGCCAGCCAGCCGAGCGTGCGCGCGACGAGGCGGTTGCGGACGATACGCGACAGCACCGTCGCGAACAGCCACGCCAGGGAGAGCAGCAGCGCGACGTGGAGGAGATGGGTGCGACTTGGCCAGGTGACGGCGCGCAGGACATTGAGCGCGGCAAGCAGGAAGATCGCGAACAGTATCCAGTCGGTGCGCCGCAACAGCGCAATGACGACCCTCAACAGTCCGGGATGGCCCTTGATCTGGCGCGCCTGGCTCTCCACCAGCGGCTCGACGCGCAGCGCCGCCAGCTTCGCCAGCGCGAAGAGCGCGGCGATGATGCCGGCCTGATAGACGAACCAGGGCGTGGCGGCATAGTCGAACCATCCGCCGGCCCAGGCCAGCGATTTGTCGATGGTGCCGCGAAAATCCATTGCCGCACGACCGCTTGGCTAAGGAACTTGCAACTCGCGGTTCCACAATGTCGTCGCGCTCGCGGATGGTCAAGCCGACCTTCCGGGTGCGTCAAGGGCGGCAGCGACGACACAGGCAAGGCCCCGCGCGGGGCCTTGCCGTGTCACCTCAGCGCAGGGCTACTTGCCCATCAGTTGCTTGGCGTTCTCCGCCGTGATCGCGGTGGTATCCACCGTCACGGTCGGCTCGACCGAGGTCGCGCAGTCGAGCAGGATCTTCTTCGACATCTCGATCGCTTCCCTGGCGCCGGTCGGATAGGTGAAGGTCGCCGCCCAGTCGCCCTTGGCCACCGCCTCGATGCCGCCGGCCGGACCCGGCAGGCCGTCGGTGCCGATGATCTTGACGTCCTTGCCGGCGCCCTTGGCGGCCAAGAGCGCGCCTGCCGCCATCATGTCGTTGGAGGCATAGAGCACCTTGATGTCGGGATGCGCCTGCAGCATGGCGGAAAAGGCGGTCTGGGCTTTATCCGGAACCCAGTCGGCTGCCTGCTCGGCGACGATCTGGATCTTCGGGTTGGCCTTGACGCCCTCCTTGAATCCGTTGAGACGTTCCACCGCCGGCGTCGAGCTCGGCAGGCCTTCCAACACCGCCGCCTCGCCGCCGTCGGGCAAAAGCTTCGCGGCGGTGAACTTGCCGGCTTCCTCGGCGATCTTGAAATTGTCGCCGCCGATGAAGGCTGTGTAGTCCTTGCCGGGGTCGCCCACCGTCTTGCGGTCGAGCTCGATGACCGGAATGCCGGCATCCATGGCGCGCTTCACGGCCGGCGTCAGAGGGGCGGCCTCGAAGGGCGAGATCAGCAACAGATCGACCTTCTGGGTGATGAAATTGTCGACCTGCGAGGTCTGCGTGTTGACGTTGCCGGCGCCGTCGGCGATCTGCAGCGTGAAGCCCGGCACTTCCTTGGCCGCCGCCGTCAGCTCGTCATTGACGTGCTGACGATAAGGCTCGGCGTTGTTGGCCTGCGAAAAGCCGATGACGAACTGGCCGTCCTTGGCGCAGGCCTTCACCATCGGGTCGGCTTCAGCCGTGCCCGCAATGCACAGGCCGGCGCCTGCCAGAAGTGCGGCTTTCAGCGCGCGGCTCAGTCCTCTCTGCGTCGTTCTCATGCTCAGTCTCCTCCTCGTCTGGCCGGGGTGCCAGACCTCCGTTGCAGTTCTTGGGTTGCTCTTTCGGAATGCTGCCGCCGGCCTCCTATCGTCCCAAACCCTCGCGGCGGCGAACGAGGGATTGAAGCACTGCCGCCAGCACGATGATCGCGGCGGTCGCGAGCAGCTGCGTGGCGGGGGTGATGTTGTTGAGCTGAAGGATGTTGGCCAGGGCGCCGAGCATGATGGTACCGGCGACAGTGCCGACCATGGAGCCCGCGCCGCCGAACAGGCTGGTGCCGCCGATGACGACGGCGGCGATTGCGGTCAGCTCATAGCCCATGCCGTCATTGGCGCTGCCGAAGTTGAACTGGCCGGCGTGCACGATGCCGGCAAGCGCCGAGGCGAAGCCGGTGATGGCGTAGACCGAAATCTTGACCATCGACACCGGCACGCCGGAAATGCGCGCGGCGCGCTCGTTGCCGCCGACGGCATAGACGTAGCGGCCGAAGCGGGTTGTGTTGAGCACCAGCGTGGCCAAAGCGGCAAAGATGATGAAGACGATGGTCGCCACCGGCACGGTGTTGTCGAACAGCCGCTCGCCCAGCACTGCGAACACCGGCGGCGCCAGGCCCGGCCCATCGCCATAGGAGATGTTGATGTACTGGTTGCCGGAGACGATCAGCGCGAGACCGCGCGCTGCCTGCAGGCCGGCAAGCGTGACGATGAATGGCTCCAGCCGGAAGCGGGTGGAGATCGTGCCCTGGACGACGCCGAACACGATGCCCATCGCGAGCACGGCCAAGATGGTCGAAATCAGCCCGAAGCCGCCGGAGATCATCATGGTGGCGGTCACCACGGCGGAAAGGCCGAGCACGGCGCCGACCGAGAGGTCGATGCCGGCGGTGATGATGACGAAGGTCATGCCGATGGCGATGATGCCGGTCTCCGACACGGCGCGCACGATGTTGGCGATGTTGTCGGGGTTGAGGAACAGGATCTCGCCATGGCGCCGCGGCGAGAAAATGACGCCGCCGATCGCCACCAGCACCAGGCCGATCAGGCTCTGGAAGCGCACGATGATGGCCAGCGGGTCGACGCGATGCCTTGCTGCCGCCCCTGGCGAACTTGAAGCTGCCGGGCTTGCCGCCACCGAAATCTTCTGATCCGACATCAGGCCTCCCTGCCGTTTGCCGCGGCAAGCACGGTGTGCTCATCAACGCCGCCGATGAATTCCGCCACACTGCGCCCCTGGCGCAGCACCACGATCCGGTCGCACAGCCCGATCAGCTCGGGCATCTCGCTGGAGGCGACCAGTATGCCCAGCCCTTGCGCCGCCAGCGCCCTGAGCCGCGCGTAGATCTCGCCCTTGGCGCCGACATCGACGCCGCGCGTCGGCTCGTCGAGCAGCAAGAGGCGCGGGCTGCCGAGGATTTCCTTCGCCAGCACCACCTTCTGCTGGTTGCCGCCCGAAAGCGCGCCGACGGCGATGTCCGGGTTCTTCGGGCGGATGTCGAACTGGGCGAACGACTCTCGCACCGCCTCCGCCTGCCGGCGCGGCGACATCAGCCCGGCCGGCGAGATGCGGCGGATCACCGACATCACCAGATTGAGGCCGACCGCCATCCGAAGCATCAGCCCGCTGCCGCGCCGGTCGTCGGTGACGAAGGCGATGCCGGCCTTGCGCGCCGCGTTGATGGATTCGAGTTTTACGGGCCTGCCGCCGACCGCGACCTGGCCCTGCCAGCGGCCGGCAAGGCCGGTGCCGTAGAGCGCGGAAAGCAGCTCGGTGCGCCCTGCCCCCATGATGCCGGCCAGGCCGACAATCTCGCCTTCCCTGACCTCGAGCGTAATCCCGCTCGGCGGCTGCCAGCCCGCGCTTTCGCGAGCGAGCCGGAAGCTTGCATCCTTGAGGCTGAGCAGCGTCTTGCCGGCGCGCTTGGCGCGTTCGGGATAAAGCTCGTCCAGCGGCCGGCCGACCAGCAGGCGCACCAGTTCGGCCTGCGGCGCATGCGGCGCGGCGATGCCGGCGACGCGGCCGTCGCGCATCACCGTCACGCGGTCGGCGATACCAGGCACTTCCTCCAGCCGGTGCGAGATGTAGACGATGCCGACGCCGGTGGCGGCGAGCTTGCGCATGATGTCGAACAGGCGCTCGACCTCGCCGACGGTGAGCGCCGCCGTCGGCTCGTCCATGATCAGGACGCGCGAGGCATAGGACAGCGCCTTGACGATCGCCACCACCTGGCGCTGGCCGATCGAGAGGTCGGACACGAGGCGCGCAGGATCGATGGCGAGCTCGATCGCCTCCAGCCGCTGCTTCGCCTCGCGGCGCATCGCCGGCACGTCGAGCATGCCGCCCGGCCGCATCAATTCGCGGCCGAGGAAGAGGTTCGCCGCGACGTCGAGAGAAGGAACAAGGTCGAGTTCCTGGAAGATGGTGGCGATGCCGGCGGCTTGCGCCTCGCGCGGATTGTTGAACGCCACCGGCTTGCCGTCGATCCGGATCTCGCCCTCGTCCGGCGTGTGGACGCCCGACAGAAGGTTCATCAGCGTCGACTTGCCGGCGCCGTTCTCGCCGAGCAGCGCGTGGATCTCGCCGGCCTTGAGGTCGAAGTCGACGCCGCGCAGCGCCTGCACGCCGCCAAAGCGTTTCACGGCGCCGGTAACGGACAGCAGCGGCGCGCTCACGCCGGCCTCGTGTGGGCTGGCCTCGTGTCGGCCGGCCTCGCGCAGGATTGGCGCGCCTGGAGCGTCGCCTGGAGGCGCACGGTGCGGGGTGCTGCGTCGCTGGAGCCGATGCGTTCGCTGAGCAGCGCCGCCGCCTGTCTGCCGATCTCGGTGCAGGGCTGCTCGACCAGCGTCAGCCTGGGCTCGAAGCAGTCGGCCCATTCGAAATCGTCGAAGCCGACGATCGACAGGTCGCGAGGGATCGAAAGACCCTTCTCGCGGATGGCACGGACTGCCCCGATCGTCGTCATGTTGTTGCCAGTGACCAATGCGGTGGGCGGCCTAGGCAGCGACAAGATCGCATGCGTCGATGCCGTGGCGCTCGCCGTGTCGACATTTTCCGGCGAGACATAGTGCGGCAGGCATTCAAGTCCATTGGCGGCGAGCGAGGCGCGGAAGGCGTCGACGCGCTCGCGCGTGGTGGCCAGCCCCGGCTGGCCGGCGATGTAGCCGATGCGCCTATGGCCAAAGGAGGCGACATGGTCGATCAGCGCCCGCATCGCCGTCTCGTTCTCGACGCCGATCTGGTCGAAGCGGTCGTCGGCGAAGCGGTCGATCAAGACGCAAGGCAGCTTCTTTTCGGCGAGATAGCCGATCGCGCGCTCAGGCGATCCCGACGGCGCCAGGATCACGCCGTCGACGCGGCGCTGGTGGAAGGCGCGCACCACCTGCAGCTCGCGGTCGGGGTCTTCCTGGGTGTCGGAGAGAAATACCATCAGGCCGAGCCGCGCGCATTCGGCTTCGACCGCGCAGATGATGTCGGTGAAATAGGGGTTGGAGATCGCCGAGATGGCCAGCCCGACGCTGTTGGTCGAGGCGACTTTCAGCGAGCGCGCCAGTTCGTTGGGCTGGTAGCCCATGGCGGCGATGGCGTCGTTGATCAGCTGCGCCTTCTCGGGCGAGACGAAGCGCGTGCGGTTGACGACATGCGAGACGGTCGAAACCGAGACGCCGGCGCGGCGCGCGACCTCAGCCATTGTCGGCATGACGGCTCGTACGGAGTGCCCGCAAGCGCCCCTCCCTTAGATGCGTTTCCCGTCCGCTCTGCTTTTTTGGTTTCTGGCGGATCTGGCAAAACCATAGAGCCATCGAAACGTTTGCGCAATCGATTCGATGGCGAGCTGTGGAAATCTCTTTGGAACAGCGAAGAGAGCCCGCTTCGGGCGATGTTGCTTCAATTGTCGATGCCGGCGCTGCCCCTCATCCGCCTGCCGGCACCTTCTCCCCGTGAACGGGGAGAAGGAGACTGGCCTCGCTTCTTGACGCCTGTTCTGCAACGTTGGTGGCTGGCGAAAGCGGAGATGAGAGCCTTCTCCCCGTTCACGGGGAGAAGATGGCGGCAGCCAGATGAGGGGCAGCGCAGACGCTTGTAAGGACGCACCGCGCCGAGGCGATTGCCCGCCCCAACGAAGGTTGCGGATAGCTACGAGGTGAAAGCCAACCAGGCGGTGCCGGCGAGGAGCGTCAGCAAGGTCAGCGGCAGGCCGACCTTGAAGAAGGCCATGAAGGACAATTCCTTGCCCGCCACCCTCGCCTGCTCGGCGACGATGAGGTTGGCGACGGAGCCGAGCAGCGTGAAATTGCCGGCGAGCGTCGAGCTCATCGCCACGACCAGCCAGGCGCGCTCGGGGTTTTCCAGGCCGGGGATAAAGGGCCTCAGCGCCAGCACGGCCGGCACGTTGCTCATGATGTTGGAGAGCACGGCGGTGAAGCCGGAAAGCCGCCAGACATCGTCGAGGCCGATGGTCTTTGCCCAGGCGATCATGTCGGGGGTGAGCAGCGTCTTTTCGGCCCCCGCCACCACCACGAACAGTCCGGCGAACATGAAAAGCAGCGGGCCGTCGATCTCGCGGTAGATGCGGTGCGGCTTGATCGCGCGGGTGACAAGCAGGAACGCTCCGGCAATCAGCGCCGCCTTGGCGACGGGCGCACCGGCGAAAAAGGCGATCGCCAGCGCCACGCAGACGATGGTTGCCTTCAGCACCTGGCCGGGTAGCATGCGGCCGCGATAGACCTCGGGGCTGAGCTCCGCGGGGCGGGAGAATTCGGCGCGGTAGACGATGCGGATGATGACGATGACGGCGAGGAGGCCGAACAGCGCCACCGGCGCAAGCGCCGCTGCGAAGGCCGGGTAGGAAATGCCCGAAAGCGCGCCGATCACCATGTTCTGCGGATTGCCGGTGATGGTGGCGACGCTGCCGCAGTTGGAGGCGGTGCAAGTGGCGATGAGATAGGGAACCGGATTGCGCCTGATGACGCGGGTGACGTGGACAACGATCGGCGCCATCACCAGGCAGATCGCGTCATTGACCAGGAAGGCCGAGAGCACGCCGGTCAGCACCGTCACCATGATCAGGAGCATGAACGGCGCATGCGCGTGCTCGATGGCAAAGCCGCCGAGCGCGCGGAAGGCGCCGGACACTTTCAGATGCGCCACCACGATCATCATGCCGAGCAGAAGCGTGATGGTGTCGAAGTTGATGGATCGGTAGGCGTCCTCCATGCCGATCGCGCCGATGGCGATCATGGCGGCGCCGCCGAGCAGCGCGATGCCGGCGCGGTCGAGCCTGAGGCCCGGAATGCGGCCGACAGCGACGCCGGCATAAGTGAGCACGAGGATGAAAAGCGCGCCCGCGCCGGTCCATGTCATTGCCAGAGGTTCCCGTCCGCCCTGCCCTGCCCGGCAGAATCTGCCCGGACCACCTTTAGCAAGGGCGGCGCAAAGGGAAAGCGCGCGACCGTTGAAACTTTCGTCATCGGCCGTCGCGGCTTTTATATCGCTGAAAGCTAATGTAAGGTTTTCGAAAAACCGGGCCGACAATCCAGTCGTTGGGGACTAAGCGGATGAACACGGTCGTTGAAGGGGAGCATCGCGCCTCGCCTCAGGAGAATCTGATGCCCTCGACGGAATGCCGGCGCTGCCACGGCGCCAGGAAGGTTTTCGTTTGCGCCCGCTGGGTCAGTTCCAACGGCCATTGCTGCCCGGAAGGAACGCACCGGCTAAACTGCCCGGGGCACAGCATGGTGTGCCTGGAATGCGGCGAACGAGGAAGCCGGAACGCCTGACGCTTGGGTCCGAGGAGACTACCGCCAACTCGCCGGTCGCGGCGAGGAGGTAGCCGGCATCAAGGACATGCCAGCTAGCGGCGATTAGAGCCGTCCGAGCAGCACCAGGATGATCAAAATTACCAGGATGAGTCCGAGGCCGCCGCCGCCATAGTAGCCTGTGCCATAGAAGGGTCCGCCGCCCAAGCCGCTAAAGCCGCCCAGCAAAGCAAGAATAAGAATAATGATGAGAATTGTGCCGAGACTCATGACCTTTTCCTCTTTCGACCGAGTAATCCACGTCTGCTACGAGGGAATGAACTCTTGAGCGGGCGCGCATGTTCCGCCGAAACTACCGGCCTCTCTCTACCGCGGATCGGTATGGTCGAACGTAACGACGGGCCCCGAACCGGCCTCGATACCCTTGGGAACCATCAACAAGAGCGCGATGACGACCGCGATCGATGCAATGATCGCGACGGTGCTGAAAACGTCTTTCATCTTCCATCCTGAAGCATTCGAAGATGCTAAACAACGCGCTGGACCTTCCTCGCGTTCCACAACACATCCTCGATCCGAACAGTCCGGAACCATTTCCGCGCCGACAACGTTGAGGGCAGCCCGCTTTGGGGCGACAGGAGGCGGGTAAATGGGCGCATCGGTTCTCATCGGCATCCTGATCACCTTCCTGGTGGTGATCCTGGTGCTCTATCTGGTGCAGCGCCTCCCGCTCGATGGCCGCACAAGGCAGATCGCCCAGATCGTCGTCATCATCATCGGCGTCATATCGCTGCTCAGATACCTTGCGGTGTTCTAGCAGCGATGCATATTCGCTATCCCGAAAGCCACGATTGGAAGCCCGGTGCCTCCATGAAAAGCCTGTCGACCGCCCTTGTTGCCGGCACGATATTGTGGACCGCGGGCGCCGCCGATGCGCGGCCCGACGCGCGTGCCATGACCTGTGCCGAGACGCAGGCGCTGATCCAGAGCCGGCACGCCGCGGTGCTGACCACCGGGCCCGACACCTATGATCGCTTCGTGCGCCAATTCGGCAATGAGTGCGACTGGCCGGAAGTTCCGATGTCGGTCGCGGTTCCGACCATGACGGTCCGTGCCGCGTCTACCGCTGCGAGGAACCGGTCTTCGACTTCCCCGGTTGAGTGACGCTTCCAACCGCGGTGCGGAACCGTTACGGCAGCATGCGAATTGTAGCGGGTGATGACACCAAGATTCCGGCTGCAGGAGGAACGGCCATGTCCAACGATGTCATGCGCAGCGGCAGCTGCCTGTGCGGCGGCGTCCAGTTCCGGGTGACCGGCGAGCCGCTAAGGGTCGGTCTTTGCCATTGCAAGGACTGCCGCAAGACCAGCGGATCGGCCTACCAGGCCTTTGCCATATGGCCACGCCAGGCATTCGAGAGCGAAGGAATCACCAGCACCTATGGCGGGCGAAGCTTCTGTCCAACCTGCGGCAGCCGCTTGCCGTCGGTCGGCGAGGACGAGGCCGAGGTGATGATCGGCAGCCTGGATGTCGCGCCGACCGAAGGGCTGGAGCCCAGCTACGAGCTGTGGATCGGCCGACGCGAGCGCTGGTTGCATCCCCTGCCCGATGCGCGCCAGTTCGAGCAAGACAGGACCGCCGCCGATTCGGCGGCCGATGATGGCGAACCGGAGGAGGGACGGGAGCCGTATCGTAAGTCGGCCTAAGTTCCCGGCATCGGCAAGGCTTAAGCCTAGACACAAAAAGCATCGGTCCCAGCGATGCCGGCCATATGCCCTGGAAATGGCCCGGTCGCTGACCGCGAGGGGTCTCGTCTTCTTCTCGAAGTCGCGCAGTTTCAACCACCGGTCGGTTGTCGGCGCGGCAACGGCCGCTAGCATCCCCGGGGCGGCGACCCTTTTGGAGGCCGCTTCGGCCGGCGCGGCTCAGGCAACACATCAGCATTGCCGCGCCGGCCTTGCAAGATCGATAGAATGTCCAGCCTTGGCGGCGCATCCGAGCGAATACAATCTTTTAAGTTGTTTCAAATTCAAAGGCTTTTTCTTATCGCGTGAAGTACCAAGCTTCAGTTGCGGCAGCGAAGTGAAAAAAGTTTCGGCGAGAAAAAATTTTCCATCATCCGCATTTCTGGCTATGCCAACTATGCGATCAAGCTATGTAAGCAAGCAGCAGGTCCTATGATTTCCTGCCTTGTACAACTTTGTTTCTTTTTTGTTTTGCGACATAGTACTGGCGAATCTTGAAACCGGACGGGCGGTTTTCATGACTTTGGCGTCTGAACGCAGCCGCAATGCGCATATGCGGTATCCACCAATCGACGGGTTTTGGACCTGGGACATCAAGCGCGACCGCGTCTACGACGACGCAAATCTGTCCGCCTATTTCGACCTGACGCTCGAGGAATTCTCGCACGGCGCGCCGCTGGAACGGCGGATGCAAAGCATAGAGCGGGAAGACCAGCCGAGGGTTCGGCTGGCGATCCGCAAGGCGATCGAGCGCAGGTCAGGCTTTCGCGAGGTCTACAAGGTCCGCTCGGAAAAGATAGGGCTGCGCAAGATCCTGGCCGTCGGCCAATGCTATGTCGACGGCATGGGCGAGGCAGCGCTCTATCCCGGCTGGTTCGTCGATCTGACGCAGGACGCCGCGTGCGAGGAGCACTCGCTGCGCGAAATCCACAACCATGTCGAGCAGGCCAAGGAAATCGCACAGTCGATCGGGCACGACATGCTGTCCTACCTCCTGGACAACATCCAGGAAGAGATCCAGCAGACGCTTGGCGAGAAATCAGGGAGGCGCAAATCTTCCTGAGGCGACGTTTGCCGGATTCTTCGCTGGTTTCTGGGCTAGCTTCCGGGCGGAAGCCTGCCTCGCCGGCCGATCTCGGCAGTCACCATGCGCGCGAAATGCGACCGGGGCGAGCGACGCTCGATAAGCCTGGCTCTCTCGAAGGCGGCGTCGCCGTAGAATTCGATCAGCACATTGGCCGCCTTGGCAGCGTCGGCCTTCAGCCTGCCGACATCGGCCTGTCCGCTCCCGCTCGAGGGCTCGCACCTGGCAACCACGTCAAGCATGGCTTGCAACTTTTCAGGTGTGCTGCCCTCGTCTTCTTGCATGGTCGCTATCCGGATTGGGGGCGTAAAATATCGACATTTCCGCGCGGTGTCCAACAACTTCGTCGAGCGCGGGTGCAACCGGATACAGCTTAGCCGCGAGTCAGACCCATAACCTTCGTACAAATATAGTGAGCCAAACTTCCCACGCAGACATTGGGGGCACCGATGGACCAGCCAACCAAAATGGAAAACCTGCAGTTCGCGCAGGGGATCTTGCGGGAGCTTCGCCAGAAGGCTGAGGCCGATGGCGAGAAGCTTCTGACCTATCTCATCGACATGGCCTATCTCGAAGCCAGCGACCGTATCCGAGCCCATTGGATCGGCAGCCACGAGAACGAGAACCGCCGGGCCAAGGGCTGAGGCCGCCTGCGGGCAATTCGGGACCATACGCCCGAAACGCAAAAAAGCCCGCCATGCCTTTTCGGCACGGCGGGCGTGATCGCGGACCAGCGGCTACCTCGTAGCCGCTATTTTTATGATGCGGCGGCCTTTTCGCGGACGGGAAGCTTCCAGCCCGGCCGGACGAAATGGCAGGTGTAGCCGTTGGGATAGCGCTCCAGATAATCCTGATGCTCGGGCTCGGCCTCCCAGAACGGGCCGGCCGGAGCGAGCTCGGTGACGACCTTGCCTGGCCATAGGCCCGAGGCGTCGACATCGGCGATCGTGTCCTCAGCCACCCGCTTCTGCTCGTCGCTGGTGTAGAAGATCGCCGAGCGGTAGCTCATGCCGACATCGTTGCCCTGACGGTTCCTGGTCGTCGGGTCGTGGATCTGGAAGAAGAACTCGAGCAGCGTGCGGAAACTGGTCCTGGTTGGATCGAAGACGATCTCGATCGCCTCGGCATGGGTGCCGTGATTGCGATAGGTCGCATTGGGGACGTCGCCGCCGCTATAGCCGACACGGGTGGAGATCACGCCGGGGAAGCGGCGGATCAGATCCTGCATGCCCCAGAAGCAGCCGCCGGCAAGGACCGCGCGTTCGGAAGAAGCCATGTCAAACCTCCTTTGGATTTCTCCATAGGTGGGGATTGTGGCCTGCTTGTTCCAGCCGCTCAAGCGGTTCGAAGGCAACGCGCGGAGCGCTGGGCGTGGCTTCGGTCATGCCCGCCGGCTGAGCGCCGGCGAGCATCGACATCGAGTCTCACTTGGCTCCCGCCGTGCCTCTGCCGTTGTCGCCTCGGCCGTGGTCGCCCCTGTCATGGCCATGGCTTTCGCCGCCCAGGCAATTGGCGTCGCCGACGCCGCAGCAGCGGCCGGCCCAGAGCTTGTTGGTCGGCGTGTTGTCGCATTCGTAGATCTGCTGGCCGGCCATCGCGGAGCCGCCCAAGGCCGATACGGCGACAGCGGCAAGAAGCGCATTGCGAAGGATCTTGGTCATCTGAATTCTCCATGTTGTGGTTTCGTCTGCAACCCTGTGTCGCCTGACGAGACTGATTGGTTCATGAAGCGTTCAGAAAATTCGTGATTGCCGGCAGCTCGCGCCTCCCGATCGGAACCGGCGACCGCGAAACAGCGGCGCATCATTCCTCTCGTTCAGGCTTGAACCGCCGCACCACCACCTCGAACACGATGTCCGAAATCCACATGGCCGAGACGCCGATGAGGAAGGCGGCGGCTAAAGTGGTGGTGTCGTCGGCGGCATCCGGCATCGGCAGGCCGGTCGCCTGAGCCCAGGCGACCACGGGCAGCGTCAGATAGGCGGCGGCTATAGAGGCGGAATTCCTCGAACCAGGCGTGCAGCGTCGAGAACACCTTGAAGCGGCCGGACTGCATGCGGTCGAGCATCTCCATCAGCCCGGCCTCGACCGAGACCGAGCCGTCCGGAAAGCGAGCGTGACTGGTCAGCATGTTCAGCCCATACGCGGCATATTGCGAGTTGCGAGCGCAACTCCGGCGCCTTCCAGCGTCTCGCGGCGGCCGTCGCGCGGCCAGGCGAAGGGCAGCCACTCGCCCCAGGCTTTGAGCGCCAGCGCCTGCATGGCCGGCGTCTGCTGGGCGGCGCGGTGAGCCTTGGTGAGGTAGACGATATCGGCCTCGGTGTCCCAGGCAAGCTCGACGGCGGCCGAGGGATGATCCCAGCCGAAATCGAGCGCGCCGATCCGCGGCCACCAGCGCGGCAGCCGGAACGGTTCGCAGGCAATCATCTCCTCCGGCACCGGAAAGATGCGGCCGGAGCCCAGCACCGGAATGCCTTTGGCACGCGCCTCACGCTCATGCTCTGGATAGGCGGCGACGATCGCGGCCCGCTGCTCGGGGCTGTAGTGCCCGGCATCGTCGATGGTCATGAAGGTGACGTGTCGGGACATTGATCGGTCCTTTCCTTCTCCCCTTGTGGGACAAGGTGGATCGGCGCGCAGCGGCGAGACGGATGAGGGGTGTTGGACGGAATGAGGCGTTGGCGATCCGTTCGCCATCTTGGCAGCGTACTTGCCAAGCTGAAACACCCCTCATCCGACCTCGCTTCCCGAGGCCACCTTCTCCCACGGGAGAAGGGGAGTTGGCGCTCACGTCGCGATGTCGTTGACCGGCGCCAGCGGAGCCGGGAGGTTGGTCTCGCCCAGTCCACGTCGCAGCTCGATCTCGATGTCGCGGCAGATTTGCGAGATGGGCACGTCGTTGGCGTTGCCTTCGAACGGGTTGGCGCTGCTCTCGCCGACCAGGTCGAGCGACATGTAGGCCCAGCCCAGCAGCGCGCTGAACGGGATCGTCAGCCAGATCGCGACAGCACCGAGCACGCCGCCCAGCTTGGCCATGTCGGCAAACACCGGGACGATGCCGAACGGCAGCAGGGTGCAGAAGATGATCATGAAGATCGTGCTGACGATCGCGTATTGCCGCGGATAGGGATTGTTCTTGATGCGATCGCAGCGCGCCTACTGGTCGTGGAAGTCGCGAACGAGCTTCATAAGCTCCGAATAGACCTGCGTCGGCACGCCGGTGCTCTTGAGCAAGCCGGCGACCTCGGCCGATTGCATATCGAGAAGGGCGATTGCCGGCTGCGGCGATTTCAACACGCCCTCGCCTTCCTCGCCCAGCAGCCTGCGCAGTTCGTCGCCAAGCGACGTCTTGTCCTCCTGGATGTGATATCGCCGCCGCCGGAACTCGATATTGGCTGCTTTCGCTAGAGATTCCCAAGGCATCGGCCGCCGCAGCGAAAAGCGCAGCGCCGTCAGCCAGGCAAGGTGGCGGTAGATGAGCCGCCTCGCCGTCGCGGCATCCGTAAAATCCCTGCAGAGGATGGACCACATCCGGCTGCTCGCGGTGATCTGCGAAAAGGCCTGCAGGGCCTCGTTGCTGCGGGTGAAGACCTGCGAATTCTTGAAGCCGGCGACGAGCGACACGGTAGTGCCGAGCACGAGCACGATCGACCATGGCACCGAGAGCCCCGCGGTGGCCGGAAGGCGGTAGGCGGCGATCGCCAGTCCGCTCACCACGACCATGTAGATGATGCTGCGCCGCGACCAGAGCGCGAAGTCCAGCAATCTATAGGAACGGCCTAAATACATCGGTGTCCGGAAGTCCCTTATGGCAAGCAAATCACGCGGTCGCGTCCATTCGCACCATAAGGGGTGAAAATCGTTTTGACAGCCGGGGCGTGTCGCTTCCCCTTCTCCCTTTTGTGGGACAAGGTGGATCGGCGCGCAGCGGCGAGACGGATGAGGGGTGTTGGACGGAGTGAGACGCTGGCGTTCCCTGGAGCACCCCTCATCCGTCGCCTTCGGCGACACCTTCTCCCGCAAGGGGAGAAGGGGAAGTCAGGGCTTCCCAACCCTCTCCACCTCCGCTGCGCTCAAAAACCTCAGCACCACATCCGACATCCCCAGCAGCGGCGTGAAGGTGACGATCGTTATCCCGCCGGTGGCGTTGGTGCGGGTGAGGCCTTCGGAGTAGATATCAAGCGGCGGCTCCTCGTCGAACCAGACGCCGTGCAGCGTCTCGCTTTCTCGCGGCCTTTTTCGTAGGACTTGAAGGAAAGCACGCTTTCGCCCGCTTGGACGTCTCCGCCACCGCCCCAGCGCACGATAACGCTGTCGAGCGCGCCGGGAATACTGCGGCCCATCACGGTGTCGGCGATCGCGTCTGCCGGGATCATGCCGGTGCCCCAGGCCGCCGCAAGCTGCGGCGGGCCGACCAGCACGCGCTGCGGGTTGTCGCGCGTGCCTTCGCCGGTGACGCCGGCCGCCCAGAGCCGCACGGGCCGGTCGAACACCTCGCCCACCCACCAGTCGGGATAGCGGCCGGTGAGATGCATGGCCCATTCGGCGCCGCCTGCCCTGGTCTTGCCGAGCTGGTTGCCCGCCATGAACAGGCGTTCGCGGTTTGTCGCCCCTGCGGCGTGGAACTCGGCCTGCCTTTCGTAGGCCGGTAGGCCGCGAGCTGGTTGCTACGGCGTCTTCTGTCCAGTTCCTCGAGCAGCGCCAGATAGGTCCGCATCGCCACCGAGGAACGGCCTGAGGCTCGCTTCGAGGCCGTGGATGCGGCTGCGGATCTCCTCATCGCTCAATTGACCCAGACTGTTTTGGTTCGCATCGAGACCCTGCGAGAATTCTTTGGGCAGCATCGTCAGCACGACCTTCAGATACTGCTCGGGCTTTTCCGCCCGCACCGCGGCGATGACGCCGGCGCCGTGGGCGCGGAAATCGGCACGCAGCGCTGCGGCGAAATCATCGCCAAGGGTCTTCTTGGATCGTTTGTGGCGCGCGGTGCGAGTAGCAGCTGACGGCGGCTCGGGCTTGCGCTTCGCCCTTATGGCCCTGGCTGCCATGCGGCGCACCTTGCCCGCGACAGCGTCAGCCACGGTCGGCCACTGCCGATGCTCTGGACCTTGTCCGCGCCTTGCCGGCCTTGCGCGCAGCCTTCTTGAGCGGCTTGGCGCGAAGCGGTTTTGGCGCGACGCCTCCTGGGACCGACCGGCCGGCGCGTGTGCCTTCAGCTTCGCCGTGGCGGCAGCGATCGCCGAATGGTCGAAACCCTGGCGTGGAAAGCCGAAACCGCCGACGGCGTCGACCGGGCCGCCACGCACCATGCCGATGCGCACGCCCGGCGGCACTTCCTCGACGCGACCGGCACGGCGCGGCAGATGCGCGGCCCTCGAACTCGCCGATGGCGCTGACGATCTCGGCGCCGTCATCGGCAATGATGATGGTGGCATAGCGTGGCATGCAGGTTTCCGCAGATTGCAAGTTCAACTGGAAAGGTCGCGTTCCCGCCCACCCCCCTCTAGCCTGCCGGCCATCTCCCGCAAGGGGGGAGATCGGCAGTTTCGCGGACGGTGCTCTTCCTGCAACCTTGTCGGCGAAGGCCGAGGTGAACGGCTAATCTCCCCCTTGCGGGGGAGATGGCCGGCAGGCCAGAGGGGGTGCTGTCCCGCCAGCATTTGTAAGGTGGTGGCCACAAGGCGCGGGGCCACAAAACAAAACCCGCCGGGCGGCGGGTTGTCGGCGCGAATCAGCACCATAAGTAAAATCATAGCATGGCTGCCCTCACCCGGCAACGCCTTCTAGGCAAATTTTCCTAGAGTCGCTTGAGGCGTGCCGCACACGGCGCCAGGCGCTCGCAAAACCCGGCCGCGCAAAAATGGCCTGACCCGTAGTGCATTTTTGTCGGAACCATGGGCAGCCCGAGCGGTTGGCTCCTAGTCGCGACGTAACGAACCCTCTTTCGTTAAGTAAGAACCCCTTCGTCAAGAAAGGAGAAAAATCATGTTGAAATCCATCCTTGCCGCCTCGCTGACGATCGGCCTTGCCACGGCGGCGATGGCCCAGGGTGCCGGCCATATGGGCTCGGGCACCAAAAGCGATACGACCGGCAGCGACCAGACGGTCACGCCCGATTCCGATCGGACGATCGTTCCCAATTCCGTCGATCCGGGCACGACCGGCAGCATCACCAGCGGTCCGGCCTATGACAACATGAATTCGAACGCCGACCGCAACTGCGCGCCAGGCCCGCAGGGTGCCCAGCCCGACGCCAGCAATCTGTCGCCCGGAACCACCGCACCGACCGTCAACGACAATCACTGCGGCAAGTAGCGTTTGAGTTTCGTTGCACCTGAGGGCCGCGGGGTTCGCTCCACGGCCCTTGTCTTTGGCGGTCGCGGTCGCTTGCGGGAACCAGGAGACGCCCCGACCGTTGCAAAAAGAAAAAGGGAGAAACCCGATGGTAGACACCAACACAGCCAATCCGGCAACAGGTAATGGCAAGGGCGCGACGAGCGCCGCTCGAAATAGAAGCGCATCGCGCAGCGCGCGGTCTTCGGGCGCCTCCGAGGCGGCAATGAAGAAGCAGATCGCGGAGTTGAAGCGCGAGGTGACCCGGCTCAACCGCATGCTTTCCGACCAGGCCGAGGAGACGGCTCACGGCTGGTACCAAAGCGCGACCGACCGGGCCTCTGGCTTGTACAGCGGCGCAACGGCCCGCGCCTCGCGGGCGGCAAAGCAGTTGCGCAGCCAGGCGCATAGCGTTTCCGAAACGGTGCAGCACAACCCCGGCACCTTCTCGACCGCGGTCGCGATGGGTGGACTGGTCGGCGTGGCGATCGGCCTTGCCTTGGCCAGAAGCTCGCAGCCGGCCCCCGACTGGCTCCACCGCTGGCAGCGCTGAGGCGCGAGACGGCTTTGCCGTCTCGTCGCTGTCGCTGAGACGTTAGACCATTAGGCACGAGACGGCCCTGCCGTCTCGCCGCCGTCAATATGCCGTCACTCCCCGCCGCGTAGGCCTGCTCGTTTTGCACAGGCTGGTCATTAGCCGGACCTTATGGAATCATTCCGCAGGGGAATCGCGGAGAGCGGGCATGGATAAACCTGCCATGGCATCCGTCTTTCGGATGCGGCATGTGCCAGCAAGCATTTCGGGCGTTCGCAGCCTGGGCCGGGGCCAGGCGGATCCGATCTTCCATTCGAGGCCGCTGGGGGAAGCCATCCGCTTCACCGCCGAGGCCGACGGCCAATACGACCTGAGCGCCGTCGCCATTTCCTACGGCGACCGCTCGACGGCGCCGCTGGGCGCCCGCGAGATCAAGCTGCTCTGGGCCGAATATGGCGAGCGCCTGATGGAGCTGTAGGGCAAGCTCCCGGATCGGAAACGCGCCTCGTGCGTTTTTGAGGCGAGGTCAATGGGAGGAAGCTCCATGAACGTCGCCAATCTGCAACTCGAGGGCCTGCTGATGGCCGTCGCGGCAATCAACCATGTGCTGGTGCGCAAGGGCGTGCTGACGGTCGAGGAGATCGACATCGCGCTGCGCAAGGCCGAGGCCGTCGAGACCGGCGAGGACCGGTCCGAGGGCATGTCGGCGTCGAGCCGCGACGCCGTCAACTTCCCGATCCGCCTGCTCGAGCTCGCCAACCAGTGCCAGCCGGAGGCGGACATGCCGTCCTTCTCGAAGCTGGCGCGCATGGTCGGGCAGATGAAGGAACCGTATAACGACCAGATGTGAGCCGGGCGCGCCTCCCTCGCAATGTCGGCGCCGCCCCTCATCCGCCCTTCGGGCACCTTCTCCCGTGAACGGGAAGAAGGGAAAGCTCACGCCCTGCCCAGCCAGCCTTGGCGGACGGCAAGCACGCTGCCCGGGCCGTGCACCGCGGCGAAGAGCAGGCCGGCGCCAAACGGGAAATGGGACATGAAGGCACCGAACTCGGCCTGGTTCGACGCCCAGTGCGAAGGGCCGTGGAAGGCAAAGCCGAGGAAGATGACATAGACCGCGCCGATCAGAGCCGCCGGGGTCAAGAAGGCGCCAGTAAGAAAGGCGATGACCAGCAGCGTTTCGAGGATCGCGGCGCACCAGGCCAGGAACAGCGGGAACGGGAAGCCGGCGGCGGCGATGTAGCCAGCGGTGGCCCCCATATCCATGAACTTGAACGCTACCCCCATCGCGAACATGGCCGCGAAGATCAGGCGAGCGATGAGAATGGCGGCGGTCTGCCAGGTCGATTGCGGTTCCACGTTTGTCCTCCGGGTTGAAGCGGTTGATGTGCCCCAAGGACGGAGGAAGAGCTAAGGTTCCGACAGGGGTGGGAAATTTGTTTTTGGTGGGGCTAAAATGGCCGACGCTGGCGGGACAGCGCCCCCTCTGGCCTGCAGGCCAGAGGGGGCGCGAAGGAACTCGGCATGCGATTGTCCAGCGCGCCGTGCGCCCCTACCCTGCCTTCGCCTGCGGATGGCTGATCGACTCCCGCACGGTGCCGTAGGCGGCGCCCCAGCGGTCGGTCATGTCGCAGCGTATGTCCCAGAGCTCGGGGAAGAAGCGGTGGCGGGCGCCGCCTTCGAGGATCTCCACCGGCCGGCCCTTCAGCGACTTCGCGCCAAGCCCGATCGAGCGGTGGATGAGATAGAGGTGGTTGGCGCGGAACTTCTGGAACAGCTCATCGAACTCGATCAGCGCCTCGGCCACGACGTAGGCATCGCCATGATCGTAATGGGCATCGTAGATATCCTCGACCGAGAGCCCGCGGCCGTCGAGGTAGGCGTGCTTGAAGGCGCGCCAGAGGTCCGGCGGCAAGCGCAGGATCAGCTTGAAGCCCGGCGATTCCTGGCCGCTGCCGTTGCCGAGCTCGAGGCGGATCTGCTGGTATTCCTTGGGCGACATGGTCTCCAGGAGGTCGAGCTGCGACGTCATCATGCGCACCAGCCGGTGCACGCGGCCCATCAGCGTGACGATGCGGTGCGTGTCCTGCTTTTCCAGATAATCGAGGACATCGACCAGCGTGTAGGCGATGAGCTTCATCCACAGCTCCTCGACCTGGTGCACGATCTGGAACTGCAGCTCGTCGGCATTGACCATGTCGGCGAGCGGCTTCTGGCAGGAAAGCAGCTGGTCGCATTTGAGGTAAACGCCGTAGTCGCGCATTTCGGGCGCCTCGATGCGGGCGTGATAATCCGACTTGTCCATGGCTCATCTCCTCGCGCGGGCGTGGTTCGAGCCCAAGGATAGCGTCTTTGGCTTGAACATTGTTCCTTTCTGTTATCCAATTGGTCGAAATTGGAGGACGATTATCGTCCTTTTCCGCAACATTGGAGAACGGAATATGCTGGATGCGCTCGACCGCAAGATCGTGGCCGCGCTGGAGCGCGACGCGCGCGTCTCCTTCGGCGAGCTCGCCGAGGCGGTGGGCCTGAGCAAGACGCCGTGCTGGAAACGGGTCAAGGCACTAGAAGACGCCGGCGTCATCCGCGGCTATTCCACCCGCATCGATCCGGCGGCGATCGGCTTCGGCATCGAGGCCTTCATCCAGGTGTCGATCGACTTCGAGGTGTCGGACGCCTTCGAGGCGGCGGTGAAGAAGCACCCGCTGATCCGCCGCTGCTACGCCACGACCGGCGAGGCCGACTATCTCTTGCAGATCGTCACCGTCGACATGAGGGCGCTGGACAGGATGCTGCGCGAGGAACTCAGCCGGCTGCCCGGCGTGCGCCGCACCGTGACCTCCATGGCGATGCGCGAGATCAAGGGCGACATCTCGTTCGCGGAAGCGGCGGCGCATGCGCTGAGGTAGTTTCGGAGCGGAACGATCGAGACGTCGGCGTGGAGAAGGAACGCGGCGGCACGGTGTTCACGTCAACAGAGGCTGGCTCTTCACGGCCGCGCGCCGCCTCTTCCCTCTCGGCATCCGCCTTGCGCTTGGGGCACGCCTCGAAATCATGGTCGCGGCCGCCGCAATAGGAGCAGCATTTGGCGGGGGTATCCTGGTGGAGCATCGAGGCCATCCCCAAGAATGCACGAAAAGCTTGCCGGTTGCAGCATTTCGTGAAGTCGCCGCAACCGCTGCTTAGCCCCGATGCCCACGCAATTCCCGGCGGAAATCCTGACGGAAAACCGCGCACACTTTCCTGGAATTGCTTTCAAAGGAGCTCGCCGCTTGCGCGGCGGGCTCCCGTTCAATCACCGCTCACGCGTGTGCGTGCGGATGACGGACGTCCCAGACGGCCCAGGCCGACGCCGCGACCACCAGCACGCCGAGGACGACATGCGTGATCATTACATTCCTGTCGGCGGCGAAGCCCAGCAACCAGGGCGAGGCGATCAGCCAGAGCCCGAGGACCAGATTTACCCATTCTTCCCATTCAGCGAACACCGAAAGCGTTGCCAAGGCCAGAGCGCCGAGCGCAACGCCTACAATCCAGGCGTTCCACGCGGGCACCATTGCCGCGGTAAATCCGATGACCCAAGGTGAGATGAACAGGCAGATCGCGAGGACCAGAGTAATCCAGTCCTTGCTCTTCCGTTCTTCCATCAGTTTGCTTGCCATGACAACCTCCATTGATGAAGCTTGGCCAAGAGCAACTGCAGTCGCGTGCGATACGCACGCTCTGTTAAAAGATGTAATACACTTTTACGAACCTGCAAGGGGAGGCGCTCGGCGGCAGCCGCGCTTGCGCGCTGCCCGGTGCAGACGGCAATACCCCGCCGCCTGCCTCTCAAACGCTGAAGTCGCTGTCGGTCTCGGCGCCGAGCTGCGGCACGACGATGGCCTCGAGCGGCGCCGTCAGCGTCCATTTCATCTCGCCGGGCGATCGTTTTTACGGACCTGCAAGGGAGGGGCCTGCAGCAGCCACGGCTTGCGCGCTGCCCGGTGCCGACGGCAAATATCCCGTCGCCTGCCTCTCAAACGCTGAAGTCGCTTGCGCCCTCGGTGCCGAACAGAGGCACGATGATGGCCTCGAGCGGCGCCGTCAGCGTCCATTTCACCGCGCTGGGCGATCGTTCGAGGCTGGAGGAGCCGCCAAGCGATTGCGGCGCCACCCGCTGCAGCACCACGGTGCCGAAGCCCTTGCGCGCGGTCTCATTAGCCTCGCCGCCAGCATGAGCATTCGACGTCTCGCGCCAGACAAGATGAAACAGGCGCTGCGCCTCGGGCCCGGCCTCGACCGTCCAGGTGATCTCAATGCTGCCGCCCTCGCCCGCCAGCGCGCCGTATTTCGACGAGTTGGTGCCAAGCTCGTGGAAGGCCATGCCGAGATTTTGCACGGCGTTCGACTGCAGCGTCAAAAGCGGGCCGGAAAGCGAGATGCGCTCCTCATGGCCGAACGGTTTCAGATGTTCCTGGATGAGGTCGAAGAGACTGGCGCCTGCCCACTCCGATGTGACCAGAAGATCGTGCGAGCGCGACAGCGCCATGATGCGCGAGCGGATCAGCTCCTCGAATTCGCCGGGGTGGGTGGAGCGCTTGCTGGTCTCCCTGATCATGGATAGGATCACCGCGAACTGGTTCTTCACGCGGTGGTTCACCTCGCGCATCAAGAGCCGGATGCGGCGCTCGCTTTCCTTGGCCGCGCTGATGTCGCGGGCGATCGTGGAAGCGCCGATGATCTTGCCGGAATGGTTCCTGATCGGCGACACCGTTATCGAAACGGCGACCAGGGAGCCGTCCTTGCGCTTCCGAGTCGTGTCGAAGCTTGCCACGCCCTCGCCCCTGCGGATACGGCCGATGATGTCGGTTTCCTCGTCGTGCAGATGCTCGGGGATGAGGATCAGCATCGACCGGCCGATGGCCTCCTCGGCGCTGTAGCCGAACATGCGCTCGGCCGCATGGTTCCAACTGGCGATGATGCTGTTCAGATTCTTGCTGATGATGGCGTCATAGGAGGAATCGACGATGGCGGCCAGCCGCGCATCGGCGCTAGCGTCCTGTCGAAATGTTCCCCCTGTGGTCGTCATGGGCATCAGTTAGAGCGCGATTGAATCAAGGCAACGGCCTAAGCCTTGGAATTATCAGTACTTCCTTCGGCCTTGTGTGTCGACAAGCCGCAGCACGCGGCTTTGATTTGACGCAGTTCCGGGCGGAAAACCGTTTCACACTTTTCCTGGAATTGCTCATCTCTTTGTTTTGACGCAATTCCGGACGGAAAACCGTTTCACACTTTTCCTGGAATCGCGCTAGTTGCGGGCGAGCCCATCCAGCAACTGCAGCCCGATCTCATATTTCGCCGGCGAAACCCCTGCCTGGTGCGCCTGCCAAAGGTTGTCCTTGAGGTCCGCCTCCTTGACGCGCAGCGCGACCTCGTTGGACGCCGCACGGTAGACGAAACCCTGCTCGCTTTCGTCCAGTCTTCTCGTCAGCGCGTCGACAGCTGCGACAACCGAAAAGCCGAAGCCCGCCGCCTCGAGCCGATCGAACGTCCACCCCTCGCCTTTCTCGACCACGTCATGCAGGTAGGCGACGGTTTTCTCATCCAGCGTTTCGACCGCGTCGGCGACGCGTCTCAGATGTTCGATCTAGGGGCGGCCGGTCTTGTCTTTCTGGCCGCGATGGGCCTCCTCAGCGATCTTCGCCGCCTGGTAAAGCATGATCTCTTTCGATCTCTCAATTTGGAAGCCCGCCCCGGCGGGGACATCCGGAGCGGGCTGGATCGGGCTCTGGATACCCAGTCCATCAGCGCGCCCGCGCGGGGGGTGTGCGGGGACTGCGCGCCATGGGAAGAACATCGGCAGCGTCCAAATGTTCCCTCGCCATGTCGCGATTCCAGGGTCCGGCCGAAACAGGAACCTCCAGTGAGTGCCGCCGTTAGCCCTCTACAAGATCAAGGAGGTGACACCATGGATTGGAACCGCGTTGAAGGAAACTGGAAGCAGGTGAAGGGCAAGGTCAAGGAACAGTGGGGCAAGCTCACCGACGACGACCTCGACCGTATCGCCGGCAAGCGCGAGCAGCTCGAAGGCAAGATCCAGGAACGCTACGGCATCGAGAAGGATCGCGTCCGCCGCGACGTCGACGACTGGGCGCGCCGCCAAGGTTGGTAGGCCCGGTTTCCACGATCGATGAAGAGGGACTGGGTCGCAACCCCTCTTCCAGCTCGAAGTCGGTATAAGACTGCTCACACCAACGTCGCGCTGCCCGGTGCTTCAAAGTCGGAAATTTGGATTTTCGAACAAAGCTATTATATTAGTTGACTAAGTGATTCATGGCACGATGAACCGATGGCCAAGAAGAAATCGAAACCGGCCTTGTCCGTCATAGCGACAGCCTCCCGGTCGGAGGCCACCGAAGCCGATTATTTTGCCCGCAAGTGCGGTCTCACCCCTGACGAAGCGCTGCGGATTATGCGCGAGGCGTATGAGGCGTCGGGGAACAAGGTTGCAGACAGCGGAAAGCCGAAGCGCTAGCCTTAGCCTAGCCTTCGCTTGAAAGCTCCGCCAAGCTGGCGAGCTTGGATTTCGCCATTCCCTCTCTCCACCTCTTTCGATTCGGACAGGAAGGCCCGAGGTCTCGACCGATGGCATGGTGATACAATAAGTGACCCGCCGCCCCGGTTCGCCCGCAACTCCACAACATAAACCAGCGTTTAAAAAAGCGGACCACGCTTTCGCCTGTGAAAAGGAGAGAGAGCAATGGTTTTATCAAATATCCTTTATCCGGAGGACTTGGCGATCCTCGTAGCCGCCCTCGATGACTACTGCCGCATATTTCATATTCAAATGGAAAGCGACGAGCGGCTTGAGGCTGCAAGGTGCGCGCTAATTTGGTTTGAGAATGGCTGTCGCGATCCAGCGGCTTTGAGTGAGAGGCTTGCGGCCAGGCGCAAGCAGTCGCCAGAGCCCGCCAGCACCTGCGTGGCCGGCTTTGATGACTAGCAGCCTCCGCGTTCGCGCTAAACTGGAGCACCGAGCCGACCAACCGGCTGTCAGTGCATGGCCGATGAAACATATCGCCGCCTTGACGGTTTCCCGACAAAGGAAGCGTCACATGGCTGGAGACGATCGAAAAGCAGTCTCGCAGATGGAACCCGATGTTGAACTGCACGCCCACCGACCGGCGAGGGATACGGACATCTCGGAGGGCGAGGCTCGCGAGCTGATCAAGCTGATCGGCACCGACTGGCTTTCGCTGCTGCGCGAGGCTCGGTTCCTCAAAAGCCGACACTGAGCCAGCCCGTTAGCCAGGCGACCGATTTTCGCGATTCTTCGCGAGATCCTTCAATGCCTTGAGAAAGATCGGCGCCGCCAGATCGCATTTGTATTTGGACGGTCCATTGGTGTGGATGACGGTCTCGGCCTGCTTCAGAGTCAAGCCGTGCTTTTGGGCGAATTCGAGCGGTTCATAGGCCCGCTCCCAGCCTGGCCCTGTCTTCAGCATCGTGACGGCTTCCTCCCGCGATCGGTTGATACGTGAGGCAACGCATTCGGCTGCACAAGGTTTCAATGGCTTGCAGCTGGCTTTGAGAGCGCTCGTTTCCATATCCTCAGCCTGCGACCGGCACCAATAACGAGGGTCAATAACAAATGATCGTTTTCGGCTTTGTCACGGCTGAAATTCTTTTTGGAACAAGTCGTTTCGGGGCGAATTGAGGCTGACCAACCATCAGGAGATCCAAGGCATGGCAACGACCAAATCGGCCTCGAAGAAAGGCCTGAACGAACTTTTCCACGACACGCTGAAGGACATCTATTTTGCCGAGAAGAAGATTCTCGCGACGCTTCCCAAGATGGCCAAGGCGGCGCAAAGCGACGATCTGAAGGCTGCTTTCGAAAAGCATCGCGACCAGACCGAGGAGCATGTCGCGCGGCTCGAGGAAGTGTTCGACGTGATCGACAAGAAGCCGGTCGGCAAGACCTGCGCCGCGATCGTGGGCATCACCGAGGAGGGTGCCGAGATCATGGAGGAATACAAGGGATCGCCCTCACTCGACGCCGGCCTGCTGGCGGCGGCGCAGGCGGTCGAGCACTACGAGATCTCGCGCTATGGCACGCTCAGAACCTGGGCCTCTGAACTCGGGCTGACCGAGGCGGTCAACCTTCTCGACAAGACACTCGGCGAGGAGAAGGAGACCGACGCCGCGCTCACTGAACTTGCCGAATCCGCCGTCAACGTCGCCGCCGAGGCGGCGTAGCGGAAGGCAGGATCTTCCCTCAATCCTGTTCTTCTCCCGAGCCCTGGCAATATTTCACCGGGGCTCGTGACATCGCTCAGATCGACATATGGAAAAGTCATTCAATCGAATGGCCGGGGCCGTCGCGCACGCCACCGGCAGGCCATGGGCTTTTGCCCTTTGCCTGGCGTCGGTTTTGCTCTGGGGAGCAACCGGGCCGTTATTCCACTACTCGGAAACGTGGCAGCTCATCATCAACACCGGCACCACGATCATCACCTTCCTGATGGTGTTCCTGATCCAGAACACGCAAAATCGCGACGGCGCGGCCATCCAGGCAAAACTCGACGAGTTGATCCGCGCTGGCCGCGCCAAGAACGACTTCATCGGCATCGAGCATCTCACCGAAGCCGAGGTCGAGGAGTTCCGTGCCCGGTGCGCCGAAGCCAAGAGAAAGCAGATGGCCGACGCCTAGAGAAAGTTCAAAGCTTCGACGACTCCGCCAATCGTTCGGGTCTTCCCCGGGACGCAGGCCCGCAAGCGCTCACGCCCGCCGCGGCGGCGGCATGCGATATTCTCCAGTTCCTTGTTTATGTGCTCCGGCGATTCATGCTCGAGGCCGACGACCTCGTTGCGGGCGGCCTCCAGCGCAATGATGATCTCGTTGAGCTTGGCCTGCATGGCTGCCGTGTCGCGGGCATTCTGGATCAACACGACGCCGGTCAGCGCCAATGCCGAAATCGAGACGATGTAGGTGCCGAGAGAGGCGCTGGCGACGACGGCACAAATCAGCGCGGCCGTCAGCAGCACATAGAATCCCGGCGGTTTGGAGAAAAACTCGGCAAGGAAGTAAAGTGGTCGATGCATGGAAGCCCTGTCACTCCGCGGCGCCAAGGCCTGCGCCTTTTGCAAAGCGCAGGCCCGGCCGGACGTGTCCGCCGGCCGGCAGCTACCTTGGAGGGACACTGCGGAGATGGAACTTCAGTCGCGGCTGATTGTTCCCCATGGGCGAAAGGGCGGCTGTCCGAGATGACCACATCGACGCTGCATCTGCTCAAGGGCATGGGCTATCTTGTCTCGACGATCAGCGTGGCCTTGCTGGCCGTCGTCAGTTGGTCGAGCGCATCCCAAAGCCCGGTGCTGACTGCCTGCCTGCTCGGCGGCGCCGCGACATCGATCGTCGGCATGTTCTGCCGCTGGCTTTCCTATGAAATCGAAAAGCGTCAGGAGGAGCGCTAGGGCCGGATCTTGCGACGAACGAGGTTCGGGCGCGTCGGCCGCCCTCTTGAGCCCGAGCGCCAGCCGATATGCAGCACCGTAGAGGCGGTGCTGCTGATTCCGGAACACTATAAACCGCCTGGGCAACGTCAATTCCCGCGCCGTCCCCACTGGGAAATCAAAAGCGTGATCAAGCTGCTGATGACAATCCAGACCCCGACTTCGCCGGCGGATTTTGCAGCGCGCGGCGCCGTAACGTTCGCCGCCGGGGCGCTCTCCGCGACTGTGGACTTGTAGCTGGCGACGGCTTCCCGCTGCTCCTGCCCTTTCCTGGCGGCAACCACCGGAGCAAGGTCCGGCCGGCTGCCGCTTCGCACCGAATAGGCGCGGGTGATCTCGGCGCCGAAGAGAAATATCTGGGCCGAGTAGTAGACCCAGACCAGCACGACCATCAGCGCGCCGGCGGCGCCATAGGACGTCGCGATGGCGCTGGTGCCGATGTACCAGCCGATCAGCGACTTGCCGATGGTGAACAGCAGCGCGGTGACGACCGAGCCGATGGCGACGTCGCGCCACTTCAGCGTGCGGTCCGGCAGAACCTTGTAGATCGCGGCAAAGAGCAGCGCGATCAGCACGAAGGAAACGATGGTGTTGATGGCGCTCACGATCAGCTCGCCAAATGGCAGGTGCTGGTTGATGTATTCGCCCAGCGCTGAGATCGCCGTGCTTGCCGCGAGCGACACCAGAAGCAGAAAGCCGAGCGCGGCCACCAGGCCGAGGCTCGCCGCCCTCGCCCGCACCAGGCGCGACAGCGAGACGCCATCGGGCTTGACCTTCCAGATCTCATTCAACGACTGCTGCATCTCGCCGAAGACGCCGGAGGCGGTGACGAGGAGAGTGACCAGCCCGATGATGGCTGCCAGCGTGCTGGACTCGCGATGCGAGGCGGTCTCGATCGTTGCCTTGAGGAGATCGGCGCTTTGCGGGCCCATCACGCCTGAGAACTCGACCGAAAGCGCGAGCTGCGCGGCGTCGTTGCCGATGACGATGCCGGCGATCGCCACGACGATCAAGAGGATCGGCGCCAGCGAGGTCGTGGCGTAGAAGGCCATCGCCGCGCCATGGCTCAGCGCATTGTCGTTGAAGTAGCCGGTGGCGCTCTCCTTCAGCAGAATCCAGGCTTCCCGAAACCAGCGCGACATCTTTCCTCCGGCCGTCTTCGGAACCGAATCCTCAAGCGCGGCTCCGACGGTCTGAAGACGATCGGGCTCGGCGCTTTTCAACGACTGGGCGGGCCGGGTGGGACAAGAGCTCGACTGCCGTTTCGTTGGCCAGGGTGTGAAGCCGGAGAAACCAAACCCTGTTCTCTTTACCACCAGGTCCGGCTGACGCGGCCCGCTGAGGTCAATTCGGCGCGGGCCTGATGGTTCCGTGCCACGGGCCAGGCTTCGACAGCGGCTGGGAGCGTTCGTTCCGCATGGGGAGCAAAAACCGCCCCGGTTGGGAGAAACCGGAGCGGCAGTTGTGGGAGTAGTCCCGGGGACTACACGCCGTCAACTCGGGCGAACTGGAAAGGTTTCACGCGAGGCCGACTTTTTACTTCGGCGGCTGCGGCGGAACCTCGCCCGGCTTGATCACCGGCATCTGGCTGGTGTCGGCCGGCGGGACGGCGGCGTTCATGTCGCCAGTCGGCGGAGGCTTCAGCACACCGCCGCAAGGCGCCAGGCTGTCGGAAAGGTTGTTGGACAGATCATCGGCCTGGGCTTTCGGCTGCTCGCCGTTCTGCTTCGGCGTCGCGTTGTCGTCCGGTTTGACCTGGCAGTCCTCGATCTGCGGATTCGTCGGCTGCGTCTGGGCCGCGGCGGTAAATCCCGACATCTGGCCCGACATCAGGACAATGGCGAAGCCAAGAAGTGTTTTCTTCATTGGATCCTCCTCATGGGTTCAGTAACCCCCGATGATAGGCAGGATCTCGCCGGTGATGTAGCTCGAGCATTGCGGCGAGGCTAGAAACACATAGGCCGGTGCGATCTCCTCCGGCTGGGCCGGCCGCTTCATCGGCGTCTTGGCGCCGAATTGCGCCACGTCCCCGGCCTCCTTCTCCGACGGGTTGAGCGGCGTCCATACCGGGCCCGGCGCTACCGCGTTGACGCGGATGCCCCTGGCGATGAGGTTGCCGGAGAGCGCCCGGGTGAAGGCGTGGATGCCGCCCTTGGTCATCGAATAATCGACCAGTTCCTTCGACCCCTCTATGCCGGTGACGGAGCCCGTGTTGATGATCGCCGAGCCCGGCTTCATGTGCGGAACCGCTTCCTGCGCCATGTGGAAATAGCCGTAGAGATTGGTCTTCAGCGTGGTGTCGAAATGCTCTTCGGTAAGGTCGGCGAAATCGGCCGAATGCACCTGGAAGGCGGCGTTGTTGACGAGAACGTCGATCCCGCCCAAGGCCTTCACCGTCTGCTCCACCGCCTTGCGGCAAAAGGCGCGTTTGGCGACGTCGCCGCGGAGCGTGACACAGCGCCTGCCTTCGGCCTCGACCGCGGCTTTTGTCGTTTTGGCGTCACGATCTTCGCTGAGATAGACGATGGCGACATCGGCGCCTTCGCGCGCAAAGAGCACCGCAACAGCGCGGCCGATGCCGGAATCGCCGCCGGTGATCAGCGCCACCTTGCCGGCCAGCTTGCCGGAACCCTGCCAGAACGGCGCGTCATAGTGTGGAGCCGGCTCGATCGCCCATTCCTCGCCCGGCTTCGGATGGTGCTGCTTCGGGAAAGGCGGCGCTGGATATTGCCTGGCGCCCACCTGCATCGGGCCTTGCGATTTGGATTTGCCGCTTGGCTTGGCGCGGTCGGTGGCATCGACCTTGCGCTGCACGTTCCGCTGCCGGATCGCCATATTCGAGCTATCGGTTTTGGATCTGGTGCCGGTCGGCATTCGTCATCTCCTTCTCGATAGACAACGCATGCCGGTGGAAAAGGTTGGCCTTCACCGGATCTGCCGGCATGGCGCACTGTGCATCAAAGTTAAATGCGGGCGGTCGCCGCAAGTGCTAGTCGATCGTTGTTTGGGGAGACTCTTAGGAGGAGAGTTCCATGGACATTCGAAATCTTATCGGCAGGCTGTCGGACGCATTTCTGCGCCAGCGCGCCGCCGCGCCAACCATTCTTTTCAGGCCGATCCGGGCCTCGCTCGCCGACGTCCCGCTAAGGCCGCGGCCGCGCCCCGCCCCATCGTCCGCCTCCGCCCATCCGGCCAGCGAGCAATATGTAGCTCGGCCCTCTGTAACCCGCCTTGGCCGATAGTGTGCAACCGGCAGGCGGAATCTTTGTTTATGGCGATCTCAATCCTGGCTGGTGGCAACATGAAATCCATTCGAACAGTCCCCTTTTCATGCTGGCGGCGCCGGTGGTGACCGCGGCGCCCTTCGTCGGCCTCGCCTGGCGCGCGTGAATTGCTTGGACGGTGACGGGCGATGAGCCGATTCCTGCCGCTCCCCATCCGCTTCGTCAACGGCGGCTCGATGGTGGTTTGCTCGGTCGCCGACGCAAAGAAGGCGTTGGGCGGAACATGGAAGGACAAGGAGGCGCCGGACTATCTCGCGGCGGCGCGGCTGGTGGACGACGCCATGGCGGGCATCTGCCGCCCGGCCGTCGCCTTCGCCGCCTTCAAGAAGGCCGCCGCCCAGCAGGGTCTCCTGAAGCAGGCTGGCCCAAGCGCGGCGCTCTCAATGCTCGACGCCCTGTGGTCACGCAACGGCAAGGGCCCGCCGGGCTGAAGCGTCCTCACCTCGGCTCGTTGCTCATGCTGAGATAGGTCGGGTCGAATTCCGCGATCGCGACGAGGCGATTCCAGTCGAGGATCGTGACCGTGTGGTTCACCCAGCCGATCACGTTCATGCGCCGCAGCGCGCCGATCACCCTGTTCATGTGCACGACCGAGAGGCCGAGCACATCGGCGAGTTCAGCCTGTGACAGCGGCAGATTGAAGCTCATGCCGCGGGTCTTCTTCACGACCTGAAGCCTGACGAACAACTCGCAGATGAGATGCGCCAGATGCGAAGTCTTGGAGCGCCGGCCCATGGCCACGATCCACTCGCGGTGGATGGCACCGTCGACAAGCGTGTCCAGCCACAACAGCCTGGTGAGGTGAGGCGCCTGCTCGGTTATCACGCGCAGCGTGCTGTGCTGGGCCGCAACGACGCGGCACGGCGAGAGCGCGATGATGCCATGGTCCATGGTCTTCAGGAGAAAGGCATGCAGGTCGACGAAGTCGCCGGCCACCTGCAGAGAAGTGAACTGCCGCCCGCCATCCTCAAGCACCTTGTAGCGAGCGGCGAGCCCGTCGACGATCAACGTGCTGACAGTCGGCCTTGATCCTTCCGGAACGATATCCTCGCCGATGGCGAAATACTTCTCGACCGACATGGCGTCGGCCAGCAACGCCTTCTCGTTTTCGGAGAGGGCATCGTGCTGACCCAGTTTGAGATAAAGCGATTCCAGCATCCGGCCCGCCTGTTGTGCATTCGCAATAGCTAACGTTGGAGAGCCAGGCGGGTTGCGATGAACAGCCGCGCAACGAGCTGTCGGCAAGCGGATTCACGCTACCGACCAGCCGCTTGGAACCATGACCGCGCGCCTGGATTGAACGTTGAAGTTGCAGCGGATGCTCTCAAAGATGGAACGCTTCTACTTCGATTTGGACAACACCGAACACATTCAGACGGACAGCGAGGGGGCTTCCCTTACACTCGAGTCCGCCTGGAGCTGAACATCGGAAGGCGCCGGCCGAGAGAACCCATTCGGCCCGCGGCCGCGGCAACCATCCCCGCCCTCGGCCGTTCCGCCTGCCGGAGGCATAGCATGTTCGGCGATTTCGAAAGCGCGGAAGTCGATACGGGCGCGGCACGGATATTCATCCGGACTGCCGGCAGCGGCCCGGCGCTGCTCCTGCTGCATGGCTTCCCCGAGACGCATCTGATGTGGCGCGACGTGGCGCCGAAGCTCGCCGACCGTTTCAGCGTCGTCTGCGCCGACCTGCGCGGCTACGGGAAAAGCTCGTGTCCGCCGTCCGATCCGGATCACGCGCCTTACGCCAAGCGCGCCATGGCCGCCGACCTTGCGGCGCTGATGACGAAGCTCGGCTTTCAACGCTTCATGGTTGCCGGCCACGATCGCGGCGGGCGCGTGGCCTATCGCCTGGCGCTGGACCGCCCCGACCGCGTCGAAAAGCTTGCCGTGCTCGACATCGTACCCACTGCCGATGCCTGGGACCGGGCCGACGCCCGGCTGGCGCTGGGCTATTGGCCCTGGTCGCTGCTGGCGCAACCCGCGCCGCTGCCGGAGGCGATCATGGCGACGGCCGCGGATGCGATCGTCGACAATGCGCTGGGAAGCTGGGGCTCCTCGCCTGCCGCCTTTCCCGCCGAGGTGCGGCAGGCTTATGCCGAGGTCTTGCGCGATCCGGTCCATGCGCACGCCATCTGCGAGGAATACCGTGCGGCGGCGACACTCGACCGCGAGCACGATCATGCGGACCGGGCAGCCGGCCGCCGCATTACCTGCCCGGTGCTGGCGCTATGGAGCGGACAGGGCGCGCTCGCCGAATGGTACGTGCGAGAAGGCGGGCCGCTGGCGCTGTGGCGGGAGTGGGCCGACGATGTCAGCGGCGGAGCGATGCCCGGCGGGCATTTCTTTCCCGAGGAGGCGGCGGCCGAGACAGCCGCCACGCTCAGCGATTTTCTTCCGCCGGCTACAGGCCGTAGACCAGGGTGAGATAGATCGCAGGCGCAACGATCAGGCCGAGCGCCATCGCGATCACCACGGCATTGCCCAGCCGTTCGGCGCGCCTGGCAATGTCGGCGACATCGTCATCGTCATTGATGAATTCGAGAATCGAGGTGTCGCCGAGGGCGGAGAGGTGATTGTCGTTTGCAGGTTGGCTTTCAGTGTCCCGCAGCTTGGGCTTGGCAGAAATAAAGGTCAAAACGTCGTCTCGCTTTCGAAACCGGCAACGCGGCTTCCTTGTTCCGATGGTTTGTTGGATTCCGACAGTATGGGTGCCCGCCTTTGCGCGGAAATGGCGGGCACCCAAAGCGCCGACGACGGAGGGGGGTCCATCGACGACCGCCCACCAACTCCAAGCCATCGCTTTGGTTGCCGCCGACGGCCCAATGCGCGGGCCGTTCGGACCTCAGTCGTAGGCACGGTTCGGACCGTGGCCCCTCGATCATCAAGCCCTCGACGGCGGCTGGGGGCGCGGGCGCAGCCTCCCGGATATCGCTGCTCTCCGCGCCTGCCGTGATTGGAACTTCTTCGCCTTCCCCCGGTTCCTCAGAAACATGCCGTGGCTCGCCGCCGGCAGGACGTTTCAAGGGAGGCATCAATGTCCGTGCGCGCACTTCACCCCGATCGCGTCGACGAGGCACGCGTGCATGCCTATTCGACCTTCGCTCCGCTGCTGATCCATTCGCTGGCCCAGAGGCTGGCGCGCTGCCAGGGCATGAAGGAGCTGGACAAGCTCGAGACGTCGCTCGTGCGCCTCGTCGAGGAAACCGCCGTCGCTGCGCCGGACGGCGACGCGATGAAGGAGTTCGCGGTCGAGCTCGTGGTGTCGACGCTGCGCAATGTGCGCGAGCATCCCGATGCCAAGCACGACCTGGAAGAGATTGACGACCGCCGCACGGCAGGGCGCTCCGAGAACCCGGAGACGCTGGAAGAGCAGTTGCAGTCCGGCCTGGAGGACAGTTTCCCGGCCAGCGATCCGCCTGCGGTCGTCTCGACCGCCATCACCGGTGGCTCGAAAGACATCGTCGGAACCGACGAGGTGCTGCGCCGCAAGAAGGAGGCCTCGGGGCGCAGGCAAGAACAGGGGCGCAAGCAAGAGCGGAACACAAATTAGATTGCCGATGAAGTCCATGCCATGCTCATCGATGGCGCCGACGAACGGTTCTCGACAGTCACGCGCCGCTGATCCTGCCCTCGGCGCCTGATGCGCTGACCGCCCGAAGCCTGCCTGGACACGAACCCACAGCGAAAGGAACCAGTCCCTTCGCCAAGGGTTGGTCCACCATCGGAAGGAGAAAACGATGCACAAAAGCGAGCTTCCACGTCGTCCGGGCGCCGGCCGTCCGGCGGACGGGCAGTTGCCGACCAAGGGCGGCGAGGATCCGGACGTGCGGTTCCTGGCGGAGAACACCGACCTCTCGCCAAGGCAGGCGCGCGAGTTGATCCGCGAGCACGGGCACGATCGCGACAAGCTGCTTGAGATCGCACGCACCATGAAGGCCGAGGGCTGATCGGCCCCGCCTCTAAGATGACCATCCCCGCATCTGAGAAGAGCGGCGGACCGTCGGACTCCGACCACCAGGGAGAACAAGAATGCCACGTGGAGACAAATCGAAATACACCGACAGGCAGGAGCGCAAGGCCGACCATATCGCCGAGGGCTATGAGAAGCGCGGCGTTTCAGAGAAGGAAGCCGAACGGCGCGCCTGGGCGACCGTCAACAAGGACGATGCCGGCGGCAAGATGGAAGGCGGCTCCGGCCGCGGCAAGCACACCGGCAATCCGGCGGCGCACAAGGGCGGCCGGATGGGCGGCAAGGCTTCCGGCGAGCGCCCGGCGGCGGAGCGGTCGGCTTCGGCCAAGAAGGCCGCGGCCACGCGCAAGAGCAACGAGAGCCACGCCCATCATTGAGCAGATGTAGTCTCCCCTCGAGGGGGGAGATCAGCCATTCAGCCGCCGTAGAGTCCGATCTCGTCAGACTGTGTCGAGGCGGGCTCGGCGATCTCGCCCAGGTGCATCTCAAGCGCCGCGTCCAGGCGATCGCCGTCGCTGCCAGCCGGATCGACGATCGCATCGACCAGCATATCGAGCGAAATGCCGAGCTGGTCCAGGCCGAGCTGCTTTTCGATCCCGGCAATCGCCGAGGGAGATTGCCGCTTCAACGCCTCGACCGCATTCCTGACGGCCGAACCGTAGGAAAACACGGACTCGTAGTCGGCCTGGTCGACGCCGAACTCCTTGCCCGCGCGCTCCATCAGCCAGACTTTCGTTGCCGTGATGTTGAGGCTGTTCACGCTGAATATGGATTGAGACATCTCGGCCGGCGCCTGCAACGGCGGCGAGCCGGCGCCGGATCCGGCGCGGCTGTCCGTGGCCGATCTGGCCGGCGCCGACGAGCGTTGCTGCTGCAGGATCAGCAAGGCAGGATTGTTCAACACGGGCGGTGAAGACATTGCCGGTCTCGAGGCCGCCCGTCCGTCATGGTGCGGGCGCCGAATATACGAGCCAAGACCTCATGTCTCGAGCGGGCGATCAACACGCCAGCAATAGCCGGCCTGGCTTAAGAATTTCCTAGTTGGGATCTCCTCATCAAGGGCGAGATCGCTCTCAGCCGAAACGCTTCTCCGCCCCACCTGTCGCCCGCGCCATGATCGCCTCCAGCGGCTCCGGGCGGTGCAAGAAATAGCCCTGGCCATAGGCGACGCCCATGCCGATCAGGACCTCCAGCGCGCTTTTCTCCTCGATCTTCTCGGCGACGACCGCGCAGCCCATCGAGCGGGCTATGCCGGTGATCGCCGAGACGATCTCGCGGTCGAAGCGGCTGTCGGCGATGTGCTCTATGAAGGAGCCGTCGATTTTGATCGCATCGACAGGGAAGCGCCGCAGATATTCGAACGAACTCATGCCGGCGCCGAAATCGTCGAGGCTGACGCGGCAATGGCGCAGCCTGGCCTTGCGCACGAATTCTTCCGCGGCGTCGAAATTGGTGACGGCGGCGGTCTCGGTGATCTCGAAGCCGATTGCCGAGGGCGGCGCGCCGTTCTGCGCGATCGCCGCGTCGACGAAATCCCAGAGCTGCGGATCGGAGAGCGTCTGCGCCGACAGGTTGAAGCCGAGCGAGATGGCGCCGGAGAGCATCGCCTTGCCATGGCGCGACAGCGCCGTGCGGATAATCCAGCGGTCGAGCCGGGCGGCGAGGCCGAAGCGTTCAGCCACCGGTATGAACTCACCCGGCGGGATCAGCTTGCCGTTGCGCGCCGCGAGCCTCGCCAGCAGCTCGACATGGCGGCTGTCTTCCCAGGGCCTGCCCAGCCGATGGATCTCCTGGCCGAAGAGCTTCAGCCTGCCGTCCTCCATGGCGTCGACCAGATCGGCGGCGAGCCGAGCGGCATTGAGGCCGCCGGCTCCGGAAGCCGTTTCGGCCGAGAACACGGCGAAGCGGTCGCGCCCGCCGGCCTTGGCGGCGTAGCAGGCATCGTCGGCGCAGGCGAGCGCATCGGCCACCGTGGTCCTGGGATCGCGCACGAAGGCGATGCCGATGCTGGCGGCGAGCCGGCGAGAGGTGACGGCAGGGCCAAGATCGGCGTCGCGCACGGCGGCGAGCACGGCGCGCGCGAGCCGCTCGGCGCAGGCGTCCTCGCAATTCGGCACCAGCAGCGCGAACTCGTCGCCGCCGAGGCGCGCGGCATGCGCCGAGGGCGGCAGGCTGGCGACGATACCTGCCGCCACGCTCTTCAGCGCGAGGTCGCCCGCGGCGTGGCCGGCATAGTCGTTGAGCGCCTTGAAGTAGTCGAGGTCGACATAGAAGACGGCGAGCGGCAGCCGGTTCGTGGCGCCGATGTGTTCGGCCAGCAGCCGGTCGAAGGCCGAGCGGTTCAACAGTCCGGTCAACGCATCGTGGCGCGCGGCGTAGGCGAGCTCCTCGGCGCGCTTCTTCTCGTCGGTGATGTCGCGCACGGTGCCGAGGATCTGGCCGGCCGAGCCGGCGGCGATGAAGCGCACCAGCGACTCGACGTGGCGGACGACGCCGTCGCGCCGCACGATGCGGTATTGCGTGGCGGTAACGCCCTCCGAGCCCGGCGGCGGCAAGTGTGCCCGTTCGGTAGTTTCCTTGTCGTCAGGGTGCAGATAGGTGTGCCAGAGGTCGGCGGTCACTTCGTCGGTATCGCTGACCAGGCCGAAGATCTCCCTGGTGCGTGTGTCCCAATAGCTCTTGTTGGTGCCGATGTCGTAGTGCCAGATGCCAGTGCCGCTGGCGGCGAGCGCAAGCCGGATGCGGATGTTGACCTGCTCCAGCGCGGCTTCGGCTTCCTTCTGCCTTGTGATGTCGGTCTGCACCCCCATCATGCGCAGCGGCTTGCCTTCGTCATCACGCTCGACGATGCCACCACGGTCGAGTACCCAGACCCAGTGGCCGTCCTTGTGCTTCAGGCGCAGCTCGGTCTCGATCGACGGGGTAAGGCCGGCGATATGGCGCTCGCCGCTTGCCATCGCCCGCTCGCGGTCGTCGGGATGGGTGAGCGTCAGCCAGAGATCGGAGGTGTTGGCGAGCTCGCCCTCGGCATAGCCCAGCATCTTCGACCAGGTCGGCGAATAGTAGCAGTCGCCGGTGGCGAGGTTCGAGTCCCAAACGCCGAGCTGAGCGCGATCAAGCGCCAGCGCCCAGAATTCGCCGTTGCGTTTGTTGTCGTCAGCCATGCCCTGGTTTGCCTGCTCCCCGTCGGGACATTGTGCATGGAAGCAGAGAAGAAAGGGTTACCGGGGGGAAGAGGCAGGAGGTTCGTTCACGCACGCCGCGCTCCGTCCCACCCCCCTCTGGCCTGCCGGCCATCTCCCCCGCAAGGGTCCCGCAAGGGGGTGTTTGGCGATTTCATCGCCGGCGCTCATCCTGCGACGCCGAAGATTGGCGAAAGCAGGCGTGAGATCCGATCTCCCCCCTCTTGCGGGGGAGATGTCCGGCAGGACAGAGGGGGGTGCCTCGCGCCAACGTCTTTGATTGTCTCGCAGCCCTCACCCCACCGCCAGCCGTCTCCTCACCACCGCCGCATGATAGCGCGCGCCGTGGAGCAGGGCTTCGTCGTTGAAGTCGTAAGCCGGGTTGTGCAGCGGCGCGGAGTTGCCGTTGCCGAGGAAGACGAAGCAGCCGGGCACTTCGGTCAGGAAGCGCGCGAAATCTTCCGAGGCAGTCATCGGCTCAGCCGCGACGCCAACGGCATCGTCGGCCAGCACGGTGCGGGCTGCCGCAAGCGCCTCGTCGGAGAGGGTCGCGTCGTTGATCAAAGGTATGAACTCGCGCGTGTAAGTGACTTGCGCCGCGACATTATAGGCCTGCGCCGTGCCTTCCGCGATGCGGCGCATCTCTTTTTCGATGGTGGCGCTCACTTCCGGCCGGAAACTGCGGCAGTCGCCGAGGATGCGCGCCAGTCCCGGCAGCGCGTTGCGGGTGCCGTCCGTGATGAGCTCGGTGACCGAGACGACGCCGATATCGGCGGGGCTCAAGCGCCGCGAGACGATAGTCTGCAGGTTGACGACCAGCGCGCAGGCGGCGACCAGCGTCTCGCGCCCCGCATGCGGCCGCGCGGCATGTCCGCCCAGGCCCTTCAGCACGATCTCGAAATTGTCTTCCGCCGACATGACAGGCCCGGCACGGGTCTCGAAATGGCCGATCGCCAGGCCCGGCATGTTGTGCAGCCCGAAGATTTCCTCGAAGGGGAAGCGTTCGAGCAGGCCGTCCGCGAGCATCGCAAGCGCGCCCCTGCCCCATTCCTCGGCCGGCTGGAAGATGAACCGCACCGTGCCGTCGAAGCCACCCTCTTCGGCGAGCAACTTGGCGGCGCCCAGCAGCATGGCGGTGTGGCCGTCATGGCCGCAGGCATGCATGGTGCCGGGCGTCCGCGAACTATAAGGCTGAGCACCCTGCTCGGCGATGCGCAGCGCATCCATGTCGGCGCGCAGCGCAATCGCCCGATTGCCGCTGCCCCTGGTCAGCGTGCCGACGACGCCGGTGCCGCCGACGCCCTCCGCGACCTCCAGCCCGAATGCGCGGAGCTTGTCCGCGACGAAGGCTGCGGTGCGCTTTTCCTCGAAGCCGAATTCGGGATGGGCATGGAGGTCGTGCCGCCACGAAGTCATCTCGCGATGCAGTGTATCGAGGTCCAGTTCAGCCATCGTGATCCCTCTTCAGGCAGTTTGCAGCAGCACGTCTTGCGGCGCTATGCTGACCAGCTCGCTATAACGGCCGGGGTCGGTGGCGCCTTCGGAATTGATGATGAGCACGCGCGAGCTGGCACCGAGGCCGAGCGCCGCCCGCGTGCCCATGTCGCCGGCGGCGCGGATCAGCCCGGCGAGCCCCGCCCCGCCGCTCTCGCCGGAGACGATCGCCGGGTCGTTGCCGGCGGGGCGCGCCAGCCGGTTCATCACCGCGACCGCGTCCTCCTCGTCGACCGTCATGAAGGCGTCGCCGACGCGCGCCAGCACCCGCCAGGCAACCAGCGAGGGCTCGTGGCATTCGAGCATCGCCATCACCGTCGGCTGCTCATGCGGGATCTTCACCGGTCGCCCGGCCTCGGCCGTTGCGTAGATGCAAGCCGCGCGCGCGGGCTCGACCACCACGACCTTCGGCCGCTCTGCGCCGAGCACGATCGCTAGATGGCCGGCAATCGCCGCCGCGAAGCCACCGACGCCCGCCTGCAGGAAGACATGGGTGGGCGGCTCATGCAGGCGCGTCAACACCTCGCGCACGATCACAGTGTAGCCTTGCATCACTAGGCCGGGGATGCGCTCATAGCCCGGCCAGGAGGTGTCGGAGACGACCGTCCAGCCGCGCTCGGCGGCGACACGGGCGGCCTCGCGCACGGAATGATCGTAGCCGCCCTCGACGCGCACCATCTCGGCGCCGTAGCGGGCGATGGCCGCCACGCGCTCGCGGCTCACGCCGGAGTGCACATAGACCACCGAACGCGCGCCGACGAGGCTGGCGCCCTGCGCCACCGAGCGGCCGTGATTGCCGTCGGTCGCACAGCAGAAGGTCATCTGCGCCGCGATCGCGCGCACTGCCGGATCGCCGATCTCGCCGACATCGACGGTGCGGCCGAGCCGCTTGCCGGCCTCTTCCAGCACCAGCCGCATGACGACATAGGCGCCGCCCAGCGCCTTGAAGCTGCCGAGGCCGAGGCGCTTGCCCTCGTCCTTGACATGCAGCGAGCCGACGCCAAGCTCGCCGGCCAGCGCCGGCAAGGCCTGCAGTGGCGTCTCGGCATGGCTGTCGCGGACCTTGAGATAATGCTCGGCATGGTCGGCGCCGGCGATGCCGAGCGCGGCGGCATCGGCCGCGACCAGCGGCTGGTCGTGTTCGGGACGTTGGTTGAGCAGCATCATGGCGTTTTTTCTCCGAGGCGCTGAACTCTATTGCGGAGCGAGCGAGAATTGCGCTCTGTTTCGGCCAGCTGATTGCAAGTTTGTTTCATCCGGATGTCGCCATGACCGCCCCACCCAATCTCGACGCCTTCGACCGCGCCATCCTTTCCATCCTGCAGAAGGACAACACCACGCCGCAGCGGGCGATCGGCGAGAGGGTGAATCTCTCGGCGCCGGCCGTGCAGCGGCGCATCCGGCGCATGGAGGAGCATGGCGTCATCCGCGCCAATGTCGCGCTGGTCGATCCGGCCAAGATCGGCCATCCGATCACGATCTTCGTCGAGGTGGAGGTCGAAAGCGAACGGGCCGAGCTGATCGACGCCGCCAAGCGCGGCTTCGCAGAAGTGCCCGAGGTGCAGCAATGCTACTACGTGACCGGCGAGGCCGATTTCATCCTCTTTGTCACCGTGGCGACGATGGCAGACTACGAGGCGCTGACCAGGCGGCTCTTCTTCGCGAACAACAACGTCAAGCGCTTCCGGACGTTCGTCGCGATGGACCGGGTGAAGGTCGGGCTGGAAGTGCCGGTGGGGTGATGGCAGGGCGCTGGAGCTGCCAATCTCCCCCCTCGTGGGGGAGATGGCCGGCAGGCCAGAGGGGGCGCGAAGGAACGCCAGCTTTTCTGATTTAGCCCGTCAGCCGATACTTGCCGGGCGACGGGATTGCGAAAAGCTGATAGGTCGGCGGGACAGCGCCCCCCTCTGTCCTGCCGGACATCTCCCCCACAAGGGGGGAGATCGGCTGTCACCTCGGCTTTCGCCAATCCTCAACCTTTACTGCGTCGGCGCCGTCGCGTGCTCGCACGACACCTTCGGGTTCATGTCGGCGAAGATGCCGGTCGGGTTGCCTTTCCAGGCCCAGACATGCAACTCGTAGAACGGACCCAGGCCGTAGCGGTTGGGCGCGCTGTTGAAGTTGAAGAGCTGACCGTCGAGCGATGCGGGTCCCTTCGAGGTGATGTACTCGACCGCCACCAGCTTCAGCGTGCCGTCGGCCATCGGCTCGTACATCACCGCTTCGGGCTTGGCGACGTCGATCGCGTCGTCTTTCAGATACTGCCCGTTGACGTAGTGGATGCCCATGGCGCCGCCGGTGATGCCGCTGGCGCAGGGAATGGGCGCATAGCCTTCGGCCGTCGCGGCCTTGACGTCGAGAAAGCGACTGTTGGCCGCCTGCACCTTGCCGGCCAGCGGACTGTCGCCGGAGACGGCAGCTGCGTCTTCCTGATGGGCCCGCGCGAAGGTGGTGCAGGCCGCCAGCACGGCCGCAGCCGTGAGGAGCCGGATGCAAAAGTTCGATGTCATGTTCATTCCGTTCTTCTTGAAAATGCATAGCCGGCCGGCCGCCGGAAATATGGCGGCGCGACAGGCAAGCGCTGTTGTTGCTTGGCGATCCCGATGCGGCGACCGCCGATCATCCCTTCGGCAGATACGAAATCGTTCCGGCCAGATCGGTGTTGTCGATCAGCTGGAAACGGCTGTCGCTGCCGCCCTGACGGGCCGACACGAAGGGCGCGTAGGCCGGATCATTGGTGAAGGCGCGTGCGGCTGCTTCCGACGGGAAGGCCATCAGCGCGATCAGCGTGGTGTCGAGCGGCTTGCCTTCCAGCGTCTTCACATTGCCGCTGCGCGACAGGTATTTGCCGCCGTGCTTGTGAACGAGATCGTGCACGGCGGCAGCGTAGTCCGGGATCCATTTCGGGTCTTTCACCTTGATGTCCGCGATAAGGTAAGCGGTCATGATCAGTCTCCTGGTTGCGGCGCACAGGGGTATCCCGTGCATCGACCAAAGGGCTCGCATGGCAGGGCCGCCGCCAGCCAGTCCGCGATCTGTACTGGGCCGATACAGTTTCTGTACTCGCCGCCTCATCCATGAAGGTCTAATGTTCGGTCCAGCTTCGAGGGAGAGACGCCGATCATGGCCCAGCACGGATACAAGCAGTTCTGCCCGCTATCGATGGCCGCGGAGGTGCTGTGCACCCGCTGGACGATGGTGCTGATGCGCGAGCTGGTGGCGGGCTCGACCCGCTTCAACGACCTGCGCCGCGGCGTGCCGAAAATGTCGCCGACCCTTCTGTCGCAACGGCTGAAGGAGCTCGAGCTGGCGGGAATCGTCGAGCGCAAGGAAGTTCCCGGCGAGAAGGGCATCTTCGACTATCGGCTGACCGAGGCGGGCCGCGATCTGCGGCCTGTGGTCGAGGCGATGGGCTTTTGGGGACAGAAATGGGTCGAGTCGCGGCTGTCGCTGAAGAACCTCGATCCGTCGCTGCTAATGTGGGACATGCGGCGCAACCTGAACCCCACGCCGCTGCCCGACGGGCGCACCGTGATACAATTTCTGTATCAGGAGCTCCCGGCGTCGAAACGCTCCTGGTGGCTGATCGTCGAGAAGCATGGCGAGGTCGATCTGTGCTGGTACGATCCGGGCTTCGAGGTCGACCTCTACGTCTCGACCGACCTGCACACGATGACGGCGATCTGGATGGGGGTGCTCACCGTCGAGAAGGCCGGCGCCAAGGTCGTCCTGACCGGCGACCAGGCCATCGGCAGGAAAATGCAGAGCTGGCTCGGGCTCAGCCCGTTCGCCGTCGAACCCAAGCGCGCGGCTTAGGACTTCGCCCGTCACTTCGTCATCCTATGGCGGAGCAAGGAGCGAAGCGACGCGGCGCAGACCATAGGATCCTGCCGTGACGTCGAGGTGTTGCGACGGTGCAGAATTCTGCTCCGTTGCATTGCTCGGCCGAGGTTACGGCATGGATCCCAGAGTCTCCGCGACGGAGCTGCGCTCCTGCTTCGCCCTGGGATGACGAAGTTGGGGAGGCCCGCCAACTCAGCCCTTGCCGCCCTCGCCGCCCGCAGCCGGCGCCAGCCACCGCGCGTAAATCTCCCCTACAATGCCGCGGCGGAAGATCAGCACGCAGATCATGAAGATCAGGCCGGTGGCGATGGTGACCGGAAAACCGGAGGTGGCAAGGGTGTTTTCGAGCCCAACGACCAGACCCGCGCCGACCACCGGGCCGACCATGGTGCCGATGCCGCCGAGCAGCGTCATCAGGATCACCTCGCCCGACATCTGCCAGGTGACGTCGGTGAGCGTGGCGAACTGGAAGACGATCGCCTTCAGCGCGCCTGCGAGCCCGGCAAGAGCTGCCGACATGACGAAGGCGACGAGCTTGTAGCGGTCGACGGAATAGCCCAGCGAAATGGCGCGGTTCTCGTTCTCTCTTATCGAGCGCAGGATCATGCCGAAGGGCGAGTTGACGATGCGCCAGATGGCGAAGATACCGATGAGGAAGACAGCGAGCACGAAGAAGTACATGTTCATCGCGATGCTCAAATCGACGACGCCGAAGAGATGGCCGCGCGCAACGCCCTGGATGCCGTCCTCGCCCTCGGTGAAGGGCGCCTGCACGCAGAAGAAATAGAACATCTGCGCCATCGCCAGCGTGATCATCGAGAAATAGATGCCCTGGCGGCGGATGGCGAGGAAGCCGACGACGAGCCCCATGCCCGCGGCGCCCACGGTGCCGAGCAGGATGGCGGCCTCGGGCGGCCAGCCCCAGGCCTTCACCGCGTAGGCGCAGAAATAGGCGGCGCCGCCGAAGAAGGCGGCGTGGCCGAAGGAGAGCAGGCCGGTGTAGCCGAGCAAAAGGTTGAAGGCGCAGGCGAAGAGCGCGAAGCACAGCATCTTCATCACGAAGATCGGATAGACGAAGAAGGGCGCGGCGATCAGCGCCAGGATCGCCAGCACGACGAGGCCCCGCTCCAGCCGCAGCGAGGCGGCAGCGCGCTCTGCGTGAAGGGTCGCCTCGCTCATCTCAGGCGTCCCTTCCGAACAGCCCTGCCGGGCGCAAGAGCAGCACGATCGCCATGATGACGAAGACGACGAGGTTCGAGGCCTCGGGATAAAACACCTTGGTCAGGCCTTCGGCCAGGCCGAGCATATAGCCGGTCACGATGGCGCCCAGGATCGAGCCCATGCCGCCGACCACGACGACGGCGAAGACGACGATGATTAGGTCCGAGCCCATCAGCGGGCTGACCTGGTAGACGGGCGCGGCTAGGATACCGGCCAGCCCGGCAAGTGCTGCCCCCAACCCGTAGGTGAGCGTGAGCAGCAGCGGCACGTTGACGCCGAAGGCCTGGACCAGTTCCGGATTCTCGGTCGCGGCCCGCAGATACGAGCCGAGCCTGGTCTTCTCGATCAGCAGCCAGGTGCCGATGCAGACGATGAGCGAGGCTACCACCACCCAGCCGCGATAATTGGGCAGGAACATGAAGCCGAGATTGGTGCCGCCGGCAAGCAGCGGCGGCACGGCATAGGGGTTGCCGGAGACGCCGTAATAGAAGCGGAAGACGCCCTCGATGACCAAGGCGAGGCCGAAGGTGAAGAGAAGGCCGTAGAGCGGATCGATGCGATAGAGTCGCGACAGCGCCAGACGCTCGACGACGATGCCGAACAGGCCGACGGCAAGCGGCACCAGGACCAGCGCCGGCCAGTATCCGATGCCTAAGTGGACAAGCAGCAGATAGCCGATGAAGGCGCCGAGCATATAGAGCGCGCCATGGGCGAAATTGATGATGCGCAAGAGCCCGAAGATGACGGCCAGCCCGAGGCTCAGCATGGCGTAGAAGGAGCCGTTGATCAGCCCGACCAAGAGCTGCCCGAGGAAGGCCTGGACGGGGATGCCGAAGATCATGGTCATTTGGCCATCATACCCCCAGCACCTCGTGCAGCTTGTCGGTGTGCGCGGAAAGCTGCCCGACGGCAAAACCCTCCACCACCTTGCCGTGATCCATCAGGTAGAAGCGGTCGGCGATGCGGGCGGCGAAGCGAAAGTTCTGCTCGACCAGCAGGATCGTCATGCCGCGCTTCTTCAGCGTCGCCAGCAGTTCGCCGATGCGCTGCACGATCACCGGCGCCAGGCCCTCGGTCGGCTCGTCGAGCAGCAGCATCTCGACGCCGGTCCTCAAGATGCGGGCGATCGCCAGCATCTGCTGCTCGCCGCCGGACAGTTTTGTGCCCTGGCTGTTGCGGCGTTCCTTGAGGTTGGGAAAGAGCTCGAAGATCTCCTCCACGCTCATGCCGCCCTTGGCCACCACCGGCGGCAGGATGAGGTTCTCGTCGACGGTCAGCGTCGCGAAGATGCCGCGCTCCTCCGGTACGAAGCCTATGCCCTGATGGGCGACGCGGTGCAGCGGCAGGCGGATGATGTCCTTGCCGTTGAAAGTGACGGAGCCGGTGCGCTTGCGGATCAGGCCCATGATGGCGCGCAGCGTCGTCGTCTTGCCGACGCCGTTGCGGCCAAGCAGCGTCACCGTCTCGCCGCGCAAGACGTCGAGGTTGACGCCATGCAGCGCATGGCCCTCGCCGTACCAGGCGTGGAGGTCGCGCACGGCAAGCAGGGGCTCACTCATGCTCCGTCCCCATGTAAGCGACGCGCACGCGCTCGTCCTGGCTCACCATCTGGTAGTCGCCGGCGGCAAGCACCTGGCCGCGTTGCATGACGGTGATCCAGTCGCAGAGATCGGCGACGACGGTGAGGTTGTGCTCGACCATCAGCACGGCGCGGTCCCTGGCGAGCGAGCGGATGATGCCGGAGATCACGCCGACATCCTCATGCCCCATGCCGGCCATCGGCTCATCGAGCAGAAGCACCTTGGGATCGAGCGCCAGCGTGGTGGCGATCTCCAGCACGCGCTTGCGGCCATAGGAGAGATCGCCGGCCAGACGGTGCGCGGCGTCGTCGAGGCCGACGATGGCGAGCAGCTCGCGCGCCCGGGGCGTCAGCCGGTCCAGCGCCGAGACAGGACGCCAGAACTGGTAGCCCAGTCCGCCTGGACGCTGCAGCGCCACACGCACATTGTCGAGGACGCTGAGATGCGGGAAGGTCGCCGATATCTGGAAGGAGCGCACGAGGCCCATGCGCGCCACTTTCGCCGGCGGCGTGCGGGTGATGTCGGTGCCGAGCAGCTCGATCCTGCCGCTGGTCGGCTGCAGGAATTTGGTCAACAGGTTGAAGATGGTGGTCTTGCCGGCGCCGTTCGGGCCGATGAGCGCATGGATCCTGGCGTGATGGACGTCGAGGTCGACATCCTTCACCGCGACGAAGCCGGCGAAATCACGCCTCAGGCCGCGGGCGGAAAGCACCACCCGCGGCATCTCTTCCGTGCCGTCCGGCCGGACGGCGGTGGCGGTTTCGAGCGTCACTTGCCGACGAGCGGGCAGCCGCTGTCCTCGGCCTTCATAAAGGCCTTGTCGCCGGGAATGGTCGCCAGATAGGTGTAGTAGTCCCAATCCTTCTTGCTCTCTTCCGGCTTCTTGACCTGGTAGAGATACATGTCGTGCACCATCGAGCCGTCGGCCTGCACCTTGCCGTTCACAGTAAACACGTCGTTGACCGGCATCTCATGCAATTGCTTGGCCACCGCCTCGGTCTCGTCGGTACCGGCCTTGTCGATGGCCTTGAGATATTGCGTCACCGCCGAATAGGTGCCGGCCTGGATCATGTTCGGCATGCGGTTGGTGCGCTTGAAGAAGCGATTGGCGAAATCGCGGCTCATGTCGTCGCGGTCCCAGTAATAGCCTTCCGTCAGCACCACGCCCTGCGCGGCCTGCAGGCCGAGGCCGTGCACTTCGGCGAGCGTGAAAAGAAGCGCGGCCAGCCGCTGGCCGCCAGCGACGATGCCGAACTCGGCCGCCTGCTTGATCGAGTTGGAGGTGTCGAGGCCGGCATTGGCAAGCCCGATGATCTTGGCGCCGGAGGACTGCGCCTGCAGCAGGAAGGAGGAGTAGTCGGTCGAGCCCAGCGGATAGCGCACCTCGCCCAGCACCTTGCCGCCGCCGGATTCGACCAGCTTGGCGGTCTGGTCCTTCAGCGAATAGCCGAAGGCATAGTCGACGGTGATGAAGTACCAGCTGTCGCCGCCCTGCTCGACCAGCGCCCCGCCAGTGCCGACGGCCTGGGAGTGCGTGTCATAGGCCCAATGGAAACCGTAAGGCGAGCACTGCTTGCCGGTGAGGTCGGTGGAAGCAGCGCCGGTGACGATGTCGATCTTCTTCTTTTCCTTGGAAAGCCCCTGGACGGCGAGCGCCACGGAAGATGTGGTGAGCTCCATGATGGCGTCGACCTGCTCGGTGTCGTACCACTGGCGCGCGATGTTGGAGGCGATGTCCGGCTTGTTCTGGTGGTCGGCGCTGACGATCTCGATCGGCGCACCCTGCACCTTGCCGCCGAAATCCTCGACAGCCATCTTGGCGGCCTCGACCGACCATTTGCCGCCGAAATCGGCATAGACGCCCGACTGGTCGTTGAGGATGCCGATCTTGACCTTGCCGTCGGAGATTTCGCCGGCCGCAGCAGGCAGCGCGGTCGCCGCAAGCAGCGCGGCAGAGACGAGATAGGATGCTTTCACTGGTGGTTCCTCCCTTGTGGCCAACCACGGAAAACGCGGCCGCCTCGCAATGGTTCAACAGTTCCGTCCGATATCGCAGGAATTGCGGGCTCGCGCCTCGCTCGCTATCCCTCCTCCGCCCGCTCGCGCCGCCGCCCTGGGTGCACGGACCCTAGCATCACACTTCGCGGGCGGAGAATGCTATTTTCGTAGCATGGCGGACGGGCGGCAGGTGAATCCGGTTCTGGGCTGTTTGCTGGCTAAAGCATTGAATCGGCTGCTTTTCCACTCTTGCCACGATTTCGCGACGACCGAGTGGAAAAACCATCTTTTTTTCAATAGTTTACCCCGAAAATCTGGACTTCGCTCACCACGGCAGCTTTCTGCCATCGCGAAAAAATCCGCCGGTCGGGCCGTCGTCCGGCAAGGTCGCGGCCCAGACGACGCCGGCCGCACCTTGCGCGAGCGGGCGGCCGCCCGGGCCGCCCATGTCAGTCGCTACCCAGCCGGGGCAGACGGCGTTGACCAGCACGCCAGCGCCGCGCAGTTCGGCGGAGAGGATGCGGGTCAGCGCGTTGAGCGTGGCCTTGGTGGTCGAATAGGCCGGCGCACCGGCGCCCATGGAGGCGAGCGAGCCGCCCTCGGACGAGACATTGACCAGCCGGCCGTGACCGGAGGCGCTGAGCAGCGGCGCGAAGGCTACCGCCACGCGCCAGGCGCCGAAGACATTGGTTTCGAAAGCCTCGCGGATCATCGTCCAGTCTGGCTTCAGTGCCCGCGCGGACGGATCGTAGTGGATGGCGGCGTTGTTGACCAAAACGTCGAGCCGGCCGAAGCGGCGCTCGACCTCCGCCGCGGCACGGGCTGCCGCATCGGGCGCGGCGACATCCAGCGCGATGGCCTCGACATTGCCGCCGAGCTCCCTCGCCGCCGCCTCGCCCTTGGCAAGGTTGCGCACGCCGATGAGCACGGTAAAGCCGAGTTCGGCCAGTTGCCGCCCGGTCTCCAGACCGATGCCGCGATTGCCGCCTGTGACGAGGGCCACCTTGCCGGAATGAGTTGTGGTATTCATCGCCTGCTCCTTGGTTTCCATATCAACCGCAGAAGGCTTTTGCGCGAGGCCGAGTTCCTTCGCACCCCCCTCTGGCCTGCCGGGGGGAGATTACGCGCTCCGCCGCCTAGGCGAGAGCGGCGAAGGCTCTGCCAAACCCGACCCACCTCACCTCTTCTGCGGGTAGATGGTCTCGCCGCGCTTCAGCATCTCGACGAAGGTTTCGATCTTCTTCTTGCGCCCGGCCTCGGTCTTCATGTTGTGGGTGCGGAAGGCAAGCGCGAAGCGGTTCTGGGCGGAGAGCTTTGCCAGCATCGCCCGAGCTTTCGGCTCGGCGTCGATCGCCGCCTGCAGGTCGGGCGGGATGGTCATTTCCCTGGATCCGCCATAGGCGCGGTCCCAGCGACCATCGGCCTTCGCCGCATCGACCTGCTTTAGGCCATGCTCCGTCATGCGGCCCTCCTCGATCAGGCGGGCGACATTGTCGATGTTGATCCTGCTCCAGATGCTCCTCTTGCCGCGCGGCGTGTAGCGCTGCAGAAAGCTCTTCTCGTCGAGCGACTTGCGCACCGCGTCGATCCAGCCGAAGCAGAGCGCGACATCGATCGCCTCCTTCGGCCTGATCGAGGCAAGGCCAGAGCCCACCTTGTGGAGCTTGATCCAGACCTCGCTCTCGCCGGCGTGGTTGTCGGCCAGCCAGGCGTAGAAGGTTTCGGCATCGGGGAATTCGCGAACCTTGTCCGGATCGACCTTGATCGGGGGCATCGGTGTTTTCTCCTTGCGCGGCGCCGAAGCTGCCATTTCCCCCATGGGGGAGAGCGGTTTGCATCATCGACGCCGTTCGTGCCATCCACAGACTGCCAAAAACCTAGAATTTTTCGTTTTTTCAACCGCTTAGATAGACTCCACACTTCTGTTGACTTCCACAGATGTGTGGAGTATGGTATCTTGATGAACGCGAACGAACCACGGCGCTGGCTCGCCAAGTAGGGATGCACCTTCGAAACCCACCGCGGTGGAAGCGGTCACCTGACTGTCCGTCTCAAAGATAAGGTTTCCCAGCTGCCAATGCATGGCGGCGGCAAGGAACTTGGAACGCGCTTGGTCGAGAAGATCAAGAAGGATCTGGGCCTGAAATAGAGGAGGTTGTGCATGTGGTATGAACTCACTCTCACGCCCGACGACAACGATACCTGGTTTGTTATGGCACCTCAGTTCGATGAGGTCGTGTCCTATGGCGATACCGAGGAAGAAGCTTGCCGGAATGGGCGCAATGCAATCGAAGAGGCCATCGCCGCGCGCATCGCGAATGGCGACGATATCCCCTTCCCGCTTAAGGAAACCAAGGGCAAGGGATGGTTTGTGGAGGTTCCGGCGCTCATCTTCCTGAAGTCTGCGCTCTACATGGCCCTAAGGGAGAAGGACTGGAGCCGCGCGGACCTGATGCGCGAGCTGAAATGCCAGCGCGAGCATGTCGACCGGTTGTTCCGGCTCGACCACAACTCGCGACTCGACTCGCTCGAGGAAGCGTTTAAGGCGCTCGGCCACCCCCTGCGCTTTGACATGGAGTTCCATAAGGCCGCCTGACTTTCATACAGAAAGTCGGGCGGCCGCTCATCTCTCATCGGAATCTCCGATAGCATTATCGGTTTCTTCCGTTTCCGCTCCGCCCGCCGGCCTGCCACATCATCGTCCATGCAAAGGAAAGGCATGGACATGGACAACCGAAAAATCCTGATCGTCGGCGGCAGTTCGGGCATGGGGCTGGCGCTTGCCAGGCGCTGCCTCGATGAGGGCGCGGTCGTCATCATCGCCGGGCGCGGCGAAGCCAAGCTCGCCAAGGCACGGGACGAGTTAGGCCGGCCGGCCGCGCTCGAGACGGCGGCGGTCGACATCGCCCGCGAGGACGAGGTCGCGGCGCTGTTTCAGCGCATCGGCCGGCTCGACCATATCGTCAGTACCGCCGCCGATATCGAAGGCGCCTACCGGCTGTTGCCTGAGATCGAGCTTTCAGCGGCGCAAAGGCTGGTGGAAAGCAAGGTCTATGGCCCGCTGCTGCTTGCCAAGCACGGCGCACCGCGGCTTCCGGCCACCGGCTCGCTCATCTTCGTCTCCGGTATCGCCGCCTACCGTCCGGCGGCACGTGGCGCGGTCGTCGCCGCCGTCAATGCCGCGCTCGAAGGGCTGGTGCGGGCTCTGGCCGTCGAGCTGGCGCCGATTCGCGTCAATGCCGTCTCGCCCGGCTGGGTCGACACGCCGATCTGGCAGTCCGTCGCCGGCGAGAAGAAGGACGACACGCTCGCCGCGATGGCCAAGCGCCTGCCGGCGGGCCGGGTCGGACGACCGGAGGACATTGCGGACGCGCTTCGCTTCGTGATGGGCAACGGCTTCACGACGGGAACGACACTGCATGTCGAGGGCGGGCACCGGCTGGTCTGACGGATGCAAGATCGTCGCCCACCGCGGCGAGCAGCAGCTTCAGCGCCGGCGGCTGGACGCGCCGGCGGCGCCAGATCATGACGAGGTCCGCCGAGCGGGCCGGACCCGGCCAAGCGAGTTCGGCGACCTCGCCGCGATCGAGCGCGGCAGCGACCGCAAGGCGCGGCACGACGCCGAGGCCGGCGCCGGCCGCCACCATGCCAGCGATGGCGTCGATGCTGCCGACCTCGGCCGCGAGCTTCGGCCCGCCAAGGCCCGCTTCGGCGAAAGCCCTGTCGACCATGGCGCGGTAGACGCATCCGGTTGCGGTGGCAACGAAGCGTTTCTCGGCAAGCGTCGCCAGATCGACATCCGTCCGGTTCTCGCCCGGCGGCGCGATCAGGACCAGCGGCTCGGCCGCGACGGTGCGCCTGGCGAAGCGCTCATCGGGCTCGCGCGCACCGGGCCCGTCGAAGCAGAAGGCGACGTCGATCTCGCCGTCGCCGAGCCTGCGCAGCAACTCGCCGCTGCCGGCGATCTTCAGCTTGATGTCGATGCCGGGATGAACGGCCTGCAAATCGGCGAGCCAGCCGGCGAGCTTTACGGCAGCAATCGTCTCCAGCGCGCCGATCGAGAGGCTGCCGGCCCTCTGTCCGATAGCTCCCTCGACAGCCGCCCGCGCCTCGTCGGCGAGCGCCAGAAGCTCCTCGGCATAGGGCTTCAGCGCCTCGCCGGCCGGCGTCAATTCCAGCCCCTGCCGCGAGCGTGTGAACAGGCTCGCGCCAAGCTCGGCTTCCAGCGCTTGGATCTGGTCGCTGACGCTCGACTGCGCGAGATTGACCCCCGCCGCCGCGCGCGTGACGTTGCGCGTGCGCGCGACCGCGAGAAAAGTCTTCAGCAACCTTGGATGCATGCGGTGTTACTGCAACTGCGGCTTCTTGAGGAAGGAGTTGCGGTCGGCGGATTTCACGCGCAGCCAGGTCTCGCGGCCGTCGCGCACCACACGCAGCGGAATCTCCGATCCGGCCGGGTTCTCCCAGAGCTTGCGGTAGAAGTCGGCGAGACCGTCGACCTCGCCGTCGCGCACGTCGGAGATTATGTCGCCCTGGCGCAGCCCGGCCTTGGCGGCGGGCCCGCCCTCGGCGACGCTCATCACCACCACCATGCCATTCGACTCGGCCGAGAAGGCGCCGAGCCACGGATGCGGCGGCTTGGCCACCCGGCCGCGCTTCACCAGGTCGTCGAGGATCGGCGTCAGAAGGTCGATCGGCACGACCATGTTGATGTCGGCGACCTCGCCGGCGCGGCTCATCTGCAGGCGCAGCGAGCCTAGGCCGAGCAGCTTGCCGGTGAGGTCGAACAGTGCCGCGCCGCCCCAGGAGGGATGCGCCGGTGCGGTGAAGATCGCCTCGTCGATGAGATATTCCCAGTAGCCGGCGAATTCCTGCTTGGTAACGATGTGGGCGGCGACCTGCTGGCCGATGCCGTCGGTCAGCACCACGGCGTCGCCGATCTTCGCCTTCTTCGGGTTGCCGAAGGCGACAGGCGGCAGGTCGAGCGGCGACAGCGCCTGCACCAGGCCAAAGCCGGTCTCCTGGTCGTAGGCCAGCGCATGCGCCGGCACCACGCGGCCGTTCTGGTCGGTAAGCCACACCTCCTCGGCCTCGGTGATGAGGTAGCCGATGGTAAGCACCAGCCCGTTGTCGCGGATCACCACGCCGCTGCCTTCGCGGCGCGTGCCAAGCGCATTGGCGGTGAAGGCATCGTCCGGAACCATGGCGCGCACGGCCACGACGGAGCGCGAGACTTTTTCGATGGTCATCGGTCGATCCTGAATTGCGGGTCTTGTTCTATAGGTATGGCGAATGGGCAAAGGCGCAAGGGCGGACCTTATTGACCTCCCTTCTCCCTTGTGGACCCCTTGGAGGGAGACGGGAGAGCCCGCGCTGGCCCAGTCATTAGTTCAACGAAATTTGAACTTTTTCTTTGACGGACGCGCGGCCGTACCTAAATCTTGCCCCAAGAACCCGCATCCGCCCCGCAGGAACAAGGCCCACGAGATGAACCAGTATATCCCGCCGAAAGTCTGGACATGGAACAAGCCGAATGGCGGCGCCTTCGCCTCGATCAACCGGCCGGTCGCCGGTCCAACGCATGAAAAGGAACTGCCGGTCGGCAAGCATCCGCTGCAGCTCTATTCGCTGGCCACGCCCAACGGCCAGAAGGTCACGATCATGCTGGAGGAGCTTCTGGCGCGCGGCCACAAGGGCGCCGAATACGACGCCTGGCTGATCCGCATCAATGACGGCGACCAGTTCGGCAGCGGCTTCGTCGAGGTCAATCCGAACTCCAAGATCCCGGCGCTGATGGACCGCAGCGAACGCAAGCCGGTGCGCGTGTTCGAGTCCGGCTCGATCCTGACCTATCTGGCGGAAAAGTTTGGCGAATTCCTGCCGACGGAGCGTGCCGCCCGCGCGGAAACCTTCTCGTGGCTGTTCTGGCAGATGGGCTCGGCGCCCTATCTCGGCGGCGGCTTCGGCCATTTTTATGCCTATGCGCCGGAAAAGATCGAATACGCCATCGACCGCTTCGCCATGGAGACCAAGCGGCAGATGGACGTGCTGGACCGGCGGCTGGCGGAAAGCGAATATCTTGCCGGCCCCGACTACACCATCGCCGACATGGCGGTCTGGCCCTGGTATGGCGGGCTCGCCAAGGGGCGCAACTACAACGATGCCGCGCAGTTCCTCTCGGTGCATGAGTACAAGCACGTGCAGCGCTGGGCCGACGCGATCGACGCCAGGCCGGCGGTCAAGCGCGGCCGCATGGTCAACCGCATCTCCGGCGACCCGGCCTACCAGTTGCACGAGCGCCACGACGCCAGCGACTTCGAGACGAAGACGCAGGACAAGCTGGAAGCGGCGGAGTGAGGCTAATCTCCCCCCTCGAGGGGGAGATGTCGCCGAAGGCGACGGGGGGGGGTCGCTGCGCGTGAAGCGCCAACCTCCTTTTCGGCCGAGGGCGTCGGCGCCCTACGCGAGACGACCCCCTCTGGCCTGCCGGCCATCTCCCCGCAAGGGTGGAGATTAGCTACCTCCCATAGGTATACGTCACACTGGCCTCGCCCAGCGCCTGGCTCTTCGCCGCGACCGACACCATCTCCGGCGACGGATTTTCCGGCGTGCGCAGCTTCGCTTCGCCCAGCGCATAAAGCGTGAAGACATAGTGGTGCGCGCCGCTGCCGGGCGGCGGGCATGGCCCGAAATAGCCGGCGCGGCCGACGCCGCCCTCGCCGGACACCGTGCCCTTGGGCAAGCGCTTGCCGCCTTTCGAGCCGGCGCCTTCGGCCAGGCCCTTGGCGCTTGGCGGGATGTTCCAGGCCAGCCAATGCCAGAAGCCCTTGCCGCCATTGGCATCGGGATCGAACATGGTGAGCGCGTAGCTCTTGGTGCCAGCCGGCGGGTTCTTCCAGGCAAGCGCGATCGAGACGCTCTTGCCACCGCATCCGGCCTCGTCGCCGAGATATTTTGCGGCCCATTTGCCGTTGGAGACCGACGGGCTGGAGATTTCAAAGGCAGATGCCTGGGTGGCGAAGGCCGCGAAGGCAAGCGCCACAAGGCCAAAGCGCGAAGTCATGGCTTCACTCCTTCTGCTTGGATTGCCCGGGAGTTTAGCCGAAAGCCCGCGCCGCACCCAGCAACTTTGCGTGACGGCGTCCGCCAATCTCCCCCCTCGAGGGGGGAGATTCACTCCGCGGCGTTGCATTCCTGCAGCGGCGGAGCCACCAGATCCGCGACAGCCACTATCCAAAGCCGGTCGACGCGGGCAAGCTTGGCCCCGTCGATCTCGTCGAGGTGGTTCCAATACATCCCGTCCTCGTAGAAATAGCCGAACTCGCGCTCCAGCGCCTCGGCCGCCTCAACCGCCCCGATATCAATGCCGGCGCGCAATTCGGCCCGCATGGCTGTGAGGCGCGACAGCGACAGGTTGCGAACGTCCTCGAAGGTGAGTTTCGGGAAAACCAGCCGGCTGCGCGGCAGGTCCGACAGGTTGACGCAGAGCGTGCCGCGCCGCAGCGCATGGATGAGCAGGCGTGCGGACTTGGCCTCCAGGCTCTGCAGCGTGATGTCGTCGCGCAGCGGGTCGGCCCGGCCTGTGCCGTAGAAATGGCTGTTGCCGGGGCGATCATAGATCATATCGCAGCCGAGGAAGGCGAGCACGTCCGGCCGCCGGCTATGGACGGCCCAGTATGCCGCCGTCATCGACATGGTGCCGCCGGCATAGACGAAGCCGCCGAAAGTGTTCTGCGCCGGCACGTAGTCGGCGGCGCTGAAAATCTGCCGCGACGGGCCAGGCTGCGGCATGCGATCGGGCGGGAAATCGCCGGCATGCACCAGCGCGTCCCAATCGGGGCGCACGCGCCAGGCATTGTTGATGGCAACGATGCCGGCGAAGGCATGCTTCGGCCAGGCGGCGCAGCGCATGACGTCGGGAGCGCTGCCGATGAGCAGCGTCACGCGCGGCGATGCATCCATACCCGTCCTCTCTCGCGAACCCGGACGACACATTTGACCTTGCCGGCCCACCCCTACAAGTGCCGGCACGCGACCTGCCCGTTAGGCCAGCAAGGGGCGATGCAAACTCTTCACGAATTCTTTCAGCCGGAACATCCCCTGCGACGCTCCGTTGGAACTTGAACAACGATGGAAACTAAAGGAGAATTCCTCATGATGAAGAAAATCCTCGCAGCTTCCATGCTCACCATCGCGCTCGCCGCGTCGGGCGCGTTGGCGCAATCGACCGGGGCAACCGGCGGCGCGAATGCGTCGGGCGGCGTGTCCAGTGGCACGAGTGGTGGCGGAACGGTGACCACAACCTCGCCGAACCCGACGACGGATACCACCACGACGGGCTCCACCACCCAGTCGCAGCCGAACGGCATGGAAGACCGCTGCAAGGACAGTGGCGCCAACGACACCGACAACAACACCCCCAGCGGCGCCATGACGTCCAACATGCAGAACTGCAACAAGTAGCGCCGGTTGTCTGTCCCACTTCTCCGCGTCGGTTACCCGAAGGTTTATGAAAAAAGCCCCGCCGGTGGAGGCCGTCGGGGCTCTTTTGTTCGGTCAGTGGAGGTGGGACCCCGCGGCCGGATGATCCAGGGGGTGTTGGATCGGGCGTGACCCTAGCCGAAGAATCGGCCGCGCCGATAATCACGCCTGCGCGAGCGGCAGGTGATGGGCTGCGATGAAGCCGCTGATCTCCCCCCTCGACGGGGAGATGGCCGGCAGGCTAGAGGGGTCCTTGCGCGTGGAGCGCCAACCTCCATCGGCGCAGGAGGTCGCGCCCAGTCGAACCGACCCCCTCTGTCGCCTTCGGCTACATCTCCCCCTCGAGGGACCCTCGAGGGGGAGATTTGGCGCCCTACCCCCTCAGCAGCTTCGCCAGCCTCGGCACGCCCTCGCCAACCGCGCGATCGTCGGCAAGCGTGAACGACATGCGCAGCGTGTTGCGGCCGGTGCCGTCGGCGTAGAAGGCGTTGCCCGGCACGAAGGCGACGCGCGCCTCCTTCACCGAACGCGCCAGGAGGTCGCTGGCGTCGGCGCCGTCGGGCAGCGTCAGCCAGACGAACATGCCGCCGTCCGGCCGGCTCCATGAGATGCCCTTCGGCATGCTGGCTTCCAGCGCGCCGAGCAGGGCGTCGCGGCGCCGGCGGTAGGCGCCGATCAGCTTCTCCACCTGGTCGTCGAAAATGGTCTCGGCGACGCGGTGCATGACCATCTGGTTGATCGAGGGGCTGTGCAGGTCGGAGGCCTGCTTCATCAGCACCAGCTTTTCCACGACATGGCGCGGCGCGCAGACCCAGCCGACGCGCATGCCCGGCGAGAGAATTTTCGAGAAGGAGCCGCAATAAAGCGTGCGGGCGTTGTCGATGCCGCCCGAACGGGCGCAATCCAGCGCCAGGATCGGCGGCACCGCCTCACCGTCATAGCGCAGGGCGCGGTAGGCGGCGTCCTCGATGACGGCAATGTCGAGCTCGCCGGCGAGGTCGAGCACCGCCTCGCGTTGCCCGGCATCGAGCGTGTTGCCGGTCGGATTGGCGAAGTCCGGCACCAGATAGGCGAATTTCACCTTGCCGCCCCCTTTTGAAAAAGCGGTGGGGGCTGCGGCGGCCGCGCGATAGGCCTCCGGCGTCATGTTGCCCCCGGCCGGGGTCAGCTGGTCGTAACGCGGCTCGTAGGCGTTGAAGGCCTGCAGCGCGCCGAGATAGGTCGGCCAGGTCACCAGCGCGGTGTCGCCGGGCGACAGAAACAGCTTGCCGAGATAGTCGAGCGCCTGCTGCGAGCCGGAGGTGATGAAGATGTTTGCCTCGTCGCACTGGACGCCGAGCCTGCCCATTTGGCCGGCCAGCCATTTGCGGAGCGGCAGGAACCCTTCGCTGACCTGGTACTGCAGCGCAGCCCCCGCTTCCGCGCCGCCGAGCACCGCCTGGTAGGCGTCGCCGATGGCCTCGGCCGGAAACAGCGAGGGGTCCGGAATGCCGCCGGCAAAGGAGATGATGTCGGGCTGGTCGAGCAGCTTCAGCAACTCGCGGATTTCCGAGGCCTTCATGCGCGAGGAGCGCGAGGCCAGAAGATTCAACAGGGTCAAGGCGCACCTCCCGCGGGCGAGTTTCGTATTTAGGTCAACCTAGCTGACCTATTATCAGCCTGCGCCTTCGGCGTGAATAGCCAAAACGGCCATGGCGCATCGTCCAGGCGACATTTGGCCTAGATATTTTCACGAATGCTAACGGAATGTTGCGAGCTTTGCGACTTCAGCGCAGCATGGACCCCATAAGCCGGCATTTAAGAGAAAATCAATCCGGCCAAACGGGATGGGGCAATGACGCTCGAACTGATCGGGGCCGGATTCGGCCGTACCGGCACGTGGTCTACTTTCGCTGCGCTGAACAGGCTTGGCTTCCCGAGCTACCACATGCAGGAAGTCATCATCAACAAGGCCAACAAGAGCCATCTCGACTTCTGGCGCAAGGTGGCGAACAGCCCGCCCGGCACCCAGCACGACTGGAACCGCGTGTTTGCGAATTACCGCGCGACCGTCGACAATCCTGGTTGCTGCGTGTGGCGCGAGCTGATGGCGGCCTACCCCAACGCCAGAGTGCTTCTGACATTGCATCCGCGCGGCGCCGAGGCCTGGTACGAAAGCACCATGGACACGATCTACTTCACCGAGAATGTCTGGCAGTTCAGGGTGCTCGAATGGCTGACGCCTTTCGGCCGCAAGTTCGGCGACATGTCGAGGAAGCTAGTCTGGGGCCGTACGCTGAAAGGCGTGATGAACGACCGCGACCAGGCGGTGGCGCGCTACAACGCCTATATCGACGAAGTGAAAGCGGCGGTGTCGCCGGAAAGGCTCCTGGTCTTCAAGGTCACCGACGGCTGGGCGCCGCTCTGCGATTTCCTCGGCGTTCCGCTTCCGAACGAGCCCTTCCCCAACCTCAACGACCGCGCCAGCATCAAGAAGATCATCAACGGCATGATCATAGGATCCTATGTGATGCTGGCGGCCTGCGCAGCGGCCGCCGCGCTGGTGGTCGGCGGGCTGTGGTGGTGGCTGGGCTAGTGGGTGGAATGGGGCTCAGCTATAGCCGTCCTGCCACGGTCCGTAAGGCCGGCCAAGCGGACAAGCCTCGGGTTTCGGCGCATGACGGGATTGTCGTCATATTAGAATAGGCGCATATTGTCGCAAGCCGAAGCCATGCTCCGGCTGAACCGCCCGTTGGCCATGATTTCCCAGGCGGTCCAAAGACCACGTCAAATGTCAGGGAAGAGACACTACCGCGTGCTGCTCGGCAATCGAGCGGCCGAGAACATGATATTTGGAGGAGATAGCCATGAAGGTTACCATATTGGCGAATTACGAACCCCAAGCCGCCAAAGGGCTGATGCAGGGATCGAACCGCGAAGCTGCAATCCAGGCGCTCTTTGAAAGCGTCGGCGGCAGGATGAGCAGCCTAATGTTCACGCGCGGCATGTACGACGTCGTCGTCAATGGTGAGGTGCCGGATCAGGTTGCCGGGATGGGCATGGCCCTTGCGGTGCGAGCAAGCGGCTCGGTGCGCGACATGGTCGTCCTCGAAGAACTCGACATGAAGGCGGTGCTTGCGGCCGCCAACAAGGCTGCCAGCGTCTACAAGCCAGCCGGCTGACCTCAAACCGATCGGAGAAAGCTATGACCGCCTACAACGTAGTCCGCTTTCGCACCAAGCCAGGCCAGGAAAAGGCCTTCGTCGAGGCACATCAGAAGATCGCGCTGGACGCCAAGGGCTTTCGCAAAGGCGCCCTGATCAAGACCGGCGAGCGCACATTCTGCTTTGTCGGCGAGTGGAACGACATGGACAGCCTCGCCGCAGCGCGCCCGTCGATGATCGGCATACTCGACACGTTCCGCGATATGCTTGAAGACCTCGGCGGTGATCTCGGCGTCACGGACCCGGTGTCGGGGACAGTCGTGGCGGAAATAAGCTGAGGGATCTGCCAAATGGGCGCTGGCCGGGCCATCAGGTGCGCTCGGCCGACGCCGTTCGGCTGGAAGCTCGTCGACATCCCGGCTGAGCCGGCCTCGCATCTCCGTCAGCCACTTAAAGCGCGTCGCGCAGAAACGGATCCAGGCGACGCGCTTTAAGTCTTTGTTTTGATGCATGTCGTTCTCCCAAAACCGCTGCGCACTTTTGGGCGACATGCATTAGAACGGCAGCCGTATCTCGTCGACCTCGCCCGACTCCGGCCAGCCGATGTCCTTGCGCGTCTCCGGCGGCAGTTCGTTCAGCTCGCGCATCGTCCGGCGGCGCTTGCTCGCCTGCGCGAACGCGGCGCGGATTCGGTTAAGGCTCTTGAACATCGCAACCTCCACAAAGCAGCGGCAGAAAGATCGGTGCTGCCCCCTCACCCAGGACGCCGCTTTTGAGATGCGTGTGTAACCAGCCGATTGCGCGAGAACGGTGAAATGCTTCACGAAGCCGGAGCAGCCTGAAACATTTGTGTGCAAATTAACTTATGGTCTTGAAGGCGCGGCAGCCACAGTGCGTCGCCACTGGCTCGCGCAGCGCGCGATATCAGGCGTTTAGCCTTGACGGTTGAGGTTCTGATTCAGCTAGCCGCCAGTGCGAGAAGCTCGTTAGTCCGTCGAAGGAAGCTGCTGCGCGGTCTGCGCCGAGAGCCGGCCTTTGCGAACGAGCGTCGGCTTCGAATATTCTTTCTTCATGGCGAAATCTCCCCTGCCTCGCCGGAAAATGAGGTAAGACTAGCGGACTGTCAAGCAGATCGCAGACCGGTCAAGCCTACGCTATCGACCACCTCCCCGTTCCGCGCCACTTCCCTGCCGGCCCGGTAGACCGTGCGCTCCTTCGGCACCGCCACAACCGCTTCGGGCACGTGCTCGGCCCTAAGCGCGACGAAATCGGCCTTGGTGCCGACGGCGATGCCATAGCCTTCCAGCCCCAGCGCCCTGGCGCCGGCATGGCTCACCACGTCATAGGCAGCTTCCAGTTCGGAATCCTCGTAGAAGCCGGAGCGGTAGCCGATCATTTTGGCGCGGTTGAGCATGTCGCCATCGCCATAGGGCCACCAGGAATCGCGAATGTTGTCGGAGCCGGCAAAGACCGTGACGCCCGCCTTGCGCAACGCCGCAACCGGCGGGAAAGGATGGTTGCCGGGCGCGTTGGTCATGATGGAAACGCCGGAGGCGGCGAGCATCTCGCCGGCCTTGGCCAGCGCTTCGGCGGAAATGTCGCCAAGCGCATAGGCGTGGCTGACGGCGACTTTGCCGCCCATGCCGAGCGCCTTGGTCCGCGCGCATATCTCCTCGATCTCGAACAGGCCGAGCGTGCCGCCGTCATGCAGGTGGATATCGACGGGGGCCCCGCGCTTTTCGGCGAGGCCGAAGACGACGTCGAGATGGCCCTTCACATCGCGGTCGAAGCTCGCCGGGTCGAGCCCGCCGATCAAGTCGCAGCCGAGTCTCAGCGCCTCGTCCAGAAGCTCGGCCGTGCCGGGCGAGGACAGGATGCCGCTCTGCGGGAAGGCGACGAGCTGGATGTCGATGAGGTCGCGGTATTTCTCGCGCACGGCAAGGATCGTCTCGACATGCTTCAGCCCGACCGCGGCGTCGACCATGACATGGCTGCGCATGGCGAGACTGCCGTTGCCGATGCAAAGCTCTAGCTGGTTTCTCGCGCGTTCCTCCATCGGCGCGGCCTGCTCAAGGTTTTGCATCTGGAAGGCGACGCGCTCGCGCACGTCGAAGCCGTTGGTGCAGGGAATGTGCGGACGCCAGGCATCGCCATAGAAGGAGGTGTCGAGATGGATGTGGCCCTCGACGAAGGCCGGCAGCACGAGCTGGCCGGCGAGGTCGATGGCACCGGCCCCCAGGCTGGCGGGATTGTTGGCGGCGGGAGCGATGGCGCTGAAGCGGCCGTCGGTAACGGTCAGGTCGGCCAGTGAGCCGTCGGCGAGCTTGGCGTTGAGAAACTGCTGCAAGATGCAATCCGTTGGAAGTGAAAGCGTCAGTCGTCACCGCTCGGGCGGCCGAGGTCAATGCGGCGAAAGGTAGAAAGTCTTTCGCAACCGCCGTTAACCTTAATCTCACGCGCCGGTGGGGAAGTTCCTGCCCTCTGCCTATTCCGCTATCGCGGAAGTTTCCGCGCGCCAAAAATATGCAATAGTACAGTCTGCGGTACGAGGCCGCCGTGGTCGACGCGGACGCCCAAGCACATCCCCAACAATGTCGCCCCCAACGGCCGCGTCGACCATGAACTGAACGGCGATCTGACCCGGGTCGCCGTTTTTGTTTGGGCCGGCCAGGTTGTCTTAGCCCGTCAGGCTTGGGCCCGTCAGGCTTGGGACCTGGCGTATTCCGCGACCAGTCCCTCATATTCCTCGAAGGCCGGCAAGGCCGCGTAGCTGTGCACGGCCGGCGTGTCGGCCCAGGGCAGCTTCTCGCTGGTCCAGGTCTCGATGAAGGGCGTGAACCAGGCGGGGTCGTCCAGCATGGTCGGGGGCAGGTTGACGAACCAGTCGAGCCCTTCCGGCCGGGTGAACATCCAGCTCATGCAGTAGCCGCAGAAATAATGCTTCGAGGCGCCGTGCAGCCCGCCGATCACCGGCTCGCCCTTGGTGATCTCGAAACCTTCCGCAGGAATGGCGGCGCTCAGCGAATAGGCGCTGGACGACATCTGCTGGCAGCCGGTGCAGTGGCAGGCCATGGTGAGCAACGGTCTTGCCGAGATTCTCAGGCGCGCACGGCCGCAGCGGCAGCCTCCTTCGGCGGGCAGGGTCAGGTTGAGCAAGGCGGGGCTCCTTGGGTTGGGTTCTCCCTACTCCCCTTGTGGGAGAAGGTGGATCGGCGCGGAGCGCTGAGACGGATGAGGGTGTTGGAAGAAACGAGGCGTGGGTGATTTCAGCGCCTGACCTCCATCGTCCCACTCCGTCCAGCACCCTGTCGCCTTCGGCGGTACCTTCTCCCTACAAGGGGAGAAGGGGGAGCCAAGCCGCTCAGCCCCCGACCAGCGCCGCCGTCGTCGTCAGCTGCGCGCCCTGCTCCTCAAACGCCGCATTGTGCCGTGCGATGATAGCCGGCGCCTTCTCCTCCATAGAATCCAGCGTCGAATGCGCATCCGAGACCACGGTGACGCCGAGCCCTTCGGCAAAGGCGCCCTTGACGGTGGCGGCGACGCAGAAATCGGTCTGGGCGCCGATAAGCACGACCTCTTCGGCACCTTGCCTCGCCACCCACCGGCCGAGCTCGGCGTTGGAGAAGGCATTGCCGACCGTCTTGCCGAAGGTCGGCTCGTCGGCCGCCTGGCCGAGCTGCGGCCAAACCGGCCAGCCGGAAGCACCCGGCGCCAGCGGATCGTCCGCCGGCCCGTCATGGCGCACGAAGGCCACCTTACGGCCGGTTTTGCGCGCCCAGTCGATCAGGGCGCGAGCGCGCTCGGCGATTGCGTCGGCGTCATGGATCGGCGGATCGAAGCGGCCATCGAACATGCCTGTCTGCAGGTCGATGACGATGAGCGGCGCGGCGGCGGAGGGGGCGGTGTTTGGCATGGCGCGAAGATAGCGTGGGTGGAGTATGGGTCAAGAACAAGGCAGCGCTGGGAAGTGCCATCCTCGAGTCAAGATTAACAATCCAGAGTTGAAATCCGAAGATGCCGCAACTACGATCGGCCGAGCAATTGGGGGAGTGACGATGAATGAACAATACACCGTATTCCTGATCGGAGGAGGCACGGGCGGGGACGAGCAGGCAACGTTTGAGCTTCGCGATATAGGCGCAAGATGCCGGCTCACCTGCAAATACCGAGGAAAGGTCATCGAGGCTGAAGAGGACGACTACTTCGAAGCCCTGTGCCAAATCCGCCGGCAGCTCGAAGTGGAAGGAATAGGGTGAAAACGGGGGAGCGTCCCAAGGAGAGCGACTTAGTAAACATATTTGACGAAGGCTATGACGTAGTGCCCGTGTTCGTCTACATGCAGCAGCGGTTTTGGGATTCCTGGCTCGCTTCCCTATCCGATTGAGGATAAATCCTCCCGTTCGCCAGTCGCTGGAGCTGACAGATGGATCCCGATTGGCCGTTTGACGATCCGCCCAATGTCGCGGTCTTCACGACGCGTCAGGTCATGAAGGGCGAACACATCATCGACTATGTCGCTCACGATGACGACGACGGCGCGTGGCAGTTCCTTAATCGCAATGTCGATTTCGAGATGGCCAATGCCATGCTTGTCGGCCTGTCGGAGATGGTAAAGCGCGACAGCTCGCTTCGCGAGCTCGCAGACCTTCCTCTTGGCTGGTGCGCCTGGCGGGAGGGCAAAGGCCAGCCATGGCATAGGAGTAAGAAGGAGCCGGATTGAGCAATCTCCCCCCGGGGGGAGATTGGCAACTTCGACGCGCCTCACTCAATTCCGCCCGTCACCGCATACGCGCCCGCTGCGCGCCCATCCGGCAGCCGCACGATGGCCGTGACGATTGAGCCGTAGGAACCGCGCCAGACGCTGTGGAAGCCCTGGTGCGTCGAGGCCGGCACAATCACCCGCCCGGTATAGCGGCTGCCGCTCGCCTGCATGACGACCGGCTCGCCGTTGACGTGGACCTTCACAATTGCTGCATCTGGTCCCGCCTCGCCTGCCTCGATCTCAAGCGTGACTTCGATCTCATCGGTGTCGCCGGCATGGGTCGTCTCGGCACTCAGCGAAAGCGTGAGCGGCGCATCGCCAGGCTCACCCGACACACCCCTGCGCTCCCCGCCCGCGAACACATCATCCGCCAGCGACGGCGTGCGCGGCGGGACCGTGCGGCGCTGGGTGGCGCGCTCGTAGTCGCCGGCCATCATCAGCAGCGCCACATCGTCATAGGCCTTGCCGGCGAAGGTCAGCCCGACCGGCATGCCGATATCGGCCATGGCGCCCATCGGCACCGTCACCGTCGGGATGCCGAGATGACGCCAGACAAGATTGCCGTTGGCGACCCAGGTGCCGTTGCGCCAGGCAAGATCGGCGGAGGACTCGCTGACATCGGCATCGGCGGGACCTACATCGGCGACTGCCGGCAGCACCACGGCATCGAGCCGGTTCGCCTGCAGCCAGCCCTCGAAATCGATCCGCCGCGTTGCTTCCAATCCCTTCAGTCCATCCTCGATGGTGGGAATGTCTTCCAGCGGCGCCACGCCCTTCTTCGCACGCTCGACATATTCGGCAAGGTCAAAACCGTCGTCGCCATAGCGGTCGGGCAGCGTGCCCGGCGGTTGCGGGAAGATCTTTGGACCATCGACCGAGGCGAGATCGGGAAGCACCGGATCGGCATTGGCGCGCAAAAAATCGTCCCATGACCAGATCGAAAGGTCCCATATCTCGCGCGCCGAGAATTCCTTTGGCACAAGGCCGCGATCGACCATCGACAGCGCGCCCGGCCGGTCGCGCTCGTAATTGGACACGATGGGGAAGTCGACCTCGACCACCTCGGCTCCGAGCGCTTGCAGGTCGCGCGCCGCCTGCCGCCAGAGATCCAGCACCGAAGCGCGGATCTCGATCGGCCGGTTGGCGCCACTATCCTTGCCGATATACATTTTCGGCACGCCGAGCCGCTTGTCCTTGAGCACGCCTTGCAGCGCCAGCCCGGTGTAGCTTGCCGGCCTCAGCGCGGAAGCCTTGGGGATCGATACCCAGGGCTGCACGCGCCAGAAATCGCCGCGTGTCTCGTCATCGTCGGCGACGATGACGTCGAGCAGCTCCAGCATGTCGGGGACGGTACGCGTATGCGGCACCACAACATCCATGGTCGGCACCAGCGGCCAGTTGCCGCGCACCGAGATCACGCCGCGCGACGGCGTGTAGGCGACCAAAGCGTTGTTGGAGGCCGGCGCGCGGCCGGACGACCAGGTCTCCTCACCCAGCCCGAAGGCGGCGAAAGAAGCGGCCGTCGCCGTGCCCGAGCCGTTCGACGAGCCGGAGCCGAAGGCGGCGGTGAGAAAATCCTTGTTGTACGGACTCTCGGCGCGGCCATAGACGCCGCGCTGCATGCCGCCATTGGCCATCGGCGGCATGTTGGTGAGCCCGATCAGCACCGCGCCCGCGGCGCGCAGCCTGGCGATGGTGAAGGCGCCGTCGGTGGCCACCAGATGCTCGAAGGCCGGCGAGCCGGCCGCGACCGTCAGGCCCTTCGCCTTGTAGCTGTCCTTGGCGGTGTAAGGAATGCCGTCGAGCGGCCCGAGGGTCTTGCCCTCGCGCCGGCGGCGGTCTGAAGCTTCCGCCTCCTCGAACAATTTCGGGTTGAGGATGGGCACGGCGTTGAGCGCGATGCCGTGGCGGTCGTAATGCGCGATGCGCCGCAGATACGCGCCGGTGAACTCGACGCTGATGACGGTGCCCGCCTCCAGCGCGCGGCGCAGGTCGGCGATCGAGGCCTCGACGAGGTGGAGTGCGGGCATGTCTCATCCTGTGCTCGGGCGATGGTCCGCAGCCTCCAAAAGCCGGCGCTCCGTCCCACCCCCCTCTGCCCTGCCGGGCATCTCCCCCGCAAGGGGGTCAGATTGGCTGTCACGCGGGCTTTCGCCAATCGCCGACGCGTCACCTACTCCGGTGCCCCCGCAAACAGCACCATCCCGTCCCCGCCTGCCGCCGGCCAGTCGCGGATGGTGCGGTCGATGCCGCCGGTGAGCAGCGTGCCGTCGGCGGCGAAGGCGACTGAATAGAGCGGGCCGGTGCCGGGGTCGAACTCGGCGATCTCAACGCCTGTGTCCATGTTCCATAGCCTGGCGGTGCCGTCGAGCGAGACCGAGCCCAGCCGCTTGCCGTCGGCCGACAGGGCGAGCGCATAGACGGTGCCGGAATGGCCGTCGAAGCGGCGCGCTTCCTTGAAGCTGTCGAGGTCCCAGAGTTTTATCGTGTAGTCGCCGCTGCCGGTCACCGCATGGTGGCCGTCGGCGGTGAAGAGCGCGCCATAGGCGCCGCGGTCGTGGCCGTGCCAGCTGCGCAGCTGCCTGCCGGCGACGATGTCCCACAACTTCAGCTCGCCGTCGATGCTGGCGGCGAGCGCTTTCGTGCCGTCCGGCGAGACCGCGACCGAGCTGACAGACCAGTCATGGCCGGGCAGCACATGCAGCACGGCCCCTTCTCCAGGTCCCAGACGATGATGGAGCCGGTGTCGTGGCCGCTGACGGCGCGCTTGCCGTCCGGGCGGATGGCAAGCTTGTTGACGCCGCCGTTCTGGCCCGCGGAGAAGACGTGCAGCACCGCGCCGTCGGAAAGCTGGCGCAGCACGATCTCGCCGTCGTCGCCGGCGGTCAGCGCGGTTTTGCCGTCGGGCATGAAGAGCGCGGCGCGCGCCATGTCCTTGTGCTGGCCCAGGTCCCGGATCAGCCGCTTGCCGTCGATGTCCCAGAGCTTGATCATGCGGTCGGTGCCGGCGCTCATGATCTCATGGCCGTCGGCCGACACCGCCAGCCAGACGACGGCGTCGCGATGGCCTTCCGGCGCGGTCGGCTGAACCGGCGGTGGCGGCGGAGGCGGCGCCACCGTCTCGGGCGGCATCACGAGCGCCAGCGCGGTCTGCTGAACGGGCGCAGATGGCGGCTGCGTTGGGGCGGCGGGCTGCGTCGATCGTTGGACGGGCGTCGGCGGGGATGGCTCGGCAGGCGCCGATACGGGCGCCGGCGCCGGCGCGAGTTCTGGCGGCGGCGTCGCCAGTAGCGCCGGCGTGGCGGCCGGCTCGGGCGCGGGCGCCGGCGCGAGTTCTCGCGGGGGCGTCGCCAGTAGCGCCGGCGCGGCGGCGACCTTCTTGGATTCGACCGGCGCGGCCGGTTCGACGGGGGACCGCCAGGGCCCCAACTGGTCGGTGACGACCGCGAGCAGGGCTAGCAGCGGCACGGCGAGCGCGATGCGGCGCAGCGTGGGGCGCCCGGCCGGCGCGATCTCGGCTTCGCGGCCGAAGAGCGGAGCCGATGGGTCGTACTCGGCGGCCGCCGGCAGCAGGCCGGCAAACATGAGCAGCCCGGCGAGAATCGAAAGCACGCCCGCCGCGCCGAAGATCTCGGCGCTCGTCGCGGCCGGGGGCTTGCCGCCCAGCGCCAGATAGAGCTTGGCGAAGCAGGCGAAGCCGACGACGAGCATCGCCAGCGCCAGCAGCCTGTCGGTCGATCTTTTCATCGGCGCCCCCGGCGCCTTCCCTGCCGGATAGCGGAAAGCGCGTCAGCCATCCTAGCCGAGCTTTTCGCCGAGGCTAAGTGCAAGACATCACACGAAGAAAGATAAATGTGCTTCGACCAGCCATGTCTTCTGCAAGCCCGCGACCGGCACTACGGATTTACTCGGCCGGCAGGCCAGTATCCTGCGCGGCTGATTGTTGTCTTTTGCATGGTGACCGGCCGCCCTGTGAGCAGAAAGCCACGTTCCCCAAGAATAAAACGGACGACAGGCCCGCTTGGTTGACAGAAAACGTTCTTATGACATTATCCGGCGGGGATTTTCAGGAGAGCTTGGCATGAAGAAGATTTATGAGAAGCCGGACTTCGTCCGCAAGGGCAAGCTTTCGGCGATCACCGCTGTACCATCGTCATCGACGCCGCCGGCGCCTCCAGTGCCCTGATCGAACGCACGCCGGCAAGTCGTGGATATTCCGACAGGCGGGCCAGCGCCGGACGTTATCTGTATTTTTTGCACTCAAACAATCGGGGAATTTGAATCATGAAGAAGACTTACGAGAAGCCGACCTTCGTCCGCAAAGGCAAGCTTTCGGCTGTCACGGCATTGAATGGCTCTTCGGGTATAAGGGGGTAACCCTGCGGGACAGGCTGTAATCTGGGGGTTAAGCTATGAAGAAGATTTACGAGAAGCCGACCTTCGCCCGCAAAGGCAAGCTTTCGGCGATTACGTCGTCGGTCGCCAACGGCGCGGTCGCCATTTCCGGCCCGCTGACGTAGGTGGATTGACGATTTCGAGGCGTCGGGGATTTTTATTTTGTGGGGCAGGAACAATCCGGTGGTCGCCGGATGTGGCTGGGCGCGATTGACGGCGAAGGCTGCTCCGCACTGAGTGATCCGCAGGGAAATCGACAGGCTGGATCATGAACACCTCCGAGAGCTGACCTTCGGCAGGAAGGGCAGCCTTCGGCGGTCACCGCCAACGCCCCGGTCAGCGCCACATAGTTCGGACAGCCTCAGCGCGCCAGCACCAGTTCATCCAGCACAGCCTGCCAATAGTGCTTCGTGGAGACGCGCACGCGCGTCACCGCCTTCAACATCGGCGCGTAGTGGACCGGCGCCAGCGCCGACAGCACGATCTCGTCGCTGGCGACCAGTTCGTCGCCAAGCCAGCTTTCGACCAGCGCCACCTCACCTTCCGAGGAAAGCCAGGCGGCTGTGAGCATCACCGAATGGAAGCCGAAGGGCTCCGCGCGCCAGAACTCGGCTGGATGGCCGCTGCTGGTATAGGCCACGTGGCCGCGCGAGAGATTGCCGTTGACGTAGCCCTCGCTGTTCGCGACGTACTGGCCCGTCAGGGCGTTGAAGTTGCGCCAATCCAGCCCGCCATGGCCGCAGGGGACTTTCTGGAAGGGCAATGCGGTAACACCGCTGAAAGCGACCGTCTCGAGCGCCGCATCGGCGGCGATCGCGCCCGGCCGCAGCAGGCCGAGATCGGTCGCATAGGGCGAGAGCACCAGGCGCCGGTCGATGCCCGGACCTGAAATCGCCAACATGTCGGCCTTGTCGGGCAGATCGATATGGAAGCCGCCGGGCGCAAGCTTTGCGGTCTCCAGCGGCTTGCCCCTGGCGATCAGCGAAAGCGTCGCCTCGGCGGCCGCCGTGCCGCGCACGAAGCGCGCCGGCGAAAGGCCGACCGCCTTGGGCAGATCCTCGCCGGCAAGGCCGGCGGGCGAGCCCGGCACGGCATCGAGGCGCAGCGACTGGTCCTCGTTGCCGGTGCTGACGCGCCAGCCTTTCGGAACCGAGACGGAAAAGCGGTACTTCCCAGGCGCGCGCAACACGGCCCGGTGCTTGCTTGCCGACAAGACGAAATTGGCGAAGCCGCCATTGTTGGTGCGCACCGCGCAGAGGAAAGCGCCCTTGTCGTCATAGGCCCGCACCACGATGCCGCCCATCGGCCGGTCGGCCTTGCCGAACTTGCCGTCGCCGTCGACATCCATGAAGACAAAGGAGGAATAGTTGAGCGCCCCGCGACCGCCGCCCCATTTGGCGCGGGGCGCATAATCGCGGGCAGGATTGGGATTGCCGCGAGCCTTGCGGCACTTGCGCCTCCAGCGCAGCGCGAGCGCGATAAGCGCGACGGCGCCGGCGAGGACGAGGGCGGAGATCAAGAGGACGAGGGCGTTGTCAGCCATGGTGGGCACTACGAGATGGCGGGAGAAAAACGTCTAAGATGAAAAGCATAAAGTGTTACCCCCTACTATCCGCAAACTAGCGTGTGACGCTGTTGCTGCACAGTCAATAGTGGCGGAGGAATGGTCTCGAATTGAGATGTCGGCGGGACAGCACCCCCCTCTGTCCTGCCGGACATCTCCCCCGCAAGGGGGGAGATCAGATGTCGCGCAGGCTTTCGCCAATAGCCAACGCTGCAGGGGTGAGCCGGCAGCGAAACCGCCAATCTCCCCCCTTGCGGGACCCCTTGCGGGGGAGATGTCCGGCAGGACAGAGGGGGGTGGGCGGGAACTCGGCTGTGCTCGTTTGATCGCGTTTGAAATAGCTCCTCACCCCAGTTCCACCCACACCGGCGCGTGGTCGCTGGCGTTGTCCTCGCCCCTCACCTCCCGGTCGATCCCCGCCCCTTTCAGTTTGCGCGCGAGCTTCTTCGACAACAGGATGTGGTCGAGCCTGAGCCCCGCATCGCGCGGCCAGCGGTTCCGGCGGTAGTCCCAGAAGGTGTAGAGCCTCTCCTCCTTCGGGAAGATTTTTCGCAGCGCATCGGTCCAGCCCTGCTCGATCAGCGCGGCGAAGGCGGCGCGGCTTTGCGGCTGCACCAGCGCGTTGTCGTCATAGGAGCGGGTTTGGTAGATGTCGCGCGGCTCGGGCACGATGTTGTAGTCGCCGGCAAGCACCACCGGCAGGCCGGTGTCGAGCAATTGTTCGGCGTGTACCGCGAAGCGCTCATGCCAGGCGAGCTTGTAGTCGAATTTCGGCCCCGGCTGGGGGTTGCCGTTCGGCGCGTAGAGGCAGGCGATGACGACGCCATCGACCGCGGCCTCGATGTAGCGCGCCTGGCGGTCGGCGTCGTCGCCCGGCAGCGCGTCGCGGGTCAGCACGGGTTCTGAACCGCGCGCCAGGATGGCGACGCCGTTCCAGGTCGGCTCGCCCTTCCACACCGCGCCGTAGCCGGCCTTGGCGAGCCGGGTCAGCGGAAACTGCGTGTCGCGGGATTTCAGCTCCTGCAGGCAGACGACATCGGGCTTTGCCTTGGCGAGCCAGGCCAGCAGGTTTTCGAGGCGGCTGTTGATGTTGTTTATGTTGAAGGTGGCGAGTTTCATCGCTGGCATGAAGCAGGAAGGCGGAGAGCGCCGCAAGGGCTGGTCGGTGCGGGCGTTTAGTGCGCAGGTGGCTAATGGCAGGCGTCGGCGCCGTCTGCCGGCGCAATCTCCCCCTTGAGGGAGATGTCGCCGAAGGCGACAGAGGGGGTCGCCGCGCGTAGAGCGCCAGCGCCGTCTCTCGTCGCGGAAGGCGTCGGCGCTTTGCGTCCGGCGACCCCCTCTGGCCTGCCGGC
>NZ_RQXT01000038.1 GCF_003863365.1 Mesorhizobium tamadayense | reverse complement strand
GAGGCTCCGAGCCCTTCGCCTACTGCACCGAGCCGACCAGCACCTGTTGGCCATCGCGGATCGAGACCCAGCGGCCGGTGTTGTCGATCGCCTGGCGCTTGAGATAGCGGTAGCCGGTCGCATCCCAGGCCTTGACCCTGTCGGTCAGATTGTCGAGGACGTAGTCGCCCTTGTCGGTGCGCACCGTCAGCACGGAATGGCCTTCGCCGTCCGGCTTGCGCACGACGGTGATCAAAAGATCGGCAAGCGACATGCCCATGCGGTAGAGCTGGCGCCGCTTCTCCAGCACATAGTCCTCGCAATCGCCAAAGCCGTTGTCCGGATAGGTCCAGACCTCGTCCTTGCCGTAATTGTCCAGATCGCTCATCGGCTTGACGGCGGCGTTGACCCTGGCGGTCACATTGGTCAGCCTGTGCCAGAGCACGTCGGTCATCTTGGCCGGCTCGAGATTGGCCGGGCGAATGTTGCATTCGCTCGCGCGCGTTTTGCAGAAATCATAGTGCCCGATCGGCTGCGATGTCAGGCCGCCCGTGGTCATGGCGCCAGCCGCCCAAGCCGGCACCGCCCAGTGAGCCGAGATCGCCAGCCCTGCGACTGCGCACAAGCGCAGCGTCCGCGCCATCGGTGAGGAGTTCATTGTCCCCCGGTCCGCCCTGTTCTTTTATTAACGAAACGTTAAAGGGGATCTACAGTCCGTGTCAATTAGAGACAACAGCTAGTTTTGCGGCATGGTTACTTCGGCGATCCCGACAGCGGCTATTTCGCAACAGGGCTGTCGGGCAAGCACCCAAAGCCGCCATGCGGCGGCTGGTTCGCGTCCCGCATCCACTCAGCTCTTGGCCGAGCGGACCAGCTTCGGCTTGGCGGCCACCCGGGTCTGGCGGCCATAGCTGGCGATGAAGTCGACGATGCGCGGCACGATCTCCGACCGGAACCGCGAGCCGTTGAAGACGCCGTAATGGCCGACGGCCGGTTGCATGTAGTGGGCTTGCCTGTCGGCCGGGATGTTGACGCAAAGGTCGTGCGCGGCCTGGGTCTGGCCGAGGCCGGAAATGTCGTCGTTCTCGCCCTCGACCGTGAGCAGGGCGACGTTGCGGATGGCGCGCGGATCGACGGCCTCGCCGCGATGCGTCATCTCGCCCTTCGGCAGGGCGTGGCGCACGAACACCGTGTCGACGGTCTGCAGGTAGAACTCCGCCGTCAGGTCCATCACCGCCAGATATTCATCATAGAAGTCGCGGTGCCTCTCGGCGTTGTCGCCATCGTTTTTCACAAGGTGCATGAAGAAGTCCTTGTGGGCGATGATGTGGCGGTCGAGGTTCATGCTCATGAAACCCGAAAGCTGCAGGAAGCCGGGATAGACCTCGCGGCCGAAGCCGGGCACCGGCCAGGGCGCCCGCATGATGACGTTGTCGCGGAACCAGGCGATGCCTTTTTCCTCCGCGAGCAGGTTGACCGCTGTCGGGTTGCGTCGGGTGTCGATCGGACCGCCCATCAGCGTCATGGTCGACGGCACGAAGGGGTCGCCGCGCTTTTCCATCAGCGCCACCGCCGCCAGCACCGGCACCGAGGGCTGGCAGACCGCCATCACATGGGTGTCGGGGCCGAGCGCGTGGAACATGTCGATGACGTAGTCGATATAGTCGTCGAGATCGAAGCTGCCCTGCGATAGCGGCACCATGCGGGCGTCGACCCAGTCGGTGATGTGCACGTCGGCGTGAGGAAGCATCGCCTCGACCGTGCCGCGCAGCAGTGTCGCGTAATGGCCGGACATCGGCGCCACGATCAAGAGCTTCGGATCGGGCTTGCGGCCCGCAGGCAGCGAGCGCTCGAAGCGGACGAGGTTGCCGAACGGCTTCGACCAGACGGTTCGTTCGGTGACGTCGACGGTCTTCCAGTCGACCACGGTCTTGGTCAGGCCGAATTGCGGCTTGCCGTAGCGGCGCGTGGTGCGCTCGAACAGCTCGGCGGTCGCCGCGACCGAGCGCCCGAAGGACGTGTGCGAAACCGGGTTGAGCGGGTTTGAATAGAACAGCCGCACCGCGTCGGCGTAGAGGCGGGCGGGCTGCAGCGCCGCATGGTTGAGTTCGTAGAGCTGGTAGAACATCGAGAACCCCGCTGCTGCCTGGCGACCAAAGGGACGACGAGCAGCGCCGAGCCTTGAATGTCTCGCGGCGAGGTTAACAAGATATTGTTGCCATGCAATACGTCATGTTGCGTGACGAATGCGTCTTTCGTCTAAACTGTTGAAAATCGGCCCTGAGCGGCGGAGCCGGCTCAATGTGCAGTGCCGAAACACGAAGGAAATGTGTCCGGCCCTGTTGCCGGACACAGCAAAACCCTCAGACGCGCGCCATGCACACGGCTGTGTGGCCTGAACCGATGAAGCCGAGTTGGCCGGCGGCGCCGCGGGACAGGTCGAGCACGCGCCCCCGGACGAACGGTCCGCGGTCGTTGATGCGCACGACCACGCTGCGGCCGTTGTTCTTATTGGTGACCCTGAGCTTGGTGCCGAACGGCAAGCTGCGGTGGGCTGCGGTCAGCGCGGCGGGGTTCATGCGCTCGCCCGAAGCGGTTCTGGAATGCAGCGCGTACCAGGAAGCGCGGCCGCATTGCGCGGCGGCCGAGGAGGCGGTCGAGGCGCCAGCCATCAGGCCAGCCGCGACCGTTGCCGCGACAAACGCGGTGCGGGTGGTTTTCTTCATCTTTTAGGGGTGGGCTCCGTTTATAGACAACCCGCCGTAGGTACCGAATGAGGCGGGAAATGCGGCAACCGTCTGGCGGTTCCATGGCAAAAGCACACGTTTGGAGTCGCCTCGAAACAGTTTGTCATGACATTTCCGGCGCGCGCGGGCGTATTCTTTGTGAAGATTGAGCCGATTTGCGGGACGTCTTGAGTAGGGTCGGCCGTCAATCCGCAAGTAGAAGGGGGAGCGATTGCTTCGCTTCCTTTCGCTTCTCTATTGCGCGTGCGTTCCAGTGAAGGATCGACTTTCCAGGGGGATTTCGTTGATGCGACTGATCAGGACTTTGCTGGCACTGATCGTGCTGGCGATCGGCGTTTTGTGGTCGCTGCAGGGCCTTGGGCTGGTCCACGGCAGCTTCATGACCGGCCAGAGGGAATGGCTCTATATCGGGCTCGTCACCATGCTGGTCGGCCTGCTCGGCCTCGGCTGGGCGAACCGCTCGCGCATCTGACCGGGGCGCGGTCGTGAGGCGATGCGTTCGCCGCGATCTGGCCGAGGAATGCGGGCAGCACAAGGGTGAGATCGGTAGTGATCCTTCACCCCCTTCTGGCCGGCAGGCCAGAAGGGGGTGCTGTCCCGCCGGCGTTTCAAAGCGTCTTCACCGCAACGCTGGGCCAATCTCCAGGATTTGCTCCCTGGGCGCCACATCCAACCGGACGGACGGCGCCCCGACACCTTTAGGCGGCCTTCGCCGCCGGCTTGGCCGTCTTGACGTGGGTCACGCTGCGGCGGCCGTCGACGCTGACCGGCACGTCGCCGTCGACGGTGGCGCGGCGCACGATCCGGTTCTGGTCGCCATAGTCGTTCACCGCGTAATGCTGGGTGGCCCGATTGTCCCAGATCGCGACGTCGCCGGCCTGCCACCGCCACCGCACGGTGTTCTCGGGCGTGGTCACATAGGTCTGGAACAGCTCGTAGAGTTTCGCGGAGTCGCTCTTCGACAGGCCGACGAAGCGCTGGACGAAGTTGCCCAAAAGCAGCGATCGCTCCCCGGTTTCCGGATGCACGCGCACGACAGGGTGCTCGGTTTCGTAGACGGTCGAGGTGAAGACCTCTTCGAAATGTCTCCTTTCCTCGGCGGTGGCGCGAGGCCGCACGGCGGCGTAGTCGTAGGCGTTGCTATGAATGGCCCAGAGATTGTCCGCCAGCAGCTTGAGCGGCGCCGGCAGGCTTTCATAGGCGGCATGGGTGTTGGACCAGATGGTATCGCCTCCGGCCGCGGGTATGACGACGCCGCGAAGGACGGAGAATTTCGGATAGGCGTCCACGAAGGTGACGTCCGTGTGCCATTGGTCCGCGCGGCCGCCGCCGCGGCTCGAATCCAGATTGAGGATCGAGGCCGTGCCCGCCACCGGCCCTTGCGTGGGATGAGGCACAAGATCGCCCAGGCGCCGCGCGAACAGCTCGTGCTCGGAATCGTCGAGATGGTCCTGGCCGCGGAAGAAGACGACCTTGTGCTTCAAAAGCAGCTGGTTGATCGCCGCTACGGCGGCATCCGACAGGCTTCCGCCAAGGCGGATGCCCCTGATTTCCGCCCCCACGCGGGCGGTCAGCGGAATGACATCGGTCGCGGGGATGATCTGGTCGACAAGGGCTGGGTTGCTCATGGAAATCTCCTGGTTGCTTTGAGGAAAAAGGCAAGGTCCGCGGGGCTGATCACTGCGCCCAGTACTGCCAGGCCCAGTAGAAACTCTCGTCGCGCGGCGGCAGGCGGTCGCGCTCTGCGTCCAGTTGCACCGGCGCCGGCGATTTCGGTTCTTCCCGGGGCGTCTCCGGCGCTCCGGTTTCTTTTGTCCTGGCAAGCAGCCAGTTGCCGACCTGGGCGAAAAGCACTGCGGTGGAATGGGTCATCGTCATTCTCCTTGGCTCAGATCATTCCCGCCCCGCCCAGGGAACCAGCGCGCGCTCGATCCTGCGGATGACGAACTCCAGCGCGAAGGCGATCGTCGCGATCACCAGGATGCCCATCACCACCACGTCGGTGACCAGGAACTGCGCCGCCGACTGGATCATGAAGCCGAGCCCGCGCGTCGCCGCCACCAGCTCGGCCGCCACCAGCGTCGACCAGCCGGCGCCGAGCGCGATGCGCAGTCCGGTGAGGATCGAGGGCAGCGCGCTGGGTAGCACGACATGGCGCACGACCTGTCCGCGCGTCGCGCCCAGCGAACGCGCCGCGTCGATGCGCTCGCGCGAGACGCCGCGCACGCCGGCGGCGGTCGACAGCGCCACCGGCGCCAGCATGGCAATCGCAATCACCAGGACCTTCGACGGCTCGCCGATGCCGAACCAGATGACGATCAGGGGCAGGTAGGCGAGCGGCGGGATCGGCCGCAGGAATTCGAGCAGTGGATCGAACACGCCGCGCCCGACCTTGCTGATGCCGATGGCGAGCCCCACCGGGACGCCGACGCCGATCGCCGCGATCAGCGCGGCGAAAACCCGCCACAGACTGGCGGCGACATGCTGGGTGAGCGTCGCGTCGACGAAACCGTCGCGGGCGACCACGACGAGCTTTGTCCAGACGGCGGCAGGCGAGGGAAGAAAGACGGGCGACACCAGCTGCAGTTCAGCCGATACCGTCCATGCCGCCAGCAGCGCGAGAAGGGTGAGAGCGCTGATCGGCCGCGCCGAGACGCCCGTCCGCTTCGGCCGCGGCCGTGACCACGGCACCGAAAGACCGTCTTTCTCGCCGGCTTCTGCTGTCGGCCGCTCCGTGTAGCTGCCAACGCTCATGCCGCCTCTCCTTCGAAGATCGCATCGGTCAGGTCCGCGCGGGCTGCGGCAAAAGCCGGATCCGCCTTGATCGCGCGAATCGGCTCGCCGGCCGCATAGCGGCGGCCGAAATGGGTTTCGAAGGTCCGCACCACGTGGCCGGGTCCGGGCGCCAGCACGACGATGCGGGTGGCAAGCACCAGTGCCTCCTCGATGCCGTGCGTCACCATCAGCACGCCGACTTGGGCTGCCGTCCAGAGGTCGAGCAGGGTGGTTTGCATGCGTTCGCGCGTCAGCGCATCGAGCGCGCCCAGCGGCTCGTCGAGGAGAAGGAATTCGGGCTCGGCGGCGAGCGCCCGGGCAAGCCCGACGCGCTGGCGCATGCCGCCGGAGAGCTCCCAGATACGCTTGTCGCCGGCATTGTCGAGCTTGACCAGCTTGAGCAATTCGTCGGCGCGCCGCGCCCGCCTGTCCGCAGGCACGCCGCGCAGCCTGAGCGTGAAAGCGACGTTTTCGCGCGCGGTCAGCCAGGGAAACAGCGCATCGTTCTGGAAGACCACGGCGCGGTCCGGCCCGGGCGCGGTGATCGGCCGGCCGCCGATCGTTGCCCGGCCGCGCGCGGGTTCCACCAGACCGGCGGCGACGTTGAGCAGCGAGGTCTTGCCGCAGCCGGAGCGACCGACGAGCACGACGAAATCGCCCTTGCCGACGTCGAGCGAAACGCGTTCGACCGCCGGCGCGGGCTGGCCGTCATAGTGGACCGTGACCTTGTCGAGCGTCAGATGCGGCATTGGACCCGAGCCTCCGCTGCTGGATCGAAAAAGGGGCGCCTGCCCCGAAGCCGCTCCTCGTAAGCGTTCCGGGGCAGGCAAGCGCAAGGCCAGGGAAGAAGGGCCGCGCTGTCTCATCTCAACCTCAGTTCGAGGCAAGCGCCTCGCTGGCATATTTGGTCGATACGTATTTCGAGTAGTCGGGCAGCACCGCGTCGATCTTGCCCTGCTCCTTGAGGAAGGCGGACGTCGCCGCGATCGCCTTGACCGTGGCGCCGCCGAGGAATTTGTCCGAGGCCTGCTCGTCCAGCGTCGGGAAGACATAGCCCTTGAGCAGGTCCGGCACCTCTTCCAGCTTGGCGCCGGTCAGCTTGGCGATCTTGCCGGCCTCGGGCGAGGACACCGACCAGGCTTCGGGTTTGGCCAGGTACCGGGCATAGGCTTCGCCGGTCACCTTGACGAAGTCGCGCACCGCCTCGGGGTGCTTCTCGGCGAAGTCGCTGCGCACGATCCAGGCATCGAAGGTCGGCGCGCCCCAAGCGGCCACTTGCGAGGAGTCCAGCACCACTTTGCCGGACGTCTTGATCTGGCCGAGCGCCGGGTCCCAGACATAGGCCGCGTCGATGTCGCCGCGTGCGAAGGCGGCGGCGATTTCCGGCGGCCTGAGATTGAGGATCTCGACCGCCTTCGGATCGACGCCTTCATGCTTCAGCGCCGCAAGCAGGCTGTAATGCGTGGTCGACACGAAAGGCACGGCCACCTTCTTGCCGGCGAGGTCGGCGACCTTCTCGATGCCGCCGCCGTTGCGGGCGACCAGCGCTTCCGACGGGCCGATCAGCCCGACCACGAAGATGGTCTGGATCGGCAGCTCGCGGCTGGCGGCCGCAGCCAGCGGGCTCGATCCGACATAGCCGATATCGACCGAGCCGGAGGCGATCGCCGCGATGACGTCGGCGCCGGAATCGAATTTGCGCCAGTCGATCGCGGCCTTGGTCGCTTTTTCAAACACGCCGTCGGCCTGCGGCACTTTCGAAGGCTCGACCACCGTTTGGTAGCCGATGGTGATTTTTAGGTCTTCCGCCGCGGCCGGACCGAGCAGGGCGGCGCCCGCGAGCGCGGCGGACGACAGAAGCAGAATGCGTCGTGAGATGTTTGACATGAAGGCTCCCGCCAAAAGAGAAAACCGGATTGCCTTTCTATCGTCGCCTAATCCTATCGGGTTTGTAGAGTTAAATCCTTCCAACCGGGCGGGTTTTCTTGGAAAAGTGTCGGCTAGTTCCGGCGGCGGAAGCGGAAAAGGATGGTCGCCGATGTTCTGCCGGAGACTGTGCTAGGCCCGTTAGACGCAGCGTTCCTTCACACCCCCCTCTGGCCTGCCGGCCATCTCCCCGCAAGGGGGGAAATTGGCAGCCTCGTCGACCGGCGCTCTTCCTCCAACGTTGGCGATTGGCGAAAGCGACAGCGACGTCCGATCTCCCCCCTTGCGGGGGAGATGGCCGGCAGGCCAGAGGGGGATGCTGTCCCGCCAGTGTTTCGAATTTCCCTGCGCTGCACGACGCTCGAATTCCAGAGTATTCGCAACGTCGCGTCGTTCTTGCTCCTTCCTAGATGAGGAAGTCATGGTTCCCGCGGCGCAACGAAAATCCCTGCACCAACTTCCCTTGGTAAATCCATGCCTCAGATAGCGGCGGAATTGGAACGAGGTTCCGTGTGCGAACGGGTTAGTATAGTAATCTTATCAAGATTGGGAGTTGAGAGAACGATGCGCAACCTTCGAATCCGCATTCCGGCGATCGTTCGTGGAATCGGCCAGGCGCCGCTGCTGCCGGCCGGCGCCGCCTTGCGCCTGTTCGCGGAACCCGTCTCTGCCTGATCGCCAAATCATCAACAACTCCGGCTTGCAGCCATGATTGGACGCGGCAACTCCATCATCATTGTCGGCGGCGGCGCCAGCGGCGTCGTGCTGGCCGCGCATCTCTTGAAATCGCCCAGTCCGGACCTCCGCGTGACGCTGATCGAGAAGCGCCCGCATTTCGGCCAGGGCATGGCCTATTCGACGCTGCTTTCCGCGCATGTGCTCAATGTCAACGCCTCCGGCATGAGCGCCTATGCCGACGACCCGGGCAATTTCGCGCGCTGGGTGCTGGAGCGCGGTCTCGCCAAGCCGGACCAGGGACCGTTCTACGCGCCGCGCAGCCTCTATGCCCGCTATCTGAAAGAGCTGCTCGACGATCTCGAGGAATGCGAGCGCGAGACCGGAAGGCTGCGGCTGATCCGCGAGGAGAGCGTGTCGATCTCGCCGACCCCGTCGGGCGTCGAGGTGGCCTTGGCCAACGGCACCAGCGTCGTCGGCCATCTCGCCGTGCTCGCCACCGGCCATGACGAGCAGCCGGGCGCCTTCCAGGGCCGTGCCATCCGAATGGGTTCGGAGGCCGACACCGCGCTCGACACTGAGGCTCCGGTCCTGGTGCTCGGCACGGGCTTGAGCATGGTCGATGCCTTCCTGTCGCTCGAGCAGCGCGGCCATCGCGGCGAGATCATAGCTGTGTCGCGGCGCGGCCTGCTGCCCTCGCCGCACCGCAAGGGCAACCCGATCAAGCTCGACGTCGCCGATATTCCGCTCGGCACCCAGCTCTCCTATTTCGTCGGCTGGTTCCGCAATCTCATCCGCGAGAACCAGAAAAGCGGCGGCGACTGGCGCGACGTGGTCGACGGCTTGAGACCCTTCAACCAGAAGATCTGGCAGAACTGGCCGTCTTCAGCCAAGCGCCGCTTCGTCGAGCACACCAAGGCCTGGTGGGATATCCATCGCCACCGCATGGCGCCGGAAGTCTATGAGCGCGTCACCGAAGCGGTCCGCTCGAGCCGCATCCGCCTCGTCGCGGGCCGGGTCGTGGACATCGAGCCGGACGGCGGCTTCACCGTCCAGATCCAGCAGCGCGGCACGCAGGCGCTCGAAACGCTCGAAGTCGCCCGCATCTATGACTGCATGGGCATCGCCCGCGACATCTCGACCACCTCGAACGGCGTCGTGCGCTCGCTGGTCGAGCGCGGCCTGGCGCGGCCGGATCCGCTTCGCCTCGGCCTCGACGTGACAGCCAGATGCGAGCTGATCGCGGCCGACGGCACGGTGTCGTCAAAACTTCTCGCCGTCGGGCCGCTGACGCGCGGCACCTTCTTCGAGATCGACGCCATCCCAGACATCCGCGTCCAGTGCGCCAGGCTGAGCGAGCAGTTGCTGGGCTAGCGGGTTGGCTCGGCGTCAGCGGCCAAGCGCCTCGCACACCAACCGCGCGGTTTCGGCTCCGGAGAAATTCTGCTGGCCGGTGATGAGATTGCCGTCCCGCACGGCAAAGCCGCGCCACAAGCCGGCCTGGACATAGTTGGCGCCGATCGCCTTGAGCTCGTCCTCGATCCGCCACGGCATCAGGTGCTTGCCGCGTTCAAGCGCACCCATCTCCCAGGTCGCCTTGTCTGCAAAGTCCTCCTCGATATTGGCAAAGCCGGTCACTGTCCTGCCGGCGGCGAGCAGCGTACCGTCGGCGCGCCTGGCGTAGCGCAGGATGGCGGTGCCATGGCACAACGCGGCGGCCACTTTGCCGGCCTCGTGGAAGGCGACGAATGTCTGCTGCAGCCCGGTCGCGCGCTCATAGGTGAACATCGGCGACTGGCCGCCGGCGACGACGATCGCGTCGAAGCGCTCGACGTTGATCTCGGCCACCGGCTGCGTATTGTCGACCAGTGCCGAGAGTTTCGGGCTCGAAATGAAGCCGAGCGAGATGAGGTCTGCCTCCGAATAGCCCGATGGATCGCGCGGGTCGCTTAGTGCATCGGCCTCGCACTTGCCGCCGTCCGGCGAAAAGATCTCGACTTGATAGCCGCGCTCGGTGAAGGCGAACCATGGATGGGTGAGCTCGCTCCACCAGAAGCCGACCAGCCATCCGGTCGTGGTCGAGACAGCCGGATTGGCGATGACGATCGCCACCCGCTTCGGCTTTCGCGCATTGACCGGATTGGCATCCTGCACACTCATCGTTGTTCTCCTTGTGAAGCTGTTGCCGACAAAACCGGCTGTGGCAACCCGCCCAGATGGGCGAGCAATTTCTGCTTCCGTCGCAGCCGCGCCTTGCCTACCATCGGCGCATGACCCAACGCGGTAGACTTTATGGCTGTCCGGTCGAGTTCGCCCTCGATGCGCTCGGAGGCAAGTGGAAGACGGTGATTCTGGCGCGGATCAAGGAGCAGCCGCTGCGCTATTCCGAACTGCGCCGCATGATCCCTTCGCTCTCTGACAAGATGCTGACCCAACGCCTGGCCGACCTCGTCGAGATCCGTTTCGTCGTGCTTGAAACGTCGCCCGACGGCAAGGCGCGCTACGCTTTGACCGAGCGCGGCCGCGACCTCGCCGCAGCGCTCCAGGCGCTCTATGACTGGGGCAGCGTGCATGGACGGGCCGAGGGCGTGCGCTTCCGCACCGACATCGAGGCCGCCGCCTAGAGCAATTCCAGGAAGAGCGTGAAGCGGTCGGGCTCGGCGACTTCGCCGCAGCCTTCGTCCGGAATTGCGTTGAAACAAGACAAGGGCGCTTCCCTCAGGCCGCGCCGGCGAGCGCGCCGCAGAAGCCCGCGACATCGGTGATGATGGCTTCGCCAAGGAAGCGGAGCGTCGCCATCGAACGGTCGCGCGCTTGTCCGTTACCGAAGCCGCACGCGTCCTCGATCACCAGAGCGGCAAAGCCGTTGTCGGTTGCTTGGCGCACCGTCGGCTCGATGCCGATCTCCAAGGCGATGCCGGCGAGCGCGACGGCGCGCACACCGCAGTCGCGGAGGGCAAAGCCGAGCGCGGTAGAATCGAAGGCCGACATGGTCAGCTTGTCGAACACCGGCTCATCCGCGCGCGGCGCGAGCTCGGGCACGATCCGCGTCGCTTCGGCGTCGCGCAGGAACCAAGGCTCGACCGCATCGGGGTCGTCGCGCCGCTGCCAGGTCATGGCGGTACGCAGTTGCATGGCGCCCATCCATTTCTTCGGCAGGGACAGGTGGCGGGTGAACGCCACCCGCATGCCGGCCGAGCGCGCCGCTTCGAGCGCCGTCCCGGTGCGCTCGATGATCGCCGCAGCGTCCGCGATCTGGCGGCAGATGCCGATCTGCATATCGTAGACGACCAGCGCCATGCGCCGCGGATCGCACCACTCGGCCAGGCTGGCCGGGATCTCGATACCCTCGCTCGACTGGATCATGCCGCCGTCCGATCCCAAGGCTTGGCGATGTCGATGGTCGGATCGAACAGGAATTCGAGCGGCAGCGGCGCGTCGAAGGCGATGAAATGCCATTCCAGCAGCCCGGCCTTGGACAGCGGGAAATCGTCCGTATAGCGCCTTGCCTCCTCGACGCTGTCGAGCTCGAAGACGATGATAACGCCGCCGACATCGGCACGCGCATAGTTCTCGCGCACGATGCCTGTCTTCCAAAGCCGCCAGACATTCGAGACCTCGTCGCGCAGATAGGGCCTGAGGTCGTCGAGCGTGACGCCGGGCTTGAAATTGTCATAGGCAAGAATCTTCATCGGCCGTTCCTCGCGTTGCTGTTCGCCCCGTGCAGCGTCCGGCTAGCATGTCGGAATCGGCACCGGCAACGAACGACATGGTTCGTTGAAACAGCCGTTCGATTGGCCTCGGCCGGCCTTTGGCGCCTGGATGGCGTTCTGGGGCAATCGCGGCGCGCCGCCGATCGTGAAGGTGTTGCGAATGTCTGGCCTCGGCAATCCGGACATTCTCGTCGAGATCGACGGTCAGGCGGCGGTTGAGGCATAATCTCCCCCTCAAGAGGGGAGATTGAGCGCCGGTGAAATTCCATTCCCCCACTCGCCGCCGGGTTGGCACGATCTATCTTCTTTCCGGAGGCAAAGGGCTGGAAAAGACGCTCGTGCGCGATGCGTGAACCCGGAATGGTTCCGGCCGGCATCGTGCGCGAGATTGCCGGGACTGGTCACCCGCGTCGAACTTGCTTCCATGGAGGGTCCGAGATGAGCGTGCACAGGAAACCGGCGCCCGAGGGCGCGGAAAGCACTTTGTCGCGGCTGCGCCCGCCTTACGCCTCGGTGCTCGACCTGATCGGCCAGACGCCGGTCGTCGAGCTGACCAAATTCGACACCGGCCAGTGCCGGCTGTTCGTCAAGCTCGAAAGCCAGAATCCCGGCGGCTCGATCAAGGACCGCATCGCGCTGTCGATGATCGCCGCGGCCGAGAAGGACGGCAGGCTGAAGCGCGGCGGCACCATCGTCGAGGCGACCGCCGGCAACACCGGCCTCGGCCTCGCCCAGGTCGGCATCCCGAAAGGCTACCGCATCATCCTCGTCGTGCCCGACAAGATGTCGCGCGAGAAGATCCAGCACCTGCGCGCTTTAGGCGCCGAGGTGCGCATGACCCGCTCCGATGTCGGCAAGGGCCATCCCGAATACTACCAGGACATGGCCGAGAAGATCGCCGCCGAGTTGCCCGGCGCCTTCTATGCCAACCAGTTCGCCAATCCGGCCAACCCGCTGGCGCACGAGACCACGACCGGGCCGGAAATCCTTGCCCAGCTTGACGGTCACGTCGACGCGGTGGTGGTCGGCGTCGGCTCCGGCGGCACGCTCACCGGGCTCGGCCGCTACTTCGCCAAGGCGTCACCCAAGACCGAGATGGTGCTGGCCGATCCGGTCGGTTCGGTGCTGGCGCCGCTGATCAAGACCGGCAAGATGGTAGAGGCCGGCAGCTGGACCGTCGAAGGCATCGGCGAGGATTTCGTGCCGCCCAACGCCGATCTGTCGCTGGTCAAGAAAGCCTATTCGATCCCCGACAAGCAAAGCATGCTGGCGGTGCGCGACCTGCTGTCGAAGGAAGGCATCCTCGCCGGCTCGTCCTCCGGCACGCTTCTTTCGGCCGCGCTCCGCTATTGCCGCGAGCAGACTTCCGCCAAGCGCGTCGTCACCTTCGTCTGCGACAGCGGCAACAAGTACCTTTCCAAGGTGTTCGACGACATCTGGCTGGCCGAGCAGGGCCTCGACGAGCATGAGCAGCATGGCGATCTCCGCGATCTGGTCATGCGCTCGCACCGCACCGGCGACACGGTCTGGGTCGGCCCGGAGGAGAGCCTGCTCAACGCCTATGGCCGCATGCGCCGCTCCGACGTCTCGCAATTGCCGGTGCTCGACGACGGCAAGCTGGTCGGCATCGTCGACGAAAGCGATATCCTGGCCAAGGTCGACGGCCCCTATGACGGCCGCTGGGACCGCTTCAACGCGCCGGTGCGCACGGCCATGACCTCGACCTTGCACACGCTGCAGGCCAGCCAGACGCTCGATGCGCTCCTTCCCGTTTTCGACCGCAACGAGGTTGCCATCGTCTTCGATGGCGAGGAGTTTATCGGCCTGATAACCCGTATCGACCTGATCAACCATCTGAGGCGCCGCGCAAAATGACCACATCCGGCAGGAACCGCCTGGCCTTTTCCACCCGCGCCATCCATGGCGGCCAGAGCCACGACCCGCTGACCGGCGCGGTGATGGTGCCAATCTACGCCACCTCCACCTACGGCCAGCAGTCGCCCGGCGTGCACAAGGGCTTTGAATATGCCCGCAGCCAGAACCCGACGCGCTTTGCCTTCGAGCGCGCCGTGGCCGACCTCGAGAGCGGAACCAAAGCCTTCGCCTTCGCCTCGGGCCTGGCGGCGATCTCGACCGTGCTGGAGCTGCTCGATGCCGGCGCCCACATCGTCGCCACCGACGACATCTATGGCGGTTCGTTCCGCTTGATGGAGCGGGTCCGCAAGCGCTCGGCGGGCCTCAAGGTCAGCTTCGCCGACTTCACCGATCTGGCCGCCGTCGAAGCCGCGATCCGGCCGGAAACAAAACTGCTCTGGGTCGAGACGCCGACCAACCCGCTGCTGCGCATCGTCGATCTCGAAGCGGTCGCTGCGCTGGCCAGGCGCAAAGGCCTGCTCACGGTCGCCGACAACACTTTTGCCAGCCCTTACATCCAGCGGCCGCTGGAGCTCGGCATCGACATCGTCGTGCATTCGACGACGAAATACTTGAATGGCCATTCCGACATGGTCGGCGGCGTGGCGGTCGTCGGCGACGACAAGGACCTCGCTGAGCGGCTAAAATTCCTGCAGAACGCCATCGGCGCGATCTCCGGCCCGTTCGACAGTTTTTTGGCGCTGCGCGGCATCAAGACCCTGGCGCTCAGAATGGAGCGCCATTCCGCCAACGGCCTGAAGATTGCGCAGTGGCTGGAAGGCCGCAAGGACGTGCGCCGCGTGATCTATCCGGGGCTTTCCAGCCATCCGCAGCACGAGATCGCCAAGCGCCAGATGCACGCCTTCGGCGGCATGATCTCGGTCGATCTCGACCGCGATCTTGCCGGGACAAAACGCTTCCTCGAACGCACGCAGCTCTTCACGCTGGCCGAAAGCCTCGGCGGCGTCGAAAGCCTGATCGAGCACCCGGCGCTGATGACCCACGGCTCGATCCCCGTCGAAAAGCGCGGTGAGATCGGCATTTCCGATTCGCTGGTGCGGCTGTCGGCGGGCATCGAGGACGGCTATGATCTGATCGCGGATCTGGACCAGGCGCTGGGGGGGTAGCCGGCCGTCCCCATCGCGCGGCGACCCGCCGTCGCGGGCTAAACACCATTCGTTGTGATCCTTCGCGCCGGCGTGACGTATATGATCGCCGAGACGCCACTTGCAGACCGCAACCTACAATCTAAACTGTGCCGGCTTGCGATCTCCGGAGGCGTCATGCGCGTGATCGTGTTGGGTGGCGGCGTCGTCGGCGTCACCACCGCTTATCAGCTGCAGAAGGACGGGCATGAGGTTGTGATCCTCGATCGCCAGGCTCAAGTCGCCGCCGAGACCAGCTGGGGCAATGCCGGCATGATCGCGCCCGGCCATTCCTTTGTCTGGTCGTCGCCCAAGGCGCCGATGATCCTGTTGAAATCGCTCCTGCTGAAGGACCAGGCGCTGCGCTTCAAGCTCTCGGCCGATCCAAGGCTCTATAGCTGGTCGTGGCTGTTCCTGATGGAATGCACGGCCGAGAAGGCCAGACGCAACACGCTGCTCAAGCATCGCCTTGCCGCCTATTCGCAATCGGTCCTGCACGAGGTCATCGCCGATGAGCAGATAGACTACGACCGCAACGACCGCGGCATCGTCTATTTCCACCGCAGCCAGCAGGCGCTCGACAAGGGCGTCGAGCACATGAAGCTGCTGGAATCCGACGGGCAGGAGATCAGGGTGCTCGACCGCGACGGCGTCGTCGCGCTCGATCCATCGCTGGCCTCTGCCCGGGATAAAATCGCCGGCGGCATCTATTGTCCGACCGACGAGACCGGCGATCCGGCGAAATTCACCCGCGCGCTCGCCGCCAAGATCGTCGAACGCGGCGGCGAAATCCGCACCGGCACGACCATCACCGGCATCGAGACCTCGGGCGACGGCGTCACCCAGGTGCTGACCGACAAAGGCGAGTTCAAGGGCGACGCCTATGTGCTGGCGCTCGGCTCCTACAGCCCGCTGATTGCGGAGGCGATCGGCATCGGCCTGCCGATCTACCCGATCAAGGGCTATTCGCTGACCATTCCGGTCGGCAACCGGCCGCATCCGCCGACCATCGCTTCGGTCGACGAGCACAATCTGGTTGCCATCTCGCGCTTCGGCGACCGCATCCGCGTTACCGCCACGGCGGAATTCGCCGGCTACGACACCAGCCACAAGCCGGCCGACTTCGCCTTCATGAAGGGCGTGACGCAGGAGCTTTATCCCGAGGGCGCCGACTATGACCGCGCCGAGATGTGGGCGGGCCTGAGGCCGATGACGCCGAACAACCTGCCCGAGTTCGGACGCCGACGCCTGCGCAACCTCTATCTCAACACCGGGCACGGCCACATCGGCTGGACCATGTCGCACGGCTCGGCCAGCATCACCGCCGATCTGATCGCCGGCCGCCAGCCGGCCATCTCGATGGATGGGCTTTTGAACTGAACGCAGGGTCCCCGACAGGGCCCGAACGGGGTCGACAAGAAAGAGAATGCCATGTCCGTCAGCGCAGCCGCTGCCCGCCTTCACCCTTCAGGACCGGTCGATCCCAGGCCAGTCGATCTGGGCGTATTGCCGTCGGAGCTCGATGGCGGCCTTGCCTCGCGCGCGGCGATCGGGCTTGCGATCCTCGCCACCGACCAGACGCTGGAGCATGAATTCCGCGCGCTGGTGCGCATTCCGGGCGTCGCCTTCTACGAGGCGCGTCTCTTCAACGACAACGACATCACGCCCGACACGCTGCGCGCCATCGGCCCGCGGATCGCGCCGACCGTCGACCTCATCCTGCCCAGCGTTCCGCTCGACGTCGTCGGCTTCGGCTGCACCTCCGCCACCATGACGCTCGGCGAGGAGGCCGTGTTCGCCGAAATCAGGAAGGCGCGGCCGGGCGTCGCCTGCACCACGCCAGTCACCGGCGCGCTTGCCGCCTTCAAGGCGCTCGGCGCCAAGGGCATCGGCCTGCTGACGCCCTACGCGCCTGAGATCAACCGCGGCCTGGTCAGCTATTTCACCGGACGGGGCCTCGACATATCAGCCGTCGCCACCTTCGACCGGCGCGACGACCGCGAGGCGGCCCGCATCTCGCTCGCTTCGATCGAGGCGGCGGCCGAGCGAATGGCGGCGGTGCCGGGGGTGGACGCCATCTTCATCTCCTGCACCAGCCTGCGCGTCGCCGAGGCGGTGGCGGGGCTGGAACGGCGCATCGGCATTCCCGTCACCTCCTCGAACCACGCGATGGCCTGGCACTGCCTCCGGCTCGCCGGGGTCGACGACGTCGTGCCGGCCGGCGGCCGGCTGTTCGCGCTGCCCGCCGGCTGACGTCAAGGACGCAGGACGCGTTCTTTAAGCGGCTTTCTTGCGAAGGCGGGCTGCCTCTATCCTATCGAGCACGACCTTCTGGTTCGTCGTGGCACGGCTCGGATCGGCCGGCTTGTGCCAGATATGCAGTACCTCTGTGGCCCAGGTGCCGGCGCGCCGGATGATACCCTTGTCCTGCAATCGGAAGACGAAGTCGGCATCCTCGTAGCCCCAGCCCGTGAAGGTCTCGTCGAAGCTGCCGACGGAAAGCGCATCGCTTTTCCAGCACGCGAGATTGCAGCCCTTGATGCGCCGGAAGACGAGGAACGATAATCCGACATCGGCCGCCAGGGCAGCCGCACGAAAAACGCGACGATCTTGGAAATATCGCCTTTCAAGCGGTGGCGCAGGATGTTCCGGCGGAAGGCCTGATGGCTCCACGTCCCTGCCGCCAGCAATTGCTGGCTAAATTCCTGACCAAGCAGGACGCGGCTACCGGTGACGAGGTAGTTCGGCCTGGCCAGCGCACGATGCCGAGCGACGAAGTCGGGCTGCAGGATGCAGTCGCCGTCGATGAAGATCAGATAGGAGGCGCAGGCCTCGGTTATGGCCTTGTTGAGGATCGCGGCGCGGCGAAAGCCGACATCCTCATGCCAGACATGCTTGACGGGGATCGATGAAGCGCCGGCAAAGGCTTTGACCACGTCGGCTGTGTCCGGGCGCGAACCATCGTCGGCGACGATAATTTCGAAGCGGCGCTCGCTCTGGCCGGCGAGCGACTGGAGACTGAGTTTCAGTGCTTCCGGCCAGTTGTAAGTGTTGACGATCACCGAAACCGATATAGCTTCGGGCGGGGTCATGAAAATGTCCCCGCCGTTTCTTGCCGTTGATAAAAACTGTTCTGGATAAAGCCGCGACAACGCGGTCTTCCGCGCGAAAACATGGCGCGGACCATCCCCCCAAGCATTCTCTATACCCCACCAAGAAACCCCACCGTCTTCTATTGGTGTCGAATGGCTTTCGTCAATATCATTAGAGTTCTCTTAGGTATGGAGCGGTAAAATCGGAGAAGTGCCGAGGCCCGCAGATTTTGCCCGTGACAGGTTTCCGCCGCCTCGTTCCACGGCGCGAGAACACATCGGCCGGCCGCGTGCGCCCCACGAAGCTGGTTGGCTTGCCGGTCGGGTGGCCGCCGGCCGCGGTTCCGAAACTTTCGGAATCCGCTGGCGTTAACGGTTCCGGAAAAGGTTGCTTAATGCTTCGCTACTATGTCCCGCCTCGGGAGGCATGACAAAGTGAGCGCGATGAAAGACAGCCCCGAAAAGCGCAACGAATGGCGCGCCATTTTCTACGTGCAGGCGCGTGTCGCGATCCTGTTTGTCCCGATCATTGTCAGTCTTCTGATCATCGGCGCGCTTGCCGGCCGCGATCCCGACGCCATCGACCGGACCGTCACCAGCTCGGTGAAATAGGCGGCGCCCCCAGCGGCGAGGGTTCGACTGGCTGGCGCGTTGATCTGCCGTTGGTCAACGCCCCATGAGCATTTAGTCATTCTTCCACGGCAGCGGCGCATTCATCAGTCGGCTCAACCTTTCGCTGGGCTTTGACGGCGCATCAAGCAGGGTGACTAACTCCGCATAAGCTTCCGGCGCGACCGCGATAAGCGTGCGATCGAGCACCTCATTCAACTCAACACGGGTGTCAGATATCCGCTTGCGAGCTTTGTTTGAGGGCTTGTTCTTCATCAGTCGGCACCCTCAATCGATCACACATGTTGATACCCCTCCTGTTGAGGCTGAATGATTCTCAGATCAAGGTGGCGGATGGTGTGGTTGCGGAGGTCGCGGACTGCATTGATTACGGAAGGGGAGTTTTGGAACAGGTAGGCTCCGGTCGGCTGACGGTCGATCAGGAGGCGCTTCTGTCTGATTTGCACATAGATCCAATTGACGGGGATGTTCAGCCGTGCGGCCAATTGTGTGGCGCTCAGCGAAGTGGCCTTGTGGGTCCATCGGTTGCGCTGTGTCGTTATCCTGATCCCGGCGCCGAGCCGGATCCGCTGCACGGTGATCGGCAGGACCTTTTCGGCGCAATTGGGCGAGCGGTGCCCCTCCTGGGTGAGGACGGCGGCAATCTCATCATCAGGCATGCCGGCTATTGCGAGATCGAGCAGACGCGCACGCATTTCTTCACCGCGCGTGAGCTTGGCGACGGAGTTGACCTTCATCTTGACCTCAAGTTCCGTGACCGCGCCGCCTCGCCAGACAATTCTGGCCACAGCAACATCGTGCTCGCCGCGATCGAGAACGACTTTTTCGACCAGACACCGCAACAGCGCCTTGCGATGCGCGTCCGTCGTGGCGTCGTCCGCCCAGATTTGCGGCAGGCGACCGGAAAGGGTGACGACCTTGCTGTTGAGGGTTTTGCCCAGCGCCATTTGCATGACGGGCTCGGCCGAAGCTTGCCGGGCAAGGGCTTCTTCGGCAGCGCGAACCTCGCTCAACGCCGCTTCCCATCTACGCTCGAGTTCGCCGGCGACAAGACGATTGTCCGGATCGACGCGGTTGAACTGGCGCTCGGCCAACGCTGCAGTATAGCGCTTGCGCTCAAGCTCACGTTCCGCGCTGCTGCGCAGGGCCTTTTCGACCTGCTGTTGCGCCCGGCGGGCTCGCGACAGCGCATCAATCTCGGCAGGCGCCAGCGCCGCCAAGAATGCGTCGGCCACAGCGGCATCCACGCGTGAAGCGCGGATGTGCTGGCAGGCCGGCAAGCCAGTGTGGGAGCGCAGATGATTGCACACATACTCTCCGCCACCTTTGTAGCGAACGTACATCTTGTGGCCGCACCGCCCGCACCAGACGATGCCATGCAGCAGAAGCTCGCCGTTGCGGGGAGCACCTCTCGTCTTGATGCGCATGTATTCGGCTCGGTTGTCTCGCACTTCACGGATATTCTCATAGGTTGGCCAGTCGATGTAAGGCGGATATCGGTCCTTCACGACGATCCGCCATTCATCGATCGGCCGCGCCACCTTTGCCGGCGAACCGCCTTCGCACGCGGTGGCACTGGGCCTGGTTCGTCCATAGACAAAGGCACCGGCATAAGCGGGGTTCTTCAGGATTGCCGCCACCGCCGAGACCGTCGCTCGCGCCCAGCGCAGCTCGCCGTGCCGGTCTCGGCGCGGCAAAGCCAGGCCCCGATCGTTCAGCACACGCATAACTTTGGCAACGGTGCGGAACTTCAGGAATGTCTGGAACACAAGCTCAAGCCGTTCCTGAACGGCAAGATCCGGATCTTTGACAACCACCCCGCTCGGATCGCGCGTCAAGCCTACTTGCAGCATGAGGGCAAGCTCGCCGCGCTCGGCCTTGGCAAGCAGACCAGCCGTCAGACGGCTGCGGATCGTATGCAGCTCGAGCTCTGAGATCGTTCCCTTCAGGCCGAGAAGCAGGCGGCCATTGGCGCTGCCGGGATCATAAACGCCATCGCGATCGGCAATAAGGCAGCCGCGCAGGCCGCAGATATCCAGGAGCGGGTACCAATCTGAACAGTTGCGCGCCAACCGCGTCACATCGATCGATAGGATCAACCCGATCTCGCTGAGGCCAACCCGTCCGACGAGTTCCTTGAAGCCATTCCGTTTTGCAGCAGACGCTGCGCTCAAGCCGAGATCGGCATCGATGACATCGACGCGGGATTGGGCCGCTCTGCGTCGTTGTTCGCTCGCCAAGGTCGATGAAAACCTCGTCGACATAACACCAGCCCCAGCCTTCGGGCGGATCGTAGCCATCGATGATCGGATGCTGGGTGGCATGAAAATGCTTGGTGGCGTGGCGATTGGGCGAGTCGTCGCAGCAGCCGACATGGCCGCAGGTGCGGCAGAGCCTGAGATGCACCCACTAGGATCCGCTCTTCAGGCATTCCTCGCAGCCGAGCGCGCTCGGCGTCACGTCCTGGATGTCGCCCGTATGCCTGCATTCGTCCATCACGATCTCCGCCGGTTCACGGATGGAGCCATCCCGCGATCGTAGCGCCGCGATCATCAGGTTTGAATCCCAGGGTCTGCGCGACGTCGCTTCGCGCCTGCTCCGCCCTGGGATGACGAAGTCCCAGGCTCGAGGCTAATCTCGAACGTCGCGATTTGCTGCAGAAGGAGACTATTCTCGTCGGCAGCCAGGATAAAGCGGGGTGATGGCATTGGAATGCGCTGACTTCTACGACGCGGAACTGGCACGGCACAATAGGCACCTTGGGGCCGCTGCCCGTGTCGCGATACGTGACCGGGTGCTGGACATCGGTTGCGGTGCGGGACAAACGACCCGTGAGGCCGCGCGCGTCGCCGTCGACGGAGAAGTGGTCGGCGTGGATACGTCCGATGAGATGCTCGAAGTTGCGCGGCGGCGTTGCACCGAAGACGGGCTGCGCAACGTGGCCTTTGAGCAGGGGGACGCGCAATCTCACCCGTTCCCTGCTGCCAGTTTCGATCTTTGCATCAGCCGGTTCGGAGTGATGTTCTTTGCCGATCCGGCGGCTGCATTCGCCAATATCGGCCGGGCGATGCGGCCGGGCGCGCGCCTTGCGTGGATGGTCTGGCAGAGCCAGGAGCGCAATGAGTGGTCAGGAGCCATTCGCCAAGCCCTGAACCCGCAAAGCATGCCGTCCGGGGAGGTTCCCATGGCGTTTTCACTTGGGGATCCTGCCGTCGCTGCAGATCTTCTCAGCGCCGCCGGATTTATGTCCATCGACTTCACCGAGGTGCATGAGCCGGTCTTCTACGGGCCGAATGCCGACGCCGCGTTCGATGCTGTCAGCAGGTTTCAAATGGTGAAGGAAGCGCTGGCGCGTGCGACTGAGCCGCCCGCCAAGGTGTCGCAGCGGTTGCGCGATATGTTGGAGGCGCACATGACGACCGAGGGCGTGCTGTTCGACTCGCGTGCGTGGCTCATCACTGCCCGTCGTGCGAACGGATAGCCGTCTCGCACCGCTGGGAACTCCAGCCGTTACGGCAGTCTGATCCCAGCGCTGCAACCGATCATCCCCCGATAGGGGTGTCATACGACTTTGCTTTGACGTGAGATCCCGTTGGCAGTCGGGATGAGATGGTGCCCAGAAGAGGACTCGAACCTCCACTCCTTGCGGAACACGGACCTGAACCGTGCGCGTCTACCAATTCCGCCATCTGGGCTGGTGCGGGCTCATGTAAGCGGGCGGGCGATGCCTGTCAACGCGCTTTTTTCGTCGGCGTTGACGCTGCCCCTCATCGCCCGGCCGCAACGCCGGCGCCGGTCTTGCATCGTTGGCGATTGGCGAAACCGGCAATGACAGCACCCCTCTCCCCGTCACTAATACGGGGAGAGGATGCCGGCAGGCAGGTGAGGGGCGGCACAAGCGCTGGATAGATAGGGCGGAAGGAAGTCAGACCTGAAGCGATTATCCTGGAGACCGCTGCTCGCTCCGCTAGCCGCCAGAATGCAAAGAGCCCCTCACCCCTCCAGCACTTCCTTCTTCGCCACCGTGGAATCGGCGTTGAGCTTGTAGATCACCGGCACGCCGGTGCCGAGCTCTAGCTTTACGATCTCCTCGCCGCTCTTGCCGTCCAGCGCCATGATCAGCGCGCGCAGCGAATTGCCGTGGGCGGCGACCAGCACCGTCTCGCCGCGCAGCACATGCGGCTGCACGTCGTGCAGGTAATAGGGCCATACCCGCGCGCCGGTATCCTTCAGGCTTTCGCCGCCGGGCGGCGCCACGTCGTAGGAGCGGCGCCAGATGTGCACCTGCTCCTCGCCCCATTTCTTGCGCGCGTCGTCCTTGTTGAGGCCGGAGAGGTCGCCATAGTCGCGCTCGTTGAGCGCCTGGTCACGGATGGTCTTCAGATCGCTCTGGCCGACCACGTCGAGGATGTGCTGGCAGGTCTCCTGCGCCCGCTTCAGCGCCGAGGTGAAGGCGATGTCGAATTTGAGCCCCCGCGCCTTGAGCTTCTCGCCGGCGGCAAGGGCTTCCGCATTGCCCTGCTCGGTCAGATCGACGTCGCGCCAGCCGGTGAACAGGTTCTTCAGGTTCCATTCGCTCTGGCCGTGGCGCACGAGCACGAGAGTTCCCGACATGTTTGCTCCTCTACGTGGTTTGAGCAATTCCAGGAAAAGTGTGTGGCGGCTTTCCGTCCGGAATTGCAGAAGAAAAGAAGTTGAGAGCCGCCTCAGCTCAGGCCGAGCACGTCTCGCATGGAATAGAGCCCGGGCTTTCTGCCGCGCGCCCAAAGCGCTGCCTTGACGGCGCCGCGGGCGAAGATCGCCCGGTCCTCGGCATGGTGGGCAAGCGTGATGCGCTCGCCGGTTCCGGCCAGGATCACGCTGTGGTCGCCGACCACCGAGCCGCCGCGCAGCGCGGCGAAGCCGATCGTGCCTGCCTTGCGCACGCCGGTGTGGCCGTCGCGCGCCCGCACGCTGTTGTCCTCGAGAGCGATTGCTCTGCCCGTCGCCGCCGCTTCGCCGAGCAGCAGCGCCGTGCCGGACGGCGCGTCGACCTTGTGCTTGTGATGCATCTCCAGGATCTCGATGTCGAAATCTTGCGGGTCGAGCGCGCGTGCCGCCTGCTCCACCAGCACCGCCAGCAGGTTGACGCCAAGGCTCATATTGCCGGATTTGACGATTGTCGCATGGCGGGCCGCCGCCGCGATCTTCGCATCGTCGTCGGCCGAGCAGCCGGTCGTGCCGATGACATGGACGATGCGCGCCTGCGCGGCATAGCCGGCGAATTCGACGCTTGCGCCGGGTGCGGTGAAGTCGAGCACGCCGTCGGCCTTGGCGAAAGCCGGCAGCGGGTCGTCGACGATCGGCACGTTGATGATGCCGATGCCGGCAAGCTCGCCGGCATCCTTGCCGAGATAGGGCGAGCCCGGTCGTTCGACAGCGCCGGCAACGCGAGCGCCGGGGATCGTGTGGATGGCGCGGATCAGCGTCTGGCCCATCCGACCGGCGGCGCCGACCACCACAAGGCCCATATCGCCCGTTTCGCTCATGCGCTTCTCCTGACAGCCTTCTTCGCGCGCGTGCGCGGCAGCGGAGTTTGGATTGGCTTGGCGTCGTCGACAAGCCCCAGCCCCTTCTTGCCCTGCACACGGTGGAAGCGGGCATAGACGCTGTGCGGGTCGGCCATCAGCGTGGCATGCGTGCCCTGCTCGACCAGTCGGCCTTCTTCCAGCACGATGATGTGGTCGGCATTGACCACGGTCGACAGCCGGTGCGCGATCACGATGGTGGTGCGCCCTGCCATGACATGGGTCAGCGCTTCCTGGACGCGCGCTTCCGCCTCGTTGTCGAGCGCCGAGGTCGCCTCGTCGAGCAACAGGATCGGCGCCTGGCGCACGATGGCGCGGGCGATCGAGACGCGCTGGCGCTGGCCGCCCGACAGCGTCACGCCGTTCTCGCCGACCGGCGTGTCAAAGCCTTGCGGCTGCTGGCGGATGAAGTCGTCCGCGGCGGCCTGGCTGGCCGCCTGCTCGATCTCGGCATCGGTGGCTGAGAGCCGGCCGTAGCGGATGTTGTCGCGGATCGTGCCTTCGAACAGGTAGGGCGCTTGCGAGACATAGGCGATCGATTGGCGCAGCGACTGCTTGGTCACCTTTGAGATGTCCTGGCCGTCGACTGTGATGTTGCCGCTGTCGACGTCGTAAAAGCGCTGCAAAAGCGCCACCAGCGTCGACTTGCCGGCGCCGGAGGCGCCGACGATCGCGGTGACCTTGCCTGCGGCGGCGGTGAAGCTCAGGTTCCGCAGCACCGGCATGTCTTCGGCATAACTGAAGGTGACATTGTCGAAGCGTACCTCGCCGCTGGTGATCCTGGCCTCGGCCGCGCCGGGCGCGTCGCCCTGCTGCGGCTCGAGGTCGAGCAGTTCGTAGATCATGCGCGCATTGACCAGCGATCGCTCCATGCCGACCTGCATGCGCGCCAGCCGGCGCGCCGGGTCGTAGGCGAGGATCAGCGCCGTGATGAAGGAGAAGACCGCCCCCGGCGGCTGCCCGAGGACCAGCGCGCGGTAGCCGGAATAGGCGATGACGCCGGTGACGGCGAGCCCGGCCAGCATGTCGGAAATCGGCGTCAGCCGCTCCGACACGCGCGAGATCTTGTTGCCGCGCTGCTCGGCGCTCTCCGAGAGCTGGCCGATGCGCCGCGACAGCTCGTCTTCCATGGTGAAGGCCTTGACGATGGCGATGCCCTGCGTCGCTTCCTGCATGGCGCCGATCAGCCGCGAGTTGATCTGCACGGATTCGCGCGAGATGCGGCGAACGCGGCGCTGCAGATAGACGACGGCATAGATCAGCGGCGGCCCGATCAGCAGCGAGGAGAGCGACAGGAGCGGGTCCTGATAGATCATGACGCCGATGAGACCGATCAGCGACACCCCGTCCCGCGCGATCGAGGTCAGCGTCATCGACAGCAGGTCACGGATGCCGTTGATGTTCTCGTTGACCCGCGCCGCGAGCTGCCCGGAACGCGTGTCGGTGAAGAAGCCGACGCCGAGCTTCATCAGATGGTCGAAGATGCGGCGCTGGTAGCGGGCCACCAGATTGTTGCCGATCCTGGACAGCGTCACCGCCTGGCCGTAGGTGGCAAGCCCGCGCAGCACGAAAGAGCCCATGATGCCGGCGCAGATCAGCAAGATCAGGTCGCTGCGCCGGTCGTAGAAGATCTGGTTGATGACCGGGCTCATGATCCAGGCGGCGAAGGCCGTCGTGCCCGAAACGACCAGCGAGCAGGTGATGGCGACGACGTAGGACCAGCGGTATTCACGGCCGTTCTCGGCGATGATGCGGCGCAGTATAGCCCAGGTTTCGCCCGGCGGGGCCTTCGCTTGATGTTGAAGCTGATTCAAATCGAGGGTCGTTTCGTGGTTCCGTTTGGAGATTTTGGCACCCCTCTTAACGTCCTCGTCGCGGCTTGCCTATGGCGAAACTTCGTCGCGGATCATTCACGACCTGGTGTCCAGGCCCCAAGAACTTGTTACAGGTTGGGAAAGTTCGGTGCTTGGCGAACGCACAGGTTCGTTCATCCTGGGGCGGAGCAAGGAGCGAAGCGACGCGGCGCAGACCCAGGATCCATGCCGTTACATCGAGGTGCCGCCCACGGTGCAGAATTCTGCACCGTCGCATTCCTCGGCTAACGTCACGGCATGGATTCCAGGGACTCCGCGACGGAACTTCGCTCCTGCTTCGCCCTGGAATGACGAAGCTGGGCTAGTTTCGACGGGCCAAACCGCAGACGTTGGTCCTGCCCAAACCGCCGCGACCCGGCCTTACGCCCGCCAGTGCCGTCCCGCGGTCTGGACGCCGAACAGCGACGGGGTCCTGGCATAGGCGGCCAGGCCGAGAAGCGCCGCCAGCGGATGCGTGATGACATAGACCGGCATCGAGCGCATCAGCGCGCGGTGCGGCGCCTTATCCTCGAAGGCGGCGCGGAAATTGCCGGCTTTCAGCGCCGGCACGATCTTCTGCGCGATGCCGCCGGTCAGGAACACGCCGCCGCGGCTCTTGAATACCAGCGCCAGGTCGCCCGCTGTGCGGCCGAGGCAGGTGACGAACAACGACAGCGCCTCTTCCGCCACCGGGTCGGATTTGGCGAGCGCGGCAGCGGTGATCTCGGCCGGCGTGGTGAAGGGTGTCGGCCTGGCGTCGGCCTTGGCCACGGCGCGATAGAGATTGACCAGCCCGCGGCCGCACAGGATCTGCTCGCCGGAAATACGGCCCTCGAGCTTTTCGATATGCGGGAACACCTCGAAGTCGCGCGGCGTGCGCGGGCCGATGTCCATGTGCCCGCCCTCGCCCGGCACCGGTATCCAGTGGCGAAGCGCGTAGATCAGCCCGGCGACGCCGAGCCCGGTACCGGGGCCGAGCACGACCCGGCCCGCGCTCGGCTCCGGCGAGCCGCCGCCGATCTTTTCCATGTGCTCTTCGCCGAGCGCCACCACCGCCAGCGCCTGCGCCTCGAAATCGTTGAGCACGACGATCTCGCTCAGGCCCAGATTGGCAAACATCTGGCGCGGCTTGACCACCCAGGGGCAGTTGGTGAGCCGGATCTTGTCCCCGTCGACCGGCCCGGCAACCGCCAGCACCGCCGAATGCGGCTGGATCGACGAGCGGTCGAGCACCGCCGCCTGGATCGCCTCGTCGATCGTCTCGAAATTGGCCGTCTGGACGATCTGCGGCTCGGTCGCTTCCGAATTGGCGTCGAGCACGATCGAGAAACGCGCATTGGTGCCGCCGATGTCGCCGATCAGGACCGGAAACCGCAGCGCTATGTCGTCTTCGCCTACCATGCTCTCTGCTCGTCCCGTTCCGGCCGCCTGCCTGTTCGTTGAACTAGCGCATGGACTTGCAAAGGGAAAGCCGGTTTGGCGTCAGTTTCCCGGTCTGGGCCGCGGCAGCGGAATGCCGATCGCGGGCGTCGGAGCGAAGGCGCTGGCCTGGGCCGGCAGCGTCGCCGCGCCGCTGGAGATCGTCTCGGCCGGCTCGGTCACCTGCGGCTTGGCGGCCGCGACCGTGGCCGCGCCGGCGCCGCGATAGGTCACGGCCTCCAGCGAGGGCGCATCCGGCGCGGCGAGCACCGCCTGGCATTCCCTCGGCAGGTTGGCCATCGTCATCAGGTCGCGTGCCTTCGGCGCGTCCGGGTTCTTGTTCGGGCGCCAGGGCTCCTCGGTGAACCACCAGGCCAGCGGCTTGCCGCAGCCGTCGTCGCCGGGCGTCGCCTGCTGCGCCTTGCAACCGGGCGAGCCCGGCTGGCAGCCGATGCGCATGTGGAAGTGATAGTCGTGGCCCCAGAACGGCCGGATCTTGCGCAGCCAGGAGCGGTCGCCGGTGACGGTGTCGCAAAGCTTCTTCTTGATGCCGGGATTGACGAGGATGCGCTCGACCTCAGGATAGCTCGCCGCGCGCTTCAAAAGCCGCGTATGCGCCGGCGTCCACAGCGTGTCCTTCACCAGATGCGTCTTCTCGTTGACCATCAGCGTCGCGCTCATGGTCTCGCGCTGCGCGATCGTCAGCGGGCGCCCCGGCATCGGCGTCAGCCAGATATCGGCATCGAGGCCGATCTGATGCGAGGCATGCCCGGTCATCATCGGGCCGCCGCGCGGCTGCGAAACGTCACCGATCAGAAGCCCCGGCCAGCCGTCGGCATGGGCGTCGCGCGCAAGCTTCTCGATCAGCGCGATCATCGCCGGATGGCCCCAGCGACGGTTGCGCGAGGGGCGCATCACTTCCCAGGCCGGCCCGTCCATCGGCAAGGCGACGCCGCCGGTGAAGCAGCCCTTGGAATAGAAGCCGAAGGATTGCGCCGGCGCCACCGCCGGCAGCTTCTTGGCGCCGAACAGGTCTTTTGCGCGGGGCTCGGCCGAGATCGCGGCCGCGGCAAACGCGGCTAAAGTCACCAGCGCAAGCGCGGCGGTCAGGAACGGCTTCCTGTCGGGCAGCGATCGCAACGTCATCAGGCCGGGTCCCTCTCCAGTCAAATTCGTTGGCCAGTCAAATTCGTCGGCGCAGCGTGCGAATCATATCATGCCATGCGCGACGCTTCGATCACGAGCGTTTCATCGGGCTGCGCGGCTCTCCGTCCCGCCAGTTGCCGTCGGCCCACATCCGCTCCAGCGCCACCCGATAGTTCGGGAAACGAAAGCTGTAGCCGGCCGCCTTGATCGCCGCGTTGGCGACGCGCTTGTTCTCGCCATAGAAGGAACGCGCCATGGGCGAAAGTTGGGCGGTCTCGAAAGGAATTTCCGGCGGCGGTGTGACGCCCATCAGTCCGGCGGCATAGGTGACGACGTACTGCGGCGGCGCCGGCTCGTCGTCGGTGACGTTGAAGACGCCGCCGAGATTCTTATCAGCCAGGTGCCACAGCGCACCGGCAATGTCGTCGCAATGGATGCGGTTGAACACCTGATCTTTCTTGACCAGCCGCCTTGCGGTGCCGTCCTCGAGATTGACCAGCGCGTTGCGGCCGGGGCCGTAAATGCCGGACAATCGCAGGATCGCCACCGGCTTTCCGATTTCCCGGCCAAGAGCCAGCCAGTCCCGTTCGGCCGCCACCCGCATCGCCGAGCGCTTCGACACCGGTTTGCAGTCGGCGCTCTCGTCTACCCAGGCGCCGCCATGATCGCCATAGACGCCGACGGTCGAGAGATAGCCGATCCATTTGAGCGACGGCATCTTTGCCCGGATCGTCTCGCCGACGGCGTTGAGCACCGGATCGCCCGCCTCGTCCGGGGCTACCGAGATTATGAGATGCGTCGTTTGCCGAAGGGCGTCGCCGATCCCGGGCGTCAGCGCTCCGTCGAAGTGCAACGGCTCGATGCCCGCCCGCCGCAGCGCTTCGAACTTTTCCGGCGAGCGCGTCGTGCCGAAGATCGGCGCGCCCTGCTCATTGGCCCGCGCGAAGGCCTTGCCGGAATAGCCGGCGCCGAAGATGAAGAAGCGTTTTTCACCCATCAATGAACCCCCTTCAATGATCATTTTGCATGATCCGGCAGTGCCGAAAGCCATTCGTCGCGCACCGTTGCATCGTCTTCGGCCTGCAGGGCCGATGCGGCGAGCTTGGCAAAATCGCGCCGAGGCGCCAGTCGCGACAGCGCCCAAACGGCCGCACCCCGCACCAGCGGCGAGGCATCGTCGAGCAGGCCGCGAACGATGGGCGCCAGCGAAGCATCGCCCGAATTGCCGGCGGCGATCAGCACGTTGCGCACGAAGCGGTCGCGGCCGATGCGCTTGATCGGCGAGCCCGAGAAGAAGGACCGGAACGTCGCGTCGTCGAGCCTCAAGAGTTCAGACAAGGGCGGCTCGCGCAGGTCATTGCGCGCGGCAAGCTTGGCCTCGGAGGCGACGCTGGCGAATTTGTTCCACGGACAGACGGCGAGGCAATCGTCGCAGCCATAGATGCGGTTGCCGATCTTTTCGCGGAATTCGTGCGGGATCGGCCCCTTGTTCTCAATGGTGAGGTAGGAGATGCAGCGCCGCGCGTCGAGCCGGTATGGCGCCGGGAAAGCATCGGTCGGGCAGACGTCCAGGCAGGCGCGGCAGGAGCCGCAGTGGTCTTCTTCCGGCTTGTCCGGCTCGAGCTCGGCGGTCGTGAAGATAGTGCCGAGGAACAGCCATGAGCCATGCGCGCGGCTCACCAGGTTGGTGTGCTTGCCCTGCCAGCCGAGGCCGGCGGCTTCGGCAAGCGGCTTTTCCATCACCGGCGCGGTGTCGACGAAGACCTTCACGTCGCCGCCGGCGCGCGCGACGATCTTGCCCGCGATCTCCTTCAGCCGGCCCTTCATCACGTCGTGATAGTCGCGATTCTGAGCATAGACGGAGATCGCGCCGCGATCGCGCTTTGCAAGAGCGCCGCGCGGATCGTGGTCAGGACCGTAATTCATCGCCAGAACGATGATCGAGCGCACCTCCGGCCACAGCGTCGACGGCTCAGCGCGTCGCTCGATCGTCTCGGCGATCCACTCCATCGAGCCATGGAAACCGTCGGCGACGAATTCCGCCAGGCGCGCCGGCGCCAGCGGGATCGCGTCCGGCCTGGCGACGGCAACGGCGTCGAAGCCGGCGCGGCGCGCCTCCGTGTCGATCAGCGCGCGCAGGCGGGCCTTATCAGAAGTCGAGGTCCGCATAATGCGATACCGGCGACAGGCCGCGCACACGGTCGGTGAGCAGCGGCCGGAAGGACGGCCGTGATTTCACCCGGGTATACCATTCGCGCGCGGCGACATGCTCGCGCCAGTCGATCTCGCCGAGATAGTCGAGCACCGAAAGCGTTGCGGCCGCGGCAAGGTCGGCATAGGTCACCTTGTTGCCGGCCAGCCAATGGCGCGTGCCGGCCAGCCAGTTGGTGTATTTCATGTGCTGGCGGATGTTGGCGCGCGCTGCGCGGATAGCCGCCGAATCGGGCGAGCCGCCGCCCGCCGTCTCCGGCATGACCGGCTTCAGCACGCGCTCGCGCACCAGATGCCGCGTCACCTCATTTTCGGCCTTGCTGAGATACCAGTCGGTCAGGCGGCGGATTTCGGCGCGCTGCATAGGGTCCTCGGCGAACAGCCGCTTGTCGCGCTTCAGCACCCCGCGCGTCTCGTCGAGATATTCGGCGATCACCATGGCGCCGACGATCGGCACGTCGCCTTCGGCAAGCAGGATCGGCAACGTGCCGGCCGGGTTCAGCGCCAGAAACTCCTTGCGCCGCGTCCAGGGCTTCTCCTCGATCAGCGCCAGCTCCTCGCCATACTCGCCGAAGGCGAGGCGCACGAACCGGCAAGTGGCGAACATCGGATGGTGGAAAAGCGTCAGCATGGTTCCGCGATGATAGGGCGCACTGGCGAATCGCCCGCTGCGCCGGTAAGTCTTGGCGGCCCGTCATGCGGCCGTCACGGTGCTGCGACCTATAGGGGGACTTCCGCGCCGTGACAAGCAAGCCGTTTTCTTCAGCCATCACCCGACTCGAGGTTGCCAATGGAAAGCCAAACCATCGTCGAAGCGCTGCTGCTCGGCCTGCTGGAGGGCCTGACCGAATTCATACCGGTGTCCTCGACCGGCCACATCCTGCTCGCCGGCCATTTCCTCGGCTTCCATTCGACCGCCAAGGCCTTCGAGATCCTGATCCAGCTCGGCGCGATCCTCGCCATCCTGAGCGTCTATTTCCGCCGCCTCTGGAAGATGCTGCTCGAACTGCCGCACGACCGGCTGACCAGGCATTTCGTCATCGGCATCCTGATCGCCTTCCTGCCGGCGGCGGTCATCGGCGCGCTGGCGCATGACTTCATCAAGACCTTCCTGTTCGAATCGCCGCGGCTGATCTGCATCATGCTGATCATCGGCGGCGTCGTGCTGCTCGCCGTCGATCGCCTGAAGCTGAAGCCGTTCTACCACGACGTCGAGCGCTTCCCGACCAGGCTCTATCTGCAGATCGGCCTGTTCCAGTGCCTGTCGCTCATCCCCGGCACCTCGCGCTCCGGCTCGACCATCGTCGGCGCGCTGCTTTTGGGCGTCGACAAGCGCGCGGCGGCGGAGTTCTCCTTCTGGCTCGCCATGCCGACCATGGTCGGCGCCTTCGCCTTCGACCTGTTCAAGAACCGCAACGTGCTGACCTCGGCGGACCTGCCGATCATCGCCGTCGGCTTCGTCGCCGCCTTCGTCACCGCGCTCTTCGTGGTGCGCTTCCTGCTCGATTTCGTCTCGCGCAAGGGCTACTCGCTGTTCGGCTGGTGGCGCCTTGTGGTCGGCGGGCTCGGGCTGGTGGCGCTGATGATCTGGGGGTGATTAACACCGAGGCGGCGCTCCAACACGCCTTCGCCATCCACGGGTCTGCGCTGCGTCGCTACGCTCCTCGCTCCGCCCGTGGATGACGAAGGGAATGGCTCAATTCCGCCCATAAAACGCATTCTCGACATGCACCGGCCAGCGCCAGGGCAGCACCGCCATCATGTCGAAGCGCACGGATAGCCTGCCATAATCCGGCTGGCGTGAGAGCCAGAGGTCGGCCGCACCCTCGATGCGCCGCTCCGACGCGTGGGCGATCGCCTCCATCGCCTCGATCAGCGTTCGCCGCGCCTTGAGCTCGACGAACAGCACGAGATCGCCGCGCCGGGCGATCAGGTCGATCTCGCCGAGTTTCGTGCGATGGCGGCGCGCGAGGATGCGATAGCCCTTCACCATAAGCGCCAGCGCCGCCAGTCATTCGCCGCGATGGCCACGCCGATAAGCCTTGCGCCGATGCCCGATCGAGCGCTCAGCCACCGCCGGCATCTCTTTGTTTGACCATGATCTTTTCCGAAAACCGGTTTCCACTTTTTGCGTTCGCTGACCTTCGGTTCGGGATCATGGTCTGTCCTTGAGCTCCAGCAGCCGCCGGTAAAGCGCCTGTTTCTGGCCGCCGGTCATCTTCGCCGCTTCCGCCGCCGCCTTGGAGGCCGGCATTTCCGCCGCTAGCGACAAAAGCAGCCGGTCGATGTCGGCCGGCTGGTCCGCGGTCGCCTCCGCCGGACCGACGCAGATGACGATCTCGCCCTTCGGCGTATCGGCGGCTGCATAGTGCTCGGCAAGCGCGCCTAGCGTGCCCGTCCGCATCTCCTCGAATGTCTTGGTCAGCTCGCGGCCGATCGCGCCCCGGCGACCGCCGCCGAGCACGTTCACCATCGCGGCAAGCGTCTCGGCCAGCCGGCGCGGCGATTCGAAGAAGATCAGCGTCGCGGGCACCTGCCTGAAGCTCTCGAGCTTGGTCAGCCGCTGGCCTGCCTTGGCGGGTAGAAAACCGGCGAACAGGAACGCATCGGAGGGCAGGCCGGAAGCCGTCAGCGCGGCAAGAGCCGCCGATGGTCCGGGGATGGGCACGACGCGGATGCCGTGGTCGAGCGCTTCGCCGACCAACCTATAGCCGGGATCGGAGACCAGCGGCGTACCGGCGTCGGAAATCAGCGCCACGCTCTGTCCAGCTTGGAGCGCTGCTATCAGCTTCGGTCCGGCCTCGCCGGCATTGTGCTCGTGATAGGCCGTGGTGCGGCGGCGGATGCCGTAGCGTTCGAGCAGCACGCGCGAGACGCGCGTGTCCTCGCAGGCGACGATATCGGCGCTGGCCAGCGTCTCCAGCGCGCGCAGCGTGATGTCGGCGAGATTGCCGATCGGCGTCGCCACCAGATAGAGCGCCGGCTCCAGCGGCCGCACCGGCATCTCGGTCTGGCCTATCACATAGCTGCGTTTGTCGCCGGTCAAGAATAACCCTCCATTCACCCTGTTTGGCATGGCTCACGGCCGGTTGCAAAACGTGAAGTCGAGGCAAGGAAACCGCCATGCCTTCGCCACAGTGAGGAACGAAACCGGCGCCGGCAGATTTTCAACCCTGATTCCCCGGAGGAGCAGGACCCGACGATGCCTAATCGCTTTGACATCTTCATCAGCCGACTCGAAAGCAAAACCGCCCGCGAGGGCGAGCCGACCCATCCGATAGCCGATCAGTCCGGCGCTCGCCGCGACAAGGCTGGCAGCAAGCCCGTCCGCGAAGGTGAGGCGCATGCGGAGAAGAACCGCGGCAAGCACCGCCAGAAGCACGAAGCTTAGAGCGTCCCATTTGAGCCGCAGACGGCTCTCTCGCTTCGTCATCCCTGGGCGAAGCAAGGAGCGAAGCGACGTAGCGAAGACCCTGGGATCCTGTTGCATTGAAGCGTCGCCAGCGGTGCAGAATTCTGCTCCGCTACACCCTCGGCCGAGGTCACGGCATGAATCCTCGGGTCAAAGCCCGAGGATGACGAAGGTGCTGGGAGCGCCGCCTCCGCTAAAGATATCGCGGGACCTTCGTCTCCGGAATCCGCACCAACTCCGGTTCCATGAACTCATAGTCGTTGGGGATGTCGAGGCAGATCACTCTGGCACCCTTCAGGCTTGCCCGGAATTTCTTCTGCAGCTTGGCGCGATGCGCCTTCTCCATGACGAAGATGATGTCGGCCCAGGCGACCAGCTCACGCGTCAGCGGGTTGTCCGCGTCGTGATTAGTGCCGGCTGATTCGACCTCGATGTCGCGCCGGTTGGAAAACACCTGCTCGGCGGTCGGGCTGCGAAGGCGATTCTGGCTGCAAACGAAGAGGACGTTCTTCACATGCTTCCATCTTTAGACGGGCCATTTCTTTGGCCGGAAGACCAAATTGCACTCCATCGAAGGCACCTACTCATCCCAGATCTCGCGTATCGTTTTGGTTAAAGGGATGTATTGATCAAGCGTAAGTCCGAGAAGATCGAATTCTACTGAGTCGTCTTTTGCAATTGCCCTGAGGTTTATCCCTACGTACGTCACAAAATTGCTGCACCACGTCGAACTCGCTCAGGCCTGACGCCTTATATTTTCTTATGACCGTCTGGTCCTTTATGATTTTTGCCTCAGCCTCGTAGAGATCGTCATATTCTTGAGATTTCGATATGTCGGTCAGCCCAAACTCGAAAACATCATTCGTGTTCAAAGTCCGCAGCGTCTCGTGGATCAGGAACTTCATAGCAAGCCTATGTTGGATGCGATTGCTTCAGGTAGAATACACCGAGCCGTAGCATCCTTGCTCGAGCCGATAAATCGTAACACCGGAGGATCCAGCCGCCGGGCTGCGGCCCCTACCGCGCCAAATCCGCCACCACCGCATCCAGCACGATCATGCCGGCCGTGGTGGCGCGGAGCCGAGCGTTGCCGACCGGCGCCACGAGCCCTTCCTCCTGCAGCACCGACAACCTGTCGCTCGATAGGCCGCGCCCGGCAAACGTCTCGTAGCGCTGAAGGTCGATGCCTTCGGCAAGCCTCAGTCCCATCAGCAGGAACTCGTCGGCCTCTTCCGAGCGCGTCAGGATCTCGCCGCCGGTGACGCCGTGGCCCTTGGCCTCGACCAGGTTGAGCCAGGTTTCCGGCATCTTCTCGGCGACCGTCACCGTGCGGCGGCCGTTCTCGACGAAGCGGCCATGCGCGCCCGGTCCGACGCCGACATATTCGCCGTAGCGCCAGTAGGTCAGATTGTGCCGGCTCTCGGCGCCCGGCCGCGCGTGGTTGGAGATCTCATAGGCAGGCAGCCCATGCGCTTCGGTCACCTCCTGCGTCAGCGCGTAGAGATCGGCCGCCTGGTCATTGTCCGGAATGGTGAATTTGCGCGCCGCATGCAGCGCATGGAACGGCGTGCCTTCCTCGATGGTCAGCTGGTAGAGCGACAGGTGGTCGGCGGCATGGCCGATCGCCTCTTCGAGCTCCGCCCGCCAGGACTCGGGCGTCTGGCCTGGTCGCGCATAGATGAGATCAAAGGACAGCCGCGGGAAAATCTCCCGCGCTAGCCCGATGGCGTGCAAGGCCTCCTCGACATTGTGCAGCCGGCCGAGGAAGCGCAGATCCTTGTCGTTGAGCGCCTGCACGCCGAGCGAGACGCGATTGACGCCGGCCGCGCGATAGCCGCGGAAGCGCTCCGCCTCGACCGAGGAGGGGTTCGCCTCCAGCGTCACCTCGATACCGTCAGGCACCGTCCAGTTCTTCGCCACCGCGTCCAGCACCGCCGCCACGGTTTCGGGCTTCATCAGCGACGGCGTGCCGCCGCCGAGGAAGATGCTGGTCACCTCGCGCGGCCCGCTGCGGGCGCGCATGGTCGCCAGCTCCGTCTCGAAGGCGCGTGCGAAACGCTCCTGGTCGACCGGCTGGTGGCGGACATGGCTGTTGAAATCACAGTAAGGGCACTTGGCCGCGCAGAACGGCCAATGGATATAGACGCCGAATCCGGGGCTGCGGTCGAGCGGCATGGTTTGGCCGATCCCGATCATTTTGAGCCGAGCCTGGCCAAATCCAAGCGCGCCAAATCCAATCGGGCTTGCGCAAACTTCTGGAAGGCACGGGCTCGGTGCGACAGCGCCGTTGCCTGGCCTGGCTTCCAGCCGTGTTTTTCCTCCGCGCTCATCTCGCCAAAGGTCTTGTCGAAACCGTTGGGCAGGAACACCGGATCGTAGCCGAAGCCGAGCGTGCCGCGCGGCGGCCAGACCAGCGTGCCTTCGGCCTCGCCGCGATAATATTCGGCCTCGCCATCCGGGAAGGCGAGGCAGATGACGGCGACGAAGCGGCCGGTGCGTCGCGCGGGCTCCACGGCGCCGACCTCCTGCAGCGCCACTTCGGTGCGCTGCATGGCCATGCCGAAATCCCTGCTGCCGTCCGGCGTCTCGGCCCAGTTGGCGGTGTAGACGCCCGGCGCGCCGTCCAGCGCGTCGACGCACAGCCCGGAATCGTCCGACAGCGCCGGCAGGCCGGTCGCCTTGGCCGCGGCATATGCCTTGATATAGGCATTCTCCTCAAAGGTCGTGCCGGTCTCGTCCGGTTCCGGCAGGCCGTATTCCTTGGCCGACTTCGCCTCGAAGCCGAACGGCGCCATCAGGTCGGCGAATTCGCGCAGCTTGCCATCATTGTGGCTGGCGACGACGATCTTTTGTCCGTTGAGCTGATGCATCAGAGACCCCAGATCCTTGGCTCCGCGAACTCGATCGAATTGCCCGACGGGTCGCGGATATAGATCGAGCGCCCGCCCTGCGGCCATTCGAACTCGCTTTCGATGGCGATGTTTTTTGCCGCCAGATGCCTGCGCCATTCGGCGATCTCATCGGCGCTCGCCGCGAAGCAGAGGTGGCCCTCGCCGACCGTGCCGTGCGGCGGCACCTTCAGCCTGGCATCGGGCGCCGGCGGGATTTTGGTCGCTTCGGCGTTGAACAGCAGCAGCACGCCCTCGCCGCAGCGGAAGAAGACGTGGCGGCCTTCGACCTTACCCAACGGCTCGAGGCCGAGGATGTCGCGGTAGAAGGCTTCCGCAGCGTGCAAGTCTGTGACGTAGAGCGCTGATTCCAAGATCGCCGAAGGAGTCACGAGGCACCCCCCTCTGCCCTGCCGGGCATCTCCCCCGCAAGGAGGGAGATTAGCTGTGGCTGCGCCGGCAGCCTTCCTGCGACGCTGGCGATTGGCAAAAGCATCGGCGACATCCGATCTCCCCCCTTGCGGGGGAGATGGCCGGCAGGCCAGAGGGGGGTGTGAAGGATCGCCAACCTCATTGTCCTTCCAAGCGGCGCGCTACACCACCGCCATCTGCTGCAGGCTGATCAGGCGTTGTATGCCTTTCTTGGCCAGCGCCATCAGCGCGGCAAACTGCTCTTCGGAGAAAGGCTCGCCCTCGGCCGTGCCCTGGATCTCGACGATGCCGCCCTTGCCAGTCATGACGAAATTGGCGTCGGTGCCGGCCGAGGAATCCTCCAGGTAATCGAGATCGATGACCGGCTGGCCGTCATGGATGCCGCAGGAAATCGCCGCCACATGGTCCTTCAGCACCTTGGCGACGCTCGCCATCTGGCGCGCCTCCATCCAGCGCAGGCAGTCGTAGAGCGCGACCCAGCCGCCGGTGATCGAGGCGGTGCGGGTACCGCCATCAGCCTGGATGACGTCGCAGTCGACGGTGATCTGCTGTTCGCCCAGCGCCTGCAGGTCGACCACGGCGCGCAGGCTGCGGCCGATCAGCCGCTGGATCTCCAGCGTGCGGCCGCCCTGCTTGCCGGTGGACGCCTCGCGCCGCATGCGCTCGCCGGTCGAGCGCGGCAGCATGCCATACTCAGCGGTCACCCAGCCCTTGCCAGAATTGCGCATCCAGGCCGGCACCTTTTCCTCCAGGCTGGCCGTGCACAACACATGCGTGTCGCCGAACTTCACCAGGCAGGAGCCTTCGGCATGCTTGGAGACGCCGCGCTCGAAGGAGATGGCGCGCATTTCGTCGGCTTGGCGTTTGGAGGGGCGCATCGAGGCTCTTTCTGTTCTTTTCTCGGATTCGTCGGCGGCTTGTAGACGCATGCGGCGCATGGCGCAAAGGAAAATGGGCCGTTGCGCCCGGGGCGCCTAAGTCTATATCTTCCAGTTGGAGGTTCATCGCCGAAATGAACAAGGCAGTCGATCCCGCTTCGCAGCCGCCCGCGCTTCAATCGCTCGACATGCGCTCGCGCGACATCTTCAGGCGGATTGTCGATTCCTATCTGCGCGACGGCGAGCCGGTCGGCTCGCGCAGCCTGTCGCGCATCATGCCCTCCTCGCTGTCGCCGGCCACCATCCGCAACGTGATGAGCGATCTCGAGCATCTGGGGCTGATCTATGCGCCGCACATCTCGGCCGGCCGCCTGCCGACGCAAACCGGGTTGCGCTTCTTCGTCGATGCCTTCATGGAACTCGGCGATCTGTCCGACGAGGAGCGCCGTGTCATCGAGGCGCAGGTGCGCGCCTCGGGCTCGGGCGCGACGCTGGAGCATATGCTGACCGAGGCCAGCCAGATGCTGTCGGGCATGTCGCGCGGCGCCGGCCTGGTGCTCGCCGCCAAGAACGAGGTGGCGCTCAAGCATATCGAGTTCATCCAGCTCGAACCCACCAAGGCGCTCGCCGTCATGGTGTCGCAGGGCGGCGACGTCGAGAACCGCGTCGTCGACCTGCCCGCCGGCATCACCGTTTCGCAGCTGCACGAGGCCTCGAACTTCCTCAACGCCCATATTCGCGGCCGCACGCTGGCGGAGGCCCGCATCGAGATCGCCCGCATCAAGGACGAGACCAGGGCGGCCCTCGACACGCTGTCGCAGGACCTGGTCGAGAAGGGCCTCGCGGTCTGGGCCGGCGCCGAAAGCGGCCTGCCGGCGCGCCTCATCGTGCGCGGCCGCGCCAATCTTCTGGAGAACGTCACCGCCCAGGCGGACCTCGAATTGCTGCGCCATCTGTTCGAGGACCTGGAAACGCAGGACGGGCTGCTGCAGCTTCTCGACCTCGCCGAGCAAGGTTCCGGCGTGCGCATCTTCATCGGCTCGGAGAACAAGCTGTTCTCGCTGTCCGGCTCGTCGCTCGTGGTCGCGCCCTATCGCGACAAGGACGCGCGGGTCATCGGCGCGCTCGGCGTCATCGGCCCGACCCGGCTCAACTATGCCCGCATCGTACCTATGGTCGACTATACTGCCCAGTTGATTTCGCGCATGCTGAGCTAAGCGGGAGCAATCGGGGATCGCCGCAAGGAGGGGTGGAAATGGCGCTGGAATCGTTCAAGGCCCAGATCAGCCTGCTGCTCGAGGAGATGGTGAACCAGCCCAAGGACGAGCACGAGGTGCAGGAGCAGCTGCGCGAGAAGCTCAGGGAAATGCGCGCCATGGGCCTGCCGCTGCCCGCCGATCTGGTCGCGCTGGAAAAACGGCTCGACGACGATCTGGACGTCAAAGAGAGCTGAGCGGCCGGAACCGCTACGAAAATCGGGCCGCCCCTCTTTTCGGAACGGCTGTCGATCCTAGTTCCCTAGCACGGAAATCTGACTGGTCGGATGGTGCTTGCGTTGGCAGGTCGCATGCCTTGGAGATTGGCCGAGACGCCCATAGCTTCGTCATCCTGGGGCGGAGCAAGGAGCGAAGCGACGCGGCGCAGACCCCGGGATCCATGCCGTGACTTGGAAGTATTGCGACGGTGCAGAATTCTGCTCCGCCGCTCCCTTTGGTCGAGGTCACGGAATGGGTCCCAGGGTCTCCGCGACGGAGCTTCGCTCCTGCTTCGCCCAGGGATGACACGTCGGGGAGGGTTCAGGTAGTCGCGCACGTCTGCGATCGTTCATCGATGGTGAACCCGGCAAGCCTGCAGCCGTTCAGAATCCCCATGTCGAGAAACTAGCTGTTTCTAAGCATGACGCGCAGGCGCAAACCATGGAGAACAGCATGATACGGATCGCCGGCCTTGCGCCTCTTGCCCTTCTCCTGGCCTCCGGTGCCTTCGCGCAGCAGGCCGCCGACCAGCCCCTGCTGACAGGCGAGGAGGCCTTCGGCGACTGGCAGGCCGACCGGCCCGGCGTGCGCCGGCTGATCAGGCCGGATGACCAGCCGTCTCCCCGCATCGGCAGGTTGGCATCGAACGCTCCCGGCCTGGCCGATCGCCCGCAAGGCGCGAAGCCGACATTGCCGCCCGGCTTTTCGGCGGAACTGATTGCCTCCGGCATAGAAAATCCGCGCGTCGTGCGCGTGGCGCCGAACGGCGATCTCTTCGTCGCAGACGGCGAAGCCAACCGGATCCGCGTCTATCGTCTAGCCGCGGGCAGCGCGAAACCTGCCGAAAAATCCATCTTCGCCGAGGACCTCAGCCAGCCCTACGGCATTGCCTTCTACCCCCCGGGAGACAAGCCGCAATGGGTCTATGTCGCCAACAGCGACAGCGTGGTTCGCTTTCCCTATCGCGACGGCGACCTCAAGGCATCCGGCGAACCGGAAACCATAGTCGCCGAAATCCCGGCCAGTTACCACTGGACCCGCGACATAGCCTTCTCGCCGGATGGCAAGACGCTCCATCTGTCGGTCGGCTCCGGCTCGAACACCGCAGAGGATATAGGATCGAGGCCCAAAGGCGGTCTCGATCGATGGGTGAAGTCGAAACCGCTCGGCGCTGCGTGGGGCTCGGAGGCCGGCCGCGCCGACGTGCTCGCCTTCGACCCCGACGGCAAGAACGGACGCACTGTCGCCACCGGCCTGCGCAACTGCTCGGGCATGACCGTGCAACCGGCAACAGGCGCGCTCTGGTGCGTCGTCAACGAACGCGACGAGCTCGGTGACAACGTGCCTTTCGAATACGCCACGACCGTCAAGGACGGCGCCTTCTATGGCTGGCCCTGGTACTATATCGGCGACAACGAGGATCCGCGCCACAAGGGCGCGCGACCCGACCTTGCCGGCAAGGTCACGATGCCGGACGTGCTGATCCAGGCGCATTCGGCGCCGCTCAACATGGCCTTCTATGAAGGCGGCGACTTCCCGGCCGACTACAAGGGCGACGCCTTCGTCACCTTGCACGGCTCATGGAATCGCAATGCCCGCACCGGCTACAAGGTGGTGCGGCTGAAATTCAAGGACGGCAAGCCGACCGGCGAGTACGAGGACTTCGCCACCGGCTTCGTCATTGCGGAGGATGCGGTCTGGGGCCGGCCCGCCGGTGTAGCGGTGGCGAAGGACGGCGCGCTGATCCTGACCGAGGACGGCAACGGCACCATCTGGCGTGTCACTTACGGCGACGGCCGGTCCTGACCCCTCACCCGGATTGCCCCGAATTGCGAAGGCAATTCGGGGCAAACCGACCTCACCCCGAGGGGAGAGGAGGTCGCAGCGCCGGCACTTAACCTCTTCTCCCCGTGGGGAGAAGGTGGCCGAGCGAAGCTCGGTCGGATGAGGGGGCTGGCGCAATCGAATCCAATCTCCAGGGAATTCAGTCCCGTTCGGTTTCATGCAACAAGGCATTCTGATCTCGGGCCTCGAACCATGACTCTCACCGGATTTCTCGCTTACAGCGCCGCCCTCGGCGTCGCCGCCGCCATTCCAGGCCCCGGCGTGACGGCGCTTGTCGCCCGCGCGCTCGGCTCCGGCTTCCGCTCGTCGCTGGCGATGTCGTTCGGCCTCATGCTCGGCGACCTCACCTATCTCACCGCCGTGGTGCTCGGCCTCGCCTTCGTCGCGCAGACCTTCGGCATGGTCTTCCTTGCGATCAAATGGGCGGGCGTCGCCTATCTCGCTTTCCTCGCCTGGCGCTTCTGGACGAGCGGCATCTCGCCCGAAACGGTCGAGGCGCGGAAGGGCAAGGGTGGCTTCATGGCGAGCTTCATCGCCGGACTGACGGTGACGCTCGGCAACCCGAAGACGATGATCTTCTATCTCGCCATAACGCCGACCATCGTCGACCTGAAGACGATAACGCTGGCGGACTACGGCATCCTCGTCGCGCTTACCGTCGTCGTCCTGTTCGTGGTGCTGGTGCCTTATCTGGTGCTGGCCGCCAAGGCACGCTGGTTCCTGAAGTCGCCGCGCGCGCTGAAGGCGCTCAACCGCACCGCCGCCGGCTTCATGGTGGGGGCAGCCGCGGCGATCGCGGCGCGTCAGTAAGGTGTGCTGATATTCAGGTGAGGCCGGCCTGCGAACGGTGGTCTCCTGCGCTTCCGGTGCTCACGTATTTTAAGTACGCTCCGCTCCGGTTCTCGGAGACCGCCATTCTCGGCTCGGCCTGACCTGAACCTCAACACACCGTGGTGCGTGATCTCACCCATTTCAGCCAAGCCATTCCGAAAACGGGCCAATCCGGAAAATGCATTTCCGGCAAGGGGTGGTTTTCAGCAACCGCCCCACTCGGATATTTTCGGCTGTCAGCCTATCTTGCGCGGCTGAAAGCCCTATTCTGTCGACCTGTGCCATTGCCTTGGGAGCGAAACCAATGAACAAGCCCGTCACCTCCGCGCGCGTCCCCGGCCGCGGCCGCATCTTCAACTCGATCACCGAGACGATTGGAGACACGCCGCTGGTGCGGCTGGACAAATTCGCCAGGGAAAAGGGCGTCGTCGCCAATGTGCTGGCCAAGCTCGAATTCTTCAACCCGATCGCTTCGGTCAAGGACCGCATCGGCGTCGCCATGATCGAGGCGCTGGAAGAGGCCGGCAAGATCTCGCCTGGCAAGACCACGCTGATCGAGCCGACCTCCGGCAACACCGGCATCGCGCTGGCGTTCGCCGCCGCCGCCAAGGGCTACAAGCTTATCCTGACCATGCCGGAGACCATGTCGGTCGAGCGCCGCAAGATGCTGGCCCTGCTCGGCGCCGAATTGGTGCTCACCGAAGGGCCGAAGGGCATGAAGGGCGCCATCGCCAAGGCCGACGAGCTCGCCGCCACGCTGCCCAACGCCATCATCCCGCAGCAGTTCGAGAACCCGGCCAATCCGGAAATCCACCGCCGCACCACGGCTGAGGAGATCTGGAACGACACCAATGGCGAGGTCGACATCTTCGTCGCCGGCATCGGCACCGGCGGCACCATCACCGGCGTCGGCCAGGTGCTGAAGAAGCGCAAGCCTTCGGTCCATGTCGTGGCGGTCGAGCCGGAAGCTTCGCCGGTGCTCTCCGGCGGCCAGCCCGGTCCGCACAAGATCCAGGGCATCGGCGCTGGCTTCGCGCCAAAGATCCTCGACACCTCGATCTATGACGAGATCGTCAGGGTCTCCAACGAGGATTCGGTCGCCAATGCCCGGCTCGTCGCCCGTCTTGAAGGCGTGCCTGTCGGCATCTCGTCGGGCGCCGCGCTCCAGGCGGCGGTCGTCGTCGGCTCGCGGCCGGAGAACAAGGGCAAGAACCTCGTCGTCGTCATCCCGTCCTTCGCCGAGCGCTATCTCTCGACGATCCTGTTCGACGGGCTGGGGGCGTAGGCGGCCTCGTCTCAGTTTCGAACGAGCTTTGCCCGCTCCGACTGCAGGAAACCGCGCAAGGCCGGATCGCGCTCGAGACCGATCGCCCGGTCGTACGCTTCGGCGGCCTCGGCCGTCCTGCCGAGCCTGGCCGACAGCTCGGCCCGAGCCGCCCAATAGGGCTGGTACTCGGCAAGCCGCTTGTCGTCGCCGATCGCGTCGAGCGCGGCAAGGCCCTCGGCCGCTCCCTCGGCTTCGGCGATCGCCACGGCGCGGTTGATCGCCACCACCGGCGAGCCGGCAATCGCCATCAGCGCATCGTAAAGCTGGCGGATCGCCGCCCAGTCGGTGCTGCCGCTCCGCCGTCGCGCCGTGTGCGCCGACTGAACCGCGGCTTCCAGTTGATAGCGGCCGATGATTTCCCTGGCCGCAGCGTGCCTCAGCAGCGCTTCCGCCTCGTCAATCAGCGCGTCGTCCCAGAGCGCCGTATCTTGCTCGGCCAACGGCACGAAGTCGCCTTCGGGGTTGCGCCGCGCCGCGCGCCGGGCTTCGGCGAAAAGCATCAGCGCCAGAAGCCCGAGCGTTTCCGGTTCGTCCGGTATCAGCGAGGCGACCAGCCGGCCGAGCCAGATGCCTTCGCTGGCAAGGTTGCGCCGTCTGGTCTCGGTGCCTGCCGGGTCCGACCAGCCCTCGGCAAAGGTGGCATAGATCGCTTCCAGCACGGCGCCGAGCCTTTCGCCAAGCTCGGCCCGCTCCGGCACGCGGAAGGGGATGCCGGCCTCGCGGATGCGGTTCTTGGCGCGCACCAGGCGCTGGCCCATCGTCGCCGGCGAAATGAGGAAAGCCGAAGCGATGGTCGCCGCGTCGAAGCCTAGCACGGTCTGCAGGATCAGCGGCGCGCGCACGCTCGGTTCGATCGCCGGATGGGCGCAGGCAAACATCAGCCTGAGCCGCTCGTCAGGCAAATCCTCATTCGTCATGCGCGCCTCCGCCTCTTCGGCAATCAGCTGCAGATGGTCGCGGGCCGCCTCGCCGGTCAGCCGCCGCCGCACGGCATCGACGTCGCGCCGGCGCGCCACGGCGAGCAGCCAGGCTTCCGGTTTTTCGGGCACGCCGCTCTTTGGCCAGCGCTCCAACGCGGCGGCGAACGCATCGGCCAGCGCGTCCTCGGCGCCGGCGACATCGCGCATCCTGGCCGCGAGATAGGCGACCAGCTTGCCGTAGCTCTGGCGGGCGGCCGCCTCTGCCGCCGCCCGCGCCATTTCCTGGCGATTGTCCATTACGGGATCGCTTCTAGGACAGGTAGTCCGTCATTTCCCAGATCGGCCGCACCTCCACCGTGCCGGTGCTGGCTGCCGGGCAACGCGCGCCCCATTCCATGGCCGTGTCGATGTCGGTCGCTTCGATCATGTAGAAGCCGGCAAGTTGCTCCTTGGTATCCGCATAAGGGCCGTCGAGCACATTGGTCTTGCCATCCGCCAGCCGTATCGAGGTGGCCGCCTGGGTCGGGCGCAGCCTTTCGCCGGCGAGGTACGCGCCGGATTTCTTCAACGCTTCCGTATAGGCGCCGTAGGCCGCGAGGACCTGCTCGGTCTTGTCACGCGGCGCGTTCGCCATCGCGGCTTCGTCGTTGTAGATCAAAAGCATGTATCGCATGGGTCTTCTCCCGTTTTTCTCGAAGGCCGCGTCGTCGCGGGCCGACCTATGTCGCGCGGCCGTGGCCGATTTCGACAACCGCCGCGAAAATCTTTCCTCGCCTGTAGCGCGCAGTGCAAGCCGCCGGCCGTCGTGTCATCTCTTCAACCCTTCGTCTAATGGCTGCAATTGCGGGTTGGCATTTGGCGCCTCCTGTCTAAACTCCTAGCTTCGCGCCGGGGAGGCGGCGCGGCGCGACCGTTTCAGGAGGAGGAAACCGTATGCTCAATTTCAGGACGAAATTTGTTGCCGCCGGCGCTTTGGCATTGTCGCTCGGCCTCGGAGCCATGTCGGCCGGGGCGCAGGAATTCATCAACGTGCTGACCGGCGGCACGTCGGGCGTCTATTATCCGCTCGGCGTCGCGCTGTCCGAGATCTACGGCAAGGGCATCGAAGGCGCCCGCACCCAGGTGCAGGCAACGAAGGCATCGGTCGAGAACCTCAACCTGCTGCAGCAGGGCAAGGGCGAAATTGCCTTCGCGCTCGGCGATTCCGTCAAGCTCGCCGCCGAAGGCAACACCGAGGCCGGCTTCCCCGGCAAGCTCGACAAATTGCGCGGCATCGCCGCCATCTATCCCAACTATATCCAGATCGTCGCCAGCAAGGAATCCGGCATCAAGACGCTTGCCGACCTCAAGGGCAAGAGCCTGTCGGTCGGCGCACCGGCCTCCGGCACCGAGCTCAACGCCCGCACCATCTTCGCCGCCGCCGGGCTGAAATATGAGGACCTCGGACGCGTCGAATATCTGCCCTTCGCCGAATCGGTCGAGCTGATCAAGAACCGTCAGCTCGACGCCACGCTGCAATCGGCGGGCCTCGGCGTCGCCTCGATCCGCGACCTCGCCACCTCGGTGCCGATCAATGTCGTGGCCGTGCCGGCCGAAGACGTCGCCAAGATCGGCTCGCCCTATCTGTCGGTGGTCATCCCCAAGGGCACCTATCAGGGCCAGACGGAGGACGTTGCGACCGCCGCGGTGGGCAATTTCCTCGTCACCCGGGCCGACGTTTCCGACGAGACCGCCTATCAGATGACCAAGCTGCTGTTCGAGCATCTCGACCAGCTCGCCGCCGCCCACGCCGCCGCCAAGGCGATCGATCCGGCCAAAGCGCTGGACGGCATGCCGGTGCCGCTGCATCCGGGTGCGGAGAAATATTACAAGGAGAAGGGGTTGGTGAAGTAGGCAGCTCTCCCTCCCCCTCAAGGGGAGGGTGGACAGCCGCCGAAGGCGGATGGACGGGTGGGGTCGGTTCATGCCGCGCGCTGCCTGGACCGACCCCACCCGCCTCGCTTCGCTCGGCACCCTCGCCCTCAAGGGGGAGGGACACCGCCAGGAACCCGCCAATGACCGAGACCCCCACCGTCCTTTCTCCGACCGTCGAAGAGCCTCTCGAAGGCCTGCCGCCGGGCTTCGGCGAGGGGCTTGCCGGCAAGGCGGCCTTCCTGATCGCCGTCGCCTTTTCCAGCTTCCAGATCTACATCGCCGCCTATGGCAGCCTGCCCAGCCAGGTGGTGCGCGCCATGCATGTCGGCTTCCTGCTGCTGCTCGGCTTCGGCCTGATCGCCAACCTGCGCGCCACCGGCATCGCGGCGAAAGCCGCGTTCTGGACGCTCGGCATGCTTGGCTTCGGCACCGGCCTCTACAACTGGATCTTCTACACCGACCTCATCCGCCGCTCCGGCTTCCTCACCACGCCGGACCTGATCGTCGGCACGCTGCTGGTGGTGCTCGTCTTCGAAGCGGCAAGACGGCTGATGGGGCTGCCGCTCGCGGTCATCGCCTTCATCTTCCTCGCCTATTGCTTCGTCGGCAATCACCTGCCGCCGCCCTTCATCCATCGCGGCTACGATTTCGCGCAGCTTGTCGACACCTTCGCCTACGGCACCGAAGGCATATACGGCACGCCGATCTATGTTTCGGCCGCCTACATCTTCATCTTCGTCGTCTTCGCCGCCTTCCTCGAACGCGCCGGCATGATCGCGCTGTTCAACGATTTCGCGCTCGGCCTGGTCGGTTCCTGGCGTGGCGGCCCGGCGCAGGTCTGCGTGCTCTCCTCGGCGCTGATGGGCACCATTTCCGGTTCCGGCGTCGCCAATGTGGTGGCCAGCGGCCAGTTCACCATTCCGCTGATGAAGCGCTTCGGCTTCCGCTCGGCTTTTGCCGGCGCCGTCGAGGCGACCTCCTCGATGGGCGGCCAGATCATGCCGCCGGTGATGGGCGCGGTCGCCTTCATCATGGCAGAGACGCTGAACATCCCTTACGCCGAGGTGGTCAAGGCAGCGATCATTCCGGCGCTGCTCTATTTCGGCGCCTGTTTCTGGCAGGTGCATCTGGAGGCCGGCAAGGCGAATCTGCACGGCATGGCCAAGGCGGACCTGCCCGATCCATGGGACGCGGTGCGGCAGCATTGGCCGCTGGTGCTGCCGCTTGCCGTGCTGGTCTACCTGCTCTTCGCCGGCTACACGCCGATCTTCGCCGGCACCATGGGCCTGGCGCTGACCATAGTGCTGATCCTCGGCGCGCCGCTGGCGGCCTTGATCGGCCCGTCCGCCTTCCGCGTCGTTTTCTGGCTGGCGCTTGGGCTTGCCGCATCCTCCTTCATGCGCTTCGGCGTCAACATCCTGAGCCTCGTCATCGCCGCGCTCATCGTCGCCTGCATCACCTTCAAGGGCGGGCGCGAGACGCTGCGCATCTGCGTCGACTCGCTTGCCGAAGGGGCGAAGAACGCGCTGCCGGTCGGCATCGCCTGCGCCATCGTCGGCGTCGTCATCGGCACGCTGACGCTGACCGGCATCGCCTCGACCTTCATCGGCTGGATCATCTCCATCGGCGAGAACAATCTCTTCCTGTCGCTGCTGCTCACCATGCTCACCTGCCTGGTGCTCGGCATGGGCATCCCGACCATCCCCAATTACATCATCACCTCCTCGCTCGCCGGCCCGGCGCTTCTGTCGCTCGGCGTGCCGCTGCTGGTCAGCCACATGTTCGTCTTCTATTTCGGCATCATGGCGGACCTGACCCCGCCGGTGGCGCTTGCCGCCTTCGCCGCGGCGCCCATGGCCAGGGAAAGCGGCCTCAAGATCGGCATCCAGGCCACCAAGCTCGCCATTGCCGGCTTCGTCGTGCCGTTCATGGCCGTCTATACGCCGGCCCTGATGCTGCAGGATGCCGGCCCCATCGCCGCCCAGTTCGGCTACCCGGTCGAGGTCGCCTACATCGTCGTCAAGGCCTGCATGGGCATCGTGCTCTGGGGCGCCGCCGCCGTCGGTTTCCTCGCCCGCCGCATGGCCTGGTGGGAACGCCTCGTCGCCTTCGCCGCCGGCGTGCTCCTGGTGGCGGCGCTGCCGCTCACCGACGAGACCGGCTGGGCATTGGCGCTTCTCTGGATCGGCGGGCACTGCTGGCGCGCGCGTCAGGCATCCGCCGGGGACGCTGCGTGAGCCTGTGCATCGTCGCTGCCGGCAAGACGGTGATGCTTGCCGTTACCGCCTTCACGCTGTCCTGGACGCATTCGGTGGAGCGGACGCGCTGGCGGGAAGACTGGAAAGTGACGCCTGCCGGCCTGCGGATCGTCGAAGCCCGCGTGAAAGGCTCCGGCGCCGGCATGGAGCCGCCCGAGGGCTCGGTGCTGCGGGACGGCTGGTGGGTCTACGCGCCGCGGATCGGATCCCAGCCGCGTCTGGTGCTGGCGGCGTCCGGCGCAACCGGGGAAGGCTGGACGCTGTGCACCGCCAAAGGCTGTCGCGAACTGGGCAAGGCGGCGGGAGAAACGACTGTGCTCGAGCCCTGCGCGCGCCAGCCGCGATAGCGCACGACGGCTCCCCATCTTAGTCGATCAGCCGCTGCCGCAGTTCGGCGGACGGGATTTCGCAGCTGTCTTTCCTGCCGAACAACGCGTAGCGGTTTTTGGCGACGCGGTCATAGAGCCAGTCGCGCAACGGCCGCGGCAGAAGCAAGAGCGCCTTTGCGGCACGCCACGGCCAGCCAAGCTCGGCCATGATGGCAACGAAACTGTCGAGCTTGGTGAAGGCGAGGCCATCGATGATGGCGAGATTGGTGTCGTAGCTATCTGTCGCCAGACCGTGCTTGCGAAACAGGGCTTCGCCGAACGGTGACTGCGCGGTGGCGAAGCGGAAGCGCTTTTTGCGATCGAGCCGGACAATCAGCTGGATGAAACCCGAGCAGAACACGCAGACGCCGTCGAAGACGATCAGCGGCTGGTTCGCGTAGATGGCTTTCGACTGAAGGAGGGAACGCTTCTGTTCGGGCAGGTCGGTCATGTCGGCCCCGGCTGCTTGTGCCTCAAGACACTAAGCCAGCCGGCGGCGGCGTCAAAGTCGCGGCGTTGTCGCACGCCGGCCGTCGATGACGGCGGGGCGCTCGTCACGATAGGTCGTGGCGCGGTTGTCGGCGGCCGGCTTGCAGATCCGGCTGTTGTGGCGGCTGTCGGGCATGACGATCAGTTCATCCCGATGCCGAGCGAGTTGCCGCGGCGGGCGCAGGCCGGGCCCGGACCGCGCATGTAGTAGCGCTCGGGCCGATAGGTCGGCGCGACGAATTCGCGGATGGCGGCGGCATAGCCGGCGATGTGGTTCCAGAAGTGCATTTTACTTGGTCCCTGTCCTGTTTTCGGATGTCCCTTCCGAATTACGGGAGATGATAGCGTCGAGGCGTGAATAGTCAGTGAACGCGATGTTAATTTGTGGTCCGAAACCCGTTGCTTCGTGGCTGGAATGCGGCTGATTCGCGGTCTTTCAGCGCCTTTTGTCGCGTTTCCGGCTCGTGTGACTTTTGCATCACATATGTTTCGTCCCGATGTCGCTCGGGCGCGCTTCTGTTTCGCGTTCGGGCGGTGCCGGGAAATTTCATTGCGTGTCCGGAAAAGGCCAGGAACCCGCCCGGAGGGGACACGTTGATCCGTCAGGCTGGCTCGAACCGGCTCGGAGGACGGCGGCTCGCGCCGCCGTTTGAATTCCAACCCCGGCAGAAGCAATCGAAGGCAAAAGCCATGGGTTTCTTTTCGAAGGACATCAAGACGCTGGACGACCTCTTCATCCATATGCTGCGCGACATCTATTATGCCGAGAAGCAGATCGAGCGAGCCCTGCCGAAGATGATCGGCAAGGCGACCGACCCGCAACTGAAAGCCGGCTTCGAGAAACACCTTGAGCAGACCAGGGGCCATATCGGCCGCGTCGAGCAGGTGTTCGAGCTGCATGGCGTCAAGGCCAAGGCCGTCAACTGCCCGGCCATCGACGGCATCCTCGAGGAGGCCGATGAGGTGAGCGGCGATATCGACGACCGGGAGGTTCTTGACGCCGCACTGATCGCCTCCGCGCAGGCGGTCGAGCATTACGGGATGACGCGCTACGGCACGCTGATCGCCTGGGCCAAGCAGCTCGGCCGCAGCGACTGCGCCAACGTGCTGGCCAAGAACCTCAAGGAAGAGCAGGCGACCGACCGCAAGCTCACCGAGATAGCGGAAAACAGGATCAACCTGCTGGCGGCCTGATGGGCTGTGCTGCAACGGCAGGCGCCGGCCGCCCGGAACCCAAGCGAGCCGCCATCCGTTGCGATTGAGATCGCATCGCGCAGGAGTTCGCCATGGCACCGCGCCCCGCCTGGAAGGGCTATCTGAAATTGTCGCTGGTCACATGCGCCATCGAGCTGACCAATGTCGTCACCCATGCCGAGAAGGTTTCGTTCCGCATCCTCAACCGCAAGACCGGCAACACCGTCAAACGCGTCTATGTCGATGCCGAGACCGGCAAGCCGCTGGAAGAAGGCGACGAGATCAAGGGTTATGAGGTGAGCGACGGCGAATTCGTCCATATCGAGGAGGACGAGATCGAGGCGGTTGAGATCGAGTCCTCGCACACGATGAGCCTCGACGGCTTCGTCGAGAAATCCTCGATCCAGCAGATCTATCTCGATACCCCCTATTATGTCGCGCCGGCGGACGAGGTGTCGGAAGAAGCGTTCGCCGTCATCCGCGACGCGATGGCGGCGAAGAAGATGGCCGGCCTCGCGCGCATCGTGCTCTATCAGCGCGAGCGCCCGGTAGTGATCGAGCCGCTCGGCAAGGGCATGGTGCTGACGACGCTGCGCTACGACGACACGGTGCGCCGGCCCGAGACGGTCTTCGGCGACATCGAGGCGACCAAGACCGATGACGAGATGATCGATCTCGCGCAGCACATCATCGACCAGAAGAAGACGAAGTTCGACGCTTCGAAGTTCGACGACCGTTACGAGGACGCGCTGCTCGAGCTGATTCGCGCCAAGAAGGCCGGCAAGAAAGCGCCCAAGGCCAAGGCGCCGGCGAAGCCGTCCAATGTCGTCAACCTATTCGACGCGCTGAAGAAGAGCCTGAACGCGGAAGGAGGCGCGAAAGCCGGCAAATCCTCATCGAAAGCACCAGCGGCGCGGACGAAGGCCAAGGCCGCCGCGCCCAAGCGGAAATCGGCATAGGAGGACTTTGTCATGGCCGGCCTGGAGCAATATCATGCCAAGCGCGACCTCCGGAAAACCGCCGAGCCGGCCGGCAAGGTATCCCGGCACAAGAAAGGCGAGGCGGGCGGCATCTTCGTCGTCCAGAAGCACGCCGCCACGCGCCTACACTACGATTTTCGGTTGGAACATGACGGCGTGCTGTGGAGCTGGGCGGTGACGCGCGGCCCGAGCCTCGATCCGCACGAAAAGCGTCTGGCCGTGCATGTCGAGGACCATCCGATCGACTATGCGTCCTTCGAGGGCACCATTCCGAAGGGCGAGTACGGCGGCGGCTCGGTCATCGTCTGGGACGACGGCAAATGGATCCCGGAAGGCGATCCCGCCGAAGGCATGAAGAAAGGCCATATCGGCTTCGAGCTCCAAGGCTACAAGCTGCATGGCCACTGGCATCTGGTCAGGCTGAAACCCCGCCGCGGCGAAAAGCGCGACAACTGGCTGCTGATCAAGTCCGGCGATGCCGCCGCCCGTCCCGGCGAGGACATCCTCAAGGACGCGCCGCAATCGGTGAAGTCCGGCCTCACCGTCGAGGAGGTCGGCGAAGGCAAGGCAGCCAAGGGCGAAAAACCCAAGGTCTGGCATTCGAACAAGCCGGCCGCCGCCAAGGCAAAGGCCGGGCGCGCCAGGCGCCTGGAGTTCATCGAGCCGCAGCTCGCCACGCTGGAAAAGAATGCGCCTTCCGGCGACGAATGGCTGCACGAGGTGAAATTCGACGGCTACCGCATGCAGGCGCAGATCGCCGGCAGCGACGTCAGGCTGCTGACGCGCGCCGGCCTCGACTGGACGAAGAAATTCGAAGGCCCGATCACCGCGGCGCTTGCCGGCCTCAAATGCCGCGACGCCGTCATCGACGGCGAGATCGTCGTGCTGGCCGACAGCGGCGTGTCGTCCTTTCCGCTGCTGCAGGCGGATCTCTCCGCCCGTCGCACCGGCCGTTTCGTCTACTATGTCTTCGACCTGATGCGGCTCGACGGCAAGGATCTGCGCCGCGAGCCGCTGGTCGAGCGCAAGCAGGCGCTGGCCGAACTGCTCGGCGACCAGGCCGAGGACTCGGCGCTGCGCTTCAGCGACCATTTCCACGAGCCCGGCAAGGTCATGCTGCAGCATGTCTGCCGCATGGGCCTCGAAGGCGTGGTCTCGAAGCGCGCTGACGCGCCTTACCGCAGCGGGCGCGGCCTCACCTGGATCAAGTCGAAATGCACGCTGCGCCAGGAATTCGTCATCGGCGGCTATCTGCCTTCGGACAAGACCGGGCGCGGCCTGCGGTCGCTGCTCGTTGGCTATTTCGAGGGCGGCAAGCTGCGTTACGCCGGCCGCGTCGGCACCGGCTTTTCCGGCAAGGTGATGGCCGATCTCAAGAAGAAGCTGGACGGCCTGAAGGCAAACGACTCGCCTTTCTCGGCCGCTGTGCCGAAGGGCAAGGGTCTCACCTGGGTCAAGCCGGAGCTTGTCGGCGAGGTGGAGTTCCGCAGCTGGACATCCGATCGTATAATCCGCCATGCCTCGTTCCAGGGGTTGCGCGAGGACAAGCCGGCGGAGGAAGTCGTGCAGGAAAAGCCGAGTAAAGTCGGCGGCAAGGCCGAAGCACGGTCGGGCAGCGGCAAGACCGCGTCAAAAACCTCAACCGGAACGGCGATGACCTCGATAAAACTCTCGCATCCCGACAAGTTGCTGTGGCCCGACGAAAGGGTCTCCAAGCAGGACCTGCTCGACCATTACGCGATGGTCTGGCCGCGCATGGAGCAATTCGTCGTCAACCGTCCGCTGAGCCTGGTGCGGGCGCCGGACGGCATCCACGGCCAGCGTTTCTTCCAGAAACACGCCTCGCCCGGGATGAGCGACAAGATCGCCAGGATGAAGGACCCGACCGACGGCGAGGAGATCCTGTTCATCAAGGATTTCGACGGGCTTGCCGCCCTGGTCCAGTACGGCGTCGTCGAAGTCCATATCTGGGGCTCCACCATCGACGCGCTGGAGAAGCCGGACCAGATCATCTTCGACCTCGACCCTGACGAAGGCGTCGACGTCAAGGCGGTGCGCGGGGCGGCGCTCGACATCCACGAGAGGCTAGATGGGTTGTCGCTGCCGAACCTGGTCAAGACCTCCGGCGGCAAGGGCTATCACGTGCTGGTGCCGCTCAAAGCCTCTGCGGACTGGGACGAGGTGAAGGACTTCGCCCACGACTTCGCACGCGCGCTGGAGCAGGCCGCGCCCGACCGCTACACGGCGACGCTGTCGAAGAAGGCGCGCATCGGCAAGATCTTCGTCGACTATCTGCGCAACGGCAGGGGCTCGACCACGGTGGCGCCCTACTCGTCGCGCGCCAAGAAGGCCGCGACGGTGTCGATGCCGGTGACCTGGCCGGAAATCGAAAAGGGCCTGCCGCCCAACGCCTTCCCGCTCGGCGACGGGACGACGCTGAAACAGCTGAAGAAGGCCGACCCGTGGGCGGATTTCTTCAAGCTGGGCAAGCCGCTGAAGCGGGGTTAGCCTGCGCAGGGAAGTCGGCAGCGCCGCGTTCCTTCACACCCCCCTCTGGCCTGCCGGCCATCTCCCCCGCAAGGGGGGAGATCGGCAGTTCCGACGCTTCGCCATTATTGCAATGTTGGAGATTGGCGAAGGCGGCCGAGCGCTCAATCTCCCCCCAAGTGGGGGAGATGGCCGGCAGGCCAGAGGGGGGCTGTCCCGCCGACATTTCGACGTTAGCGCACGCGAGAGCCTCAACGGAGAAACACCCTCTCGAACGCCTGCTTGCCCTGCGGCGAGAACACCACGGCGCGGCTGTCCTTCTCGCGCCGCGCCCATTTCTCGGCGATGACCTTGTCGAGGATGGCGGCGCCCAGCGAGCCGGCCAGATGCGAGCGCCGCACGCTCCAGTCGAGGCAGGCGCGGCACACCGGCCGTCTTGCCTTGTTGTCGATCTCGATGCCGAGCGCGGAAAAATGCGAGGCGCCGGATGGTGAGAGCCTGATCTCGTTCTCCTCGCGCAGCAGCACTTTCTTGTCGACGAAGCGGTCGAGCATGGCCACCGCCTGCTCGCCCGCGAGATGGTCGTAGCACACCCGCGCCACCCGCATGGCCGCGTCGCGCGGGCCGGGCCGCACCCGCTTCGGGCCGACCGCTTCCGCGACGCCGATGATCGCCTCGATCATGCCCGCCACTTGCGGGCCGGCGAGGCCATAATAGCGGTGCCGGCCCTGGCTCGCGAGCGTCAGCAGCCCGCCATCCATCAGCTTGGAGAGATGCGAGGAGGCGGTGGGCAGCGACACGCCGGCTTCAAGCGCCAGTTCCGATGCGGTCAGCGCCGTCCCGCCCATCAGCGCGGTGAGCATGTTGGCGCGGGCCGGGTCGCCGACCAGGCTGGCGATGCGGGCGATATCGGGTCCTTCACGCATAGTTCGATCCTCATCGAAGCATTCCCGTGAGGGAAGCACTAATCTCGGGTCAGCTCAAGGAGCCGAACGAACGCTCCTGACACCAGAATGCCTAGCATACCCGAGGGCAGCGATGTTTCGACCGTGGTCGAACCGTCATCGCCGCAAAGCCAACCGACAAGGAGACCGAAATGACCATCACCTGCTTCATCCGCTACGAAATCGACCCGTTCGGCAAGGCCGTGTTCGAGCAATATGCGCGTGCCTGGGGGCAGGCCATCCCGCGCTGCGGCGCCGAACTGATCGGCTATTTCGCACCGCATGAGGGCTCGGCCACCACCGCCTACGCCGCCTACAACATCGAGAGCCTGGCGGCCTACGAAGCCTATCGCGCCCGGCTTGCCGCCGACCCGGCCGGCAAGGCAAACTATGAATTCGCGCGGCGCGAGAAATTCATCCTCAAGGAAGACCGCACCTTCCTGAAGCTGGTGTCTGGGCCGCATGGGCCGAGGCAGGTCTTTCAAACCGATGTGAAAATCAGGGAAGGGATAGAGCCATGATCGCTGTCATCTTCGAGGTGGAGCCGGCGGAAGGAAAGCGCGATGCCTATCTCGGCATCGCCGCCGAGCTCAGGCCGCTGCTCGACGGCATCGACGGCTTCATCTCGGTCGAACGCTTCCAGAGCCTAACCGATCCGAAACGCGTGCTCTCGCTGTCCTTCTGGCGCGACGAGGAAGCGGTCAAGGCCTGGCGCAACACCGAGGAGCACCGGCAGGCGCAGAAGGCCGGCCGCGGCGGCATCTTTGCCGGCTATCGTCTGCGCATCGCCCAAGTGGTGCGTGACTATGGGCTGACTGAAAGGGCTGACGCGCCGGATGATAGTCGCGCGGTGAACGGCTAAGCATTCCCGATCAGCACCCCCGCCGCGAACACCAGCGCGCCGCCCAGCACCACCTGGAAGGCGGCGCGCCAGAACGGCGTCTGCATGTAGCGGTTCTGGATGAAGGCGATCGCCCATAGCTCGAAGAACACCACGATCGCGGCGACGATCGTTGCCGTCCAGAAAAAGGGAATGAGGTAAGGCAGCGCGTGGCCGAGCCCGCCCAGCGTCGTCATGATGCCGACGGTGAGGCCGCGCTTCGCCGGCGAGCCGCGCCCCGATAGCTTGCCGTCGTCGGAGGCCACCTCGGTGAAGCCCATCGAGATGCCGGCGCCGATCGAGGCGGCCAGCCCGACGAGGAAGGTCTGGAACGTCTGGTGGGTCGCGAAGGCGGCGGCGAAGATCGGCGCCAGCGTCGACACCGACCCGTCCATCAGCCCGGCCAACCCCGGCTGGACATAGGTGAGGATGAACTGGCGCTGCTCGGCCGTCGCCTCCTCTGCCTTGACCTCGCCAGGGACATGCGTCTGCTCCAGCTCATGCGCGGAATTCTCGTGGCCGAGCTCGGCCGCGGCCAGATCGTCGAGCAGCTTGCGCGTCGAGGCGTCGGTCGTGCGCTTCGCCGCCTCGACATAGAATCGATAGGCCTGCCGCTCCATTTCCTCGGCCTGGCGGCGCACATGCTCGATGCCGAGCGGGCGCACCAGCCAGTCGGGCTTGCGTTCGTAATAGCCTCGCACATGCTCGCGCCGGATTAGCGGGATGCGCTCGCCGAAGCGCTTGCGGTGGAGCTCGATGAGGGAATCGCGGTGGCCGTCTTCCTCCTCCGCCATTGCCTCGAAGACCTTGGCCGATTGCGGAAAATCATCCGCCAGCCCGTCGGCATAGGCGCGGTAGATGCGCCCGTCGTCCTCTTCCGACGAGATCGCCAGCGCCAGGATCTCCTGCTCCGACAAGGAATCGAAGGAGCGGCGGCCGAAGCCGAAAACACGCGAAAGCATGAGGAAATCACCCTAGTTTAGAATGGTTCTAAACTATGGACTTGCGCTCCGAGGGTCAATCGCGATCGCCGTGGGACAGGCAGAATTCGTCGATCCGGGATTTCCCGCCACGCCCTTCATTATTGCCGAATGTTCACCTATATGACGTGCTTCGGCCGAAATCGAAGGAAGCAAGGGATGACGGACAAGAATCCCCCGCACGCATTCGACGCGAAACCCGTTCTCGATCTCATCGCCAGCATCGAGGCCGACCTGCGGCGTCTCAAGGGCCTGGTCGAGCAGCAGGTCGAAAAATTCGACCCCGCCAATCCGCACAACAAGGCGCCCGACGGCAAGCTGACCGAGGAAGGCGTCGAATGCTGCTACCGCATGTTCGACGAGGGCAAGTCGCGCTATTCGGTCGCCCAGCAGATGAAAATCTCGTTCGCCGCCGCCACCCATCGTTTCAACACCTGGCGCAAGCTCGGTGGAAAGAAGAGGACGCGCGCGCTGCTGGGGTGAGGAGCGGTCCGCGTAGCGGCCAGAGGGGTCGTCTCATGTAAATCGCCGGCGTCCTACCTCGTTCGAAAGGGCGCCGGCCCCGAAGCTGCCAATCTCCCCCCTTGCGGGGGAGATCGGCGCTTCGCCGCCTGTCATCATCACCAACATTGTCCCCATCACATTTTTTCGTTGGCGCGCCGCCGCCTTTTCCGTGCAGCATAGGCGCACCGTTCTTCCGCGAGACCACGCCCATGACCGTGCTTCCCGGCATCTCCGATATCCACGCCGCCGCCGCGCGGCTTTCCGGCCTAGTCGTCGAAACGCCGATCATCGAATCGCCGGAGCTCAACAAGCGTTATGGCGGCCGCATCCTGTTCAAGCCGGAGACGCTGCAGCGCACCGGCTCCTTCAAGATCCGCGGCGCCTACAACAAATTGTCGACGCTGAGCGAGGAGGAGCGCAGCCGCGGTGTCGTTGCCTTTTCTTCCGGGAATCACGCGCAAGGGGTGGCGGCTTCGGCCGCGATGTTCGGCGTCAGGGCGGTCATAGCCATGCCCGTCGACGCGCCGGCGCTCAAGGTCGGCAATGTCCGCAAGATGGGCGCCGAAGTGGTGCCGTTCGACCGTTTCAAGGACGACCGCATGACGGTCGTTCGCCCCTATATCGAGAAGGGCATGGCGCTTGTGCCGCCTTTCGACGATCCGGCCATCATCGCCGGCCAGGGCACGATCGGGCTGGAGCTAATGCGCCAAGCAAAGGCGCTGGGCGTCAGCCTTGACGCGGTCGTCGTGCCTTGCGGCGGCGGCGGCCTGTCGAGCGGAATTTCCGTCGCCGTGAAGGATGCCTCGCCACACACGCAAGTCTGGGCGGTCGAGCCGGAGCATTTCGACGACACGCGCCGCTCGCTGGCCAAGGGCGAGCGGGTTTCGAACGAGCCCGGCCACTCTTCTATCTGCGATGCGCTCCTCACCGCCGAGCCGGGCTTGATCACCTTCGAGATCAACCGAAGGAATCTCGCCGGCGCCATAGCCGTCTCCGACAAGGCCGCCGCGCAAGCGATGCGCGACGCCATGGCCCATCTGAAGCTGGTGGTCGAGCCCGGCGGCTGCGTCGCGCTTGCGGCGCTGTCATCCGGCGAGATCTACCTCGCCGGCAAATGCGTGGCGGTGGTGCTGTCCGGCGGCAATGTCGATTTCGGCACTTATGCCGAGATCATGGCGGCGGATTAGGTTCTGCGGGAGAGTGCGGTGGCTCGCAAGCCGGAATCGCCGCGATCCTTCACCCCCCTCTGTCCTACCGGACATCTCCCCCGCAAGGGGGGAGATTAGCAGCTCCGGCGCCGTCGCTCCTCCTGCAACGTTGGCGATTGGCGAAAGCCGGGCGGCCTCTGATCTCCCCCCTTGCGGGGGAGATGCCCGGTAGGGCAGAGGGGGTGCTGTCCCTCCGCCTTCAAAATCCTTTTCGCCACACTTTGGTCAGTCCAGCGTCCGCCTGAAACGCACCAGCGCCACGCCGGCGAACAACGCCACGAACACCACGAGCCAGCCTACCTCGGTCGCCACCGCCGGCAGTTCCGCGCTCTTCAGCATGACGGCGCGGGTGATGCGCAGGAAATGCGTCAGCGGGAAGATCTCGCCAAGGATCTGCGCCCAGCCCGGCATGCCGCGATAGGGGAACATGAAGCCCGACAGCATGATCGAGGGCAGGAAGAAGAAGAAGGTGAGCTGCAGCGCCTGCATCTGCGTGCGCGCGATCGTCGAGATCGTGTAGCCGAGTAGCACCAGCGCCAGCACGAACACCAGCACCGCCGACAAGAGCAGCGACAGCGAGCCCATGAAGGGAATGGCAAACAGAAGCTTCGCCGCCGCCAGCACCACTAGCACCTGCACCGCGCCGACCACCAGGTAAGGCAGCACCTTGCCCAGCATGATCTCGAGCGGACTGGACGGCATGGCTAGAAGGTTTTCCATCGTGCCGCGCTCGGTCTCGCGCGTCAGCGCGATCGAGGTCATCATCACCATCGTCATCTGCAGGATGACGCCGAGCAGGCCGGGAACGATATTGTATTGCGAGATGCCTTCCGGGTTGTAGCGCCGGTGCACGACGACGTCGAGATGGCCGCGTGCCGCCTCCTTGGCCGTTTCCTGCGTGCCTTGAGCCCTCAGCAGCGCCTGGCCGGCGACGGTGCTGAGCGTCGAGATGGCGCCACTGGCCACCGCCGGATCGGTGGCGTCGGCCTCGATCAGGATCTGCGGATTGTCGCCGCGCTCCACCCGCCGCCCGAAATCGGCGGGGATGGTGACGACGAAGGCGACATCGCCGCGCGACATCAGGAACTCGGCCTCGGCCGCGCTTCGTGCCACACGGTCGAAGCGGTAGTAGCCCGTGGTCTGCAGCGCCGAGACCATGGCCCGTGTGTAGGGATCGCTGCTGGTTGCGACAAGCGCGGCCGGAAGGCTCTTCGGATCGTTGTTGATGGCATAGCCGAACAACACCAGCTGTATCAGCGGCACGCCCAGCATCATGGCGAAGGTGATGCGGTCGCGCCGCATCTGGATGAACTCCTTGATCAGCAGCGCGCCGAGTCTCGCGAAGGAAAAGACCGCTCTCAAGCCATCTTTCATGCAATGTTGTCCTTCGAGCCTGACATGAACTGGATGAACACGTCCTCCAGGCTGGTCTCGCCGGGCGCCACCGTCACGCCCCTGTGCTCCTTCTCGACATCCGCAAGCGCCTTTTCCAGCGCCGCCTTGTCGGAGCCGACGACATGCAGCGTGGCGCCGAACGGCGCCACCTGGTCGATGCCGGGCCTGCCCTGCAACGCTTCGGCCACCTGGTCAAGCCGCGGCCCCTGGACGACGAAGGTGGTCAGGCCGGCGTTCCTCACCACCTCGTCCACCGTGCCGGTGGCCAGCATCTTGCCGTAGGAGATGTAGCTGATGCGGTGGCAGCGCTCGGCCTCATCCATGTAATGGGTGGAGACGAGCACGGTGAGCCCGCCGCTCGCCAGCCTATGGATCTCGTCCCAGAACTCGCGCCGCGCCTTCGGATCGACGCCCGCCGTCGGCTCGTCGAGCAAAAGCAGCTTGGGCTGGTGCATGATGCAGGCTGCGAGCGCCAGCCGCTGCTTCCAGCCGCCGGACAGCGTGCCGGCGAGCTGGTTGCGGCGTGTCGTCAGGCCGAGATCTTGCAGCGTTCGCGACACATATTCCTCGACCGGCCTCAGCTGGTAGAGCCGCGCCACGAATTCGAGATTCTCGCCGATCGTCAGATCCTCGTAGAATGAGAACTTCTGCGTCATGTAGCCGACTTCGCGCTTAATCTTGAGCGCATCGGTAAGGATGTCGAATCCCAGCACCGTGCCTTCACCCTCGTCCGGCGTCAAAAGCCCGCACATGATGCGGATGGTTGTCGTCTTGCCCGAGCCGTTTGGTCCGAGGAAGCCGACGATCTCGCCCTCGTCCACCGTCATCGTCACATGGTCGACGACGGTCTTGTCGCCGAAGCGCTTGACCAGCCCGCGGACGTCGATGACGCTCATTTTCCAAGATCCGCCAGGTCGACATCGACGATCTGGCCAGGCTGCAACGGACCGGCATTGCCTTCCGGCCGGGCCTCGACGAGAAAGACCAGCTTCTGCCGGTTCTCGAGCGAGTAGATCACCGGCGGCGTGAATTCCGGATCGGGCGACACATAGCTGACGCGCGCCTTCAGATCCGGCCCGCAGCCGTCGCAACGGACGCTGAGCAACGTGCCGACCTTGACCGACGAGAAGGCGGCCTCCGGCACATAGACGCTGAGCTTCACCGCGCCGTCGGGCAGCATCGAGATCACCGGCGCGGTCGGTCCGGCGGTATCGCCGGGGTTGCGGATGACATCGTTGACGCGCCCGGGCGAGGGTGCCGCAAGAACACGCTTCGACAGGCGCCATTTAGCCTGCCCCAATTCCGATTGCGCCTGCTTGACCTGGTTCTCGGCCGCTTTGATCATCTCGGCCCGCCCAGGCAGGCCTCCGACGGCCAGATTGGCTTCAGCCTGGCCGACCTGCGCATTGGCGGTCTCCAGCGAAGCGGAGGCCGTATCGTAGTCGGCCTGCGTGCCAGTGCCGCGCTTGTAGAGGTCGCTGGCGCGGTCATATTTGCGCTTGGCGTCGGCGGCCTGGGCTTTCGCCATGTCTACTTGCGCCTTGAGCACGGCGATCTCTTCTGGCCGCTTGCCAACCTGCAGGTCGGCAAGCTGCGCCTCGGCCTGCGCCAGTGCGGCTTGCGCCTGCGTCACGGCGATCCTGGCGTCGGCATCTTCCAGTGTCGCCACCGGCATGCCTGGTGTCACCCGGTCTCCGCGCCTGACGCCGACCGTCGCGACTTGCGCCACCTCGATCGGTGCCATCAGCACATATTCGCCTTCGACATAGCCGACGGCGAGCGGCGCCGCCGGCGCGCAGGCGCCGAACAGCTGGGCCGCGAGCGGGAGCGAACAGAGAAAGCTCATGATTTGCCCTTCTTTCCGGCAGCCGCATCGCGCGCCGCCAGCATTGCCCTGAGATTGTCGCTTGCGACCGCCACGACCTTGGCGGCCTCCTTGTCGCCGATCTCGCGCCAGCCCATCCTGCGCATCACCGCCTCGCGTCCGATGCGGAAATAGATGACCTGGCCAATGATGGTGAACATGGTGAGCCTGGTGGCCTCGCTCTCGGCGGGCTCGCCGGTGGCCTGCTCCCAGATCTGGCAAAGTCGGCGATGCGTCGGCTCGAACACGCCGGCATAGATGCGGTCGAGCGCCGCCGTCGGGTGCGACAGCTCGCGGAGTACGAATTGTACGATCTCGCCGGCCTGGGGGCTTGCCACGACAAAGCCGACCATCCGCTCGAGCGCGGCAAAGAGTTGTGCCCGCGCGGCTTCCGGATTTGAGGGGGCGGCCGCCTGGGGTGTGCCGAGCGCCTGGCCGGCGATCCCCTGGATGGTCTCGACGATGAAGTCGGCGGCGGCGGCGCGCAAGCCCTCCTTGCCGCCGAAGTGATAGGCGATGGAGCCGATATTGGCCTTGGCCTCGGCCGCGATCTCGCGCGTCGAGGTGCCGTCGAAGCCCTGCCGACCGAAAAGCTTCAGCGCGGCATGGACCAGCGCCACGCGCGTTTGATCGGCGGGAGAGGCTTCGCGTTGCGGTTTTTTGGCGCTCGTTTGCTTGCTCATGACATTCGTTTAATCAATCGATTGATTAAAGTCAAATTGAATCCCGACTAGGCTTGCCATCTCCGTCCGAGCGGGCTTTAGTGCGCGGCCATGGGCAAGGAAGTCGAGCGCAAGTTCCTGGTCTCCGGCAACGCCTGGCGCCATCTGGCCGAGGCGGAAATTCGCATTCGCCAATTCTACGTCGCCGCACAGTCCGGCCGCACCGTGCGCATACGCATTAGCGACGGGCATTCCGCCAAGCTGACGCTGAAGTTCGGCGACAGGGCTCGCGAGCGCGACGAATTCGAATACCCGATCCCTCTCGCCGAGGCCGAGGAGTTGATGGCATTCGCCATTGGGCGTGTCATCGAGAAGACACGCCACCATGTTAGATACCGCGGCTATCTCTATGAAGTCGATGTGTTCGGCGGATTGCTCTCGGGGCTGGTGGTCGCGGAGCTGGAGACGCCGCAGAACGTGCCTGACGAAATGCTGCCCGACTGGCTCGGTCGCGAGGTCACCGGCGAGCAGAGATTCTATAACGCGTCGCTGGCCCTCGGGGGGATTCCGGAGATCGCCGCATGAGTTTTCGCATCGATCCGCGCTTGCCGCTGACCGGCGAGGTCAGCCGCATATTGGCCGACGAGATCGGCAGGGCGCTCGGCCATCTCGAGACGGCGCGCGACAAGCCTGAGCAGGGGCTGCACAAGTGCCGCAAGCGGCTGAAGAGCGTTAGGGCCTTGCTGCGCCTGGTTCGTTCCGGGGACGAACCGTTCTGCCAGACCGAAAACGAATGTTATAAGCAGGTGTCGGCGCTGCTTGCCGGCCCGCGCGAGGCGACCGCCTTGATCGAGACCATCGATCGCCTGGCGGACGCCGTTCCCGAGCAGACCGCCGGCGGCGGCCTCGACGCCGTCCGCGAGCGGCTGGTGCTGCGCCAGCATGAGCTTCATGCCGGCCCCGGTCTCGACGCCGCCATAAATGCCGCCATCACCGCCTGCCAGGAAGGGCTGGAGCGTATCGACAGGCTGTCCCTGCCCGATCAGCCGGAGCAGGCGGCCGACATCCTGGCCGAAGGCGCCCGCGCCACCTTGCGGCGGGCGAAAAAGGCGCTGGACAAGGCCAGCTCGCGCGGCGAGGCCGACGATTTTCACGATCTGCGCAAGGCGGCCAAGACGCACAGCATGCATCTGTCGCTGCTCGGCCGCCTGTGGCCGACGCCGATCAAGGCGCGCCGCAAGGCGGTCGACAAGCTTGGCGAGGTACTGGGCGAGCTGCATGACGTCTTCGTCATGCGCGCGCTGCTCGCCGCCGATGGCGAGCCGCTCGGTCCGCCCGAAGATACCAAGCTTCTGCGCAAGCTCCTGAAGCGCTCGGAAAAGAGCCTCGCCAAGGCTTGCCTCACCGAGGCCGCCAAACTGTTCGGCGACAGCCCCAAGCGCTCGGCCAAAAAGCTCGCGCGCAAGGCGCGCGACGATCTCGCGGCGGCTCCGCACGAGGAAGCGAAGGCGGCCTGATCATGGTCTAAGTGGCCGGCCTATGCTAATCGGCGTCTGGCATGACTGCGCCGGCCGACACCCTTCTGGATCGACTTGGCCGCTGGCTCGCCGGCCGGCTGCAGGATGAATCTTCGGGTTATGAGCCCTATACGCCGTCTGATGCCGAAACGCTGCGCCGCACGCTGCAGCCTGGCGACATCCTGCTCATCGAAGGCAACCAGAAGATCTCGGCGGTGATCAAGTATCTCACCCAGTCGACCTGGTCGCATGCGGCCTTCTATGTTGGCGATGCCTTGGCACTGCCCGAGGACGGTTCGGAGCGGCCGCGCCTTATCGAGGTCACGCTCGGCGAAGGCTGCGTTGCCGTGCCGCTGTCGCGCTACCGCACCTACAATACCCGCATCTGCCGGGCGAGCGGGCTAACGCCAGAGGATCGCGACGAGGTCGTTGCCTTCATGATCGGCAAGCTCGGCCTCAGATACGATCTCAAGAACATTTTCGACATGCTGCGCTTTTTCCTGCCGGCGCCGCCGGTTCCGGTGCGCTGGCGTCGCCGCATGCTGGCGTTTGGCTCCGGAGATCCGACGCGGGCGATCTGCTCGACGCTGATCGCCGAAGCCTATGGCCAGGTCCGCTATCCGATCCTGCCCGAGATCACGCGAGCGCCCGGCCGCGCCTCGGCGCAGTCGAGCTATATGCGCCGTGAGATTCTGCACATCCGCCATCACTCGCTCTACACGCCACGCGACTTCGACCTGTCACCCTATTTCCGCATCGTCAAGCCGACGCTGGAATATGGCTTCGACTATCGGGCGGTCGCGTGGGAGGACACCGCGGCCGATACGGAAGAAAAGGCTGCCGAGTAGCTCTGCCTGAGGCGAGGCCCCCGGGACAGGTCATGCCGGCAGCGGCCGCCGCCCTTTCGTCCCGGTATTCGTCCGCGCGCCGGCATCGCGCGGGTGCGGCCCGATCGGCATGATCTCCGGAAACGGCGTCGCGCCGAAGGCAAACGTCCATTTGTAGCCGATGAGCTGGTCCTCCGGCGTGGTGTGCTGGTCGTGATGGGCAAGCAGCCTGGCGCGCTCCGCCAGGTCCTCCGCCTCCCGCCGCACCATCTCCGCAGTTTCCGGCCGCATCCGCCGCGAGAAGCTGATGAAGGTCGCTTGGCTGTCCATATGGCCGATCGCCCAGCCGATGAAGTTCTTGTTGGTCGTCTCGAAATGCGGCTTCAGCGGTCCGTCGAAATTCCATTGGATCGGCGTCTCGACCAGCAGCCTTGCCGACAGGCCGCGACCGAGCGCCACAAGGCCGAGTTCTTCCAGATCGCGCAGATAAAGGAACATCGAGGCTTCGCTGAGGCCCTGCGAGCGCATGATGCCTGCGGGCGTGAATTTTTCGGACAGCATGATGAAGACGAAGAGCAGCGCCGGCCTAGCGGCGAGCTTGCGCTCGATCTCCGGTGCGACGTGGTTGGCCGGTCCCGGACCACGGTTCATCGAGCCCAGCACATTCTCCAGCTCCACTTCCGCCGCGGCGCAGATCTCCATCAGCCGGTCGAGCTTGCAGTTCCGCTCATGGAAGATGCGCTTCACCGTCGGCTCGGAAACGCCCATGCGCTCGGCGAGCGTCCGGTAGGTCAAACCCTTGGCCTTCAGCGCCCGCTTCAGCGCCTCGAAAATCGGACCGTTCATGGAATGCACCTCGTTTGCACGAATTCGTATCGATCTTCGATACTAGGCGCGAACCATCTTCCAGAAAAGTATCGAAAAACCTAGCTCTCCGCCGTCATCACAGGAGAGCACCATGAAGACCCGCATCGCTTCGACTTTTCTTGCCATCGTCGGCATAACAACGGTCCCCGCCGCCCAGGCCGGTGAAACCTGGCGCGCATCGGGCTTCGAGCAGCCGGAATCGGCGCTTTTCGATTCCGCCGACAAGCGCATCGTCGTCTCCAACATCGTCGGCAATCCCGGTGAGGCGGACGGCAATGGCTACCTGTCGCTGCTGTCCATGGACGGCAAGGTCATCTCGCGCCACTGGGTGGGCGGCTTGGACGCGCCCAAGGGCATGGCGATCGCCGGCGGCAAGCTCTACGCCGCCGACATCACCAAGGTCCGCGTCGTCGACCTCGCCAGCGGCAAGCTGGTCTCCAGCATCGATGTGCCGGGCGCCGTCTTCCTCAACGACATGACTGCCGATGCCTTGGGCAAGGTCTATGTCACGGATATGCTGGCCGACACGATCTACCGCATCGACGGCGACAAGCCGGAACTGTTCGTCAAGGATGCGCTGCTCGCCTCGCCCAATGGCGTCTTCGCCGACGGCGACCGGTTGATCGTCGCGTCCTGGGGCAAGAGCATCAAGCCCGATTTCAGCACGGCGGAGCCGGGCGGGCTGCTGGCGCTCGATCTCGCCAGCAAGAAGCTGACGCCGCTGCCCGGCGCTGAAGAATTCGCCGACCTCGACGGCGTCGTCGCCATCGGCGACGATATCTATGCCACCGCCTACATGACAGGCACGCTCTACCGCTACCATGCCGGCGGCGCGCTGGAGGCGATCGCCACCTTCAAGCCGGGCAGCGCCGACATCGGCACCGACGGCAACTCGACCATCTATGTCCCGCTGATGAACGAAGGCGCGGTCGCAGCGCTGAACATCGACTGAGAGCCGTCGCGGCGGAACAACGTCGATCGGGATTGGACCGCCATATCGACGGGGCTGCCATCTGGTTCTGCCGCTCGCTCCGGGATATCCGGCACACATGACCGAAGCCGTGAAGACATCCAGCCTGACCGGCGCCGTTTCCCCGATGATCCCAGTGCTCACATGCGCGCTGGCGATTTTCCTGCTGTCCGGGATGGACGCGGCGATGAAGTCCCTGGTCATCGCGGTGGGTGTGTACAACACCGTGCTGTGGCGCAGCATGGTCGCGACCTTGATCGCGGGCGCGGCTTGGTCGGCAGGGCCGCGCGCGAAGCCGACGCTTCCGGTGCTGGGGCTGCATGCGCTGCGCGCCGCGGTTGTCGGCATCGTCCTGGTTTCGTTCTTCTGGGGTCTCGCCAGGTTGCCGCTCGCCGAGGCGATCGGGCTCAGCTTTATCGCGCCCCTGTTTGCGCTGTTCCTCGCCGCGCTGTTGTTGGGCGAACGTATAAGGTGCCAGGCCGTGTGGGCGTCGCTGGCCGGCATCGCTGGCGTCGCGATCATATTGGCCGGCCAGTTTGGGCAGGCAAGCCATTCGCAAGATGCCCTGCTTGGCACTGCTGCGGTGCTCGTATCGACCGTGTTCTACGGCTACAATCTGATCCTATCGCGACAACAGGCGCTGTTGGCCAAGCCGATCGAGATCATGCTGTTCCAGAACCTCTGCGTCGCGATCATCCTTGGTCTCGCCGCGCCGTGGCTCGCCGTTCAGCTGCCGAGAGACCTTTGGCTTCCCCTGGTCGGGGTGACGGTGCTGTCGCTCGCCGGTCAATTCCTGATGAGTTGGTCCTACGCCCGCGCCGAAGCCCAGTATCTCATCCCGACGGAATACTCGGCCTTCATCTGGGCGATCGCGCTTGGTTGGTTCTTCTTCGGCGAGGAGGTGGCCTGGACCACGCTGACAGGGGCATGCCTGATCGTCGCCGGCTGCCTGATCGCCGCGCGCGCAAATCCCAAACTTGCCGAGCCGATCGAAGCGGCAGTTTGAGAAGCATCCCGCAAATCTCGGTTGCTGCGACGGTTTGATGTCGGTTGCGGCTCAGCTCAGCGGGGGGTCTGCGCCACGGTGCACCAATCACTCGCTATCCGCCACCACCTTGCGCCGCTGCAGCAGGCGCGCCGCAAGCCAGCACAGCATGGCCCAGGCGAAGCCGGCGCACCAGCCGGCGAGCACGTCCGACGGCCAATGCACGCCGAGATAGACGCGGCTGGTTCCGACCAGAACCGTGATGAGCACAGCGAGGCCGAGCACGAAGATCTTGGTCCTGCGGTTCGGCAGGAAGCGCGCAGCGAGTGAGCCCAGTGTGAGATAGGTCACCGCCGACAGCATCGCGTGGCCGCTCGGAAAGGAGAATGAAGTCTCGTTGACGAGATGCGAGACGAGACCGGGCCGCGGCCGGTCGACCTCGTGCTTGAGCAGGCTGGACACGACCTGCCCGCCCGCCACCGAAACGAACACGAACAGTGCCGTCGCCGGTCGGCGCATCAGCAGAAAGTAGACGATCGTCGCGGTCGTGATCAGCACCAGCACGGCGGAGCTGCCCAGGCTGGTGATGTCGCGCATCGCGCCTTGCAGCCAGGGCGGACCGATCGGACTGTCCGGCTGGCTGGCGTGGCGGAAGGCAAGCAGGATTTCCGTGTCGAAGGCGTGCGGTGTTGTGGCGCGCGCCACCTCCATGAGTTCCACCAGGCCCCATAGCCCGCCAGCGATCGTCAACCCGGCCAGAAGCACCGGGAATTCTATCTTGTTGAGCAGCGCGTTGGCGGTCGACTTCATTCGATGCCCACTTCATTCGATGCGCTTGGGTCCAGCTACAGCCGCTGCATATAGGGCCCGAGCGTGATCAGCGCGACGGCGGCGATCGCCAGCACGACGCCAGTCGCCTGCAATGCATTCAATCGTTCGCCGAAGAAGATCAGTGCAACGACATTCACCGACACCAGCTGGATCACCGCCGAAAGGCTGAACGATACCGACATGCCGAATTCGCGGATCAGCCTCAGCATGATCAGGTTGCCGGCGGAATAGAGCGCGAGCGTCAGCAGGATCTTGGCCAGGCTCGGCGCCAGCCCCCATTGCTTGGCCGCCATCGCCGCCAGCAGGAAGATCACCGTCGAAACGCCAAGCTGCGCCAATCCCCAGAAACTCACGGTTTCATCCCCCCTGAAGCGGCCTTCGCCGCGCCCCTTCGCCGCTGTTGTTTCCGAAGCGCGCGAAGCCGTCAAGCTGATCGCGTCGGGCAAGGAACGCTGCGACGGGATCGAAGCCGGATGTCGCAAAATACACATGATTGGCGCCCTTGCGCCGAGGTCGCTCGCGGATCTGCTGGCCGGGTTGCCGTGCCCGTGATTGGCGCTGGTGCGTGCGGGGCCGAAGGCGAACAATCGTCAGTCGGCAAATCAGCCTTGTTTATTCATGCCGATGTCACGAAAATGTGATCGGGCGCTTGTAGGGATCGTCAGGTCACACGTTCCAGCCACGTCAAGAGCCCGAGGACAGCTTATGACCGACTCCGCCGAGACCCGCTTCCGCACCAGCCTGCTCGAGGAGAATGACGGCCCGCCCGTCAATCCCACCGACAACCGCACCATGGGCGAGATCATCGCCGCGCGCTTCTCGCGCCGCGGTTTCCTGAAAGGTTCGCTGGCCGTCTCGGCCATTGCCGCCACCGTCAGCCCGCTTGCGCTCGTTGCCGCCGACGACGCGCGCGCCACGGAAGGTTCCGCCTTCAAGTTCGACGAGCTCGAGGCCGGCATCGACGAGAAGCACCATGTCGCGCCGGGTTACGACGCCGACGTGCTCTTGCGCTGGGGCGATCCCCTGTTCGCCGATTCGCCCGAATTCGACCCGACCAGGCAGTCGGCCGAGGCCCAGGCGAAACAGTTCGGCTACAACAACGATTATGTCGGCTATATCCCGATCGGCGGCTCGGCCGAGCATGGCCTGCTGGTCGTCAATCACGAATATACCAACCCGCATTTGATGTTCCCCGGCATCGTCAATATCGTCGAGAAGGACGGCAAGAAGGCCGCCGAGGTGGCGCCGCTCAGCAAGGAGCAGGTCGATGTCGAGATGGCGGCGCACGGCGGCACCATCGTCGAGATCCGCAAGCAAGGCGGCAAATGGCAGGTGGTGCGCGACGGCAAGCTCAACCGCCGCATCATGTCCACCACCGCGATGGCGCTTTCCGGCCCGGTCGCCGGCCATGATCGCGTCAAGACCAATGCCGATCCGTCCGGCACCAAGGTCATCGGCACGCTCAACAACTGCGCCGGCGGCGTCACCCCCTGGGGCACCTATGTGATGGCCGAGGAGAACATCCACGGCTATTTCTCGGGCGAATTGCCGGAAGGCCACAAGGAAGCCGCCAACTACAAGCGCCTCGGCATCCCGGAAGGCGCCTATGAATGGGGCGCGCATTACGACCGCTTCAACCTCTCCAAGGAGCCGAACGAGCCCAACCGCTTCGGCTGGATCGTCGAGGTCGACGTGAACGACCCGAATTCGGTGCCGAGGAAGCGCACCGCCATGGGCCGCTTCAAGCACGAGGGCGCCGAATCGATCGTCGCCAGGGACGGCCGCGTCGTCTTCTATCTCGGCGACGACGAGCGCTTCGACTATGTCTACAAATTCGTCACCAGCGGCATGTTCAATCCGAACGACCGCGCCGCCAACATGAACCTGCTCGACAACGGCACGCTGCATGTCGCCAAATTCGCCGAGGACGGCTCGCTCGAATGGATGCCGATCGTCTTTGGCCAAGGCCCGCTGACGGCGGAAAACGGTTTCGCCGGTCAGGCCGACGTGCTGATCGAGACGCGGCGCGCTGCCGACCTGCTCGGCGCCACCAAGATGGACCGGCCGGAGGACATCCAGCCCAATGCCGGCAACGGCAAGGTCTATGTCATGCTGACCAACAATTCCAAGCGCAAGGCCGACCAGGTCGACGCCGCCAACCCGCGCGCGGCGAACGCCTTCGGCCACATCATCGAGATCGTCGAGGACGGCGGCGACTTCACTGCTGCCAAGGGCAAGTGGGAAGTGCTCCTGAAATGCGGCGATCCCTCGGTGGCCGATGTCGGCGCCACCTTCTCGACCGCCACCACCGCCAATGGCTGGTTCGGCATGCCGGACAATTGCGCCGTCGATTCGGCCGGCCGGCTCTGGGTCGCCACCGACGGCCAGGGTCCGAAGGCCACCGGCCGCACCGACGGCCTGTGGGCGGTCGACACCGATGGTGCCGCGCGGGCGACGTCAAAACTGTTCTTCCGCGTGCCGATCGGCGCCGAGATGTGCGGCCCGCTGTTCGCGCCGGACGACCAGACCGCTTTCGTCTCTGTGCAGCATCCGGGCGACGGCGGCGAGGACTGGGAAGGTTTTGGCCGCCCGTCCTACTACGAGGACCCGTCGACCCGCTGGCCGGACTTCAAGCCGGACATGCCGGTGCGGCCCTCGGTCGTCGCCATCACCAGGCAGGGCGGCGGCAAGATCGGCCTTTGATGCGCTGAGGCGGCACGAACCATCGCAGACGTTGGGGATTGCTGAGGCCGACGACGTCGTAATCCCAGAGCGAAGCTCCGTCGCGGAGACCCTGGGATCCATGTCGTGACCGCGCGCGAGGAGTAAGGCGGCGCAGGACAGAGGCCGTTCTGCACCGCTGCACCGCTCGTGCCTAACGGCATGGATCATATGGTCTGCGCCGCGTCGCTCCGCTCCTTGCTCCGCCATAGGATGTCGAAGCAGCGAGCGGCAATACTTGTTCGCGACGCAAAGCCGATCAGCGCCGGCTGCGATGTCGGCCGGCAGACATTTCCTCTTCATTCGCAACCGATAGCATCCTATATGGCGCTGGCGCGACATGACCGATAATCGGTCGCGCCAAGGCGACTGATTCGAGGCCCGTGGGCTGCGGGTCTCTGTTCATCGGCACGCGGAAGCTCATGCCCTCTCTGCGTATCCATATCGACAGGTTTCTTGAAGGCGCGGCGCCCAAGGTGCCGCGGCGCGAGCTGACGCATCTCGAGCGCCTGGCGCTGGTTCGGCGGCATGGCGACTTCTCGCTCGCCTATTCCACAGCCGTGCAGCAGAAGCTGTCCTATTTCAGCGACGGCGACGGCTACATCGCCTTCGGCACCAAGATGAAGCACCATTTCGCGCTCGGCGATCCGGTGGTCGATCCGGCGGAGCGGCCCGGCTACATCAAGCGCTTCGTCGAGGCCGCCGGCGGCCCCTGGTTCGTGCAGATCAGCGCCGCCACGGCAAAGCTGCTGGCCGGGCTCGGCTATCAGGTCAACCGGCTGGGCGTCGACACCAGGCTGCAGCTGCCGGCGCATGATTTCTCGGGCAAGCGCAACGAAACCGTACGCTATTCAGAGCGCTGGCTGGCGAAGAAGGGCTTCACCTTCGCCGAGGACAGGGCAAACATGCTCCTCGACGAGGTCTCGCGGCTGTCCGAGAACTGGCGCGGCGAGCGCATCGTCAAGCGCTGGGAGATGGGCTTCCTTAACCGTCCCTTCGCCGACCATCTCGGCGCCGACATGCGCCGCTTCGTGCTGCATGATCCCGAAGGCGCGCTCGTCGCCATTCTCGATTTCGATCCGCTGTTCAGCGACGGCAAGGTCATCGGTTACACCACCGCCTTCAAGCGCAAGCAGGTCGACGCCACGCCGCATGCCGAGATCGGCCTGACCAAGTTCGCGGTCGACCGCTTTCGCGAGGAAGGCATCTCGGTCGTCACGCTCGGCCTGTCGCCGCTGCTCGACGTCGAGCCGAGCGGCTTTGCCGAATCGAATTTCTGGCGCGGCGCCTTCCAGCGCGCCTACCAGTCGCCCTGGATCAACCGCTCGCGCTTCAACCTGCAGGGCCAAGCCGCCTTCAAGCGCCGCTTCCACGGGCAGGAGGAGCCGACCTATATCGCCTTCCGAAGGGGGACGCTGATGGAGATGCTGGGGCTGCTGCGCCTGATCAAGGCGATTTAGATA
>NZ_RQXT01000037.1 GCF_003863365.1 Mesorhizobium tamadayense | reverse complement strand
AACGGAGCGAAGACCCAAGGATCCATGCCGTTACATCGAAGCTCCACCAGCGGTGCAGAATTCTGCTCCGCTGCACTCTTCGGCTGAGATCACGGCATGGATCCTTGGGTCTTCGCTCCGTTCGCGTCGCTACGCCCAAGGATGACGACGTTGGGGAGGCTTCGGCCAATTCCGTGCGGTTGCGATGGTTCGCCGAAACGAACCGTGAAATCCCGGCTGACGATATGTCTACGACCTGTCAGAATCCTCGTGTCGAGGAACTACAGCCCGCTCGGCACCAGTCCCGCCAGCCAGTTTGCCGACCGCTTCGCCATGTCCACGGTCGCGGTGGTCGCGCGGCCGAGATCGGTCTTGACCACGGCATAACCGGCCTTGGTGCGGTAGAGCACGGCGCTGCCGCCGTCGACCGCGGACTCGAAGGCGACCGGCCGCGCCGCTTCCGTCTCGCTGGCCGTCACCGTCGCGCCGACCGGGACGCTCGGGCGATGGTTGAGCTCGGGCGGCAATGGCGCGATGGTTTCGACGACGCGGTTCGCCGGCTTCAGCTCCGGCCCGGACGCTTTCGCGGCGAGCTCCGAGGTCGATGCCGAACCCTTGGCGCGGCAGATGCCGGAAACCAGCGGATAGTTGAAATTGCGCTGATGCAGCATCTGGCTCTTCATCGCCGCTTCGCAGTCGGCGATCGTCGCCCATTTGGCGGGCGTCTCGCCGATATACTCGCAGAGCTTGGCGTTGCAGTCGCAGCCGACGATGGTCATGGCGACAAGGGCGGTCTTGATCACTGTCTTGTCCCTTCGAACTCGTTCCCGGCACGATCAATCGCGGGGGAACAAGGCGGGATTTGGCCGCGATTGTGAATTGTGCATGACGGCGTGTTGCTGAAGGTTGCTTGGCTTGCGACTGTTGCGGGAAAGCATCAGTGGCGGCGGCCGCGGAACGATGCGGATGCGAGCGCAGCGGCGAGGCAAATGGGCCCAAAAAGACAGTCGGCGCTGGGATTTCTCCCAGCGCCTCCCTGTCAGATCAGGAACCGTTACGGCAGCAACTTCCGTAAAGTCGTCGCGCCAGGCCGGCCTTGATTTTGACGGTCCTGCCAGTCGCCCACCCGAAGGCAACGCCCGTTCCAGACCACGCCGCTCTCCGCCCTTGCGGGCTTCGCCCAGCGTGCCATCGAAGGTTTTCACCGGCCTTCATGGCAGCATCGGTCCGCCTCGGCGTTCGCACGCTTTCCGCGGCCCCGCAGACATCCGTCCCTCCAACAGGCGAACCTGCTTTCGTTCCGGGCCGTACGGGCCTCAGGAAATCCGCCTTGCGCTTTGCCTTTCGGCGAGGCGTTCGGTAGCCGCCTGAGATGGGTTTAATGTACGCCCGGTAAGGGCTTTGCGGAATAGACCCGGACCTGTGGATAGCGGGATTATCGGGGACCGATTTCACCAAGACGGGAATTTCACGGCCAACTGTCTTAGACAGCCTGCCCCCACATTTGGGCGCTTGCCCTGCCGGCCGGCGCGGGCTTCAATGCCGGCAAAGGATCAGGCGGGCTGCTCCAGGCCGTCGGGGAGGACGGGATTGAAGGTCGGGGTGGTTCTCAATCCGATTGCGGGAGGCGGTAAGCTCAAGCGGCATTGGCCGGAGATCGCCGCGTCGCTCAAGAAGCATTTCGGCGATTTCGACCTGCGCGAGACGCAGACCAGCGGCGATGCCGAGCGGCTGGCGATCGACCTGGCGGTCGATGGCTGCGACCTGGTGATTGCCGCCGGCGGCGACGGCACGGCCAGCGAGGTGGCGGATGGGCTGCTGCAGGCAGAGCTTGAGACTGGCAGGGCGACCGAGCTCGGGCTTCTGCCCTGCGGCACCGGCATCGATTTCGCACGTGGGCTCGGCCTGCCGCACGGTTTCGACGCCGCGCTGAAGCGCATCGCCGGCGCGAAGGTCCGCAAGATCGATGCCGGGCGCATCTCCTACATCGACGATCATGGCGCGCTGGCCAGCCGCCATTTCATCAACATCGCCAGCGTCGGGCTTTCCGGCGCCACCGATCGCGCGGTCAATGCGGACAAGCGCAAGGGCAGGGTGTCGGCCAAGGCGCTGTTTTTCTGGCGCACGGTGTTGGAGTTTGTCCGCTACCGGTTCCAGGATGTCAGCATCACCATCGACGACGGGACGCCGGTCGAGGCGCGCATGGCGCTGGTGGCGGTGGCCAACGGGAAATTCTTCGGCGGCGGCATGATGATCGCGCCGGACGCCGAACTCACCGACGGCCAGTTCGACATCGTCATCCTGCGCGCTGCCGGCAAGCTCGGGCTGATCCGGGACATCCGGCTGCTCTATGGCGGGCGCCACCGCAACCACCCGGCGATCACCATCCTGCGCGGCCGCAAGGTGCTGGTCGAACCGCTCGGCGATGTGGAGAAGAACGGGGCGCTGGTCGACATAGACGGCGAGTCGCCCGGGCGCATTCCGGCAACCTTCGAAATCCTGCCGGGCGCGCTGACGTTGAGATGTTGAATCAACGGATTCAACATCTGATTCCACGGGCGGAGCTAACCATTTGAAAACAGCTGGCTAAAGTTTTTGGCTTATGCCTCCAGCCTGGCTGGAAAGCCCGGGGCGCGAAGCTCGATTCCGACAGCGTCCTCAAGCAGCTTGACGATCTGTGTCGACCAGGCGTCGCCGCCATAGGCTTCCTTGCCTTGCTCGAAAATCGCGTTGACGCGCGACGCCAGATCAAGCGGCACACCGAAATCCCTGCCCATGGCAAGCGCGAAGCCGAGGTCCTTCAGCGCCAGGTCCATGGTGAAGCCGATGTCGTAGGAGCCGTTCAAGACGAGCTGGCTTTCTGTCTCGTGCACAAAGCTATTGCCGGAGGAGGCGACGATCGCATGGTAGGCTTGGGCGAGGTCGAGCCCGCCTTGCTTGGCCAGCATCAGCGCCTCGCCGGCGGCGACCAGATGGATGAAGGCCAGCATATTGGTGATGACCTTGATCACCGCCGCCGAGCCGACTGGACCCATCAGGAGCGACTTCGCGCACATCGCCTCGATCGCCGGGCGATGACGGGCGCAGAGCGCGGCATCGCCGCCGACCAGCGCGGTGATTTTTCCTGACGCCGCCAGATGCACGCCGCCGGTGACCGGGCATTCCAGCGTCTCGATACCTTTCGCCGAAGCAAGTGCCGCCAACCGCACGATCTCGTCGCGGCCATTGGTCGACATCTCGATCCAGGTGCCGCCGGCGGGCAGGCCGTCGAGCAATCCGTCGGGGCCAGCGAGCACCGCCTCGCTGACTTTCGGCGAGGGCAGGCAGGTGATCGCATTGCCGGCGCGGGCGGCCGCCTCGGCAGGGCTGGTTGCCGCCGTGGCGCCGAGCGCGACAAAGCGCTCTACAGCCGCCGGGTCACGGTCGAAGACGGTGACAGCAAAGCCGTGGCGCAGCAGGCTGGCGGCAAGGTTGCCACCGAGGTGGCCAAGGCCGATGAAGGCGTAGGCGAGGCGCGGGCTCACGGCATCAGCGGCGTCTGCATCATCTGCAGATGCAGTTCGTTGCCACTGTAGGGATGCGCGTCGCAGACCGCCTCGTCGAGCTCGACGCCGAGGCCTGGCTCTCTTGATGGAATGACGTTGCCGTCCTGCCACTCGATCTTCTTCTTGAGCAGCGTGGCGTGGAAACCGTCCCACTGCTTCAACGATTCCAGGATGAGGAAGTTGGGCAGCGTCACCGCCAGCTGGATGTTGGCGGCGCCGACGATCGGCCCGCAGTAGCAATGCGGCGCGACCTGGATGTGGTAGGCCTCGGCCATAGCGGCGATCTTCTTGGTCTCCAGGATGCCGCCGGAGCGACCGAGATCCGGCTGCAGGATGGTCGCGGCGCGGTTCTCGATGACGCGGGCGAATTCGAATTTCGTCGTCAGCCGCTCACCGGTGGCGATGGGGATGGAGGTCGCGCGAGCAACCTGGGCCATCACCTCGGGCATGTCCGGCGGCACCGGCTCCTCGAACCACAGCGGATCGTAGGGCTCGATAGCGCGCGCGAGACGCAGCGCGCCGGAAGCGGTGAACTGGCCATGCGTGCCGAACAGGATGTCCGCCCTGTTTCCGACAGCTTCGCGGATCGCCTTGATCATGCGCGCCGAAAGATCGATGTCGACGAGGCGCGGCTGGTGGCCGTCGAAGGCAGTGTAAGGGCCGGCCGGATCGAGCTTGACGGCATTAAATCCCTGCTCGACATATTCGAGCGCGCAGGCGGCGGCCATGTCGGGGTCGTTGTAGACGTTCTTGCCACGGGCATCTTCCGAATGGACGCTGCCGGTATGCGGATAGAGATAGGTGTAGGAGCGCAGCGTCTCGTGCACCTGGCCGCCGAGCAGCTTGTAGACCGGCTTGTTCGCTTCCTTGCCGATGATGTCCCAGCAGGCCATTTCCAGCGCCGAGAAGCAGCCCATGCCGGAAACGTCGGGGCGCTGGGTGAAGCCGGAAGAATAGGCGCGGCGGAAGAAGTTTTCGATGTCGTGCGGATCGCGGCCGACGAGGTAGCGCTCGGCCATGTCCTCGATCATCCTGGCCGTGACATGCGCCGAGAAGGTGGCGTTGTAGGCCTCGCCGTAGCCCACCACGCCGCCGTCGGTGGTGAGCTTGACGAAGATGAAATACTTGCCGCCGATGCCAGGCGGCGGGTTGCCGACCACCCAGGTCTTGACGTCGGTGACTTTCATTTCTGATCCTCCAGAACCAGCTCGGCGCCTTTCCATCCGGTGAGGATCGAGGCGGCGTTGGTGTTGCCTGTGATGTTGTCGGGGAAGATCGACGCATCGATGACCCGGAGGCCTTCGAGCCCATGTACCTTCAGGCGTGGATCGACGACAGCGCGCGCGGCGTCCGGACCCATGCGGCAGGTCGAAACCGGATGATAGACGGTGCCCGAGCGTTTCCTGAAATCCTGAATCAGATCGGCATCGGAAGTGACTGAAGGGCCAGGCAAAACCTCTTCCTCGATGATCTCGGCCATTGCCGGCATCGCGGCGATCTTGCGCACGAACTTCACTGCCGCCAGCATCTCGTCGACATCGGCGTTGGTGGAATAGGCGTCGGCCACGATCCTCGGATAGTCGCGCGGATTTTTCGAGCGGATCATGATCTCGCCTCGGCTCGACGGACGGCAGTTGGAGAGGCCGATGGAGAAGCCCGGCCATGGATCGGGCGTCAGGATCGGGCGCTCGCCGCTCTTTGGAATGACGGTCGAGAAGGCCTGGAAATAGAGCTGCATGTTCGGCCGCGCCATCGACGGGTCGGTGCGGAAGAAGCCGCCGGCGTTGTTCATCGACAGCGACAGCGGACCGGAGCGCAGCAAGATGTACTGCATGCCGACCAGAAGCTTGCCCCACCATGGCCGCAGGATCTGGTTGAGCGTCGGCAGCTTGCCCTTGAAGGTGTAGTTGATGCCGACATGGTCCTGCAGGTTGGCGCCGACATTGTCGTTTGCGTGGACGACCGGGATGTCGAGACCGCCGAGCAGCGCCGAGGGCCCGACGCCGGAAAGCTGCAGCAGTTGCGGCGAGTTGATCGAGCCGCCTGAGAGGATCACTTCGCGGCCCGCGCGGACGCTCCTGGTTTCGCCGTTCTGCAGATATTCGATGCCGACGGCGCGCTTGCCTTCGAACAGGATTTTCGTTGCCAGCGCATTGGTCTCGACGCGGACGTTGCCGCGCTTCATCGCCGGGCGCAGGAAGGCGCGGGCGGCGGACATGCGGCGGCCGTTCCTGGTGGTGATCTGGTAGATGCCGACGCCTTCCTGGCTGGCGCCGTTGAAGTCCGGGTTCAGCGCCAGGCCGGCCTGCTGTGCGGCCGCAAGATAGCGCTTTGTCAGCGGATGGACCGCGTTCGAGCAATCGGTGATGCGCAACGGCCCGCCGACGCCTCGCCACTGGTCGGCGCCGGCCGCATTGTCCTCTAGCGCCTTGAAGGCGGGCAGCAGCTCGTCATAGCTCCAGCCGGGATTGCCCGCGGCCGCCCAGGCGTCGAAGTCCTCGCGTGCGCCCCTGATCCAGACCATGGCGTTGATCGAGCTCGAGCCGCCGATCAGCTTGCCGCGCGGCCAGTGGTCGGCATTGTTGCTGAGGCCGGGGTCGGGCTCGGCCTTGTAGTTCCAGTTGACGGCAGGATCGAAGAAGGTCTTGCCGTAGCCGAGCGGCATCTGGACGTAGAAGCGACGATCGGTGCCGCCCGCTTCCAGAACCAACACCGAGAAGCGGCCCGAGGCCGACAGTTTGTCGGCAACAACCGAGCCGGCAGAGCCGGAGCCGACGACAATGAAATCATAAGTCTGCATGGTGGGCGCGGGCTGTTCCTGAAACTACGGCACCAACGTAGGCGCGGCGGGTCCGCCAAGTCGCCTGGCCTTCCGGCATCGGTTGTGAAAAAAGCGACCGCGATAATTGGTCGAGTTGCGGAGAATCCAGACAATCGCGCTTGATACGCAGGGGGTCGACGCCTTATGCGATGGCATCGGCCCCACTGCGCAAGGCAGGACATCACATGCGTATCCTGTCGGATGCTTTCATCCCGGAACTGCCCGGACACTACAAGGGCAAAGTCCGGGAAAACTACGACCTGCCGGACGGCAGGCGCATCATCATCGCCACCGACCGCATCAGCGCCTTCGACATCATCCTGGCGTCTATCCCTTTCAAGGGCGAGATTCTGACCCAGACGGCCCGCTACTGGTTCGAGGAAACCGCCGATATCTGCCCCAACCACGTCCTCGAATATCCCGACCCTAATGTCGTCGTCGGCACCAGGCTCGATATCCTGCCGGTCGAGATCGTCGTGCGCGGCTATCTGGCGGGGACCACCAGCACCTCGATATTGACCCGCTACCGCAAAGGCGAGCGGAGCATGTATGGGATCAGCCTGCCGGACGGCCTGCGCGACAACGAAAAACTGGCCGAGCCGATCATCACGCCGACGAGCAAGGCCGCGGATGGAGGCCATGACGAGCCGCTGTCCAAGGCTGAGATCATCGAGCAGGGGCTTCTTACGCAGGCACAGTGGGATACCGTTTCGGGCTACGCCTTGAAGCTGTTCGCCCGCGGCCAAGCGCGGGCCGCCGAACGCGGCCTCATCCTCGCCGACACCAAGTATGAATTCGGCACCGACAAGAGCGGGGCGGTCATCCTGGCCGACGAAATCCACACGCCCGACAGCAGTCGCTACTGGATCGCGCAAAGCTACGAACAGGCTCTGGCAAGCGGCGCGCGGCCGGAAAGCTTCGACAAGGATTTCATCCGCTCGTGGGTGACGGCTCGGTGCGATCCCTACAGGGACCCGATCCCGACGATCCCTGGTGAGATCATCGAACAGGCCTCCAGGGTCTATGCGCAGGCCTACGAGGCGATCACGGGCAAGGAATTTGTTCCCGACGTTTCGGGGGCTACCGTGCTCGATCGCATTCGCTCGAACCTGGCGCGCTATTGCTAGTGGCTCCGGGCCGGAGCCCATGGCGCGTTGACCTCCAGACGCCGTGACGCTACGGGACCGAAGGCGATAAATCTCGAAGGATATCCCGCATGGTGCACTACGCGGACGGAAAGCCGATCGGCGATCTCACCTTGCGGACGCTCGCCATGCCATCCGACGCCAACGCTGCCGGCGACATCTTCGGCGGCTGGGTGATGGCGCAGATGGATCTTGCCTGCGGCATCCGCGCCGCCGAGCGCGCCAAGGGCCGCGTGGTGACGGCCGCGGTGAAGGAGATGTCCTTCGCCAAGCCGATGAAGATCGGCGACACGCTTTGCATCTACACCCATGTCGAACGCGTCGGCCGCACCTCGATGACGCTCAAGGTCGAGGCCTGGGCGCAGCGCTATCTCTCCGACCTGATGGAGAAGGTCACCCACGCCGATTTCGTCATGGTGGCGCTCGACGGCGAAGGCAAGCCGAAGCCGGTTCCGGCCGAAAGCTGACGCGAGCCGATTCTCCCAATCCGGGACGTTTGTAACAACGCCCGCGCGGGTGATGCGCTTCGCGACATCCAATGGTTGCCTCCACGTCCGATTTTGCCGGCGTTGGAGGAAAGACAATGCGTCAACATATGCTGAACGGCTGGCTCGTGGCGGCCCTTGTCGCGCTGGTCTGCCTGCTCGGCATAACGACCTATGTCGAGGTCAAGACAGACATTCCGCAAGCTGCCTGTGGGTACGGCAATAGGGGTATCGGAAGGCAGGCGGCGGGGTGCGAAATCTGCAGCCCGGCGCCATGCGACAGCACGGTGCCGAGGGCCTGACTGGATGTCGTCGGAACATAGCGGTCGCCATCAAGGTCGACCGTGAGCCGGTCAGCATCACCTCCTACGTGACACGCCAGAAGCTGCCCCGGCAAAGACCGTGAGCCGCCTATGCCGAAGGCAATGCCGGCCGCAGTGAGATCCTAAGCCCCTTGCGTCGTAAGGATTTCAGCCGTGCTCGCTGTCGAATTTCTCACGCGCGGCCTTGACCCTCTCGGTGTTCTTGCGCGCCCATGCGCCGAGCGCGCCGACCGGCACCAGCAGCTCGTGGCCGAGCTCGGTCAGCTCGTAATCGACGCGCGGCGGGATGGTCGGAAACACCTTTCGCGTGACGAAGCCGTCGCGCTCCAGGCCGCGCAACGTGGTGGTCAGCATCTTCTGCGAGATGCCGCCGACGGCGGCGCGCAATTCGTTGAAGCGCATCGCTCCGCCGCCCAGCTTGCCGACCACCAGCACGGTCCATTTGTCGCCGACCCGTTGCAGGATCTCCGACACGGCGCGACAGTCCTCGGTGTTGTGCGGGTGCCTCAGTAACAAAAACGTGCCTCCTTGCGTGCGGCTTTGTCAGTATCACATATAGCGCCGGTATCCAAACGATACCAGAAATTCCCGCAAGGAGAGCCCCAAGATGTCCAAGCCCAAAATCGCCATTGTCGTCGGTTCGACGCGCGCCGCCCGCTTCGCCGACGTGCCGACGCAGTGGATCGCCAAGATCGCCAAGACGCATGCCGACATCGATGTCGAAGTCGTCGATCTGCGCGACTTCCCGCTGCCCTTCTTCGACGAGGTCGCGTCGTCCGCCTGGGCGCCGTCGCAAAACGAAGTGGCGCAGCGCTGGCAGAAGAAGGTCGCCGGGTTCGACGGCTTCATCTTCACCGCCGCCGAATACAATCACGGCCCCACGGCGGTGCTGAAGAACGCCATCGACTACGCCGCCAACGAGTGGAACAAGAAGCCGGCCGGTTTCGTCGGCTACGGCAGTGTCGGCGGCTCGCGCGCCGTCGAGCAGCTCCGGCTGCATGCCGTCGAGCTGCAGATGGCGCCGGTCAAGTCGGCCGTCCACATCGCCTGGGGCGATTTCCTGGCCGTCCGCCAGGGCGAGAAGAAGCTCGAGGACATCGAGCACCTCAACCAGGCCGCTGCCGCTCTGGTCAATGATGTCGCCTGGTGGGCGAAGGTGCTGAAGGCGGCTCGCGCGGCCGATGCAATCGCCGGCGAAGCCCAAGCCGCTTAAGGCGTCACATCCTCCCAAAGATCGTCTTCCGGGGCGGCGCTTGCGCCGCCCTTTTCAATTTGTGGAAGCCCCTCGTCTGCCTTGGGCGGATGATGCAGTCGGCCAGCCGATGCTTTTCATCGAGCGCGTCCGCATGGTGCTGTCCCCACTCGCAAAGCGCCAGCAGGATCGGCTCCAGGCTGAGGCCGAGCGTCGTCGCGGAATATTCGACGCGGGCCGGAACCTCGGCGAAAATCGCGCGGCTGACCAGCCCGTGCTCCTCCATCTCGCGCAACTGCTCGATCAGCACTTTCTGGGTGATGCCGGGCATCAGCGCCTTCAGTGCCGAGAACCGGCGAGGGCCATCGAAGAGATAATAGAGGATCACCGCTTTCCAGCGGCCCGAGATCACCTTCAAGGCGCGCTCCGCCGGCAGCATCGGGAGTCTCTTTGTCGCTCGGGACATGGTCACCTCCTGGTGAGCAGCGGACAAATCTGTGTGTAGCGGCGAGAGCGCAGATAGTGGCACACGGCGGCCGATGCCATAGCGATCGGAGCCTGCCATGAAAGCCATTAAGTACAGCCGCTTCGGCGGTCCCGAAGTGCTGCAAGTCGTCGATGTTCCCAAGCCGTCGGCTGGCGCCGGGGAGATTCTGGTCAAGGTTGCAGCCGCCGGCATCAACTTCTTCGAGGTGCTGATGCGGGCGGATCGCTATGCGGTCACGCCGGGCCTGCCGATGTTTCCCGGCGTCGAGGCCACCGGCACCATCGAGGCGGTCGGTGAGGGCGTGGACCCGCGGCTATTGGGAAGCCGCGTCGCCGCGCCGCTGTTTGCCTCGACACGCCCGTTTGGCGGCTACGCCGAATATGTGACGATCGACGCCAGCCTGGCGGTGCCGTTGCCGGATGCGCTTTCCTTCGAGGACGCGACGGCCTTGATGGTGCAAGGCCTGACGGCCTTGCACCTCCTGCGGCGGAGCTCGCCTACGAACAAATCCATATTAGTGCCGGCTGCCGCGGGCGGCGTCGGCTCGCTGCTTGTGCAACTGGCGCGAGGGCAGGGTGCCGGCCGCATCATCGCGCTGGCCGGCGGCAAGGCCAAGCGCGATATCGCTTTGTCGCTCGGCGCCGATGCCGCCGTCGATCATCAGGCGACGGATTGGGTGGCCGAGCTCAGTGATGTTGCGAAGGATGGCGTTGATACGATCTATGACACTGTCGGCGGTGCGATGACCGGAGGCCTCCTGGATGTGCTTTCATCCGGCGGCGAGCTGGTGTTCGCAGCGCTCGGCCGTCTCGCGCTCGGCGCCGACGGGTTGGAAGCGATGATCGGCCGCAATCAATTGCTCAAGGGCTTTGCGCTGCTGCCGCTTTTGTCTGCCGACGTGCTGAAGGCGAGCCTGTCCGAAGCTTTCGATCTGGCGGCGAGCGGTCGGCTGCGGGTGGCGATCGGCGCGCGCTTTCCGCTCCATGAGGCCGGCAACGCGCATCGCTTGATCGGGGAGCGCCGTTCGACGGGCAAGGTCGTGCTCATTCCATAATGGTTTGATTCTATCGGCGCGCGATCGGGCGATGGCCGTCGGGCAGTCGCGTTGCGATCAGCTTGTCGATGCGGCGGCCGTCGAGGTCGACCACCTCGAAGCGCCAGCCTTGCGCGTCGACGCATTCGCCGGTGGCGGGAAGGTGATGCAGGTGCGACAGCACATAGCCGGCCACCGTCTCGTAGTCGCGGTTCTCCGGCAGGTCGATGCCGAGTGTTTCGGCCATCTCGTCGGCCTGCATGTAGCCGGCGAGCAGCCATGAGCCGTCCTCGCGCTTGACGGCATTCTCTTCCTCGCCGGCCTCCACGTCCGAGCGGAAGACGCCGGTGATCGCTTCCAGGATGTCGGCCGGCGTGACGATGCCTTCGAAATGGCCGTATTCGTCATGGACAAGCGCCATCGGCACGTCCGATTCCTTCAGCGTCGCCAGCACGTCGAGCGCGTCTGCCTGGTCGTGCACGATGGGCGCTGCGCGCACATGCCGGCGCGGTTCCAGCACCTTGCCGCCGAGGATCGCCGCCAGGACGTCGCGCGTCTGTACGACGCCGACCATGGCGTCGACATTGCCGTCGCCGGCGGGCAGGCGCGAATGCTGGGTCTCCATCAAGAGCCGCCGGATGGCCGCCTCGTCGGATTGCAGGTTGATCCAGTCGACCTCGGTGCGCGGCGTCATAACGGCGCGCACGGCGCGGTCGCCGAGGCGCATGACGCCGGCGATCATGCGCCGCTCGTCGGATTCGATGGTGCCGTGATGCTCGGCCTCGGCGACCAGCATCTTGATCTCCTCGTCGGTGACCTTCTCTTCCGCTTCGCCGCGCTGGCCGAGCAGCCAGAGCACGGCGCGGCCGGAAATATCGAGCAGGAAGACGACCGGCGCCGATACCGTGGCGAGGATGGTCATCGCCGGCGCCGCCCTGACCGCGACGCGCTCCGGATCCCTCAGCGCGATCTGCTTCGGCACGAGCTCGCCGACGATGAGCGAGGCATAGGTGATGATCGCGACGACGATGCCGACGCCGATGGGGTCCGCGATGGTCTCCCGGATGCCGGTCGAGGCCAGGTATTGCGCCAATCGCTCGCCAAGCGTGGCGCCGGAAAAAGCGCCAGACAGCACGCCGACCAGGGTGATGCCGATCTGCACCGACGACAGGAACTTGCCTGGATTGGAACCGAGCGCCAAAGCGCGGCCGGCGCCCCTGACGTTGCGGTCGATCATCGCCTTGAGGCGGGCCGGCCGCGACGAGACGATCGCAAGCTCGGACATTGCCAGAAGGCCGTTCACCAAGATGAGGACGGCCACGATGGCGATTTCAACATAAAGCATGGGCGGTCAATAGCATTGCTGCACTGCATTCGAAAATAGTCCGCCGTTATTTTTGGAGGGGGACAATTTTTTGGACCGGCGAACTGTTCAGGCGACATCCCAGGGCGGCGAGGAAAAGTGCTCGATCAACGCATCGACGACGACGCGTACCTTGGGCGCGAGGTTGCGCGTCACCGGCCAGACGGCGTGGACGACGACGTTCTCGATGAGACAGTCCGACAGGACCATTTCGAGCTCGCCCCGCTTGAGGCTGTCGGCGATCAGCCATGTCGGCAGGAAAGTGATGCCGCAGCCAGCCAAGACAGCGTCCAGCATCGGTTCGCCGTGCCCCAGGACCAGCCGCGCCTGCGGCTGGAATTTGCCGATATGACCATCGCTGTGCCGGACCGTCCAGGGATGAACTATGCCGTTGCGGCCATAGGCGATGATGCCATGGCCGGCGAGATCCTCGATCGATCGCGGCCTGCCATGTTTTTCGAGATAGGCCGGGGCCGCGCAGATCGCCGAGCGCTGTGCGTAGATGCGTCTGGCCGCCAGCGACAGGCTGTCGTCGAGTTCGCCCATGCGGACAGCGAGATCGATGCCTTCTTCGACGAGATCGACGCGACGGTCGTTGAAGGAGATTTCCATCGCCAGTTCCGGGAAGCGGCTGGAAATGCCGAACAGCACGGGCGCGACACATCGGCGGCCAAAGGCGAGCGGCACGTCGACACGCAGCTTGCCGGACGGAAGCTGTCTGCGCGAGGCGAGCAATGCCTGCCCGGCCTCGATCTCCGCCAAGGCCCGCACGCAGGTCTCGTAATAGCTCATGCCCTCGCTGGTCGGGCTCAGGCTGCGGGTGGTGCGGTTGAGCAGGCGAACGCCGAGCCGATGCTCCAACTGGGCAACCGACTTGCCGATCGCCGACTTCGTCACACGCAGCCGTGCGCCGGCGCCGGTGAAGCTGCCTGCCTCGACCGCGTGAACGAATGCGATGATGCCTTGCAGGTCGGTGGGTTCCACCCGGATTTTCCCTTTTGTATATTTTTCTTCTTCAATCGGTATCCAATTATGCCGCATAGAAGCACTATTTTCCATAGTTGAATCGCGTAAACATCCGGCATCGCCATCAATCGCGGAGCGCGGACGACAATGAGCACCGACATCAACAGATCCTGGCAGATGAGCGGCTTCGGCCTATCGAGGCTGCGACCGGTGGACGGCAGCATTCCCGCGTTCGGCGCACGCGATCTTCTGGTGCGCACCAGGGCCGTGTCACTGAACTACAAGGACCGGATGATCGTCGACGGCGTGTTGATCCCTGACCTTGCCTTTCCTTTCGTGCCAACATCCGATGCCGTCGGCGAGCTGGTGGCCGTGGGCAGCGACGTCAGCCGCTTCAAGGTCGGCCAGCGCGTGCTCGGCCAGGTGATCGCGGACTGGCCGGACGGCGATGCGCCGCCGGTGCTGCACACGCATACGTTGGGTTCCTCGCTGCCCGGCATGCTGTCTGAATATGTGATCTTCGGCGAGGACGCGGCGGTGCTGGCGCCAGCCTCGCTCAGCGATGCCGAGGCGGCGACGCTCCCGATCGCAGCGCTGACGGCGTGGTTCGCGCTGGTCGAGGCCACGAAGCCGGTGCCGGGCGAGACCGTTCTCATCCAGGGCACAGGCGGAGTCTCGCTGTTTGCGCTGCAGTTCGCGGCCGCTTTCGGCCTGCGAGCCATCGTCACTTCGAGCACCGACGACAAGCTCGCCCGGGCCAAGGAACTCGGCGCCTGGCAGGTGATCAACTACCGCGAACAACCGGCATGGGACGAGGCCGCGCGCGAATTGACCGACGGCGCGGGCGTCAGGCACGTGTTGGAAATGGTTGGCGGCGACAACGCGCGGCGCTCGCTCAATGCACTCGGTGCCGATGGCAGGCTGACGGTCATCGGCCTTCTGGGCGGCATGGAGCTCAGCTTTCCGATTATGCCCTTCATGCGCAACCGTATTACCGTACAAGGGATTTCGGTCGGCCATCGCCGCGCCTTCGAGCGCATGAACCAAGCGATCGAGGCGCTCGGCATCAAGCCCGTCATCGACAGGGTATTCGGCTTCGATGAGGTGCCGCAGGCCTTCGAGCATCTGGAGAAAGGTCCATTCGGCAAGATCGTCATCACCACGGCCTGAGCTTTACGGCCTCGATCAGGGCAATGGCTTCAACACGCCGATTACAGCCATGCCGTCAGTGAAATAAGGATCACCACCGCCGTTCCTGCCGCTTTTCGTGGCGCCTATCCCCGGTATCTCGGCGGTCGAGATCAGCATGCCGGCAGCATGGAGGTCGCCGATCAGGAAGTTGCGCTCGGCGTCGATATCCGGGCCGATGTGGTGCGTGATGGCGCCGGTGTCGTGGCTGAGGCCGACGCCTCGGTCGAAGCTGGCGGCGCCCAGCCAGAGCGGACGGCCGTCGTCGCCGACCGTGTCGGTCTGCCAGAAGCGGACGTGGTGGCGGCGGTCGGCGCTGTCGCCGACCGGCTTTTCGAAGGCGAGGTCCTGGGCGCGGCCTTCGAACAGCAACCTGCTCATCGGCGCATCGGGATAGGGTCGGTCAAACAAGACACTTTCGCCGATGTCGATCGCGTCCTCAGCGTGACCGCGTCGGCCGTATCCCAGCCGGCGACGGCAAAGGCGTGGACAAGCTCCTTCTTCGTGCCGACAAGGCCGACATTGATCGGATCGCCCGGAATGCCTTGCGGCGTATGTGTCACCATCTCGAAGTGCTGCGTGCGGAAGCCACGCTCCCGCCAGCTCCGGAATTCCGGCGCGGCAAGATAGGCAAAGGCAAGATAGCAGGCGCAGAAAGCTGCCAGCCAAATCGCCACGCGTCGCCTAGGCTTCGCTCACCCACGAGAGACCACTCCCATGCCTGTGCCCGGGCATTTTACGCGGCGTTGGACGGATTAGGCAGAGGGACGCCCGTCAGCGGCAGGCGCGGTAGCCGTTCCTGCGGTTCTTGACGTCGAAGTGGAAGTGGTTGCGATGGTCGTAATTGTAACCCGGACCGAGCACAGTGTTGAAATACTGACAGCCGTCGGCGCGCACATTGTTGAGGAAGCCGCGGGTGCGGAAGGCGAACAGGCCCGGCTTGCGCACGTCGATGTCGTCGCCATTGTTAAGCTCGATGCTCATGACGTCGAGCGCGTTGCCCTTGCCGTGCTCGGACAGGACGCCTTCGCCGGCGATGTTGCGGCACGAGTAGCTCGACCCCTGGTGGATCGTCTTGACGCCAGAGAAGTAGCGCCAGCGGGCGGCCGGCACGAGCTCGTTCCTGGTCCAGGCGGCGAAGGTCGCGGCCATGTTGCAGGTCAGCGTGGCGGCGGGCTTCATCTCGACGCTGCCGATGGCCGAAACCTTCACCGGAAAGTCGATGCCGCACTGGCCTTCGTGGATCGGCTGGATGTCCTGGTAAACGACGCCGAGGCGTTTCAGCTCGTTGCGGCAGTCGATCTCGCTGGCCGGCATCTGCTCGGGCGATGACATCGGCTCGTCCATGCGCGGATAGGCGGCCTGGGTCATATAAGGGTTGGACGGGACAAGCCTCTGCATGCCGGAATATTGAGGCGCCTCCGGCACGGCGGCGGTTTGGCTGCCGACGTCCACGGCCGGCTGCAGCGAGAAGACGTCGCCTGTAGTGCAGGCCGAGATCGCCGCGATGGCAAGGCCGGTGGCCAGCCTTACGGCGGAGCAGGCAAAATAGTTCTGCCGCGCCGCGGCAAGCATGGCGCCAAGTGTTTTGGCCATCGAAAGGCATCCAGTCCCCGGATGGCACAAGTCTAGTCGGCAAGAGTAAAGGAAAGATCAGCGCCGGCATTCACGCCTGGGGCCGAATTGCGGCATCTGTTCTTGGCATTCACTCACTGGCAGAACGTCCCGCCGTGGCGGCGCGGCTCGAGGTCGAAGTGGAAATGCAGCGCATGGTCGGGATCGGCGCCGGGACCAAGCACGGTCTTGAACGGCCCGCAGGCTGCCTTGCGCACCATATTCAGGAACTTTCCGTCCTTCTCGGGCGGCGCCGGACCGACGTCGATCGTCCTGCCGTCCGATAGTGTGAAGGAAGCGATGTCGAGCGCATTGCCGAAGGCGTGCTCCGACAGTTTTCCCGCGCCATGACGCGGCCGGCAGACGAAGGCCGAGGCCTGACCGATCGATTTCAGATCGGCGCCGAATTCGGCCTTCGCGGCGGGCAGGACGATATCGGCCGCAAAGCGGGCGGCAGCCTCGGCCATCCGGCAATTGAGCTCGGTGCCGGGACCGATGCCGATGGATTTGCCGAGCGTCTTCAAAACGATAGGGTAGGGGATCGAGCAGCCGATCTCGGCGTCATGCTCGGCTTTGTGCTCGACGAATTCAACGCCGAGCGCCTTCAGCCGACCGCGGCAGGCCTCCTCTTCTTCCGGCATCTTGTCGGCGGGCAGTTCAGTGGAACGCGGATCGGGAGGCGCTTTCTCTTTGTCGGCATCCGTCGGTTTCGCTGGAGGGAGCGGGGCCGTGGCCGGCGGTTCCGGCTCCACCTCTGTCGGCTTCTCCGGCGGCGTCGGAGCGACCGCCGGCGTCTGCGGCACCACCGCACCGGCCGAGGGTTTCGGAGCCATCGCTTCAGCCCCGCTTGGTGCATTGCCAACGGTGTCGGTGGGACGCGGTTCTGGAACCGGTGCTGTCGCTGGCGTTTCCGGTGCCGGCGCAGCGCTTTGGCTGAGCGGGGGCAAATGGCTCTTATGCTGGCGCTGGTGATGCCGGGCCATCGCCGGCGTGACCAGCAAGGCCGCCGCCACCAGGGGCAGCGCCAGTCTGCAAAATCCGGAAAGGCTCAGCGTTGCCATCGGCCGGAAACGGCGCCGGCACTGCAAGGTTGCCTTGGACTTTGCGGCGTTGCGATCAAAATCGGTTACCGGCCCGTTACGCGCCGATTGCCTCCAGGCCTTCTTCCAGCCAGTCGGCGAGCTGCGGCAGGCCGAGCAGGTATTTTGCGGTGCGCTTGTTGGCGCGCTCGCGCGCGGCCGCCACCGCGTCGACCCATTCAGACGCTTCGTAGTCGCCGCGGCCCACCCAGGCCAACGCCACGAGCTCGGCCGCTTCATCGACGTTGAGATCGTTGATCAGTTCGCGGAACTCCTCTTCGGTAAGGTCTTCCGAGGCTTCCTCGGCGAGGCCGTCATGATGGTGGTTGTCGTGCCCGTCGCCGTCGAATTCGACCTCGTGCTCGGTGCCGTCGTCGTAGTCCTCGTTGACGGCGGCGCTCAGCGCCTTGGCCTTGAGGATGAACAGGCGCACCGTGTCCGGGTCGATGGAAAGTTCCCACTCGTTTTCGAGGCGCTGCTGCACTGGCCTTTCTCCTCGTCGTGCGCTCGACTGATGATAGCGGATTTGCAGCCCGCGTCACATCCGTTCGCAAGGATCAGAATAGCCCTGGACGTCCAAAATAGTTCGGCTGCCGTCGGTATTTCGGGATGAAAGCGCATCGAGGCGGCGTTAATCTGCCATTGTCACGCTCAAGGAGGCTTTCATGCGCAGACGTTTGCTTGTTCAGGTCCTGGCAGTTGCTGCCCTGCCGCTGTTTGTGGCGCCGGCATTCACGGCTGGTGAAGGTGGTGGAGGCAACAGTGGCGGCACCACTCAGTGCAAGAAGGGCGAGGTCTGGGACAAGAAGAAGAAAAAGTGCGTTGTGCCGCAGTATGGCATGCTGGATGACGACAGCATCTACGAGGCTGGCCACGATCTGGCGATGGCCGGGCGCTATGACGAGGCGATCTCGGTGCTGACGCTCGCCGCCAACAAGCAGGATCCGCGCATCCTCAACTATCTCGGCTACTCGCATCGCCATTCCGGCCGTGTCACGGTCGGCCTCGGCTATTATGAGGAAGCGCTGCGCATCGACCCCAATTACACGCTGGTGCGCGAGTATCTCGGCGAGGCGCATCTGCAGATCGGCGACCTTGCCGGCGCGCAGGAGCAGCTGCAGGAGATCGAGAAGCGGACCGGCAAAGGCTCACGCGAATACGGCATGCTGTCGGAGCAGATCGATCATTTCCTGAGGAGCTGATTCGACAACCGGCTCTTCAAACCGGCTGCGAACATTCGCAGCCGGTTTTTTGCTGCTGCCGCATTCGCCGCCAGGCGATCAAGCGAAAGCAGTGATCATTTTGCCAAACTTCATTTTTGGGCGTGAAAATCGCGCGAAGATTGCTATATTCAGGGAAATTGTGGTGAAACGGTTCCGTTAGCCCGAGGCTGCCGGACCGTTTTCTTTTTGTACCCAACGACAAGGCTATCCCCGAGAAGCGGGGGTGGCGGCAGGAAAGGTCAGGCACATGATCAAGGTCCCGATGACAGGCGAGGGGTTCGCGTCATTGAAGGAAGAACTGCGCTGGCGCCAGCAGGAAGAGCGTCCGCGCATCATCGAGGCGATCTCCGAGGCGCGCTCGCATGGCGACCTGTCCGAAAATGCCGAGTACCACGCGGCGAAAGAGTCTCAGAGTCACAATGAGGGTCGTATCCACGAGCTCGAGGACCTGATCGCGCGAGCCGAGGTGATCGATGTAACGAAGCTCAGCGGCGACAAGGTGAAGTTCGGCGCCACCGTCGTTTTGGTCGACGAGGATACCGAGGAAAAGAAGACCTATCAGATCGTCGGCGACCAGGAAGCGGATGTGAAGTCCGGCCGCATCTCGATCTCCTCGCCCATCGCGCGCGCGCTCATTGGCAAGGAAGTCGGCGACGCCATCGAGGTCAACGCCCCCGGCGGCGCCAGGGGTTATGAGATCGTCCAGGTGCAGTTCATTTAGGACCTTTTGATAATTCTACTCCGGCGGCCGAGTAGAGCGGTTTTCTGCGCTACCGGCCTTCGCCGGCCGAAGCACTCATGAGTGGCGTGGCAGTTAAGGCTACGGCCGGCGTAGGCCGGTGCTCCCGTACTTTAAGTACGCTCCGCTCCGGTTCTCGAAAACCACGCTATTCGACTCGCCGGAGCGAATTCTGAAAGGCCCTTACGCCGCCGCTTGTGACTTGAGCATAAGCAGCCGTTCAGCCTCCTCTATCACATCAACCGGCGTGACTTTGCTGCCAGCGGGCGCCAGCAAGGTCGACGAGAACGGCCCACGCGGGCCGGTCAGGCCCGGCTCCGTTGCCAGGAAGATGGCGACCGTCGGCAAGCCGAAGGCGCTGGCGAGATGGGTGAGGCCGGTGTCGGCGCCGATGACGAGCGTCGACCGACCGAGGATCGCGGCGATCTCTGCGAGCGGCGCCTTCTGGATCAACGCCGTTTTCGGTACGGCGCCGGCGATCGCTTCGGCGACGCGCTTTTCCGCTTCGTTCGACCAGGTGACGACCGGCGTGAATTGCCCGGCAACCAGTTGGCGGGCGGTCTCGATCCAGTCCTCAACCGGCCATTTCTTGTCTTCGCGGCTCGTGCCGTGCAGCAGGAAAGCGGTTCTACCTTCGACGCCGGGAAGTCCGCCTGCCGGCGGCACTATGCCTGAGTCGAGGCGCGAAAGATCCGGCTGATAACCCAGCGCCAGCCCGAACAGCCGCCGTGTGCGCTCGATGGCGTGCAAGTCGCGCGGCACCGCGTATTTGTGGTCGTAAAGCAGCGTCGCCGAAGGCTCGCGGGCGCTGGCGCGGTCGAAGCCGGCGATCGGCGCGCCGGCCTGTTTGGCAACGACAGCCGATTTCAACAGCCCCTGGGCATCGATGACCAGGTCATAGCGAGCCGAGCGCAACGCTCGGCGCAGGCCGGCCATCTCGCGCCATGTGCCGCGGTCGAACGGCTTCTTGCGCCAGCGACGGATCGCCATTTTGTGGATGGACCTTACTGCTGGATGCAAGGCGACGATGCCGGCGAAGGGCTCCTCCACGCACCAGTCGAAGCTTATGCCTGGGTGATTGCGGAGCGCATCCTCGACAGCCGGGAACGTATGGATGACGTCACCCATCGACGACGTCTTGACGATCAGCACCTTCATGCGGCTGCCGGAACCTTGAGCAACCGGTCGGCCGCGGCGGCGACCCGCGCGACGTCGAGCGTTTTCAGGCAGTTGAGATGGCCGAGCGGGCAAATCTTCTGATGGCAGGGCGAGCAGGAAAGGTGCAGCCAGATCAGCTCCGAGCGATCGGTCAGCGGCGGCGTGTTCTCGGGCGAGGTCGAGCCGTAGACGGCGACGATCGGCGTGCCGACGGCGGCCGCGACATGCATCAGTCCGCTGTCGTTCGACACGGCAAGCTTCGCCGCGGCGATCAGGTCTATGGCGTCCTCAAGCTTTGTCCTGCCGGCAAGGTCGACGGCGCCCGGCGCGAGCCTCGCGATCTCGCCGGTCACCTCGGCGTCGTTCTTCGAGCCGAGCAAGGCGACGCCCAAGCCCTTTGCCATCATGCCCCGGGTTAGCTCGGCATAGTGATCGCTCGGCCAGCGCTTTGCTGGGCCGAATTCGGCACCCGGCATCAACGCGACGAATTCCTTTGCTTGCAATCCGAACCGCGCCAGTAGATCCGCCTGATTGGCCGCATCGACGGTGAGCTTCGGCGCGCGAAAGGTGCCGCCGCGCGCCAAGCCGAAATAGGCCCTCGCCGTGCGCCGTTTGAGGGCGTCGGGCAAGGCAACGATGTCGGTCAGCAAGCCGTAGCGCATTTCGCGCAAATTGCCGACGCGGCGCGGAATGCGGGCAAAGAAAGGGATCAGCGCCGATTTCCAGCTCCCCGGCAGCACATAGGCCATGTCGTAGCGGCCGCGCAGCAGGCGGCCGAAGCGCCTGCGGCTGCGGAATTCGAGCGCGCCGGGCATCAGCGGGAAGTCGATCTGGCAGCGTATTTCGGGCATGCGCTTGACCAGGGGCGCCGCCCAGGCGGGCGCCAGCACGTCGATCGCGGCGTTGGGATGCTTTTCCTTCAGTGCCGAAAACAGGCACTGCGCCATGACCATGTCGCCCACCCAGCGTGGGCCGATCACGAGGATCGTTGGGCTTTCAGCCATTGGACATAGTCTCTGACGCCGGTTTCGACGGTGCGGAATTGGCCATTGTAGCCGGCTGCGCGCAAGCGGGACATATCAGCCTGCGTAAAACTCTGGTAGCTGCCCTTGAGATGGTCGGGGAAGGGGATGAACTCGATCTCACCCTTACCGAGCGTGTCGATCACCGTTTCGGCGATGGCGCGGAACGGCTGGGCGCGGCCGGTGCCGCAATTGAAGATGCCGCTTGAGCCCCGCTTCCACAGCCACAGATTGACGTCGGCGACATCGCCGACATGGATGAAGTCGCGGCTCTGCTCGCCGGGGCCGAACCCGCCATAGGCGCCGAACAGTTTCGGGTTTTGGCCTTGCTCGATCTGGTTGAACAGGTGGAAGGCGACCGAGGCCATGGCGCCCTTATGCGCCTCTCGCGGCCCGTAGACGTTGAAATAGCGCAACCCCGCCACCTGTGAATGGTCGGTGTCGAAGACGTTGCGGCGGACATAGTCGTCGAAGAGCTTTTTCGAATATGCGTAGACGTTGAGCGGCCGCTCGAACTCGGGCTCTTCGCGAAACTCGCTGCCGCCGCCATAGACCGAGGCCGAGGAGGCGTAGAGGAAGGGCACGCGGAGCGCGAGGCAGGCGTGCAGCAGGCGCTTCGAATAGGCGTAGTTCACTTCCATCATGAACTTGCCGTTCCATTCGGTGGTGGTCGAGCAGGCGCCCTGGTGGAAGACGGCCTCGATGCGGCCGAGCCCGCCGTCCTCGAGCCGGGCCAGAAATTCGTCCTTGTCGAGATAGTCGGCGATATGGAGGTCGGCGAGGTTGGCGATCTTGTGGCCGTCGGTCAGATCATCGACGACCACGATGTCGTCATGGCCCTCGGCATTGAGCGTGGCGACGATGTTGGAGCCGATCATGCCGGCGCCGCCCGTGACGATGATCATGAGAGCCTCTGTTGCAAGCGATTTCGGCCCTTATAGGGGAGGCGCGAGGGGGTGTCGATAAAGCATGTCAAACGCATACCGGGCACCCGCTCGGCCACAGTCGCGCCGCAAAGCTCCCGCTTCACTCGCGCGGGCTGACCTTCCGGGCGAAATGCCAGCGGCTGACGAGATCGCGACAGGAGCAAGGCAATGCCATCGACCGAACTGCTTATCGCCTTTTTCGCCACTACAGCGATCTTGGCCTACATTCCCGGCCCGGCCATGCTCTATGCCGCGGCGCAGACCATGGCGCGCGGGCGCTGGTCGGGGCTGATGGCTGCTCTCGGCATCCACCTTGGCGGCTACGTGCATGTTCTTGCCGCCGCGACCGGCCTGCCGTGCTGTTCCACGCCGTGCCGCCGCTTTACATGACCGTCAAGCTCGTCGGCGCGCTCTACCTGATCTGGCTCGGCGTTTCACTGTTCCGCGCCAAGACCCAGGCGAACGGAACGCTGCCTGTCATCGAGCGAAAATCGACCCATCGCGCCTTTTTCGAGAGCATCACGGTCGAGGTGCTCAATCCCAAGACAGCCATCTTCTTCATGGCGTTCCTGCCGCAGTTCATCGATGCCTCGGCGACCTTTCCGGTCTGGCTGCAGTTCGTGGTGCTGGGAACCATCGTCAACCTGATGTTCTCGTCGGCCGACATCGTTTGCGCTGGCCGGTGCGATGATTTCGCGGCTACGGCGCTCGGGTCGTGCGCAGTGTCTGATGCAGCGCGCCGGCGGCGCCGTGCTTGTCGGTCTCGGCGTCCATGTTGCCCTGCAGAAGAGCTGATCCGCCTGCCGCCGCGCCGCGAGCCGCTCCAAGCCCGGCGTTGCGCTGGCTCGAATTGCGGTATATCGGCATCGCAAATACCGAATGGCGCCGGATTTCCGGCGCCGCAACCCTGATCAAGATACGCCATTTCGGGCGCGCGCCAGTGAGATGATCAAGCACCAACTGCCTTCCCCGGAACCCTTGCATCGCGCCATCGCGCGGTTTGGCGACGTCACCGTGCTGGTGGTCGGCGATTTCATCCTCGACCGCTTCGTCAGCGGCGTTATCGAGCGGATCTCGCCGGAAGCGCCGATCCCCGTGCTGCACGGGCGTGGCGAGATGTTGGCCATGGGCGGCGCTGGCAATGTGGTTTCCAACATCGTTTCGCTGGGGGCCGGCGCTATTCCCGTCTCGGTGATCGGCGCCGACCAGACCGGCGACAGCCTTATGCGTATGCTAGGCGATCTCGGCGCCGATACCGACGGCCTGTTGCAGCAAAAGGGCCGCATGACTTCGTCGAAGAGCCGCTTCAGCGCGCTCAACCAACAGGTGCTGCGGTTTGATGAGGAAGAGATCAGGCCGCTCACCTCTGCGGAGCGGGCGATGCTCATCGAGCATTTCCAGGCCGCACTTGCGCGCGCCGACATCGTCATCCTCTCCGATTACGGCAAGGGCATCCTGCTCGACGGTGTGGCGGCCGAACTGATCGCGATCTGCCGCGATGCCGGAAAGCCGGTGCTGGCCGATCCCAAGGGGCGCGACTATGCGCGCTATGCCGGAGCGACGGCGGTCACGCCCAACCGCAAGGAACTCGGCGAAGCAGCCGGGCGCGCGGTGTTCGGCGACGACGAGATTGTCGCCGCGGCGCGCGACCTGATCGCGGCGCATGATTTCGATTTCATCGTGGCGACGCGCAGCGAAAAGGGCATGAGCGTCGTCACCGCGGAGGATGCCCGCCACATCTCCACGCAGGCGCGCGAAGTGTTTGACGTCTCCGGCGCCGGCGACACGGTCATCGCGACCTTCGCTCTGTCATTGGCCGCAGGCGCGGACCGCGTGCAGGCCGCTACGATCGCCAACGCCGCCGGCGGCGTCGTGGTCGGCAAGCGCGGCACGGCGCGGCTGACGGTCGAGGAGCTTTCGGGCGCGCTGTTCCGCTCGCACGGTCCGGTTGCCCACCAGGACGCCATTCTCGACGCCGACGCCGCGGCAAGGATGGTGGTCGCGTGGAAAGAGGAGGGGCTGACGGTCGGCTTCACCAACGGCTGCTTCGACATCCTGCATGCCGGCCATGTCAGCCTGCTGCATGCCGCGCGCAGCCAGTGCGACCGGCTGGTGCTTGGCTTGAACAGCGATGCCTCGGTGCGCAGGCTCAAGGGTCCCGGGCGTCCGGTCAACGACCAGCATGACCGTGCCTGCGTGCTCGCCGCCCTTGCCTCGGTCGATGCCGTCGTCGTCTTCGAGGAAGACACGCCGCTGGTGCTGATCGACGCGCTCAAGCCCGACGTCCTGGTCAAGGGCGCGGACTACACGATCGAGACTGTGGTCGGCGCGGACGAGGTGCAGAAGGCGGGCGGGCGCGTGGTGCTGGTCGACCTCGTCGCCGGCAAGAGCACGACCAGCACCATCGGCAAGCTGCGTGCCGGCGGCACGAATTGAGGATTTCATGTCCGAACTGAACGACTATCTGGTCCGCTCCGCGGCGGCGATCTCGGCGATGGTCGAACGCGACCTCACGGCAGAGATGGAACGCGCGGTGAGCACGGTCGTGATGGCGCTTTCGCAGGGCAAGGCGCTGCTGATTTGCGGCAATGGCGGCTCGGCGAGCGATGCCATCCACATCGCCGGCGAACTGGTCGGCCGCTTCCTCAAGGAGCGCAAGGGCTACAACGTCATCGCGCTGCCGGCCAACGCGGCGGTGCTGACCGCCTGGGGCAACGATTACGGCTTCGACACGGTCTTCTCGCGCCAGGTCGAGGCGCATGGATCGGAAGGCGCGGTGCTGCTCGCCATCTCGACCAGCGGCAATTCGCCGAGCATCCTTGCGGCCGCCGAGCAGGCGCGGGCCATGGGCATGACGGTGATCAGCCTGACCGGCGACACCGGCGGCAAGCTGAAGCCGCTGACGGATATCCTGCTCAACGTACCGTCGACCTCGACGCCGATCATCCAGCAGGGGCATCTCTGCCTCTACCACCATCTGTGCGAGGCGGTGGAAGCGCGTCTCAGCCATGCCTGATGGCGGCGCGGACTATCCGCTTGTAGAGCCCGGCCTGTGGGTCGAGCGGATCGGAACGAAGACTTTTGCGACCGGCCTGCCGGCGCTCTTTCTCGACCGTGACGGCACTATCAATATCGACACCGACTATCCAAGCGACCCGGCGGACATCGTGCTCAGGCCGCAGATACTGCCGGCCGTCGAGACCGCCAACCAGACTGGTGTTCCGGTCGTCGTCGTCACCAACCAGTCCGGCATCGCGCGCGGCTATTTTGGCTGGGACGCATTCGCGTCCGTCAATCGGCGGGTGCTCGACCTGCTGGGTGAGAAGAACGCCGCCGTCGACATGGTACTGGCCTGCGCCTACCACGAAGCTGGTTCCGGCCCGCTGGCAATTGCTGACCATCCGATGCGCAAGCCCAATCCGGGCATGCTGGTCGAGGCGGGACGCAGGCTTGGCCTCGATCTCAAGCGATCGCTGATCGTCGGTGACAAGGCGGCGGACATGGAGGCGGGCCAGCGCGCCGGCCTCACACGCGGCTGGCTTGTCGACGGCGAAGCCACAACGACAGGCGGACTTGCGGTTTCTCCGTTGCGCGACGCCCGTGATCTCGACGGCCTGCTGGCCGCGATACGGTCGCTTTGATCTCGTACTGATTCAAAGCTGGGCGCCAAGCCGCTGGTTCTCCAGGGTTTATGGGAAGCTGGCGCAGTTTTCCTGGAATTGCTTTCGTCAACTCGGAAAGGCCACCAACCCTTCATCCTTGACGCGGCGGATGGTCAGCGCGGTGCGCACGGTATCGACATTGGGCGCCGAGGCGAGCTCCTCGATAACGAAGGTCTGGAAGGTGCCGAGATCGCTCGCCACGCAATGCAGCAGGAAGTCGGACTCTCCCGACACCATCCAGGCATCGCGCACGATCGGCCAGCCGCGCGTGCGCTCGGCAAAAGTCTTGAGCTCTGCGTCGGCCTGATGGTGCAGGCCGATCAGGCAGAAGGCGACGACATCCATGCCGAGCGCAGGCGCGTTGAGCAAAGCGCGGTAGCCGCGGATGATGCCGGCTTCTTCCAGCCGCCTGACACGGCGCAGGCAAGGTGGCGCCGAGATGCCGACCCGGCTCGATAGCTCGACATTGGTCATGCGGCCGTCATTCTGCAGCTCGCGCAGGATCTTCCAGTCGATGGCGTCGAGATCGGCTTTGAGCGGCATGATCGGCTTTCGCGCAAGAATCTTTCGCGATTTTGTAATTTGGTTTCGCGCGAGAGGCCATCCCTTTGCGATGATTTTTCCGATAACGGGCGGCAATATGGCCCGGTATGCCTGCGACGAAGCTTTCCGGGGACGAAGGCCAAGCTGCCTTGCTGGCTTGCCGGGCAACACTTACATTACCGGCGACAAACCACGGCCTCGAGCCGCAGGGGACTTTTATGAACACCAAACATGCGCCAGTTCTCATCATCGGCTCCGGTCCGGCCGGCTACACGGCGGCGATCTATGCCGCCCGCGCCATGCTGAAGCCGATGCTCGTCGCCGGCCTGCAGCAGGGCGGCCAGCTGATGATCACCACCGACGTCGAGAACTATCCTGGCTTTGCCGATCCGATCCAGGGTCCCTGGCTGATGGAGCAAATGCTCAAGCAGGCCGAGCATGTCGGCACCGACGTCGTCAACGACATCATCACCGAGGTCGACATCAACGTGCGGCCGTTCCGCGCCACCGGCGATTCCGGCACCGTCTATACCGCCGACGCGCTGATCATCGCCACCGGCGCGCAGGCCAAGTGGCTGGGCATTCCCTCGGAGCAGACCTTCATGGGCTTTGGCGTGTCCGCCTGCGCCACCTGCGACGGCTTTTTCTATCGCGGCAAGGATGTTGCCGTGGTCGGCGGCGGCAATTCGGCGGTCGAAGAGGCGCTCTATCTCGCCAACCTCGCCAAGAGCGTCACCGTCATTCACCGGCGAAGCGATTTTCGCGCCGAGCGAATCCTGCGCGAGCGGCTGTTCAAGAAGGAGAACGTCCGCGTCATCTGGGACACGGTCGTCGACGAGATCACCGGGCAGCCTGGCAAGGCGCCGCTGCCGCCTTCGGTCGAAGGGCTGAAGCTGCGCAATGTGGTGACCGGAGACGTGTCGCGGCTGAAGGTCGACGGCGTGTTCGTGGCGATCGGCCACGCGCCGGCGGTCGAGCTGTTCGCCGGCAAGCTCAAGCAGAAGCCGAACGGCTATTTGTGGACGGCGCCGGATTCGACCCGCACCGACGTTCCCGGCGTGTTCGCCGCCGGCGACGTGACGGACGACATCTACCGCCAGGCGGTGACGGCCGCGGGCCTCGGTTGCATGGCCGCGCTCGAGGCGGAGAAATATCTGGCGGGGATCGAAGTTCACCGCGAGGCGGCAGAATAAGCTATCGGCTGAGAGAAGCCGTTTAAAAGCCTGATTTTTCATTCAGACGCCAAAGGCAACACGAGGGGAATCATGGCGCTGGACTGGGATAAGCTACGCGTGTTTCACGCTGCGGCGGAGGCTGGGTCGTTCACCCATGCCGCCGAGACGCTGCATCTGTCGCAATCGGCTATCTCGCGGCAGGTCAGCGCGCTGGAGCATGACGTCGGCGTGGCGCTGTTTCACCGCCACGCGCGGGGCCTGGTGCTGACCGAGCAGGGCGAGATGCTGTTTCGCACGGCGCACGACGTGCTGATGAAGCTTGAGACGATCAAGTCGCGGCTGACCGAGACCAAGGACCGGCCTTCCGGCGTGCTCAGGGTGACGACCACGGTGGGCCTGGGCGCCGGCTGGCTGACCGAGCGCGTGCAGGAATTCATCGAACTCTATCCCGAGATCAGCCTGCAGCTTATCCTCGCCAACGAGGAACTCGACCTGACCATGCGCCAGGCCGATTGCGCCATTCGCCTCAGGCAGCCGCAGCAGCCGGACCTCATCCAGCGCCGGCTGTTCACGGTGCATTTCCATCTCTATGCGGCCCCTTCCTATGTGGCGAAGTTCGGCAAGCCGGCCTCGATCGCCGAGCTCAGAAACCACCGGATCGTCACCTTCGGCGTGCCAGTGCCCTCGCATCTGTCGGAACTGAACTGGCTGGAGACGGTCGGCGATTTCGAAGGCGGGCAAAGGGTGCCGACGCTGCAGATCAACGACATCCTGTCGATCAAGCGTGCGGTCCAGGGCGGCGCCGGCATCGCGATGCTGCCCGACTACGTGATCAGCAAGGACTCTAACCTCGTCCAGTTGCTGCCCGAGACCGAGGTGCCGTCCTTCGACACCTATTTCGCCTATCCCGACGCGATGAAGAACCAGGCCAAGCTGCATGTGTTCCGCGATTTCATCATCGCCAAGGCGCGTAGCTGGTCTTATTAGCATCTGAATCTCGACAGGCCCTTTGGGTCTATCCGCGCCATGGTGTCAGCCGCGGCAGCCAGCCGGGTACGGCGCGGCGGTAATCTTCGTATTCGGCGCCGTAGCGGCGGGCAAGCGTCGGCTCTTCGTAGAATTTGACGAACAAGATCATCGCAGCCGCGGCGATCAGGCCGTAGACGAAAACGGCACAGCTCGAAAAGATGAGCGCCTGGCCGAGGATGATCAACAGCACCGCCACATACATGGGGTTGCGCACATGGCGGTAGACGCCGCCAACAACGAGCTTCTCGGTCGGCGCCACGGGAGCCGGTGTGCCCAGTCCCTCGAGCGCGAAGCGCGCGAAGGAATGAAGCAAGACCGCCGTGGCGCCGACGACGAGGATCCAGCCGACCGGCGCAAAACCTGGCACGCTGGACTGCGGCACGCGATAGCGGTCGGTCAGCAACCAGGGGAGCAACCCGGCGACGACACCGGGGGCGGCGACAAAGAACAGCGCGCTGCCCGCAATTGCCGAAAAAGCTCGCATCAGGCTCTCCTGCCGCAAAAATAAACGCGGGCTGCCCGAATCCACATCATTTACGATTCTGCGTATTTCCGGAACAAAAACGGCTCATTTCGCTTATCAGCAATCGCTTTTGGTTCGGAAAGGCCCATGATTTCGGACATTTTTCCTGGTCCTATCGGTTCCTGGAACGAGTTGGACCACAGCCTGCGTGTTTTTGCATGCGAGTGTTGCAAAATAGATGCTTGTTTCTTGGGCATGATGAGCACATATATAGTTCATCTCCAGGGCGCGTTCTCCTCCCATTAGCGCCCTCGAGTGTTCCCCTCTGGAGGTTAGCCCTAATCGGCACTTCCAATCAAACTCAGCCGGATCTTTATTGATCCGGCTTTTTTGTTGCCTGCAGGTCACGCCGGTGCCGGAAATGCGTGCGCGAAAGCCACGTAACAGTGACATGTAACATCGGGTAACATGTCGCGGACGCACTCTATCGATTAAGTAGACCATAGGACGCGGTTGGTCGGTTCGGGAGATGGGGGCATCACTCGCGCAGGCCGGGCTCAGGCAGCTACCGCGTCCGAACCATTTTTCCTGATGCGGCGGACCTGCCGTTGCCTCCCAGGAAGACGGTCCGCAATAAGAACGGCGTCCGGATGATCCGGGCGCCGTTTTCGTGTCCTCACCTAAGATCGATCAGGCGGCCTTGCCGTTGGCGTTCATCGCCTCGTCGGCCAGGCGGCCGGTCAGTTCGGCCATATGGTCGAAGGCGGCCTTGTAGCTGGCGACACCTGCCGTCGCCGAGCGCAGCTCGATGATCAGGTCGCCGATCTCGGCCTGGGGCATCGTCGCCTCGACCACGTCCCAGCCCGGCCAGTCGGGCCGCGCGTCATAGCCAAGGATCTGGCCGCGCCGTTGCGGGATCAACGCAATGATCTTCGAGGTCGCATCGGAAGGCGTAACGATCTCGACCTTCATGATCGGCTCCAGCAGAACCGGCGAACAGGCCGCCATGCCCTCCTTCATCGCCAGCTTCGCCGCCATCTGGAAGGCCATGTCGGAGGAGTCGACCGCATGGTAGGAGCCGTCCGACAGGTTGACCGCCACATCGACCACCGGGAAGCCGAGCGGACCCGATTTCAGATAGTCGCGAATGCCTGTCTCCACCGATTGGATGTAGGTTTTCGGCACGACACCGCCGGTGATGGTGTCGGTGAACTGGAAGCCTGAGCCGCGCGGCAGCGGCTTGATCTCGATCACCACGTCGCCGAATTGGCCGTGGCCGCCGGACTGCTTCTTGTGGCGGCCGCGCTGCTGCACGGATTTGCGGATCGTTTCGCGATAAGGCACCGCCGGCGAATGACCTTCGATCGGGATCTGGTTCTTGCCTTCCAGGCGCTCGCGCACGACGCGCAGGTGCATTTCGCCATGCCCAGACAGCACGGTCTCGGCGGAGTCCTGGTTGTGATGCAGGCAGAGCGAGGGATCCTCCTCGGCAAGCCTTTGGATCGCCGACGACATCTTGACCTCGTCCTTGCGCTCCTTGGGGCGGAGCGCGAAGGCGAACACCGGCTGCGGCGGCTCCAGCACGACCAGAGGCTTGATGCCGCCCTTGGCCGAGCTCAGCGTCTGGCCGGTCTTGACGTCGTCGAGCTTGCCGAGCGCCACGGTTTCGCCCGCGTTGGCCGATGTCTGCTTCGACTGGTCCTTGCCCAGCATCCTGTAAATGCCGGAGACCTTCGCCGTGTCGCCATTGGAGAGGAAAAGCTCGGCCGCGTCGGCCACTTGCCCGGAGAGCACCCGCGACACCGACAGCTTGCCGCCATGCGCAGTGTGGATGGTCTTCATCACCTGCACGACCGTCTGGTTGCCGTCCGGCGCGCCGAGGCGCTTGCGCGTCGCCTCGACATCCGGCGCATCGTGGCGGATCGCCTTCAGCAGGCGCAGAACGCCGTTGCCTTTCTCCGCCGTGCCGATCAGCACCGGCGTCACCGTGCCGGCGCGGAGGTCGGCGGCAAGGTCATCGAAGATAGCGTCCTTCGGCGGCTCGATCTCCTCCAGGAGCTGTTCCATCAGCTGGTCGTCATGGTCGGCGAGCGTCTCCAGCATCGAGAAGCGCGCTTCGAGCTCGCGCGCCTTGTCGTCGTCCGGAATCTCGGCGACCTGGCTTTCGGCGTATTCGCGATAGACATAGGCGCGCTCCAGCGCGAGATCGATCGAGCCGATGACGACGCCGTCCTTGCGCAGCGGGATCTGGCGCAGCAACAGCGGCGCCGCGCTAGCCGGCTGCAGCATCTTCAGCGTCTCGCGCACGCCGGTGATCGCCTTGTCCACCTTGTTGAGGAACAGGATGCGCGGCACGCCGAGATCGTCGAGCTTGCGCATGATGAGCTGGAGCGCGGGTATCTTCTTTTCGTCCGCCTCGGCCACGACCACCGCGACATCGCAGGCGGCAAGCACCGGCTCAGCCTCGAAGGCGAATTCGATGGAGCCGGGACAATCGACGAAGGTGAACTGCTCGGCCATGAATTCCGTGGTGGCAAAGGTCGCCTCGACGCTCATGGCGTGGGCACGGGCTTCTGGCGAATGATCGGAAACGGTGTTGCCCGATGAGACGGGATTCTGGCGGGGAATGGCGCCCGTGCGGGCGAGGATTGCTTCGAGAAGTGTTGTCTTACCGCTTGCGAAGGGACCGACTATGGCGATGCATTTCGGTCCCGTGCGTCGTCCTCCGGCGCGATTACCCATGGCTGACCTCCACTCAGGCGTTTCCCTGGGAGCGGCGGCCGGCCTGTTCGGCCGTCGCGGGCGGGGTTGTTGGTCACCGCCTGCCCAACGCCATCGTCACACGGGTTCGCGGAGAGGGCAAGGAAAATAGGAACGCCCTTGCCTTGCCGGCTTCGGAGTTCGGCGCGGCCGGGTTTACAATCGCACAGTCGACCCCGATCATGGTTGCGCCCGAAGCGATATGGAGCCAATTTCCCGCGGCCAATCCGACGTGCCTGTCTGGACGGCCGTCACAATTCGAGGACTTTACGATGAAGATCATTGCGTGCGGCAGCGTGCCGACGATCGTCGCGCCGGAGAAGTATTTCACCGGCAAGGTGCTGCAGACGCCGATCATCGAGAAGGAGGCGCCGGCGCGGCTCAGGGCGACGCTGGTCAGCTTCGAACCGGGGGCCCGTACCCATTGGCATACGCACCCGCTCGGCCAGACGCTCTATGTCACGGCCGGCGCCGGGCTTGCGCAGACGTGGGGCGGACCGATCGAGGCGATCAAGGCTGGCGACGTCATCTCCTTTGCGCCGGGCGAAAAGCACTGGCACGGCGCCGGACCGAATACCACGATGACGCATATCGCCATGCAGGAGGCGCTGGACGGCGTTCACGCCGAGTGGCTCGAGGCGGTCTCCGACGAGCAGTATGGCGGCTGATCGCCGTCAAAAACCCGGCGCGAAGCCGGGTTTTTCTCATTGATGGCTACGTTGCCGCTTAGGTCAGCGAAGCCGTAAAACGCTGGATGCGCGTGCAGGCTTCCTCCAGCAGCGCCTCCGAGGTGGCGTAGGAGATGCGGAAGTTCGGGCCGAGGCCGAAGGCCGAGCCGAACACCACCGCGACACCTTCAGCCTCTAGCAATTCCGAGCAGAAGCTCTCGTCGCTGTCGATGACCTTGCCGGCCTTCGTCTTCTTGCCGATCAGCTCAGCGCAAGACGGATAGACATAGAAGGCGCCTTCCGGCGACGGACAGGAGATGCCGCGCGCCTGGTTGAGCATCGACACGACGAGGTCGCGCCGCCCTTGGAAGATCGCCTTGTTCTTCGCAATGAAATCCTGCGGGCCGTTGAGCGCCTCGACGGAGGCCCATTGTGCGATGGTGCAGGCGCCGGAGGTCTGCTGACCCTGGATCATGTCCATCGCCTTGATCAGCGGCACGGGGCCGGCGGCATAGCCGATGCGCCAGCCGGTCATGGCATAGGCTTTCGACACGCCGTTCATGGTCAGCGTGCGCTCGTAGAGGCTCGGCTCGACCTCGGCGATGGTCTTGAAGACGAAGTCGCCGTAGGTCAGGTGCTCGTACATATCGTCGGTCAGCGTCCAGACGTGCGGGTGCTTCAGCAGCACGTCGGCCAGAGCCCTGAGCTCACTCTCGGTGTAAGCGGCGCCCGACGGGTTCGACGGCGAGTTCATCAGCAGCCATTTGGTCTTCGGCGTGATCGCCTTTTCCAGCACCTGCGCCGTCAGCTTGAAGCCATTGTCGATCGAAGTGTCGGCAAAGACGGACGTGCCGCCGCAGATCGCCACCATTTCCGGGTAGCTCACCCAATAGGGGCGCGGGATGATGACCTCGTCGCCGGGATTCAGCGTCGCCATGAAGGCGTTGAACAGGATCTGTTTGCCGCCGGTGCCGACGATGGTCTGCTCCGGCCGGTAGTCCAGATTGTTCTCGCGCTTGAACTTCCTGGCGATCGCCTCGCGCAGCGGCGCGATGCCGGAAACCGGCGGGTACTTGGTCTCGCCGCGGCGGATCGCGTCGATCGCCGCGTTCTTGATGTTGTCGGGCGTGTCGAAGTCCGGCTCGCCGGCGCCGAGGCCGATGACGTCACGACCGGCGTTTTTCAGCTCGCGCGCTTTCTGCGTCACCGCGATGGTCGCGGAAGGCTTCACGCGGGAAAGGGCGTCGGCAAGAAAGGCCATGACAGGGCGTCTCCAAGAGAATGGCGCGGCCAGGAGCGGCCGCGGCGCCTCTCATGTCGCATCGTCGGCCCAAGCGCAAGCATTGTCGGATGATCCAGAGGTCAAGGTGCCGAGAGCTGCAACTATAAATTCATCAACGACCGGTAAACCCTTGGCTGGCAGGATCGCAGATCGAATTCCGCTTACTTGGCGGAGCGAGGGACCTTTGTCGCGCAGCATCGGGCTTGCCCCTATCATCCGTCATGATGACGGCACCTCCACCGGTGTCTGGGGCATCTACACGCTGAAGAGCGCCTTTCAGCCGATCTTCGCTTTCAATGAGGGCAAGCTTTCGCTCGTCGCCTTCGAGGGGCTGATCCGGCCGTTCCGCGACGGCGAACCGCAGACGCCGATGAGCTTCTTCGGCACCTGTCCGGCCGGCGACCGGCTGCATATAGAGGCGCTGACCAGGACGCTGCATCTGCTCAACGCCGGCGCCTGCCTGCCGCAAGAGGCATCCATCTTCATCAATTTCGACCCGTCGGTGTTCACCGACCGCGCCATCGCCGACATGGCGCTGCGCGACATGCGACTGGTGCTGCACGAGGCCGGCATCGATCCGCGCCGCATCGTGTGCGAGGTCACCGAGCAGAAGTCGGCTTCGCAGGAGGCGCTCTACGGCTTTGTCGAAGCGCTGAGAGCCAACGGGTTCCGCATCGCCGTCGACGACTATGGCGCCGACGATTCCGACATCAACCGCGTCAAGGAATTGCGGCCGGACATCGTCAAGTTCGACGCCCACTGGATCACCGAGCTAATGGAGTCGGGCGCGGGATTCGCGCTGCTGACAGCGATGGTCGAGAGCTTCGAAAGCCAGGGCATCCGCACGGTCTTCGAAGGCATCGAAGAAGGCTGGCAGCTGGAGCTCGCCGAGAAGTCGGGCGCCTCGATGGTGCAGGGGTACGTGCTTGCTCGGCCGGAACTCGCTCCAACCAGTTTTCGCGTTTTCAGCAACACCGTGCAGGTGCCCTCGGCTGAGGAGAGCAAGGCCGCGGGCGCCGCCAGTTCGTCTCCGGCGCCGTCGGCACGGCCGCCGCGGGTGTTCGGGCGCAAGGTGGCGCCATGACCGGGCGGCCCGACAGGCGGCGAAATGCCGCCGAGGCGATCTTCGCCGACGAGATCGGCCTCCAATTCGGCGTCTATGGCGAGTTCCGGTTGTGGAGCGCCTACCAGCCGATCTTCGCGCCGCGCGGCAGGACGCTCAGGGCTGTCGCCGTCGAAGCGCTGATCGAGCCGCGACGCGCGGCGGGGCCCGTGGCGCCGCCGGTGTTCTTCGACGGTGTCCCGGCGTCGGATCGCCTGTTCGTCGAGACGATGTGCCGGATGCTGCATCTCGGCAACTACCGCAACATCGGCGTCGATGGGCTTACCCTGTTCTTCAACTACAACCCGAAGATCAACGATCATCGCGGGCGGGCGCTGGCCGAGATCCGGCTTATGACCAGGCATCTCGGCGATTTCGGCCTCGAGCCCGCCATGCTGGTCTGCGAGATCACCGAGCAGGCGGCCGACGAGCATCTGCTCGCAAGCCTCGTGCGCGAGATGAGGCGTGACGGCGTTCGCATCGCCATCGACGATTTCGGCACCGGACATTCGACCGAAGCGCGCATGGGCCTGCTTTTGCCAGACATCATTAAGATCGACGGCGGCTGGTTCGCCGAGTTCTGCCGTCATGCCGCCGCCGAGCGGTTTTTCCGGCCGCTGGTCTCGATGCTGCACGACCGCGGCGCCAAGGTGCTGGTCGAAGGCATCGAGCATGCCACGCATCTGCGCGTCGCGCTCGACGGCGGCGTCGACCTCCTACAAGGATATCACCTCGCCCGCCCGGCGCTCGCCGGCACGATCTTCAACGAGGAGCCGCTTTCGATCGACGCGCTGCTCGGCACGGACAACAAGGTCGTGCCTTTGCATCAGCGCCGCTGATGGTCGCGCCAAAACAAATCACTGGATGAGCCTTGCGTCGGCGCGGTAGAGCCTAAAGCAGGTCGCGTGAAAAAATGATTCACGTGACCTGCTTTAGGTCTTTTTTTATGCATGCCGTTTTCGCAAAACCGCTGCACACTTTTGCGCGACATGCCTGGTCGGTCGTCGCGCGAGGTGAGGGGCCATGAAACTTTACGGAATGATCGACAGCGGCAATTGCTACAAGCCGCGCCTCTTGATGGCCAAGCTCGGCATCCCTTTCACCAATATCGAGGTGAGCTCGCACACCGGCGAGACGCGCAAGGCCGACTATGTCGCCAAGAATCCCAACGCCATGGTGCCGCTGCTCGAGTTCGACGACGGCCGGCGCATCGCCGAATCCAACGCCATCCTGCTCTATCTCGCCGAAGGCACGCGCTTCCTGCCGGCCGACAGATACGAGCGGGCGCTGGCCTATCAGTGGCTGTTCTTAGCCACGAGCCCTATATTGCGGTGCGCAAGGCGCTGCTCACATTTCCCGAGCGTGACGCGACGCCGGAACGGCTCGCCGTGACGCTGGAGCGCGGCAACAAGGCGCTCGGCGTGATGAACAAGCATCTGGAGAATAACGCCTTCTTCGCCGGCAGGTCTTACAGCGTCGCCGACATCGCGCTCTATGCCTACACCCATACCGCCGGGAAGGGCGGCTTCCAGCTTGACGCCTATCCGGCCGTGGTGGAGTGGCTGAAGCGGGTGGAGGCCGACAAGGGGCATGTGCCGATCGAGTGGCAGCCGTAGTTTTTTGTCCTCACGCCGTCGCCGCTTCGCGGCTGCTCCGGACGGGGCGCGCCAACTGGCGCGACGCCCGGTCGGGCTTGCGGCCTTCGGCCGGCGGCGCATACTTGGATAGGGTGAGGCGGCGAAGTATTTTAGAGAGGCCGGGTCCGTCCGGCCCGAATTTCGGCCAACGCCTGCTCGGCAAGCTTGTCCAGCCGGTCCGCTTTCGCGTCTGATCTGCTTATCCCACAAATCAGCCTGGAACTCCTCGAACCAAGCTGCAAACGCCTTCAGTTCCTCTGGGCTCAGTTCGGAGACGGCTTTTTCGATCTGTTCAAGCTTGGGTCATGGACCAAAAAAAGCATGGTCGGCACCACAAGGCCAATGCAGCGGTTCGCTGGAAAGCAGGCAACAAAAAAGGCGGGACAATGCCCGCCTTCCGTTGCCGGTAGCCTGATCGGGAGCGTCCGGTCCGGGCTGGCAGCTATCTGCTGTTCCAGCGTGTCGGTCTTTCGCTCCGGCGCGCTTCTCGCGCGACCGTCAGTACATCCGTGACTTGCCGCGCGCCCCGAACCTTCGTCCGGCGCGCGCCATTCGCAAAAATCAGGCTGCCTTGCTCAGAGATCCAGCAGCGGACTTGCCGGTGCGGCGGTCCTGCTCGATCTCGAAGTTGATTTTCTGGCCTTCAACGAGGGTGGTCATGCCAGCGCGCTCGACAGCGGAGATATGGACGAAAACGTCCGCGCCGCCGTTGTCGGGCTGGATGAAGCCGAAGCCCTTGGTGGCGTTGAACCACTTGACCGTACCAGTTGCCATTTGGAATATCCTTCACATTTGCTTCGTTTGACCGGACCAAAGCCCGGCCGGTGGTATCGAAATTTTGGAGATAGACGTCAGCAAACGCGAAGATCGCGAGGCCCGATCGATCGGCCAAATTCAATAGCCCCGCATATAGTATGGTTCGCGGACGAAAACAAGATGGCGTTACCGGCATGTGCCGCGATAGCGTGCAACGGGCCCCAATGCGCGTGGAAGTTTTGCGGCCAGGCGTGCGTTGTGGAGGGAAGATACGCTCGCTGTTGTAGGAGAGGATCATGAAAACCATTCTGCTCGCCGCCTGCCTGATGCTGGTGGCCGCCGAGGCGCAGGCGGTCTCGCGCTACGATCCGACGCGCATGAGCTGCGATCGCGTGCGGGCGACGATCGCCAGGCAAGGCGCCGTCATCCTGCGTTATCAGTCGACGCGCGTGCCGGGACTGCCGCTCTATGACCGCTACGTGCGGGACGAGCGCTTCTGCAACATGGGCGAGGTGAGGGCGAGGGCTTACGTGCCCAGCGCCGATACCAGGTCCTGCCCCGTCTATCTCTGCAAGCGGCCGGACTTCGAGCGGCACTTCCGGCGCCGTCTCTTCCCGCAGAATTAGTTCCTCGACCGAGTGATTTTTGACAGGCTTCGGGCCGGCTACTGCCAAGATTTTGCCGTTTGAGTGGACCGCTCGGGATTGGCCGAAGCCTCCTCAGGATGACGATCGCGATGGGCGTTTCGGCCGGCCTCCAAGGCATGCGATGCGCCAACGCTGGCACGATCCGATCTGTCAAGACTGCCGCGCCGAGGTACTGGCCGGCGAATATTAGAACCCGAACGAAGCCTGCGCGGCCGGCGGCGGGCCGACCCGCACGCCTTCCATGGCCAGCATCTTTTCCTTGGTGGTCGAGCCACCGGGCGCCGAGAAGCCGCCGATCTTGCCGCCGGCAGCCAGGATGCGGTGGCAGGGGATGACCAGCGGCACCGGATTGGCGCCGAGGGCCGCGCCCGTCTCGCGGGCGAGCCCGGCATGGCCGGCGCGGTTCGCCAATTCGCCATAGGTGGTGGTCTCGCCAAAGCCGAGCTTGCGCGCGGCGTCATAGATGGCGAGGCGGAAATCGTCGACGCCGTCGAGGTCGACCGGCACGCCGGAGAAATCGACATCCTCGCCGGCCGCGTAAGCCTTGATCGATGCGATCAATTCGACCACCCATTTCGGTTGCTCGGTGGCGCTTGAAACACCGGCATGGCGAAACAGCCGGCGCTCGACCGCTTCGCGGCTGCGTTCGGGCAGGCAGAGCCGGATCAGGCCTTTTTCGCTCCAGGCGATGCCCATGAAGCCGATCACTGTTTCTAACACTGCGTGCCCGGCCGTGATCGGTGAAGCGTTTTTCATGGTGGGCTCCTTTCCGCAAACTGCGAAAAACAGGTACATCTACAGTACAGATGGGGAACAATATCGCAGTTTGCTCCAGGTCTTGCCACCCGAAAACCGAGCGGGGCCGCTGATTGCTCACGAAGAATCGCTGGTGTAAGGACTCCTTAACAACCGACAATCGGACCTGCAGGGCTTGGCAGCGAAAATCATCCTCACCGCGATCGGCGTGCTCGTTGCCGCTGCCGGCCTCAGCGGCTGCACCTCGACCTCGCAGATGAAGGCCACGCCCCAGCTTGCGGAAGCCTCGACGCCGACCGTCGAGGACGACACACCGACCGTTGCGCTGCCGGAAACGGTGGCCGTAGTGCCGGAGCCTTCCGGCCTCGCACAGGTGCAGACGGCTGCGCTGGCCGGCGATGCTGCAGCCGCTGCCGCGTCGGGCGGACAATTGCCGCCGCCGGTACAGCCGGGGGCGACGCTGCCACCGCCGGCGCAGCCTGCCGCGTTTGCCGGATCGACACCCGTCACCGGCCAGTTTCCGCCGCCGCCGGTGCTGATGGCCGGCGCGTCTCCGACCGGGCCCGCTTCGCTCAAGCAGACCGCCGTCTACACGAGGGCCGGCGTTGCCATGCCGGTCACCGGCCAGTCGGCGAAGATGGCTGCCGTGCCCGGCGTCCAGCAGGTCGCCTATGTGGTGCCGCAGAACCCGGCGCTACTTGCCCAGCCGGGCCAGTTCGAAGAGCACGCCGGCGAGCAGCATGCCACGGGGCCGCGCGGCGAGATCGAACGGCTGATCGAGAAATATTCGGCGATCTACGAAGTGCCGGTCGATCTGGTGCGCCATGTCGTCAACCGCGAGAGCACCTTCAACCCGAAAGCCTACAATCACGGCCATTGGGGGCTGATGCAGATCAGGCACGCGACGGCGCGCGGCATGGGCTATGACGGTCCGGCGAGCGGGCTGTTCGACGCCGAGACCAATCTCAAATACGCCATCAAATACCTGCGCGGCGCCTGGCTGGTCTCCGGCGGCAATGCCAAGCGGGCCGACATGCTATACCAGACCGGCTATTATTACGACGCCAAGCGCAAGGGCCTGCTCGAGCAGACGGGCCTTGGCGTCGACCGCCGCCGTCTGCAGCCAGGCGCCTGAGCACCCGGCTCGGAGCAGGTCGCAGCTTAGGGGTAGCTGTTCGGGACAAGACCATGCATGAAACTCCAGGTCCTCGCCCGCCGGGCCCCAACGACATCCGCCTCCGCAAGAGCCTCGACGATACGCTGACCTCGCCGCATTGGCCGGAAGGTTTCGTCATGCGCCCATTCGAGCACAGGGATGCGCACGCCCTGCATGCGCTGCTGGAGGAGGTGTTCGACGACGGCGCCGACGGCGCGTTCGACGACTGGTGGCCGCGTATCTCGGGCGATGCCCAGTTCGATCCGGACCTATGTTTCCTCGTCATCGACGGCAAGGGGCTGCTGGCGGGCGCCGCCCTTTGCTGGACGTCCGGCTTCGTCAAGGATCTCGCCGTTCATCCGGACTCCAGAGGGCGCGGCATCGGCGAGGCGCTGATGCGGCACGTCTTCCTGACCTTTCGGGACAGGGGCGCCGCCTATGTCGACCTCAAGACCGATACGGTGGAGAATGCCGCCGCCTTCAGGCTTTACGAGCGGCTGGGCATGGTTCCGGTCGCCTGGGAAGGTTAGCGATTTCCAGCAGTACCGGCGCTGCGCGATCGTCGTGCTGGCGCATTGTGAAGCGCTTCACACAGGCTGACGTTAGGACATGCTAATGCGTCGTCGTGCCGGGCGGCCGATCGGCGGATCGACGCTGGCAAGGCGTCGGAGGGGGCTGTGCCGGCATGCGTCAGCCACTCCAAAGGCGGGTTCCGGGGCGGGGGTTTCGGAGCCCGCCCGCTTTGGTTTGAGATCCGCCCATCCTTCCAGCCAGATCGCACGCCTCCGGCACTCAGCCAGGGGTCATCCGTGATCCATGCTGAGTGGCTCATGTTGGAACCCAAAGCGGCGCTCCGCATTCAAGTGCTGGGTGGGCATCTGATGGCTGTCGACGCGCGCAGTCTCCGTCGCCGGCTCCAAAGGGAGGTCCACCGCCATGAAGTTTTTCCACGCATTTCTTGCGCTTGCAGTCGGCGCGATGTTGGCCGTGGTCCCAGCCCACGCGGTCGACCTGTCGATCGTGTCGGGCGATACCGGCAACGGCATCAAGGTGTTGCGCGAGATACTCGACCGCTACGAGAAGCAGAGCGGCAACAAGGTCAACATCGTCGTGATGCCGTCGTCGACGACCGATCAGTTCGGCCAGTACAAGCTGTGGCTCGCCGCCGGCAACACCGACATCGACGTCTACCAGACGGACGTGATCTGGGCGCCGCAGCTCGCCAGCCAGCTTGTCGACCTGACCAGTGCTGCCAAGGATGTCGTGGGCGAGCATTTCCCGTCGATCATCCAGTCGCAGACCGTCAACGGCAAGCTGATCGCCCTGCCGATCTTCACCGACGCGCCGGCGCTCTATTACCGCAAGGATCTGCTCGACAAATACGGCGCCAAGGTGCCGACCACCTGGAAGGAGCTGGCCGACACCGCCAAGCTCGTCATGGACAAGGAGCGCGCCGCCGGCAACAAGGACATGTGGGGCTTCGTCTTCCAGGGCAACGCCTATGAGGGGCTGACCTGCGATGCGCTCGAATGGGTGATGTCGAACGGCGGCGGCCAGATCATCGAGCCGGACGGCACGGTCTCCATCAACAATCCAAAAGCGGCGGCGGCGCTCGACATGGTCAAGGGCTGGATCGGCACCATCTCGCCGCCGGGCGTTCTCGCCTACCAGGAAGAGGAATCGCGCGGCGTCTGGCAGACCGGCAATGCGGTCTTCATGCGCAACTGGCCTTATGCCTATGCGCTGGGCAACGGCCCGGACGCGCCGATCAAGGGCAAGTTCGACGTGGCGCCTCTGCCGGCAGGCACGGACGAGGGCGCGCGGCCGGTCGCGACGCTGGGCGGCTGGAACCTTGCGGTCTCCAAATATTCCAAGAACCCGGACGCCGCGATCGATATGGTCAAGTTCATCGCTTCGCCCGAGATGCAAAAATACCGGACGCTCAAGACTTCCAACCTGCCGACCATACAGGTCCTCTATGACGATGCCGACATCGCCAGGGAACAGCCGATCATCCCGCGCTGGAGGCAAGTCTTCCTCAACGCGGCGCCGCGGCCCTCGGCCACCGTCAAGGTCAAGTACAACGAGGCGTCGAGCCAGTTCTGGACCGCCGTGCACAAGACCCTGTCCGGCGAAGGAAGTGCTGCCGACAACCTCGCCGATCTCGAAGTGACGCTGACCAAGCTGAAGGGCAGCGGCTGGTGACCGCCGAGCCTGCAGGGGCGGGCTCGAGCGTTCGTGCCGGTCGAACGAGCACCAGCAGGTCGGCGCCAACGAAAGCCGGCGCGCCTGAATACATCGCCAAGCGCCGGCCCTCGCTCTTGATGCGCCAGCGGGTGCGCTCGGCGTGGCTGTTTCTGACGCCGATGCTTGTGGTGCTTGCCGCGGTTGCCGGCTGGCCGCTCATCCGCACCGTCTATTTCAGCTTCACCGACGCCTCGCTGGCCGACCTCGACGCCCGCCAATGGGTCGGCTTCGCCAACTATTTCTCGATGCTGAGCATGCCGAGCGGCCGCACGCTCTATGACGGGCTGCTGGTCGATCCGGTGTGGTGGCGCGCCGTCTGGAACACGGTGCGCTTCACGGCGATCTCGGTCGTCTGCGAGACCATCCTCGGCATGATCGTCGCGCTCGTGCTCAACGCCGAGTTCCCGGGCCGCGGCATTGTCAGGGCGGCGATCCTCATTCCCTGGGCGATCCCGACGATCGTCTCGGCCAAGATGTGGCAGTGGATGCTCAACGACCAGTTCGGCATCATCAATGTCGTGCTGCTCAATCTCGGTCTGATCGATGCCAAGATCGCCTGGACCGCCAACGCCGACACGGCGATGATCGCCGTGCTGATCGTCGACATCTGGAAGACGACGCCGTTCATGGCGCTCCTGATCCTTGCGGCACTGCAGATGCTGCCGCGCGAGATCATCGAGGTGGCAAAACTCGACGGCGCCAATCCGTGGCAGATCTTCTGGCGGGTGACCTTGCCGCTGATCCGCCCGGCGGTGATGGTGGCGGTGATCTTCCGCGCGCTCGATGCGCTGCGCATCTTCGACCTGATCTATGTGCTGACGCCCAACAATGTGCAGACCAAGTCGATGTCGGTGTTCGCGCGCGAGAACCTGTTCGAGTTCGACAAGTTCGCCTACGGCTCGGCCGCCTCGACGCTGCTCTTCCTCATCCTGGCGCTGCTTACCATTTCCTACATCCGCATTGCCCGGATAAGCCTGGACGGAGGCCGCTGAGATGAAGATCCTGAAGCGCGCGGCCTTCTACCTGCTGGTTGCAGTGATCGTCTTCATCGCCGTCTTCCCGTTTTACTACGCCATCGCCACCAGCCTGAAATCGGGCACCGAGCTCTTCGAGGCGAGCCTCTGGCCGCATACGATCAGCCTCGCCAACTACCGGAACGTGCTCACCGAAGGCACGTTCGTGCGCAACCTGGTGAACTCGCTGGTCGTCTCGGGCGCCGTCGTGCTGATCTCGCTGTTGCTCGGCGTCACCGCCGCCTATTCGCTGGCGCGCATCCGGTTTCGTGGCCGCTCGGCGCTGATGCTTGGCATCCTGTCGGTCTCGATGTTCCCGCAGGTGGCGGTGCTGGCCGGCCTGTTCGAGATGATCCGCTGGGCCGGCCTCTACAATTCGCTCATCGCGCTGATCTTCTCCTACATGATCTTCACTCTGCCGTTCACCGTCTGGGTGCTCACCACCTTCGTGCGCGACCTGCCGGTCGAGGTCGAGGAAGCGGCGATCCTCGACGGCGCGACGCCATGGATCATCATCAGCCAAGTCTTCCTGCCGCTGATGTGGCCGGCGCTGGCGACGACGGGGATGCTCGCATTCATCGGCGCGTGGAACGAGTTCCTGTTTGCGCTCACCTTCACCTCCAACAACGCGCAGCGCACCGTGCCGGTGGCGATCGCGCTGCTTTCCGGCAGCTCGCAGTTCGAGATCCCGTGGGGCAACATCATGGCCGCCTCGGTGATCGTCACCGTGCCGCTGGTGGTGCTGGTCCTCATCTTCCAGCGCAAGATCGTTTCCGGGCTGACCGCCGGCGGGGTCAAAGGATGAGGCTGTGCTGATATTCAGGTGATGCCGGCCTGCGAATGGTGGTTTCCTGCGCTTCCGGTGCTCACGTACTTTAAGTGCGCTCCGCTCCGGTTCTCGGAAACCACCATTGTCGGCTCGGCCTGACCTGAATCTCAACACAGCCTACCTCACGGGGCAAGAACGCAACCGGCGGGGCCATTCCGCGTTGGGTGTCTGAGGGGCTGATCGGAGATTTCAGATGAGAACGCTTCTAACCGTGGCCGCCGTCGCGCTCCTTGCCGGCGCGCCGGCCGCCCTTGCCCAGTCGAACGAGCCGGATGCGGTCGGCCCCATGGTGACCGAGGACAAGGTCGACACGCAGACCTTCGTCGCCGCAGTGCCCAACGCCAACGAATTCGAGATCCAATCGAGCAAGCTGGCCGAAGAGAAATCCGCGTCGGCCGACGTCAAGGCCTTCGCCAAGCAGATGATCGCGGATCACACCAAGGTTGCTGAGGATTTCAAGGGGGCGCTCAGCCAGGGCCAGACGACCGCCTCGGTCAAGTCCGCCGGACCTTCGCTGCAGCCCAAGGAGCAGCAGCTACTCGGCGAGCTGAAGGGCGCCAGCGGCAAGGATTTCGACCAGCAGTACATCAAGATGCAGAACGATGCGCACAAGGACGCTGTCGCCCTGTTCAGCACCTATGCGAAGTCAGGCGACGACCCGGCGATGAAGGAATTCGCCAAGAAGACGCTGCCGGCGCTGAAGATGCATGAGAAGCACGCGAAGGAACTGGCCGTGGCGCATCAGGGGTGAGGTGCGCCTTCCCCCTTCTCCCCTCGTGGGAGAAGGGGGAAGGCGCGCCAGCGCCGAGACGGATGAGGGGTGCTGGAAGAAACGAGACGGCCGCGATTGTGCGCCGATGGGACAGTGGTAAGCGCGCGCATCGCCAAGCTGGAACACCCTCATCCGACCGAGCTTCGCTCGGCCACCTTCTCCCTCAGGGGGAGAAGGGGGAGCGCGCTTCGCGCAGGCTTTTGCCAATCGCCAACCTTACAGAAAGGGCGCCGCCGCCGAAGCTGCCAATCTCCCCCCAAGTGGGACCCAAGTGGGGGCGATGTCCGGCAGGACAGAGGGGGGCGCCGTAGAGCGCTACCGCTGAGGGCGAGCTGACGCTGGTCGAAAACGGCCGCGAAACGCTGCTCAGGGCCGGCGACTGCGCGACTTTGCCAAGAACAGCGGCAACTGCACATGATCACCGCTCGTCGGTGGCGGCGCGCTACCTGGAAGTCGGCTCGCGCAACCCAACCGCACCGCCGCTATCTCACCCAAAATACTCCTGCAGCGGCCTCACTTCCAAATTCCCCGCCCTCAATGCCGCAATCGCCTCCGCCACAGCCGCAGCCCCCGACAGCGTCGTGTAATATGGCACCTTCTGCATCAGCGTGGCGCGGCGCAGCGATTTCGAGTCCGACACCGCTTTCTGGCCGTCCGTGGTGTTGAAGACGATCTGGACCTGGCGGTTGCGGATGGCGTCCTCGATGTGGGGGCGGCCTTCGAGCACCTTGTTGATCTTTTCCGCCACCACGCCGTTCTCGGCGAGGAAGCGCGCGGTGCCGGAGGTGGCGAGCACCTTGAAGCCCTGGCCGGCGAGGCGCTTCACCGCCGGCAGGATGCCCTTCTTGTCCTCGTCGCGCACCGAGACGAACAGCGTGCCCGCGCGGGGGAGGTCAACACCCGCGCCGAGCTGGCTCTTGGCGAAGGCTAAGGCAAAGTCGCGGTCGAGGCCCATCACCTCGCCGGTCGAGCGCATTTCCGGTCCGAGCAGGATGTCGACGCCGGGGAAGCGGGCGAAGGGGAAAACGGCTTCCTTGACCGCGATGTGGCCAGGGTTACGCGGATCGGGCATGGCGCCGTAATGGGCGAAGGCATCTTCTAGCGTCTCGCCGGCCATGATACGGGCCGCGATTTTCGCAATGGGACGTCCGATGGTCTTGGCGACGAAGGGCACGGTGCGCGAGGCCCGGGGGTTGACCTCCAGCACATAGACCGTGCCGTCCTTGATCGCGTATTGCACGTTCATCAGGCCGCCGACATTGAGCGCGCGGGCGAGCGCCGCGGTCTGCCGCTCCAGCTCGTCGACGAGGTCCGGGTGCAGCGCGTGCACCGGCAGCGAGCAGGCACTGTCGCCCGAATGAATGCCGGCCTCCTCGATGTGCTCCAGGATGCCGGAGACGAAGGTCTCCTTGCCGTCGCAGAGGCAGTCGACATCGACCTCGATGGCGCCGGTCAGGTAGGTGTCGAACAAAAGCGGGTTCTTGCCCAGCAGCGTGTTGATCTGGCCGGTCTTGTCGTTGGGGTATTTCTGCTTGATGTCCTCCGGCACCAGGCCGGGCACGGTGTCGAGCAGGTAGGTCTGCAGCATGCCTTCGTTGTAGATGATCTGCATGGCGCGGCCGCCGAGCACGTAGGACGGGCGCACCACCAGCGGGAAGCCGAGCTCGCCGGCGACGAGGCGCGCCTGCTCGACCGAATAGGCGATGCCGTTCTTCGGCTGGGTGAGGCCGAGCTTGTGCAAGAGCTTCTGGAAGCGATCGCGGTCTTCCGCCAGGTCGATCATATCGGGCGAGGTGCCGAGGATCGGGATGCCGGCCTGCTCCAGTGCGTCGGCGAGCTTCAGCGGCGTCTGGCCGCCGAACTGGACAATGACGCCGACGAGCTCGCCGGATGCCTGCTCGGCGCGCAGGATCTCCAGCACGTCCTCCGCCGTCAGCGGATCGAAGTAGAGGCGGTCGGAGGTGTCGTAGTCGGTCGACACCGTCTCCGGGTTGCAGTTGATCATGATCGCCTCGTAGCCTGCGTCGCGCAGCGCAAACGCCGCGTGGCAGCAGCAATAGTCGAACTCGATGCCCTGGCCGATGCGGTTCGGGCCGCCGCCGAGGATGACAACCTTCTTGCGCGACGAGACATGCGCCTCGTTGGCCAAGGCGCCGGCGAAGGGCACTTCGTAGGTCGAATACATGTAAGCGGTCGGCGAGGCGAACTCGGCCGCGCAGGTGTCGATGCGCTTATAGACCGGATGAACGTCGAGCTTTTCGCGAATGCTTTGAATCTCTTCCGCGTCTTTCCTGACCAGCGACGCGAGGCGGGCATCGGAGAAACCCATCGCCTTCAGCATGCGCAGGTTCTCGGCGTCCTGCGGCAGGCCATGCTCCCGCACGCGATCCTCCATGGCGATGATGCCGGCGATCTGCTCGAGGAACCACGGGTCGATCTTGCACATGGCGTGCACGTCTTCCAGCGAGGTGCCCATGCGGATCGCCTGCGCCACCATGCGCAGCCGGTCCGGCGTCGGCGTGCCGAGCGCGGCGCGGATGGCGTTGCGGTCGTCGACGTGATTGGCGGCGGCGGGTCCATGGCCGATGCCGGGGATCTCGATCTCGTCCAATCCCGTCAGGCCGGTTTCCAGTCCGCGCAGTGCCTTCTGCAGCGATTCCTGGAAGGTGCGGCCGATGGCCATCACTTCGCCCACCGACTTCATGGCGGTGGTCAGCACCGGCTCGGCGCCGGGGAACTTCTCGAAGGCAAAGCGCGGGATCTTCGTCACCACGTAGTCGATCGTCGGCTCGAACGAGGCCGGCGTCGCGCCGCCGGTGATGTCGTTCTCCAGCTCGTCCAGCGTGTAGCCGACGGCGAGCTTGGCCGCGACCTTGGCGATCGGGAAGCCGGTCGCCTTCGAAGCGAGCGCGGACGAGCGCGAGACGCGCGGGTTCATCTCGATCACGACCAGGCGGCCGTCGGCGGGGTTGACGGCGAATTGCACGTTGGAGCCGCCGGTCTCCACCCCGATCTCGCGCAGCACCGCGATCGAGGCGTTGCGCATCATCTGGTATTCCTTGTCGGTCAAGGTCAGCGCCGGCGCGACGGTGATGCTGTCGCCGGTGTGCACGCCCATCGGATCGAGATTCTCGATCGAGCAGATGATGATGCAGTTGTCCGCCTTGTCGCGGACGACCTCCATCTCGTACTCCTTCCAGCCGAGCACGCTTTCCTCGATCAGCACCTCGGTGGTGGGCGAGGCATCAAGCCCCGACTGGACGATGTCGTAGAATTCGGCGCGGTTGTAGGCGATGCCGCCGCCGGTGCCGCCCATGGTGAAGGACGGGCGAATGATCGCCGGCAGGCCGACATGGTCGAGCGCCTGGGCGGCGATCGCCATGGCGTGGCTGATGTAGCGCTGCTTGCGGTCGCCCTCGCCGAGGTTCCAGCGCGTCTCCAGCGCATCGAGCGCGGCATCGAGGTTTTCGGGGTTCTCGGCCTTGAGCGCGGCGCGCTCGGCCTCGTGGATCTTGCGGTCGGCATCCTTGACCTCGGTGGCGTTGGCCAGCATCGAGCGCGGCGTCTCCAGGCCGATCTTGCTCATCGCCTGGCGGAACAGCGCGCGGTCCTCGGCCTTGTCGATGGCATGCGCGTCGGCGCCGATCATCTCGACATTGTAACGGTCGAGCACGCCCATGCGGCGCAGCGACAGCGCGGTGTTGAGCGCCGTCTGGCCGCCCATGGTGGGCAGAAGCGCGTCGGGCCGCTCCTTGGCGATGATCTTGGCCACCACTTCCGGCGTGATCGGCTCGATATAGGTGGCGTCGGCCAGCTCCGGGTCGGTCATGATCGTGGCCGGGTTGGAATTGACCAGGATGACGCGGAAACCTTCCTCCTTCAGCGCCTTGCAGGCCTGGGTGCCGGAATAGTCGAACTCGCATGCCTGGCCGATGACGATGGGGCCGGCCCCGATGATCAGGATCGACTTGATGTCGGTGCGTCTTGGCATGTTCGAAAATTCCGTTGGGCGAGCGGCTTGCACGAAAAACCGGGCGGGGGGACCCGGCCGGTTGTGCTTGCGATTCTGGTATCAGGCTAGGAGGGCCTTATAGGGAAGAGTTTTGCCCTATGTAACCCCGAAAATGCGCGAGGTAGGGGAGGAGTAGGGGAGCAGGGGAGTAGGGGAGTAGGGGAGTAGGGGAGTAGGGCGAAGGCTCGGGCGGTTTGTAAAACATACCGCCTTATTGCCCTACTGCCCTACTCCCCTGAATTCAGTCGCCCAGCGCCAGGGCATCCGTGATCTCGAAGCGTTCGGAAACGCCGATGCGGATCATGTTCAAGCTGCCTTCGCGGGTGAAGCGGAACTCGTCGGAAGAGTTTGAGCCGGCCGGCTTGCCGCCATGGAAATTAATGACGCGCGTGCCGCCGTCCGGCCAGGTCACGGTCACGGCGCTGTCGCCGCCCTTGTGCGCGACGCTGATCTCGCAACGGGTCATCGGCTGGCCGACATGGCGCGCGCAGGGAATGCCGCCGGCGTCGTCGGGGACAGGGGGATCGGATTGAGCGGTTGCCGAGGCCGCGAAGGCGAGGCCATAGGCATCCTGCATGGCGGTCACGCTGATATCGATCGCCGATGGCGGATCGGCCGGCTCGCTGCCGCCCAGGCGCGCCGCGATGTCCGGCGGTTCTTGGGAGGGCTGGGGCGCGTCGGCTTCCTGAGGCGGGCCGGCGCCATCTTCAGGCGCCGGCGCCGGGTTGCTGGGGCTGAGATAGCGGGCTGGCGCCCATCCGGTGATGTGCGCGTCCTGCGTGTCCTCGACCTTGCACCAGGGATTGTTGTTGACGATCTTGCAGCCGTAATTCTTCACGGCCACGCCGTTGGGCAGGCGCGCCGCGACCCTTCCATCCGGCGAAGCGGTGGCGCGGATGTTGAGGAGATCGTCGGGCGCGAGGCCACCGATGATCGAGACGATCGTCCCCGGCGCGTCCTCGGCCAAGGCCGGCAGGGCGGCCAGCAGCAAAGGAGCGGCGATCAGCAATGTCGATCGGAGCGTGACTTTGCGCTTCATTCCTCGGCCATGGGCAATGCACTGCAATCTCCAGGCGCGACCGGAATCGGTGCGCCCACCTCAAGCCACGGCGTTTGTAGGGGAGGTTGCCGTGGCATGTCATCTCCAAAATGGACGCTATGGCTTGGCCGTTCAGCCCGGAATTTGTTCAATCCTGGATATGAGCTTCGCTCAATCGGATACGACCTGCGCTCAATCCTGGATATGAACTTCGTTCAATCCTTCATAAAACCGGTCCGCAGCGCGTGCGCCCATTCCGGCCGTCCGGCTTGTTCAGCCTGTTTTGCGGCGGCTTCATGGTCGTAGTCCACGGCGATCGCCTCGAAGCGGTCGGGGCGGCCGGGGGCGCCCAACTCGACGATGCCGTAGCGCGCATGCGGACTGCCCTGCTCGGATACATGCGCCGGCGGCGTGTCATCGTCATAGGCAGGGCAGCCGACGCTGCCGGGATTGAAGACGACCGGGCCGCCCGGAATGCGGATGAGCTCGCTTCGATGGCTATGGCCGCACAGCGCGATGCGGCAGGCGGGGTCGAGCGACTTCAGCCGCCGCTTGATCGCAGCGATCGGCGCGAGCACCAACTGTCCATCGACAATCGCGTCGGCCAGATACTTTTCGTCATGGTCGGGCCGGGCATGGAAGGCCACGATGCCCGGCGCGATCTCAAGCGTGAGCGGCAGGGCGAACAGCGCTTCGCGCTGCGCGGCGGTCAGCCGCTCCTGCGCATAGCGGTCGGAAGGCCACATGGCATCGTCGGCGGGGTCCTGCGCCACGCGGCGGTCGTGATTGCCGCGCACCGTCGGCAGGCGCAGCGCTTCCAGCCGCGCAAACGTCTCGCGCGGCCAGAGCGGGCCGGAGACGCAATCGCCGAGATTGACGACGAGATCGGCGCCGCCGCGCCGCTCGAGATCGTCGAGCACGGCATCCAAAGCGAGCACGTTGCCGTGAATGTCGGCGAGGACGGCAATGCGCATCAGGCGTCGATCTCGCTGTCGGCGGTGCCGACCATGGGCAGCGCCTTGTCCTCGCCGGCGGCAGCGATCACACTGTCGAGCAGGCCAGGGAAGCGCCTGTCGAGGTCGTCGCGGCGCAGCGTGATCAGGCGGCTGGTGCCGACCGCTTCGCTGCGGGTGACGCCGGCCTCGCGCAGCTTGGCGAGGTGGTAGCTGAGGTTGGTCTTGGAGGCGAGATCGAGGAATTTGCTGCAGTTCAGCGGCACGCCTTCCTTGCTGGCGAGATAACGCACGATCGCCAGCCTGGTCGGGTCGCCGAGCACGGCAAGCACGATCGGCAGGCTGATCTGATCGGCGGTTGGATGGGGCAGGGTCATGAGCCAGAATTAAGCGCAAACGGAACCAACTTCAACGCGTCTCCTCTTCCCGGCGGTTTACACAGCTTCATGTTTTGGTTCTTCGTCCTTGGCCCAGTCCTGACACCGGGCTGTCAGTAGGGTTCGGTTATTTTTCCCTGGCTGCGTTGACATCATGGCCCTTTATGTCCAATTGTTCAATAACTTTTGAACTAAGGACAATTCCCATGGACAAGCGGATCTTCTGGCTTGCGCTCGGATCGTTCACGATCTCGACCGAAGGCTTCGTCATCTCCAGCCTTCTTCCCGATATCGCCGCGGATGCCGGCATCTCCGTTCCGCTCGCCGGCTCGCTGATCACCGCCTTCGCGCTTGCCTATGCGATCGGCGCGCCGGTCCTGGCGACGCTGACCGGCGAATGGGACCGGCGGCGCGTCATCCTGTGGACAATGGCGTTCTTCGTGCTCGGCAACCTAGTGGCGGCGGTAAGTTCGTCCTTCGAGCTGCTGCTGATTGCCCGCATTGTCATGGCGCTCTCGTCCGGCCTGTTCGCGGCAACCGCGCAAGGCACGGCGGTGGCGCTGGTCGACGACCACTACCGGGCGCGCGCCATCGCGGTCGTGGTCGGCGGCACCACGGTGGCGGTCGCGGTCGGCGCCCCGCTCGGCGCGCTGGTTGCGGCCATCGCCGGCTGGCGCGGCACCTTCTTCGCCATCGCCGGCCTCGGCACGCTCGCCGGCGCGATCCTGTGGTACCGGCTGCCGCGCGGCATCGTCGGCACCAGGCTTGCACTTCGGGCGCGGCTCGCCGCGGCGGTCCGTCCCGGTGTATTGCCGATCCTGGTCACGACCGTGCTGGCGCTGGTCGGCGCCTTCACCGTCTTTGCCTTCATCGCGCCTTTGGCGATCGAAGGCGGCGGCCTCAGCCCGCTGGCGCTGCCCGGCATGCTGCTCGCCTTCGGCGTCGGCGCGTTTATCGGCAACATCGCCGGCGGTCAGGCCGCCGACCGGTTCGGCGCGACGCGCACCGTCTGCTGGTCGCTGGCGCTTTCGGCTGCGATGCTGATCACCTTCTCGCTGATCCCGGCAATCCTGCCGCATTCGATCGCCGGGCCGGCGCTGATGGGCATGATGGTGCCGTGGGGCATCGTCGGCTGGGCTTTTCCGCCGGCGCAGGCGAGCCGCATCATCAGAATAGCCCCCGATGCCGCCCCGATCGTGCTCTCGCTCAACGCCTCGGCGCTTTATTTCGGCGTCGCGCTTGGCGCGGTGGTCGGCGGCGCCGTGCTGCGCTTTGGCGCGCCGGCAGATCTCGGCGTGATCGCTGCCATGTTCCCGATCGTGGGGCTGGGCGTGGTGCTTGCGGGACGCATGCTCGCCCGTCCGGCCGCCATGCCGGCGGAATAGAGTTGCAGCAGACCTGATCGACGGCCGCTTCTTCAAATGGAAGGAGCGGCCGTTGCCATTTCGAAATCCAGCGCGGCCACCTCGTCCAGCGTTGCGCGCAGCTTCGCGGCCTGTTTCGCGCCGACCATATCCTCGAATTGCCGCTGGGCAGCGCTCCACAGTTTGATCGCCTCGTCGAGTTTGGCCTGGCCTTGCGGCGTCAGCCGCACGCGCTTGATGCGGCGGTCGTCCTTGTCCGCAAAAGTCTCGACATAGCCGTCGCGGATCAGTGGCTTCAGCGTGTGGCCAAGCGCCGACAGATCCATGATCAGCGCCTCGGCAATTGCGCCCATCGCCGGCTCGCCGCTGACATGGATCTGAAAGAGCAGGCCAAACTGCGTGCTCTTCAAGCCGGAAGTCCCCAGCGCGTCATCGTAGAAGCGGCCGAGCCTGCGTGCGGCGCGCCGCAAGGTCGCATTATTGCAACGGCTGAATCCCGGCTGCTGAGCTTCAGTCATATCCACTCCTTGCCGGTGAAAACGCGCACCGGCCTGCCACAGAAATAGTTTTCGCCGCGGCCGTTGACAAGATAGTGGCATATACCTACTTCGCCGAAAGTGGCATATGCCACTAATTGAAAATTGGATTATGGGCTCGGCTCCGACTTGGCTGTCGAGGCCGAGCGAGCGAACAACGAAAAGGAACAGGACAATGAGCAGCAACGACAATAAGGGCACGGCCGTGATTACAGGTGCTTCCTCGGGCATCGGCGCGGTTTATGCCGACCGGCTGGCGGGGCAGGGCTACGATCTGGTGCTGGTGGCGCGGCGCGCCGACCGGCTGCAGGAACTGGCGGACAAGCTGGCTTATGCCTATGGCCGCAAGGTCAAGGTGATCGCTGCAGATCTCGCCAATGATGCTGACTTGCGCAGCGTCGAACAGGCGATCATCGCGGACGAGAGCGTGACGCTGCTGGTCAACAATGCCGGTCTCGGCGGTCAACAGGTGGTTGCCAAGGCCGATGCCGACGCGGCTGAACGCATGATCAAGGTCAATGTCCTGGCGCTGACCAGATTGACGCGCGCCGTGCTGCCGGGCCTGCTTGCACGCGACCGCGGCGCCATCGTCAACATCGCTTCCGTGCTCGCCTATGACACTTCGTTCGGCGGCATCTATAGCGGCACCAAGGCCTACGTCGTCAACTTCACCGAAGCCCTGCACCGCGAGGTGGCGGGTACCGGAGTGAATGTACAGGTGGTGCTGCCGGGCGCGACCCGGACCGATTTCTGGGAGCTTGCCGGAAGCGATATCGACAGCCTTCCGAAGGAGATCATCATGACGGCCGACGATCTGGTCGACGCCGCGCTTGTCGGCCTGGCCAAGGGCGAAGCCGTCACCGCGCCGGCGCTTGCCGATGCGGCCAAGGTGGATGCCTTCCTCGGCGCCCGGCAAGCCTTCTACGGCAGCCTGCACGCCGACAAGCCGGCGGCTCGCTACGCCGTGTAGTCTCCGTCTATCAGGCTGGCCGCCACATCTGCAGGACCGAGGCGGCCAGCAGCAGGCCGAGCACGATGTTGAGCGCGCGCCACTGCCGCTCGGTCCTGAGCAGCCGGGCGAGCAGCGTGCCGGCCACGCACCACAGTGACAGCGAGAAAGCGGCGGCAAGGCCGAACACGGCGCCGAGCAGCAGCGCAAGCTGGAGGGGACCGTCGGCGAGCGCTGCGAAGGACGCGGCAGCGCCCAGGCCCATCGCCCAGCCCTTCGGATTCATCCACTGGATGCCGGCGCCGCCGAAGAAGCTGTTCGGCCTGGCCATGGTCACGTCAAGGTTTGGCGGCCCGCTGCGGCCGATCCTGATCGCCAGCCAGAGCAGGTAGAGCGAGCCGGCGATCTTCATGGCGAGCTGCAGCGAAGGCACGGCGGCGAGCAGTCCGGCCAGCCCCGCTGCGCCTGCAGCCGCCACCGAGGCCAGACCGGCGGCGCTGCCGGCCATCAACGGCATCGAGCGGCGAAAGCCGAACTGCGCGCCGGATGCCGTCGACAGCGTCGTGGCGATGCCCGGCGTCGAAGTGGAGATCAGCGCGAACAGGATCAGGGGAATGAAGGTTTCGGACATGCGCCTTTTCCGGTCGAAGGAAGCCGGCATGCTAGGCGCTCTGTTTCATCAGTAAATGCAATGTCTGATATGATCTGCATTAGCATTTATAATGGAGAAATGATCCGCGATATCGATACGACCCTTATCCGCACTTTCGTCACCGCGGCCGGCATGGCGAGCATGACGGCGGCAGCCAACACGCTCAACCTCACCCAGGGCGCCGTTAGCCAGCAGATCAAGCGGCTGGAGAAGGTGCTTGGCCAGACACTGTTCGAGCGCGACCGGCGCGGCTTGAGATTGACGCGCGCCGGCGAGCTGCTGCTCGACAAGGGCAGGCGCCTCTTGCAGCTCAACGACGAGATCATCGCCGAGATGGGCGGCAAGGCGGTCGCGGGCCAGGTTCGGATCGGCGTGCCCTACGACCTTGTCGGCACATTGCTGCAGCCGGTGCTCAAGGCCTATGCGGAAGCCTACCCACAGGTGGAGATTTCGCTGATCTGCGCCTCTTCGCCGGACCTTACGGCGGCATTGGCGGCAGGAACGATCGATCTCGCCGTCATCGAGGAGCGGGCGGGTCCGACCGTCGGTGAATGCCTACTGGTCGACCGGCTGGTCTGGGTCGGCGCCAGAGGCGGCTCTGCGCGCTTGAAGCGGCCCCTGCCGGTGTCGATGGTCGCGGACACCTGCGCCTTCCGCCCGGCGGTGCTGGCGGCGCTCGGCACCAATGGGCTCGACTGGCGCACCGTGTTCGAGAACGGCAATATCGATGCCACGACGGCGACCGTGCGCTCAGACCTTGCGGTGACCACGTGGCTTGCCTCGACGGTTCCGGCCGATCTCGACATCCTGTCCGGCGCCGACCTTCCGGCCCTGCCGAACTTTTCCGTCAACCTGCATTTGCCCAAACATGTCACCGCGCCGGCCGTGCAGGCTTTCGCCAGCCATATCCGCGAAGGTCTTTCACGCTATCGCCAGGCGGCGTGACAGGACTTCTCCGGCCCGCGGGCAGTGGCGGCGAAGCGGTCGGGCCCCAATCAGCCGTTCGATGCGGCGGTGGCAACCGCCAATTGGGCTTCGAAAGCACGCTTGAAGGCCGGCCGCGCTTCGGCGCGGGCGACATAGGCGGCGAGGTTCGGGAATTCGTCCAGCAAGCCCGATCTGTTCAGCCGGCGCAGAACACCCACCATGACAAGGTCGCCGACGCTGAACGCGCCGTCGAGCCAGTCGGCATCGCCCAAGCAGCGGGAGAGTTCGGCCAGGCGCTTACGGATCCGGTCCTCGACCAAGGGCAGGCGCTGGTCGTGCCAGGTCGCGTCGCGCTCCAGGATCACGACGGTTACGAACTCCAGGATCGGCGGCTCCACCGTGTTGAGGGCGGCGAACATCCAGGTGATTGCGCGCGCCCGGGCGTTCGCATCCTCCGGCAGCAGGCCCGCATGACGTTCCGCGATATGGAACACGATCGATCCGGACTCGAACAGGCAGAGATCGCCTTCCTCATAGGTCGGAATCTGGCCGAACGGATTAACCGCAAGATGCGCGGGTTGCTTCATCTCGCTGAACGAAACGAGACGGACGTGATAAGGTTGGCCTACTTCCTCAAGCGCCCAGCGCACACGGATGTCGCGTGCCTGTCCCCTGCCGCCGTCGGGCGATCGTTCAAAGGCGGTAATGGTGGGATCATCGGCAGCATCCTGGTGGTTGCGTCAAGCGTCTGGTGGTTCTGCGAAAGCATTGTTCGCGGCGAGGCGTCAGCCATGCCGAACCCTGGCCCGCGACCTGTTGCTACTTCCAGTTCTTGCGCCGTTCGAGCTCGGCCTCCGAAGGCTGCTCTGTTGCGAAAGACCCGGTCTTGATCTCGCCGCCGCGTTCATAGGTCGCCATGATGACGCCGGTGCTCGAGGCTTGTGACTTGATAAGCTTGAAGGCGGCCGGCATCGCGTCATCGCCGAACAGCCGCTTGCCCTTGCCCAGCAACAGCGGGAAGATCATCAGCCGGATCTCGTCGATCAGCCCGTTGGCGAGCAGGGTCTGGATCAGATTGCCCGATCCTTGGATGAGCAGGTCAGGTCCGTCTTCCTGTTGGAGCTGCCTGAGCCTGGCAACGACATCTGGCCCGAGCGACTGGGTGTTCTGCCAGGTAAGCGAATCCGGGCGGTGCGTCGCCACATATTTGGTCGCAGGGTTGAAGGCATCTGCGATCGGATCTTTCTGATACGGCCAGTACGCGGCGAAAATGTCGTAGGTCCTGCGGCCGAGCAGCAGCGCGAAGGGTTTGGAGAACAGTTCATCCATTGCCGCGCCCGCTACCTCGTCAAAGTAATGGAACGTCCAGCCGCCGAACTTGAAGCCGCCGGCCGGATCCTCTTCCGGAGCGCCTGGCGCCTGCATGACGCCGTCGAGGCTGACGAATGTGGCGGCGATGATCTTGCGCATCTGACTTCTCCCTTTTTCGCGATCCGCGCCGACGCGGCCGGATTTCGGCCTAAGGACGGGCGACGCGGTTGCTCTCCGACACGAGCCTATAAATTTCTAGCGCTTGGCGCGAATGGCGCGGGACGAGAACCAGACATCGCCGAAGACGGCGGTGGCGGTGCGATCGGGCGCCTTGTCCTGCGTCAGCCAGATCGAGCGCGTGCGGGTGGCGCGTTCGCGGGTTGGCACTCTTGCGTCGGGGCCGGCGACGGAGGCGCCGACGCAAGGGATGAACCATGAGCCCATGAAAGGCTGGCATGCGAAACCCGATTCCATGCGGGTGACCAGCACCGCGAGGCCGACGCGCTCTGCAGGCCGCCAGGGGAAGATCAAGCGGCCGCCAGGCTTGAGCGCTTTCAGCCATGCTGCGGGAGGGGCAACGACGGCGGCATTGACATAAATGATGTCGGAAGGCGGCAGTGGGCCGGCGACGGCGTCGCCGGAAACGACCTCGGCATTGCCATAGGCTGCGAGGTTCGCCTTGGCTTGCGCGGCGAGGTCCGCTTCGATCTCGAAGGCGGTGACGCTGCCGCCAGGCTCGACCAGCCTTGCCAGCAGCGCGGTATAGTAGCCGGTGCCGGCGCCGATGTGGGTGACGGCTTCACCAGGCTTCGGCTCGACCTTGCCGATCCACATGGCGTGCAGAACCGGCTCGCCGTTGTTGATACCCTTGTCGGCGTCGAGCACCACCAGCACGTTCTGATAGATATAGCTCGGATCGGCAGTTGGCGTTTTGAACCCGCCGTCGCCGGCAAAAACGGTCCACGGTCCGGGCCCGAGAAAGGCCTCGCGCGGCACCGAGGCGAACACCTCTTCGATGCGCGGATCGGCCGAACGCGCATGCGCGGCCATCAGCTTGGCATAGAATTTTCGGGCGTCGTCCGATCCGGTCATGCTTCCAGAAGATAGCGCGGCCGGCAGGACACGTCGCGGCCCGATGTCAGCCGGCGATGGTGTCGTAGAGCAGCTTGAAGTTGAGCACAAGGATGATGGCTGCGACTACCCAGGCGAGCGCGGTGACACCGCGCGGGATGGCGAAATAGCCCATCTTCTTCTTGTCCGACACGAACTGCACCAGCGGCACCACGGCGAAGGGCAACTGCATCGACAGGATGACCTGGCTGAAGACCAGGAGCTGGGCCGTGCCCTTCTCGCCGTATAGCGCGGTGACGACCACGACGGGGACGATCGCGATGCCGCGCGTCAGCAGGCGGCGCGCCCATTGCGGGACGCGCAGGCGCAGGAAGCCTTCCATCACGATCTGGCCGGCGAGCGTCGCGGTGACCGTCGAGTTGAGGCCGGAGGCGAGCAGCGCGACCGCGAACAGGATCGAGGCGATGCTCAAGCCCAAGAGCGGCGACAGCAATTCAAATGCCTGGCCGATCTCGGCGACATCCTGGTGCCCGGTGCCGTGGAAGGCCACGGCCGCGACGATGAGGATCGAGGCATTGACGAACAGCGCCAGGACCAGCGCGATGGTCGAATCGGTCGTCGCCCACTTGATGGCGTCGCGCTTGCCCGCATCGGTGCGCGCATAGGCGCGGGTCTGCACGATCGAGGAGTGCAGGTAGAGATTATGCGGCATCACGGTGGCGCCGATGATGCCGATGGCGATGTAGAGCATCGTCGGGTTGGTGACGATCTCGGACGACGGTACGAACATCGAATGCAGGATCGTGCCGGCCGGCGGCGCGGCAACGAAGATCTGGATGGCAAAGCAGCCAAAGATGACGATCAGGAGCGCGACGACGAAAGCTTCCAGGTAACGGAAGCCCCTGTTCATGAGCAGCAGCACAAGGAAGGCGTCGAGCGCGGTGAGCACGGCGCCGCCGATCAGCGGAATGCCGAACAGCAGCTGCAGCGCGATCGCCGTGCCGATCACCTCGGCAAGGTCGCAGGCGATGATCGCCAGCTCGCAGGCGATCCAGAGCAGGAAATTGACCGGACGCGGATAATAGGCGCGGCAGGCCTGGGCGAGGTCGCGGCCGGTGGCGATGCCGAGGCGGGCAGCCAGCGCCTGCAAGAGGATCGCCATCAGGTTCGACAGCATGATGATGAAAAGCAGCGTGTAGCCGAACTGTGCGCCGCCGGCGAGGTCTGTCGCCCAGTTGCCCGGGTCCATATAGCCGACCGACACCATGTAGCCCGGCCCCATGAAGGCGAACAGGCGGCGGAACCAGACGCCGGTCCGCGGCACTGCGATCGTGGCATTGACCTCGCGCAGGCTGGGCTGTTCGCCCTCATCGGCGCGGGCAAATTGCCACGAGGAACGGGATACGGCTTCTGCGTCGGACATCACGGACTTCCGCTGGAATATTTCGATGGCGCCCCTTATCTATGCCACGGCTCAACATTATGCAATAGGCTATATTTCATTGTTTGTGCTTTTATCTGATGGCGCAGAGGCCGGTTGCACGTGAACGGGAATGCAAATAAACGGCCGGAGCACCAGGGTTCGTGTTATGAATGCGATCCCCGATTCAGCCTTCGGCCAGCCAAGAAGGAGCGCGTATTTGGCGCTGAGGAACAGACCGGTTCGACGTGAAGAGCCGCTTCCCGATGCCGAAATCCATTCGGAAGGGTTCCGGCATACGCGCGAGGCGCGCCGCAGCGCGCTTGTCGAGGACTATGTCGAGCTGATCGCCGATCTGATCGAGGACGGCAACGAAGCCCGTCAGGTCGATATCGCGGCCAGGCTCGGCGTCGCGCAACCCACCGTGGCGAAAATGCTGACCAGGCTCTGCGCCGACGGGCTGGTCTCCAGAAAGCCCTATCGCGGGGTGTTCCTCACCGAAGCCGGCCGCAAGGTAGCGGAGGAGAGCCGCATCCGCCACCAGACGGTGGAAGCCTTCCTGCGCTCGCTGGGCGTCAGCGCCGAGACGGCGCGGATCGACGCCGAGGGCATCGAGCACCATGTCAGCGCCGAGACGCTGGAAGCTTTCCGCAGGGCAATGACCTCAGCACGCTGAGCTTGGGCGTTCCGAGACAAGGATCGGGTTGCGGAGCTTGAAGTCGCGGCGCCGGCCGCGCGAAAAATGCTGTGACTTGGCGTATGCGTTGCGATAATTGTCTGGAGGGGGCGGTCACGGGCCGGACCTTCCAGAACATTCGCATAGCGAGGAGTTGCCATGCTTTGGAGAGGCCGTCGCCAGAGCGACAACATCGAGGACCAGCGTGGCGACAGCGGTGGCGGATTCAGCGGCGGCAGCCCCGGTCAGTTCCGCGTTCCGATCGGCGGGCGCGCCGGCGGCGGCTCGAGCATCATCCTGGTCATCCTGGTCGTGCTTGCGGGATGGTATTTCGGCTTCGATCCGTCGCAGATTCTGGGCGATGGTGGCGGCGGTCAGATCACCGAGGACGCCAGTTCGCCGGATGGCGGCGCTCCGGCATCCGACGAGATGAAGCAGTTCGTGGCGACGGTGCTCGCTGAAACCGAGGAAACCTGGACCGGCATCTTCAAGGCCAGCGGCCTCACCTACGAAGACCCCAAGCTGGTGCTGTTCAGCGGCCGGATCCGTTCGGCCTGCGGTTTCGCCTCCTCGGCGGCCGGGCCGTTCTATTGCCCCGGCGACCACAAGGTCTATCTCGACATGACCTTCTTCCAGCAGCTCGACCAGCAGTTCGGCGCCTCGGGCGAGTTTGCCCGCGCCTATGTGATCGCGCATGAGGTCGGCCACCACGTGCAGAACCTCACCGGCATGATGTCGAAGTTCAACCAGATGCGGCAAGGCATGAGCGAGGCCGACGCCAACCAGATGTCGGTGCGGGTCGAGCTCCAGGCCGACTGCTTCGCCGGTGTCTGGGCGCACTATACCGCGCAGAAGGGCATATTGGAGCAGGGCGACATGGAAAGCGCGCTGAATGCCGCCAAGCAGATCGGTGACGACACGCTGCAGAAGAAGATGCAGGGCTATGTCGTTCCCGAAAGCTTCAACCACGGCACTTCGCAACAGCGGCAGACCTGGCTGGCACGCGGCTACAAGAACGGCAAGCTTTCGGACTGCGATACTTTCAACAATCCAGTCTGAGGCGGCGATATACGGCCGCGTTCCTCTGCGGTCCCGCCTGATGTCAGGATGAGGCAGTTGCGGTCGTTCGCTTATTGTTCCGGCCGGCAAGCTCGCCTATAAGAGCCCGCCGCCTTTGCCCCAGGGCGGCCGAGGAGCTTGACACCATCATGATCGACCCCAAAACCGCCAGGCGGGGCCTTGCGCTCGTTTTCACAACGCTGCTGCTCGACGTCATCGGCTTCGGCATCATCATGCCGGTGCTGCCGGCCTATCTGCAGGAACTGACCGGCGTCGGCGTCAGCGAGGCGGCGATCGAGGGCGGCTGGCTGTTCTTCGTCTATGCGGCGATGCAGTTCTTCTTCGCGCCGGTCATCGGCGGCTTGAGCGACCGTTTCGGACGGCGGCCGATCCTGCTTGCCTCGGTGCTCACCTTTTCCATCGACAATTTGATCTGCGCCATCGCCTGGTCGTACCCGATGCTGTTCATCGGACGCGTGCTCGCCGGCATTTCGGGCGCCAGCTATTCGACGACATCGGCCTTCATCGCCGACATCTCGAACGACGAGAACCGGGCCAAGAATTTCGGCCTGCTCGGCATCGCCTTCGGCGTCGGTTTCGTCATCGGCCCGGTGCTGGGCGGGCTGCTCGGCACCTTCGGGCCGCGCGTGCCGTTCTATTTCGCCGCCGGGCTTGCCCTCGTGAACTTCCTCATCGCGCTATTTCTCCTGCCCGAGACACTGGACGAGCAGCATCGGCGCCGCTTCGAGTGGAAGCGCGCAAACCCCGTCGGTACGCTCATCCAGATGCGCAACTACCAGGGCATAGGCTGGATCGGGCTCGTCTTCTTCCTGATGACGCTCGGCCACATGATGTATCCGGCGGTGTGGTCCTTCGTCTCAAACTACCGCTATGGCTGGAACGAGCAGCAGATCGGCTTCTCGCTCGGCGTCTTCGGCCTGTGCGGCGCGATCGTCATGGCGACGGTGCTGCCGCGCGTCATCCCCAGGCTCGGCGAATGGAGGACGGCAGCGATCGGCCTCACCTTCACCGCGCTCAGCGCTTTCGGCTATGCGTTTGCGACGCAAGGCTGGATGATCTATGCGGTGATCGTCGCCGGCTGCCTGGAAGCGCTCGCCGACCCGCCGCTGAGAAGCCTTGCCGCGGCCAAGGTGCCGCCTTCGGCGCAAGGCGAGCTCCAGGGCGCAATGACCTCGATCTTCTCGATCACCTCGATCATCACGCCGCTGCTTTATACGGCGATCTTTTCCTGGTTCACCGGCCCGAGCGCGCCGATTGCGTTCGGCGGCGCGCCCTATGTGCTCGGCGCGATTTTCCTGACGCTCGCGGTTATCGCTTTCGTGACGAAAGTGGCCAAGCCGACCCCGAAGGAGGTCGAGCGCATGCATGCCGAGGAAGCGGCGACCGACGTGGCTTGAGTAGCGTTCGTCTTGGTCAGGCACGCTCGGCCAGCAATTCCTCGCCGCGCCGCTCGAGGATGAGATTGACGAAGCGGCGGAAGAGATAGTGCGAATCCTGCGGGCCGGGCGAGGCTTCGGGATGGTGCTGGACCGAGAACACCGGCCGGCCGGTCAGCGCGATGCCGCAATTGGAGCCGTCGAAGAGCGAGACATGGGTCTCCTCGACACCTTCGGGCAGCGAGTCGGCATCGACGGCGAAACCATGGTTCATCGAGACGATCTCGACCTTGCCGGTCGTGTGGTCCTTCACCGGATGGTTGGCGCCATGGTGGCCCTGGTGCATCTTCTCGGTCCTGCCGCCGAGCGCCAGCGCCAGCATCTGGTGACCGAGGCAGATGCCGAACAGTGGGATGTCGGTCTTCAAGAGATCCTGGATGACCGGCACGGCATATTCGCCGGTCGCCTCCGGGTCGCCGGGACCGTTGGAGAGGAAGATGCCGTCCGGCCGCATGGCCAGGATTTCCTCCGCGCCGGTCTTGGCCGGCACGACGGTGACCTTGGCGCCGAGGCCGGCGAGCAGGCGCAGGATGTTGCGCTTGACGCCATAGTCGATCGCCACCACGTGCAGCGACGGCTCGCCCTGCTCGCCGAAGCCATTGTTCCAGGCCCAGGGCGTCTCGCGCCAGACCGAGGACTGGCCCGAGGTGACTTCCTTGGCGAGGTCCAGTCCGATAAGGCCCGACCACGCGGCGGCGCGCCGCTTCAGGTCGTCAAGGTCGAAGACGCCGTCGGGTGCATGGGCGATGACGGCGTTGGGCATGCCTTTCTCGCGGATCAGCACGGTGAGCGCACGGGTATCGATTCCCGAAAGCGCGACAATGCCACGCTTCTTCAGCCACTGGTCGAGATGCCCGGCTGCCCGGTAGTTGGACGGGTCGGTGACATTGGCCTTGAAGATGGTGCCGACGGCGCCGGCGCGCGCCGCCGGATTGAGGTCTTCGATATCCTCGCTGTTGGTGCCGACATTGCCGATATGCGGGAAGGTGAAGGTGACGATCTGGCCGGCATAGGAGGGATCGGTAAGGATCTCCTCGTAACCGGTGAGGGCGGTGTTGAAGCAGACTTCGGCGACCGCCGATCCTGTGGCGCCGAGACCGCGGCCCTCGATCACCGTGCCGTCGGCGAGCACCAGAAGGGCGGTCGGCTTTTCGGTGGCCCAGGGGGCGGTGGTCGTGGCCATGGCGGCACTCCTAGAGGCTGCTTCCGGATTATCCCGTTGGCGGGACGATCCGCGCAGCAAACAGCGCGCGGCGGCGAATTCGCGGGCCTGCGCGCAACCAAAGTTTTCAGTTCATGCGAGGCTCAGTACATAGGCGAAGGCGCCAAAGCGGTCAATGACGCTTCCTCCGAACGGAATCGATTTATTTCGTCAAGCAATATCAATAGTTTGCCGAGATTTGCCTTGCGCGTTTGGCAAAGCTATTGTCCGCCGCAATCGAAGGAGAAGCACGATGCGCGAGAAAATCGCCGAATCCATGAAGAGCGCGATGAAGGCGCAGGACAAGCATCGCCTGCCGACGCTCAGGCTGATCCAGGCCGCCATCCACGACCGCGACATCGCCAATCGCGGCGCCGGCAAGCCTGCGGCAAGCGAGGAGGAAATCCTGCAGATCCTCGCCAAGATGGTGAAGCAGCGCGAGGAATCGGCCAAGGCTTTCGAGGACGGCAAGCGGCCGGAACTGGCCGCTCAAGAGCGCGGCGAGATGGAGATCATCCGCGAATTCCTGCCGCAGCAGCTCGGCGACACGGAAATCACGGCGGCGGCGCGCGAGGCGATCGCCGCGACAGGCGCGGCCAGCCAGAAGGACATGGGCAAGGTGATCGGCGCGCTCAAGCAGAAATATGCCGGCCAGATGGATTTCGCCAAGGCCAGCGCCATCGTCAAGGGCCTGCTGCAGTAGGGGCTGCTGCAGGCATTCTTGCCGCTCCCTCAGCGCGGCCCATGTAGGTCTGGGCGCGTAAGCCCGGTTCAAGCCGCGCCGGCGCCTTCTCCAAAACGGTGCATGCGGTATTCCTTGCCATGAAGGAGGACATAATGAATCTCGCCCGCTATCCTCGTGTTGCGCTCGGCCATCTGCCCACTCCTCTCGAACGGCTCGACAACCTGACCAGGGAATTGAACGGCCCGGAGATCTGGATCAAGCGCGATGATTGCACCGGGCTGTCGACCGGCGGCAACAAGACGCGCAAGCTTGAATTTCTGATGGCCGAAGCGCTGGCCGAAGGCGCCGACACCGTCATGACTCAGGGCGCTACCCAATCCAATCATGCGCGCCAGACCGCGGCCGCCGCCGCCAAGCTCGGCATGGCCTGCCATCTGCTGCTGGAGGACCGCACCGGCAAGACCGATTTCGATTACAAGGAAAACGGCAATGTGCTGCTCGACCGTCTCCACGGCGCGACGATCGAGCGCTGCCCGGCCAATCCCGACATGAACGGCGAGATGGAAAAGCTCGCCGAACGGCTGCGCGCCGAAGGCCGCAAAGTCTATACGATACCGGGCGGCGGATCGAACCCGACGGGCGCGCTTGGCTATGTGAACGCGGCCATCGAGCTGGTCTATCAGGCGAATACCATCGGCCTGAAGGTCGATCATGTCGTGCATGCGACCGGCAGTGCCGGAACCCAGGCAGGCCTGGTCGCCGGACTCGTCGGCATCAACAGCGGCGTGCCGGTGCTCGGCATCGGCGTGCGCGCACCGAAGGAAAAGCAGGAGGAAAACGTCTTTTCGCTCGCGTGCCGGACGGCCGAGAAGCTCGGCATTGCCGGTGCCGTCAAGCGCGAAGATGTCGTTGCCAATTGCGATTATGTCGGCGAGGGCTACGGCTTGCCGGCTGCCGATACGATCGCGGCGATCCGCATGCTGGCGCGCACCGATGCCATCCTGCTGGACCCGGTCTATTCCGGAAAGGGCATGGCCGGGCTGGTCGATCTGGCGAAGAAGGGTTTCTTCAAGAAAGGCGAGACCGTCGTCTTTCTCCACACCGGCGGCTCGGCCGGGTTGTTCGGTTATCCGACCGATCTCCAGAGCAATTCCTGACGGCATCCAATCCCGCTCGAAGAGGTATCCAGGAGGTTCGAATCGCAATGAGCAGCCATTATCCGCCCGCTCACCCCATCGTCGGCGTGCTCGGCGGCATGGGGCCTGCCGCCACGCTCGACCTGATGCGCCGGGTCATGGAGGCGACGCCGGCCGCGGATGATGCCGACCACATTCATCTTCTGGTCGACCAGAACCCGAAGGTTCCGTCTCGCATCGATGCCCTGATCAACGGCACCGGGCCGAGCCCGCTCGACGAGCTGGTGCGCATGGCAAAGGGACTGGAAAGCGCCGGCGCCACGATGCTCGCCATCGCCTGCAACACCGCCCATGGCTATGCCGGCGACATCGCGGCGGCCGTGCGCATTCCGCTTCTCGACATGGTCAAGCTGACCGCCGAGGCGGTCGCGCGCCGGCCGCTGCGTCGGCGACGCATCGGCATGCTCGCCTCCACCGCGGTGCTGCAATTGGAGCTCTACGAAAGAGCGTTCGAAGCATTCGGGGTAGAAACCCGGTATCCGGACGATCAGACGGAAATCATGGCCATCATCAAGGCGGTCAAGAAGGAAGGCGCGACGGCTGAATTGCGTCGCCGGCTCAATGTCGTGGCGCGCCAACTGCTTGCCGGCGATGTTGATCTTCTGGCGATTGCGTGCACCGAACTTTCGCTCCTTGCCGAAGGCCTCGACGCCGACATGGCGAAAATCGACGCCCTCGACGTGCTGGCTTCAACGATCGTCGAACGGGCACGGCCTGCCGGTCGCCCGGTACGCGCCTGAGGACCTCGCCGGGTCCCTCTCGTTTCATTGACCTTCCTTAAGCGCGCTCTGCCTTCGAGGCTATCACGGGCACGACGCGCATTATCCCGGAGTGGAGCGAATGAATAGACTCTTCTTTGTTGCCGCGGGTATCACGCTCGCCATGCTGACGGCACAAGCGTCGGCCGGCAAGATAGACGACATCAAGGCTCGCGGCACGCTGATCGTTGGAACCAAGGCCGACTACAAGCCGTTCGGGTTCCGTGATCCGTCCGGGGGGATCGTCGGCATCGAGCCCGATCTGGCAGCCGATCTCGCCAAGCAACTCGGCGTCAAGCTGGAATTTGTTCCGGTCGTCGCCGCCAACCGGATGGAGTTCCTCAAGCAGGGAAAGATCGACCTCCTCATCGCCACCATGTCCGACAAGCCGGAGCGCCGGAAGGTCGTGGAAGCGGTCGACCCGCCTTATTATTCGGATTCGGTCAATGTGCTGATATCGAACCGCGCGAAGATCACGTCCTGGGAGGATCTGAAGGACAAGCCGCTCTGCGCGACGATCGGGTCGTTCTACAACAAGTCGGTCGCCGAGAAATACGGCGCCAAGATCGTCGGGCTCGATGGCTCCGACAAGCCGCTCGTCGCGCTGAAGCAGGGCAATTGCGTAGGCTATCTTTACGACCAGACATTCATTCAGGGCAAACTGCTCGATAAGCAATGGTCCGCCGATTATTCCATGCCGCTGAAGGGCATCATGGAAACGCCCTGGATCATGGCCGTGGCGCCGGGCAACGACGACCTGAGGGATTTCGTTTCCAAGGCCACGATCGAGTGGATGAAAAAGGGCACGATCGTCGGGCTCGAACAAAAATGGGGCATCAAGCCCACTGATTATTCAAAGCGCATGCACGACAAGTACAAGAACCAGAGCTGACATGCCTCAAGCAACCGGCGCGGTCGCGGAAAGCCCGCTTGCCTTGGTTGCGTCTGCCAGTGGGTGATATGCATGCAGGAAATCGCCGCTTGGTTTCGTGGCCTTTACGAAACTACAGGGCTGAATTTTACGATCTTCTACGATCCCTTATGCGACCCAGTTCGCTAGGGGCGTCGGCATGACGATCTATCTGAGCGTCGTGTCGATCCTCATCAGCCTCGTCGTAGGCGTGATCGGCGCGTGGCTGCAAAGCTCGCGGATCGGGATCGTGCGCGGCCCCGTCGAGATTTTCGTCGTCATTTTCCGCAACACGCCGCCCCTGGTTCAGATCTTCTTCTTCTATTTCGGCCTGGGCGAGCTGCTGCCCGCCAGCTACGACGACATCGGCCTGCGCCAGCCGCTGCTCAGCAATATGCAGTGGGCGATCATTTCCCTTTCCCTGTTTGCCGGCGCTTTCAACATCGAAATCTTCCGGTCCGGGATCGAAGCAGTGCCGCAAACAACGGTGGAGGCAGCCGAGGCTCTTGGCTACACACGCCTCGGCGCCTACCGCCATGTCGTCCTGCCGCTGGCGCTGCGCGTCTGCCTGCCGGCGTTGAACAACAATCTGGTCAATCTGCTGAAGACCACGACGCTTGCCTACGCCATCGCGGTTCCCGAGGCGCTTTATGCCGTCACGCAAATTTGGGCGGAATCGCAGAACGTGACGGAAATGATGTGCGTGCTGTTGGCCACGTTCGTTCTGCTGGTCGGCGTGCTCGTATGGGTCATGCACCGCTGGGAGCGGTCGCTGCGCATTCCAGGATTCGGCCAATGACGGAAGGGCGCACCACGCCAATGACCGACCTGCCCGTGCTGCTGCCGGTTCGACCACCTTCCGTGCCGGCTTTGCGGTTTCGTGCCTGGCACGGCCCGGCTCTGGTCGCGGCAATGCTTTTGCTCGCGCCCGCCGCGGCCGCCCAGGCAAGTCCGGAAGAGCTTTCGATAATCGGTGTCATCGTCAAATGGATGCCGCTGCTTTTAACCGGCTTCGGCTTCAATCTTCTCATCTCCGTGCTGTCGATGGCGCTTGGCACGATCGTGGGCCTCGGCCTTGGCCTGCTGCAGCTGAGCGAGTTCCGCTGGCTCAGCCGGTGCGCGTGGGCGCTGACCCAGTTCTTCCGCAACGCGCCGTGGCTGGTGCTACTGTTCTTCGCCATGTACCTGATCCTTGAACAGGTGCTGTAGACCGCCCCCCCTAGAGGCGCCCTTGGCGTCATTGTCTGAAGACGTAAATCGCGCCTCCGGCGTCGTCGGATACGAGGACGGAACCGTCCGGCGCTTCCTTGACATCCACGGGCCGGCCAACGCCTTTGACGAAAGTCGCAGCCGAAACCGCACGGCCGCCCTGGAAGCGTACGCGCACGACCTGGCGCCCGACTGGAACCGACCTGTTCCAACTTCCGTGCTCGGCGACCAGAGCGTCGCCGCCGAGGCTTCGGAAGAAATGGATTCCCAGCGTTGCGACATGCGCCTGGAAATCGAAGACGGGCGGAATCTGCTGAGCGGGCGGTCGCGCATCCTCGAATCCCTTGAGCCGGATTCGGCCTCCGAGATAGGGAAAGCCGTAGAAGCCGCCGGGCCGGAGTTCGTTCAATTCGTCAGGCGGGATATTGTCGCCCATCCGGTCGGCGCCGTTATCGGTGAAGAACATCGCGCGGCCGTGCCAGTCAAAGCCGACCGAGTTGCGCACGCCCCAGGCGACGCGCCGAAGATCGGACCCGTCCTGCTTCACGCTGACGATCGTGCCTTGCAGCCCGCGCGGCAAGCAAATGTTGCAGGGCGATCCCAGCGAGACATAGAGCCGCGAATCCGGGCCGACGCCGATATAGCGAAGACTGTGGACCCCGGAATTCGCCAATCCGCGGCGAATGTCGCGCCTGCCGCTCAGAGCGCCTCCCGGCCCTACGTCGAACGCGGTCACGCTGTTCCTCGAGGCTACGAACAGACGACCGCCGGAGCATGCGACTCCGCTCGGAGCTGAGAAGCCGGAGGCGACCCGCCGGGCGCGACCGCCGGACACCGGTAAGGCATAGACCGACGAACCCTTGGTTCCGACGAACAGCATGTCGCCGCAGACCGCCATTTCGCGCGCGGCTGGAACGCGGGCAAGCAGCGCTGCCTGCGCCGGGCCGAGGGCCATACCGGAGGCGGCCATCGCGACCGAGGCAAAAGCGAGAAATCCGATTCTAGCGAAGCGAAATGCGGCTTTACGGGGAAAGACGTTCATCGGCGTCCTCCGAGCATAGGCAGAGTCTGCCGGAGGGAATTGGAGCGGCGTATTCTGGTTTCAAGTCGGAGCCAAGGCACTGGCGGAAGAGGCGACTGGAAAGACAAAGTTTTGATCCAAAGACCACTTGCTCTTCCGCGACGCGCACGACGGCTGCGCGCTCGTATCGGCCATAGTGACAAACTCCATCACTTCCTGAAAAGCCGGGTGTCTTGTCAAAGACCGGGATAAGCGGCTCGATCCCACGCTCGTGTACCAGCCAGCCGGCATCTCGGTAGAACCGTACGCGCCGTCGGCGGCGAGGCGTTCCGGATAGAGACCGGACTGTCGGCCGGAGCGCGTTCTCGGTCTTCGCTGCGCTTCGGTCTCCGGAAACGGGATCCATCGGGAAGGAGGCCGCGCGCACAGTGCGCTACGGTCGGCGGCGATCAGGTCCGGTCCTTTCGCCGGCGATGACCGGCGGGCCCGCCCGAGCCGCTCGGGGTGGAAGGTGGTCAGGCGAGTGCCTACGTGGGGGCACAGCGATCAGCCTCTATCAAAGCGCGGAGGCGCGTATGCGGATCAAGGTCGAAACCCGGCAAGACGGCGGTATCGACGTGCCCAGGAGGTTCTGCCTCAATGGCGACCAGGTGGATGTTTTCGAGATGGTCGACCAGTGGTTTGGCGCCGATTACCGCTACTGCAAGGTCAAAGGCAGCGATGGCGCGCTCTACATCCTGCGGCACGACGAACTCCGATCGGAATGGTGCCTGACGATGTTTGCAAGCGAACGGGCGCAGGCCGTGACGGCCAAATGGATCTCGCCAAAGCACAGCGCCACCGTCAAGGGGTTGCTGAAGTAGGATCTGTGTCACGCCCCTAAAGCCCATCGCGATCTTAGGCGGCGGCTGGAGACCTCATGGATCCCTGCAGATCGGCACCGGCTGCGCGGGCGGCAACGGTTGATCCTTCTTGTATCGCGCGATGACCGGCTCCAGCATTTTCTTCGGCCAGAATTTCGGGGAGCCGATCTCCTTCAGGCAGGATGCATTCCAGTACAGTTCGGCACCTGACGGCGATTGCCGGGCCGCCACGGCACGCGCTATGGCGGCAATGTCGCGCGACTCCGGATAGATGTAGAGCGTCGTCGGATTGTCCTTCACCATCGGGATAATCTGCTCGGCATCCGCAGGCGACCAGCTGGTGCAGCCATTGCTGCGGCCGCCGGCATAATTCACCAGCTTGCCAAAGGGCACGTAGCCATCGTGGTCGGCGTGTGAGCTGTTCGGGCTTTTGCGAAGGCACATTCCTCTCAGCAACGCTGCCGGGTGCCCGCCGATCACGCGCTGCCTGGCGTTGGCGGTTTCGCCTTCGCCGTCGAACTGCACGAAGGTGCGCATGAAAACCGCGTCCTGCTTCGCGCCGACGCGGTAGTAGCCCTTGAACGAGGTTTTGGCCTCGGCGGTCATGTAGGCGCCGTCTGCCGTCAGTTCCGAATCCATCGCGTTGCCGAAATTTTTCGCGCAACGCCTGCCATTGGAAAAATCCGCGACGCCCTTCAGGTTGCGGCCGCCGCCGTGGCCGGCCGAGACCGCGCGAAAGCTCTGCTCGGCCTCGCAAATGACGTAGTAGCGGCGTCCCAGCACCCCGTTGCCCAAATCGCCCGGACGGGTTGCGTCCATGGCGAAGTAACAGGGATTTTTCACGGAACCTTCGCTCACCTTTTTCAGGTAAAGCGCACGCGCCCGTTCCAGAACCACCTGAGCGATCTGACCGTCGCCTTCGCCGACATGAGCCTGCAGCCAGGCCGGAATGCTTGAGGACCGCAACGCCGCGAAAGATCGGGCCGACATCGTCGTGGCGACGGCAATGGCGAGGAGGCCGAGGACAGCGATACCCAGCGGAACAGATTTCAACCCCACCAGCTCAGTTCCCCCTCTCGAAGCATTGTTGGGAATCACCCTGATGCGATCATAAAGCGTCTCGCTTCCATCGGCGAAACACTTCTAAAGCGTGTCGCACTGAAACGGATTCAGGCGACACGCTTTAAGTCTTTGTTTGATGCATGTCGTTCTCCCAAAACCGCTGCGCACTTTTGAGCGACATGCATTAGTTCAAGCCTAGGGGAGCAATTGGTTCACGCTTCGCAGAACAGATCGACTCGCCATCTCACAAGCCGCTCATGATCATTTTCCCGATCGCCAACTCGCTCGGGAAATAGCCGCTGTATTTGGGCAAGCTATCGGGCATGTCCAGCACACGACGGTGATAGAATATATTCATCCGAATCGGCGGCAGCCGGGCCTCGGGCTCGAAATTGCTGGCCGGGATGAACATCACCTTCAACGGCCAGACGCCCGCAACCTCCACAATAGGTTTGCCGCAAGTTCGGCAGACCCCGCGATTGAAGTTCGGCGGCGGACGGTATTTCTTGAATGAGATATTGCCGGCGTTTTTCAGCACGACATCCTTGGCGCGAACGGCGACCACATCCGCGAACGGTTTGCCGTTGAACGCCTGGCAGATCAGGCAGTGGCACCGAAATCTACCCTTTGGCGCAGTATGCACCTCGAACGAGCAAGCGCCGCATTCGCATGAGCCGCGCAGTGGCAACGATGTGGTGGTCATGTGCGGATGCTCCTGAGCCTGACTTGATGACGGCATGCTGGTCACCGGAGCAACGTTGAGGATGGTATCGATCGGCTGTCTGAAGGGGGCGTGGAGATTGGAGAGGTTCCAGCGACCCTGCTCATAGATCCCTTTGGCATGGCTGAAGGTACGGAAACCTTCGATTCCATGGTATGCGCCCATGCCGCTGGGACCGACACCGCCGAAAGGCAAGTCGTCCTGAGCGATGTGCATGATTGTGCCGTTAATGGTGACGTTGCCGGAAGTCGTTCGGCTCAGCACCTTGCGTCGGTCATCGTCATCGGCGCCGAAGTAGTAGAGCGCGAGCGGCCGGGGCCGGGCGTTCACGTAGGCGATCGCTTCTTCGACGTCGCGGTAGGGAAAAATCGGCAGGACCGGGCCGAAGATTTCCTCATGAGCGACGCGCATGTCGTCTGTGACGCCGAGGATGACGGTTGGCGCCAGCGTGTTGGGGCGTCGGGACGCTTCACCGGGCCGATTGCCGACCTCGATAATCTGCGCTCCTTTGGAGCGAGCATCGTCGATCAGGCTCTGAAGCCGGGCATAGTGCCGCTTGTTGATGATTGAGGTGTAGTGTTCACTCGCCGGACCGTCAGCATAGAAGGACGCCACCTTCCGGGCATATGCCTTGACGAACGAGTCAACGTCGCTTTCGTGGACGAGCGCGTAGTCCGGGGCGACGCAGGTTTGTCCGGCGCTGAGCAGCTTTCCGTAGACAATTGACGCCGCCGCTCGGTCAAGGGTGTGGCCCTTGGCAACGATGCTAGGCGACTTGCCCCCGAGTTCGAGCGTAACCGGAACGAGGTTGTCGCTTGCGGCCTTCATCACCGATCGCCCTACTGCAGTGCTCCCGGTGAAGACCAGGTGGTCGAACGGCAAGGCCGAGAAGGCCGCCCCCACGACCGCGTCGCCAGTGACGATCGCGAACTGATCTTCGGAGAATATCTCGCCGAACATTTTTGCGAGTAGCGCATTGGTGACGGGCGTAAACTCCGAGGTTTCAGCATAACCCGGTTTCCGGCGGCGATGGCCGTGACGACCGGCATCAGCGCGAGGTTCACCGGATAGTTCCACGGTGACATCACGCCGACGACGCCAAGCGGCTGGTATTCGATGCGGGCGTTGCCTAGCCGCATGTGCAGCGCAACGTGTCGGCGGGTCGGCGCCATGAATTTGCGAAGGTTGCGGATCAGATACTTCGTGCCCTCGGCGACCCCTGCAACCTCCATGATCGCCGTTTCGTGCCGGGAGCGATGCCCGAAAATCGGCATTGATGGCATCTTCGATCGCCTTGCGATGCCCGATTATCGTGGCCCTGAACTTGGCCAGATCGGCTCGTCGCCGCGCCAGCGACGGCGCTCCCTCACGCAGAAAGGCAGCACGCTGGCTGGCGAGGAGGCCGCCTAGCCGATCAGCGTCGGTGATTTTTGCCATTGCGTTCATGGTTCACCCCGATGTAGACGGGAGAAACTTACGCCCTTGACTTAGGCGCTTAAGTAGCCACTGTCAACAATGTATCCAAAAGAAACTTCGAGGTCGCATGCAGGACGCAGCCAACCGCCCCTATCACCACGGTGATCTCCGTCGTGCGGTTATCGAGACGGCGTTGGATATGCTTCGGGAGGAGAAGGGCTGGCAGTTCACGCTGCGGGAAGTCGCCCGCCGGGCTGGTGTAAGCCACGCGGCACCTTACAAGCACTTCCCCGATAAGGCCGGGCTGCTTGCAGAGATCGCTATGATTGGGTTCGATCGGCTGCGCGAGTCCCTATCGGCAGCGAAGTCTGAAGCGCCCGAAACTCTGCGCGACGAAATTACTACGCTAGCTCGTGCCTACGTCGCGTTCGGAACGGACAACCCGGCTCTCTACCGCCTGATGTTTAGCGCGGAGGAGGGGAAAGCGGTGGGAATGCATCTCAACGAGCGGGCGCTGGCGGTATTCGATGTTCTCCTCGAAATCCTCCGGCGCGGCCAGGCCGCGGGGAGCGTTCGCAGACGGCCGATAGAAGGTCAGGCGGCAGCCGGCTGGGGGCTCGTCCACGGCATGACCATGCTTGCGATCGATGGGCTCTTGGTGCCCGAGAAGGTGGGATCGGCCCCCTTGGACGCGGCCTTGAGCACGTTGGTGGAAGGGCTGGGGAACCCGGCAACATGACCCTAGCTGCGCATGCAATAATCCGCTCGTGGCCGCAAATAGGTCCTGAGTGAATGACCGCTTCTCGCCGACACAGGACGCCAGGAAAGCCGGTTCCCTGCGCTCACA